>NZ_DATENY010000094.1:0-30037 GCF_035274705.1 Mycobacterium sp. | reverse complement strand
GCGACACCAAGGATCAGCATCAATCGCGACATCGCGGTGGCCGCCTGGGATTCTTCGAATAGGTCACCGACGACGGCGATGGCGACAACCATCGCGGCGGCCGCACCCATACCCTGTAGTCCGCGGGCCACGCCCAGCACGCCGATGGTCGGGGCGAACAGGCAGAGCACCGAGGCCAGCATGTGCAGCACGATGCCGGCCATCAGCGGCCTGCGGCGGCCCAGCGAGTCCGACAGTGGGCCGACGATCAATTGACCCAGTGCCAGGCCGGCGAGCGTGCCCGTCAGCGTGAGCTGCGCGACCGACGAGGACACGCCCAGATCGTCGGCGATCTTCGGCAGCGCAGGCAGATACATGTCGATGGTGAGCGGACCCAGCGCAACCATGGCACCGAGGACCGCGATCATGCGGGCGCGACTCGGCCGCTTCGGTACCGCTGACGGGTTCGAGGGTTCGACGATGAGCCGCTTGCGCGAAGCGCGAAAAGCGCGGCTGGTCACGTCCACGTCCGTCGATGCTGCCATGGAAGTGGTTAGCGTCGCTTCTCAATAATTTGTTCCCTGCCTCACAGACAGTGAGCGCGATCACGATCGGGCACCAGCCACCGGCCGCCGTTCGTCAACAACGCGTTAGCCTGAAAGCATCGCTAACGGATTGGGGAGGCGGCGCATGAGCGCTCGGTCAAGCACCAAGAGCCAGCTGCCGGCTATCACGGACGAGACTCCCGGCCCGGCCGCCAAGATCCTGTCGCAGATCCTCGAACGCGGAACCCGGGTCCAGGGGCCTGCAATCAAGGCCTACGTCGACCGGCTGCGCCAGCGCAATCCGGACGCGACACCGGCAGACGTCGTCAAGAAGCTGGAGAAGCACTACCTGGCCGCGGTGATGGCCAGCGGCGCCGCCGTCGGCTCCACCGCCGCGTTTCCGGGGATCGGCACGCTGACGGCTATGTCGGCGGTTGCCGGCGAGACCGTGGTGTTCCTGGAGGCGACGTCCGTCTACGTGCTCGCGCTCGCGGAGGTGTACGGCATCCCGGCCGACCATCGGGAGCGCCGGCGCGCCCTGGTGCTGGCGGTGCTCGTCGGCGAGGACAGCAAGCGCGCGGTCGCCGACCTGATCGGACCCGGGCGCACTAGTGGTGCTTGGATCTCCGAGGGAGCGGCAACGTTGCCGCTGCCTGCCGTGTCACAGCTGAATTCGCGATTGATGCGCTATTTCGTCAAGCGCTACACGCTGCGGCGCGGCGCGATCGCGTTGGGCAAGCTGCTGCCGGTCGGCATCGGCGCCGTCGTGGGTGGCGTGGGAAACCGGATGATGGGCAAGAAGATCATCACCAACGCGCGCAACGCGTTCGGCAACCCGCCACCGCGGTGGCCGTCGTCACTTCACGTGTTGCCGGCGCCGCGAAGTTGATACCCGATCGGGCGGCAGCGTGGCCGCCTGCGGGATACTGCCGTTCGCATGGTTTGGCCAACGACAGAAGCGTTAGCCTTTAGGCAGGTCGAAAGCGGGTGACCGCCGACCGCGAAAATTGAGGTGGCGAGCGTCTACCAGCACGCTTGCCCGAGTGAAGGAATTGAGGCGAGTAGCTGCCGTGAGCTCACCATCACCATTCGGACAGAACGAGTGGTTGGTCGAGGAGATGTATCGCAAGTTCCGCGAGGATCCCTCGTCGGTAGACCCGAGTTGGCATGAATTCCTGGTCGACTACTCCCCCGAGCCAACCACCGATACGCAATCGACTGGCGGCAACGGACAACCGGCCCAGGTAACCGGGCCCACGCCAACCGCCCCACCCGAACCGGCACCCGCCCCTGCGCCGAAGCCCGCAGCGAGCAACGGCGCCACCGCGCCCGCGAAGCCGACGCAAGCCGAACAGGCGCCCGCGAAGCCGAAGATCCCCGCCCCTGCCCCCGCCGAAGGCGACGAGCTGCAGGTGCTGCGCGGCGCGGCCGCGGCCGTCGTCAAGAACATGTCGGCGTCGCTGGAAGTGCCGACTGCGACGAGCGTGCGTGCGATCCCGGCCAAGTTGATGATCGACAACCGGATCGTCATCAACAACCACCTCAAGCGCACTCGCGGCGGCAAGATCTCGTTCACGCACCTGATCGGCTACGCGCTGGTGCAGGCGGTCAAGAAGTTCCCGAACATGAACCGCCACTTCGCAGAGGTCGACGGCAAGCCGACTTCGGTCACGCCCGAGCACGTCAACCTCGGCCTGGCCATCGACCTGCACGGCAAGGACGGCAACCGGCAACTGGTGGTCGCCGGCATCAAGAAGACCGAGGCTATGCGCTTCGGCCAGTTCATCGCCGCCTACGAGGACATCGTTCGACGGGCTCGCGACGGCAAGCTGACCGCCGAAGACTTTGGCGGCGTGACGATTTCGCTGACCAACCCCGGCACCATCGGCACCGTGCACTCCGTGCCACGGCTGATGCGCGGCCAGGGCGCGATCATCGGCGTCGGCGCGATGGAGTACCCGGCCGAGTTCCAGGGTGCCAGTGACGAACGCATCGCCGAGTTGGGCGTCGGCAAGCTCGTGACGTTCACCTCGACGTATGACCATCGCATCATTCAAGGCGCGGAGTCCGGCGATTTTCTGCGCACCGTGCACGAACTGTTGCTCTCCGACGACTTCTTCGACGAGATCTTCCGTGAACTCGGGATCCCGTACGAGCCGGTGCGCTGGCGCAAGGACAATCCGGACTCCATCGAGGACAAGAACGGCCGCGTCATCGAGTTGATCGCGGCCTACCGCAACCGCGGCCACCTGATGGCCGACATCGACCCGCTGCGCCTGGACAAAGCGCGGTTCCGCAGCCACCCCGACCTCGACGTGCTCACCCACGGCCTGACGCTGTGGGATCTGGACCGGGTGTTCAAGGTCAACGGCTTCGCCGGCGCCGAGTACAAGAAGCTGCGCGACGTGCTCGGCCTGCTACGCGACTCGTACTGCCGACATGTCGGTGTGGAGTACACGCACATCCTCGAACCCGAACAGCAGCAATGGATTCAGGAACGGGTTGAGGTCAAGCACGAGAAGCCGACGGTCGCGCAACAGAAGTACATTCTGTCGAAGCTGAACGCCGCCGAGGCGTTCGAGACGTTCCTGCAGACCAAATACGTTGGACAGAAACGCTTCTCGCTGGAAGGCGCGGAGACCGTCATTCCCTGCATGGACGCCGCCATCGACCAGGCCGCCGAGCACGGGCTCGACGAGGTCGTCGTCGGCATGCCGCACCGCGGCCGGCTCAACGTGCTGGCCAACATCGTCGGCAAGCCGTACTCGCAGATCTTCTCCGAGTTCGAGGGCAACCTGAATCCGTCGCAGGCGCACGGCTCGGGCGACGTCAAGTACCACCTCGGTGCCACCGGCAACTACATCCAGATGTTCGGCGACAACGACATTCAGGTGTCGCTAGTGGCCAACCCGTCGCACCTGGAGGCTGTCGATCCTGTGCTGGAGGGGTTGGTCCGCGCGAAACAGGACCTACTCGACAAGGGCGACGGACCCGACGGCTTCACCGTCGTCCCGCTGATGCTGCACGGCGACGCCGCGTTCGCGGGCCAGGGCGTGGTGGCCGAGACGCTGAACCTCGCGCTTCTGCGCGGGTATCGCACCGGCGGCACGATCCACATCATCGTCAACAACCAAATCGGTTTCACCACATCGCCTTCCGACGCCAAGTCGTCGGAGTACTGCACCGACGTCGCGAAGATGATCGGCGCGCCGATCTTCCACGTGAACGGCGACGACCCCGAAGCGGCGGCCTGGGTGGCGCGACTGGCGATGGACTTCCGGCAGCAGTTCAAGAAGGACGTCGTCATCGACATGCTGTGCTACCGCCGCCGCGGGCACAACGAGGGCGACGACCCGTCGATGACGCAGCCGGCGATGTACGACGCGATCGACGTCAAGCGCGGTGTGCGCAAGACCTACACCGAAGCGCTGATCGGCCGCGGCGACATCTCGATGAAAGAGGCCGAGGACGCCCTCCGCGACTACCAGGGTCAGCTGGAGCGCGTGTTCAACGAGGTGCGCGACCTGGAGAAGCACGAGATCGAGCCCAGCTCGTCGGTGGAATCCGACCAGATGGTCCCTGCGGGGATGAACACCGCGGTGGACAAGGCGCTGCTGGCCCGCATCGGCGATGCTCATTTGTCGATTCCCGACGGCTTCACGGTGCATCCGCGCGTGAAACCGGTGCTGGAAAAGCGCCGGGAGATGGCCTACGAGGGCAAGGTCGACTGGGCATTCGCCGAGCTGCTCGCGCTGGGCACTCTCATCGCCGAGGGCACGACCGTGCGGCTGTCGGGTCAGGACACCCGGCGCGGCACCTTCACCCAGCGGCATTCGGTAGTCATCGATCGCAAGACGGGTGCGGAGTTCACGCCGCTGCAGCTGCTGACGGTCAATCAGGATGGAACGCCGACGGGCGGCAAGCTGATGGTCTACGACTCGGCGCTGTCCGAGTTCGCGGCTGTCGGCTTCGAATATGGCTATTCGGTCGGCAATCCGGACGCACTTGTGTTGTGGGAAGCCCAGTTTGGCGACTTCGTCAACGGGGCGCAGTCGATCATCGACGAGTTCATTTCGTCGGGCGAGGCCAAGTGGGGTCAGCTCTCTGACGTGGTGCTGCTGCTGCCGCACGGCCACGAAGGCCAAGGGCCGGACCACACGTCAGGCCGCATCGAGCGGTTCCTGCTGCTGTGGGCAGAGGGCTCGATGACCATCGCGATGCCGTCGACGCCGGCGAACTACTTCCACCTGCTGCGGCGCCACGCGTTGGACGGCATCCACCGGCCGCTGATCGTGTTCACGCCGAAGTCCATGCTGCGCAACAAGGCTGCGGTCAGTGACATCCGGGACTTCACCGAGCGGAAGTTCCGCTCGGTGATGGAAGAGCCCACCTACACCGACGGCGACGGGGACCGCGGCAAGGTCAAACGAGTGCTGTTGACCAGCGGGAAGATCTACTACGAGCTGGCGGCGCGCAAGAACAAAGAGCAGCGCGAGGACGTGGCGATCGTGCGCATCGAGCAGCTGGCTCCGCTGCCGAAGCGGCGGCTGTCCGAGACGCTGGATTCGTACCCGAACGCGGAACGGTACTTCTGGGTGCAGGAGGAGCCGGCGAACCAGGGGGCGTGGCCGACGTTCGGCCTGACGATGCCGGAAGTGTTGCCGGAGAAGCTGTCCGGGATCAAACGGATTTCGCGCCGCGCGATGTCTGCGCCGTCGTCGGGTTCGTCCAAGGTGCACGCGGTCGAGCAGCAGGAGATCATCGACGAGGCGTTCGCCTAAACACGTAGCGCCCCACGGCCGGCCGCCGTGATCTACCGTGAATAGATGACGGTTGCAGACCTACGCGACCACAAGGCCGATTACGGGTTCGACGGAGACTATCGCGCCGTGCCCGCTGCTGCCCAGGCTGCCATCGCAGGGGCGACGAGCGCCGCGTTGCTGGCGTCGGCCGCTCGAAGTCTGTTGCGCGGTAAGCCTTTCGCCGCAGCGGTGACTGGCGGAACGGGTGCGTTGATCGTCGCGACGATGGCGCTGTTCATCCGCACCACCCGGATCGGCAAGTTCGAGGTATGGGCGCAGATCCTCGACGACCTGAGGCTGCGCGGCGACGAGACGCTGCTCGATATGGGCTGCGGTCGCGGCGCGGTATTGCTCGCCGCGGCGAAGCTGCTTCCGGACGGGCGGGCGGTAGGCGTCGACATCTGGCGTGCCGACCAGACCGACAACTCATCGGACAACACGCTGCGCAATGCTCGGCTCGAAGGCGTGGTCGACCGCGTCGAGGTGCACACCGCCGACATCACCGACTTGCCGTTCGACGACAACAGCGTCGACGTCGTCGTCAGCAGCCTTGTGGTGCACAACATTCCCGGTGCAAAGGCCCGCGCCAAGGCGATCAGCGAAGCGGCCCGGGTGCTACGCCCCCGAGGTCGCCTCGTGCTCGCGGACATCTGGGCCACCGGACACCACGTCCGTCAACTCCGTAAGCTCGGCTGGTCCGATGCCCGTCGCCGCAATCTGGGCTGGCGGATGTGGTGGAGTCCGTGGATGGGCACGCACCTGATCACCGCCACCAAGCCGGCCTAGGACCCGTTTTAGGCGGGACCGCGGGTACCGACTAGCCTCGACCCGAGTCAACTGACACGAGGGAGTGGTTATGGAGGGCTTCGCCGGAAAGGTCGCCGTCGTCACCGGCGCCGGATCGGGCATCGGGCAGGCATTGGCGATCGAACTGGCCCGCTCGGGCGCGAGTGTGGCGATCAGCGACGTCAACACCGAAGGCCTCGCGACGACCGAGGAGCGGTTGAAGAGCATCGGTGCGCCGGTGAAAACAGATCGGCTCGACGTCACCGAGCGCGAGGCGTTCGAGCTCTACGCCGACGCCGTCAAGGACCACTTCGGCAAGGTCAACCAGATCTACAACAACGCAGGCATCGCGTTCGCAGGCGATATCGAGGTCAGCCAGTTCAAGGACATTGAGCGGGTGATGGACGTCGACTTCTGGGGTGTCGTCAACGGCACCAAGGTCTTCCTTCCCCATCTCATCGCCTCCGGCGACGGCCATGTCGTCAACATCTCCAGCATTTTCGGGCTGTTCTCGGTGCCCGGTCAGGCCGCATACAACGCGGCGAAGTTCGCAGTGCGCGGATTCACCGAGGCGCTGCGCCAGGAAATGGAGTTGGCGGGTCATCCAGTGAAGGTGACGACGGTGCATCCGGGCGGCATCAAGACGAACATCGTGCGCAACATGACGGCTGTCGACAGTGTCGACCTCGCAAAGTTGACCAACACGTTCGACAAGAAACTGGCCAGTACGTCACCGCAGAAGGCAGCGCGGGTCATCCTCGACGGCGTCCGGAAGAACAAAGCCCGCGTGCTGATCGGCAACGACGCCAAGGCGCTCGACCTGATCGTGCGCGCCACCGGCTCGGGTTATCAGCGGCTGTTCTCGACGGTGCTGTCGCGGATGGTGCCCGAAGCGCACTAACGTCGCGCTCGCCGGCCGCGAGCGACCGTGAAATGCACACGAATTGCGGCGTGTCGGGTACAGACACGCACGCTCGCGGGAAGGGGTTAGCGGCCGAGTGGGTGGGCGTCGAGCCAGGCGTCGGCCACCAGCCCGGGATCCTTGCCCTCGGCGACCTGGCGGCGCATGTCGGCCAGCGAGCCCGTGTCCAACACACCGGCAACCTCGTTGAGGGCGAGCATCTGCGGCTCGTTCAGCTCGTTGCGGCGGTACAGCGGGACCAGATTCTCCGCGCGGATCAACGACGTCTTATCGGAGAGCACCACCAGCTCGGACGGAACGTTCGGCGTCGCCGTCGTCGTCCATGCCGCGTTGATCTGTCCCGCGCGCAGCGCCGCGAATAACGTTGCGTCGTCCGGGTATTCACGCGGCTTCGGCACCTTGCACGTCCCGATCGCCGATGGAGTCCGTTGGCCGGCCACCGCGCCCGTCGACACCTTGTCGCAGTTGCGCGCGGCAGCCGTCACGTCGCGACCGTCCCAGGCCTTGGCGGTCGATTCGGTCACCGCGATCGCGGGTTTGTCCTCCGCTGAGGTGGTGTAGTCCCCGGCGGCCACGCCTTCGGGGAGGGCGGACACCATTGCGCGGTACACCTGTGCGTCCGAGCGGGCGGCGGCGTCGGGATCAAACCGTTCGAGCAGCTGGCCGGTGAAGCCCGGAACGACGCGGCTGGCTCCGGAGTCCAGTTCGCCCAACGGGTCGGGCATCGACTGCACGTGGGCCGCGCTGCCATAGAAGCGCAACGCCGCCGCATACAGATGAGCCACCAGCGCCGACTCGGGATCGGGTGTGGAACCGACGGCGATCGAGGGCCCGCCGTTGTGGGCCCCACAGCCGGCGATCGTCAGCGCACACAGCGCCAACGCCAGCCGGCGAAAACGCATCGGCTAGACGCCGGAAGCTGCCGCAACCGCTTTCGCCACCGCGGGGCAGACCCGCGGGTCGAGCGGGCTGGGCACGATCCTGTCGGCCGCCAGATCGTCGCCGACGACAGCGAAGATCGCCTCTGCCGCGGCCACCATCATCGCTTCGGTGATACGGCGCGCACCGGCGTCCAGCGCGCCGCGGAACACCCCGGGGAACGCCAGCACGTTGTTGATCTGGTTCGGGAAATCGCTGCGGCCAGTGGCCACCACGGTCGCGTGCTTGGCGGCCACGTCGGGATGTATCTCCGGGTCCGGGTTCGACAGCGCGAACACGATGCCGCCGGGCGCCATCGTCGCGATCAGCTCCTCGGGGACCACACCCGACGACACCCCGAGGAACACGTCGGCCTTGTTGAGCGCCTCTACCATCCCGCCGGTAAGGCCGGACGGGTTGGTGCGCCGCGCCAGATCCGCCTTCACGCTGTTCATGTCGATGCGACTGTCATGCAGAATGCCCTGCGAATCGAGCACGATGATGTCTGAAACCCCGCTCGCAAGAAGGAGATTCGCACATGCGACACCTGCAGCCCCCGCGCCGGAGATGACCACACGGAGCGCGGCCATGTCGCGGTCGAGCACCTTGGCCGCACCCATCAGCGCCGCGAGCACGACTATCGCGGTGCCGTGCTGGTCGTCATGCATCACCGGGCAGTCCAGCGCATCGATGACGCGGCGTTCGATCTCGAAGCAGCGCGGCGCGGAGATGTCCTCGAGGCTGACGGCACCGAACGTGGGCCGAAGCCTGATCAGGGTCTCGACGATCTCGTCGGGGTCTTTGGTGTCCAACACGATCGGGATCGAGTCCAGGCCACCGTACGCCTTGAACAGCGCGCTCTTGCCCTCCATCACGGGCAGCGACGCGGCAGGGCCGATGTCGCCGAGGCCGAGCACCGCGCTGCCGTCGCTGACGACGGCCACCAGCCGGTGCGCCCACGTATAGCGGGCGGCCAAGGTGTGATCGGCGGCGATAGCGCGACTGACCTGTGCAACCCCCGGGGTGTAGGCGATCGACAGCGCGCGCTGAGTATCCAGCGGCGACTTCAGCTCGACGGACAGCTTCCCACCGACGTGCGCCTCGAAGATCTCGTCGTCACCGATCACGACCTGGGGACTTCTCGCGCCCTGGGGCACCGTTGCGGACACGGCCTTGAGAATACTGGGGCCAATCCCTGGTAAACCGATGGGCTGGTCAGATCAGGCCGAGCTCGGTGACGGCCTTGCGCTCGTCGGCGAGTTCGGCGGTCGACTTGTCGATGCGGCCGCGGGAGAACTCGTCGATCTCCAAGCCCTGCACGATCGACCAGTTGCCGTCCTTGGTGGTCACCGGGAACGACGAGATCAGGCCCTCCGGCACGCCGTAGCTGCCGTCGGACAGAACCGCCATCGACACCCAGTCGCCCTCGGGGCTGCCGAGCAGCCAGTCGCGGGCGGCATCGGTGGTCGCCGATGCGGCCGAGGCGGCCGAGGAGGCGCCGCGCGCATCGATGATGGCCGCGCCGCGCTTGGCCACGGTCGGGATGAAGTCATTCTCGATCCAGGCCTGGTCGTTGACGACCTCGGCGGCGTTCTTGCCGCCGACCTCGGCGTGGAAGATGTCCGGGTACTGGGTGGCCGAGTGGTTGCCCCAGATCGTGACCTTCTTGATGTCGGTGACGGCCGCGCCGGTCTTCTTGGCGAGCTGCGAGATCGCCCGGTTGTGGTCGAGGCGGGTGAGGGCGGAGAACCGCTCCTTCGGGATGTCGGGCGCGTTGCTCATCGCGATCAGCGCGTTGGTGTTGGCCGGGTTGCCGGTCACACCGATCCGGATGTCGTCCGCGGCAACGGCATTGAGAGCCTTGCCCTGGGCGGTGAAGATCGCACCGTTGGCCTCGAGCAGGTCGCCGCGCTCCATGCCCGGGCCGCGCGGGCGGGCGCCGACCAGCAGCGCCAGGTTCACGCCGTCGAAGATCTTGTTCGCGTCTGCGCCGATCTCGACACCGGCCAGCAGCGGGAACGCGCAGTCGTCGAGCTCCATCACCACACCCTCGAGCGCCTTGAGAGCGGGCTCGATCTCGAGCAGACGTAGCTCGATCGGACGGTCGGGGCCCAGCAGCGATCCGCTCGCCAGGCGGAACAACAGGCTGTAGCCGATCTGACCGGCGGCACCGGTGACGGCGACCTTGAGGGGAGTTGTGCTCACTTCGGACGCTCCTTGGACTCCAGTTGGGTTCGGGACGAAACTAGCGCACTCCGCTGCGCGATGAACCTCCGGTCCAACGCGTAGCATTTACCAGGGACTTCTCACGAATGCCCGGCCGTCAAGGGAGGTTCGAGATGCCATCGTTTCGCGCGTTGCCTCCATCTCTTCGACCAGTCGTGCGCACCAAGTCCGCTCATCCGGACGCAAAATCCATCCATGTTCCTGTCGCGCGGGCGATGGTCGACTGCGGCATCTACGTCGACGGCCAACGCGCACCCGGCAAGTACACCCACGCCGCCGCGCTTTCGAAGGTGCGGGAACTGGAGCGCGAGGGCAAGGAAGCATTCGTGTGGATCGGACTGCACGAGCCCGATGAACACCAGATGCAGGCCGTGGCCGACGTGTTCAATCTCCACGAGCTGGCCGTCGAGGACGCGGTGCACGCACACCAGCGGCCCAAGCTGGAGCGCTACGACAAGACGCTGTTCATGGTGCTCAAGACAGTGAATTACGTCGAACACGAATCGGTGGCCCTGGCCCGCGAGATCGTCGAGACCGGCGAGATCATGGTCTTCGTCGGCCCGGACTTCGTGGTCACGGTGCGGCACGGCGAGCACGGCGGGTTGGCCGGGGTGCGCAAGCGGCTCGACGCGTCGCCGGCGACGCTGAAGCTGGGGCCGTACGCGATCATGCACGCCATCGCCGACCATGTCGTCGACCACTACCTCGAGGTCACCGACATGATGGAGGTCGACATCGACGCGATGGAAGAGGACGTCTTCTCCCCGGCTACTCAAACCAACATCGAGTGCATCTATCTCCTCAAGCGCGAGGTCGTCGAAATGCGCCGCGCCGTCAGCCCGTTGACCCAGGCCTTGCAGCGGATGCTGACCGACCACAACGACCTGATCTCTGTCGAGGTGCGTCGCTACATGCGTGACGTCAGCGATCACACCAGCCAGGCATCTGACCGCATCACCGCCTACGACGAAATGCTCAGCTCGCTGGTGCAGGCCGCGCTGGGCAAGGTCGCGATGCAGCAGAACGTCGACATGCGCAAGATCTCGGCATGGGTGGCGATCGCGGCGGTGCCGACCGCGCTTGCGGGTATCTACGGCATGAACTTCGAACACATGCCTGAACTGCATTGGGTGTGGGGCTATCCGGCGGTGCTGCTATTGATGGCCACCGTCTGCGCGACGCTGTATCGGATTTTCCGCCACAACCACTGGCTCTAACCGCCTACCCGCCGTTGGGAAGATCGCCAGGCACCCGGCGAAGCACCGTGGCCGCGCCGGAAGGCCCGGCTGAACGCCTCCTCGGACTCGTAGCCGATGCGCCGCGAGATCGCCGACACGCTGAGATCGGTAGTCCGCAACAAATCGTCGGCCAGGTGCATGCGCCACTCGGTCAGGTACTTGATCGGCGATCGGTGGAGGATCTCGCGGAATCGTTGGTCGAGCACCGAGCGCGAAACGGTTGCGGCGCTGGCGAGTTCAGCAACGGTCCACTTACGCTCCGGCTCGGCGTGCAACGCCGCCATCGCGGGCGCCAACACCCGATCGTGTAGCGCAGCAATCCACCCGTACTCAGCCATCGGCGCTGTCTCGAGATGAATCCGCAGCACCTCGGTGAGCAGGAGCTCCGGCAGTCTGGTCGACACTGGCGGCGCCGCAAGCGATTCCGTCGTGACCGCCAGCGCGTAATTGATACTCGATGCCACCCATTGGGCTGCGGGTCCGTCCGGCACCCTAACGACGAAGACGGGCGGGAACGCACGCATCGCCGGGTCGAACAGCGGATCGTCGGAATACATGTGCCCACAGACGATGTCGGTTCGATCTCCGCCTGCACCATGTTCGAGAACCAGCATGCTGTCCCACGGTGGTCGACTCATCAGGTTCAGGATGGGAACGATCTCGGCTGGCTCGGCACCACCCATCAAATAGTCATCACCGTAAGGCAATACGATGACGTCACCTCGGTCGGCCCAATGCCGTTCACCCTCGGGAGTCGAGATCCAGCACCGCCCGGCCGCCACGATGTGGAAAAGGATCATGCTCTTGACTCCGGGGCGGAGCGCCTGCGTCAAGTCCTTCAACGGCGACTCGAACGCCCAATTCTCGGTGAACTCGGCGCGGAAGAAGATCGCGCCGTCGAGCCGGAGATTCTCCAAAGCGGCGCGCAACGGCGACGGTGTGGCCACGGGTCACCGGCTGTCGGTCGCCGAGTACGGTGCTTCGGCAAGGAGTACAGGTCGCACAGTCATTGGCCTCTCGTGGTTCCTGACAGACGCTGATGGTGTCACATCCCCAAACCCCTTCATGGGCCGAATATGCAAGGACACCACACCATGCCGAAATACGTGATCGAACGCACGATGCCGGGTGCCGGCAGGCTTTCGCGCGACGAACTGCGTGCCGCTTCGGCGGTATCGAACGAAGCTCTCGCGACGCTGTCGCCGCACGTCAAGTGGCAGCAGAGCTACGTCACCGACGACAAGATCTTCTGCGTCTACATGGCAGACAATCCCGAGGCCATTCGTGAACACGCCCGACTGGCCAGCCTGCCCGCCGACGCCATCCACCTCGTCGGCTCGGTGATCGACCCGTCGACCGGAGATGCGTAGGACCACCTCGAATTTCCTTGCGCGACAAACCTTCAATTCACGACCACATCAAAATGATCAGGAGAATCTCATGAGCACCACGCACCAGAAACGGCCGGTCCGTCGTCGGATCGCGGCTTCCGCCACGTTGGCTTCCAGCGTCGCACTGGTCGCCGGCGCGTTCGGCGCGGCTGCACCCGCCATTGCCGCCGGCACCTATGTCGCGCTTGCCTACCAGCAGTCCTATGGCTTTGGGGGCAAACTCATCTATCGGGACGCGCACGGTACAGGGCAAAGCGGCGTCTTCGATACGGCGAGGATCAACGCGCTCAACGACTGCGCAACGAACGGCGGCAACACCGGCGGTGGTCAGTGTGAAGTGCGTGTCGTTGCGTTCAACGAGTGCGCCGCGGTTGCGGTGTCCAACGGACGAGAGGGGTGGAAGATCGCCACCGCGACCTCGTACAACCAGCAGCTGGCCGAACAAGTCGCGCTCGCGAACAACGGCGGCGGTTTGGTCGTCGTGTCGGCCTGCCCAAGCTAAGAGGGTCGGCTCAGCTGCGCCGCGCGGCTCGCCGCTCAGGATGGATTGGCGGCTCGCCGCTCAGGATGGATTGGCGGCTCGCCGCCGTGGGTCGAGCACGTCGACCCCGTCCTGCTGCCACGCGTCGCGCATCGCGTCGGCTCCCTTGAGTCGCACCCACGCCGCCTCGGTGGCGGTGATCGGCGAGGCCGAAAGCACCGTCACCGGTGGCAGCGGCGCTGTCAACGGCACGTCAGCAATGTCGCTGCGGCCCAACAGAAATGCGGTGAACGGCGCGTCATCCCACAGCGGTGATTCCAGATCGACCAGTGCATCGGGCTCCAGCATGAGCCCCTCGACTACGGGCGAAGCGGCCACGATGGCCAGCGACCGGGCCAGCCCTTTGGGCGACGGCCCGCGCAGCGCGACGGTCACCTCGGCGCGCGGACCGTGCAGTGCATCGGTCACCATTTCGGTCGGGTCGAACATCGGATGACGTGAACAGCCCAGCGACACATAGTGACTGACGCCGTCGACATCGGGCCCGAAGCGCAGCACGTCGATGCGCTCCGTGCCAAGGAACGTCACACTGGCTGCGTCGGGCTCGGCTGTGATTCCCGCCCGGGCGAAGTGCTCACGCAGATGCGCTCGCACCGCGGCCAGAACATCGATCACTCGGCCGGCGACTGTGGCGTCGGCTCGCTAGCCGGGGGTCTCGGCTCGCTAGCCGGCGGCTGCTCGGTCGTGGCCTGCTGCCCATCCGAACGGCCGATCGGAGCGGTCAGATTCTCCCCGGTGTCCGCGTCGAAGATCGCGATCTTGGAGGTGTCGAACGCCAGCTCGATCGTCTGGCCCTGCACCGCCTTCGATTCGGTGGAAACCCGCGCCACAAACTCGTTTTCGCCGGCACCCGACTCGGCAGCGAGCTCTGCCAGCTGCGCCGCCTGCGCGCCGGCCCCTTCGGTTTTGAAGTGCACGTACTTATCGGCGCCCAGCGACTCGACCAAGTCGACCGTCACCTCGAACTTCAACGCTCGGATCCGCGCATATCCGTCGAGCAGCGACGCATCCTCGAGGTGTTCGGGCCGGACGCCGACGATCACGTTGTTCGGCCTCTTGCGCTGGGCGAGCAGGTCGTGAACTTCTTGCGTCAGCATGACTTCACCGAACGGCAGGCGCACACCGACGTCGGTCAGCGTGGCCGGGAAGAAGTTCATCGCAGGCGATCCGATGAACCCGGCGACGAACAGATTGACGGGACTGTTGTACAACTCGTCGGGGGTTCCGATCTGCTGGGCGGCTCCGGCGAGCAGCACCACCACCCGGTCGCCGAGCGTCATGGCCTCGGTCTGGTCGTGAGTCACGTAGACGGTGGTGGTGCCGAGCCGGTCCTGCAGCCGGGCGATTTCCGAGCGCATCTGCACACGCAGCTTGGCGTCGAGGTTCGACAGCGGCTCGTCCATCAGGAAGGCCTTGGGATTGCGTACGATCGCACGGCCCATCGCCACGCGCTGCCGCTGGCCACCGGACAACTGCGCGGGTTTGCGGTCCAAGAAATCAGTCAGGTCAAGGATTTTCGCAGTCTCCTCGACCTGCTGCGCGATCTCGGCCTTCTTCACCTTGGCCAAGGTCAACGGGAACGCGATGTTCTGGCGCACCGTCATATGCGGGTAGAGCGCATAGGACTGGAACACCATCGCGATGTCGCGGTCCTTGGGCGCCTTCTCGTTGACGCGATCGCCGCCGATCCGCAGCTCACCCGACGAGATCTCCTCGAGCCCGGCGATCATGTTGAGAGTGGTGGATTTTCCACATCCCGACGGGCCGACCAAGATGATGAACTCTCCGTCGGCGATCGTGATCGACAGATCCTTCACGGCCGTCGCGCCGTTCGGGTAACTCTTGGTCACCCTGTCCAACACAATTTCGGCCATTGAGCTACCCCTTTACCGCACCGGACGTCAAGCCAGCGACGATCCGTCGTTGGAAGATGAGAACAAAGATAACTATCGGAATCGTGATGACCATCGCGCCGGCCGCGATCGATCCGGTCGGTTCCTCGAATTGCGAACTGCCGGTGAAGTTGGCGATCGCCACCGGCGCCGTGATGGCGCGCTGCGTCGCAGTCAGAGACAACGCCAGCAACAGGTCGTTCCACGCGAAGATGAACACCAGGATCGCAGCGGTCACGATGCCCGGCGCAGCCAGCGGCGCGATGACCTTACGGAACGCCTGCGCCGGCGTGGCGCCGTCCATCTTCGCGGCCTTCTCGAGATCCCACGGGATTTCACGGAAGAACGCCGACAGCGTGTAGATCGCCAGCGGCAGCGCGAAGGTGATGTACGGGATGATCAGGCCCGGCCACGTGTCGAACAGACCGACCCGGCGCTCGATGTTGAAAAGCGGCGTCACCAAGGAGATCTGCGGGAACATCGCGATCAACAGTGCAACACCGACCAGCAGGCGTTTACCCGGAAACGCCAGCCGCGCAACCGCATAGGCCGCCATACCGCCGATCACCACCGCGATCAGTGTGGTGATCAACCCGATGCCGATCGAGTTGATCAGGGCCGAGCTGAAGATGTCGCCGTGGAAGATGCCCTTGTAGTTGGCGAATGTGATCTGGGACGGAATCAGCTTGCCGTCCTTGACAGTTGACGTCGGCTTCAACGACAGGCTCAGTATCCACAGCACGGGGAACAGCGCGTAGAGGACCACGAGAATGTTGACGACGGTCCAGCCCGTCGCCCGGCTAGCGCCGACCCGCTCAGGCATGTCTGCTCGCTTCTCCCCCGCAAGCGGGTGGGCCCCCAGCTTGCGAGGGGAGTGCCCCCACCACGGGCCACCGGCCCGCATCGTCAGCTTCGGCCATCAGCGCCTCTCCTCGTCGGACCCGGGCGCCGCAGCACCGAACAGCTTGATGTAGATGAACGCGATCACCGCCACCGACAAGAAGATCAGCACGCTTATCGCCGAGCCCAGGCCGAGATTGAAGGCCTTGAACAAGTTGTCGTAGCCAAGGATCGACACCGAGCCGGTGTTATTTGCGCCGCCGGTGAGAACGTAGATGTTGTCGAAGATCCGGAACGCGTCCAGCGTGCGGAACAGCAGCGCCACCAGGATCGCCGGTTTGATCAGCGGCACAATCACTTTCACGAGCCGCTTCCACGCGCCCGCCCCGTCGATCTGGGCGGCGTTGAGCAGATCCTGTGGCACCAGAGCCAATCCGGCGAGCAGCAGCAGCGCCATGAAAGGCGTCGTCTTCCACACTTCGGCGAGCACGACGATCGCCAGTGACGGAATCTGCTGCGTCAGCGGCGCGCTGCCCTCGGGAAGCAGATTGGCCAGATATCCGGTGCCCGGCGTCCACGCGTAGTACCAGCTGTATGACGCAGCCACCGTCACGATGCCGTACGGAATCAGGATTGCGGTGCGCACCACACCCTTTCCGAAGATCGTCCGGTGCATCACCAACGCCAATGCCATGCCCAGTACGAACTCGATGGCTACCGACACCACCGTGATCGCCAGTGTCACCAGGAACGCCGTCCACCAGTACCGGTCAGACAGGACCGTGATGTAGTTCTGCAGCCCGACGAACGACGTGTCGTCGGGGGTGGCGAGGTTGTAGCGCTGAAGGCTCAGCCACACCGCGTAACCGATCGGATAGGCGGTGACGGCCAGCATCAACACGATGGCCGGAGCGATCAAGACGAACGCCAGCCGCCGCTCGGACTTGCGGTCGTCGGTGCCAGTGGTGGGCGCTTCGGCGACGGCGGTCATGGAATCAGCCCCTTACCGTCGATGGCCTTCTGGATCTGTACGGTCAACTCGTCGGCTGTGCGTTCGGGGTCAATGCCGGTGATCGGCGCCAGCGTGACCGAAATCCTGGTCGACACGGCTTGATAGACCGGCGTCGCGGGGCGCACAGCGGCGTTGGTCAGCTGCTCGCGGATGATCGCGTACTGCGGGTACTTGGCCTGGAATTGCGGGTCGTCGTAGAGCGAGGTGCGCACGGCGGGCAGGCCGCCCTCGACCGATGTGTACCGCTGGTTTTCGACGTTTCGAAGGCAGCGAATCGCCTCGAACGCCTCCCCGCGGTGCTGGCTGGTCTTGGCGACCGCGAGGTTCAGCCCGCCGATCGTGACCTTGGCAGGGTCGTCCGCCCGCACACCCGGGTAGGGCGCGAACCCGAAAACTTCCTTGCTGGCGTCGTAGGCGGCCTTGAACTGCTCGTCGGTGGGCGAGAACGTTCCAACATCGTTGATGGCACCGGTCAGGTCCGGGTGCTTGTTCAGCGGCAGAAAACCTACGCCGCCCTTTACGGCGTTCTCCAGCATCGACGGGAGCACGAACGGCCAGTTCACTTCCAGCGCAGCTTTGCCCTGCTCGAGCGCCAGCCGCGCGGTGCCCTCGTCGGTTTGGGTGATCGACGGGTCGGCGCCGGGGGCGGTAGCAACGGCCTTCATGATTTGCAACGCCTTGACGGTGGCTTCCCGATGCTCTTGAGTGTCTGTCAGCGTGACGGTCTTGCCGTCGTCGGAAAGCACTTGACCGCCAGCGCTTTCCAGCAATGTGTTGAACCACACAACGAGACCTTCGTATTGCTTGGCCTGCACGGCGATCCAGCTCGGCTTTCCGGCGGCGTGCAACCCGGTCGCCTCGGCCACCATGCCATCCCACGTCGTCGGCGGCTTGTCCATCAAATCAGCTCGATACCAAAGCAATTGGGTGTTGGTCGTGATCGGCGCAGCATAGAGCTTGCCTTGCCACTTGGCGGTCTCCAGCGGACCGGGCAGCGTGTTCGTGGTGGCGTCGGATTCGGCGAGGTCGGACGGATCGTCCGATAACGGCAAAGCCCAACCGGCCTCGGCGAACTCGGCCGTCCACACGACGTCCATTGCCATCACATCGAGCGTCTTGTCATTGCCGGTAAGCCGCCGCGCCAGCTGTAGTCGCTGAGCGTCGGCCTCCTTTGGCAAGCTGATCTGCTGGATGGTGAAGCGGCCGCCGAGTTCTTCGTTGCAGCGCTTGGCGACTGCGGTGAACGTCGCCATCTCGTTAGCCGGCGTGTAGTAATTGATGACGATGCCGCTGCTGCTCGAACCGCATGCCGACACCATCGACGCCGCCGTCAGCGCGGCCAATGCCGCAGCACCTAGCCGCCGTGGGCCCACGCGCAAGCTGGGGATGCGCACGTCCCGCCTCCCGTCCGGTTCCGATGTCGCCGCTAGAGCTGCTCCGCGTCTGAATGTCGCCGCCAAGCGGCTCCGCTCGGGAACCTCCCGCGCGCAAACCGTATTGCCAGATACGCGTGATTTGCAACACCTTGACGCCGCGCGTCGCACACCGTTACTCAATTGCGAGCGTGCGCAAACTCCCTGTTATTGGCGGCGTGTCGGCTGCAAACACGCACACTCGCGGGAATAACGGCGCTAGATCTTCAAGCGCGCCAGCAGATCCCGGCCCCGTTCGGCATTCTGGGGGTCGCAGAGCACGTCGTAGCGGCCAGCGACGAGCTGCATCGTCGAGCTGAAATCTCTTGTGCCACGCGCCATCGCATACGGAATCGCGGAGGTGATCAGGCCGAAGAACACGCCGGCGATCAGGCCGGTGACCAGCGCACCCCACGGGCTGGGGCTGAAGAAGCCGAGAATCAGGCCGATAAAAAGGCCAAGCCAGGCGCCCGTCAACACACCACCGCCGAGCACCTTCGGCCAGGTCAGCCTGCCGGTGACGCGCTCAACCTGCATCAGGTCAACGCCGACGATGGTCACCTGCTGCACCGGGAACTGTTGGTCGGACAGGTAGTCCACCGCACGCTGCGCCTCGGCGTAAGTCGGATACGAGCCGATCGGCCATCCCTTTGGCGGCGTGGGCAGCCCCGCCGGACCACCGCGCCCCGAGCTCGAAGCGCCTGCCGCGGCACCGGCATTCTGTCCAGGCTGAAACGGGCTGGTCATCGATCCTCATTCTCCTCTATCGCAGGCCGAAATGTCGTATCAGCTCTCATCCGGACCAACGCTTCGACGGCCGCGATGGTGCCCAGCGCTTGCGCTAGGTTGATCAGCATGACAAATCCGGGCGAGGACGCAGGCCAAACGGCATCATCCGATTCCAGCGCAGATGTGTCAGAGCCGTCATCGGGCGGCTACGAGGCACCACCGATCGAGCAGTCCAAGGACCAAGCGGCCGACGCGCAGGCGCCGCAGTCGCCGGAGCAGCCCAGCTACACACCACCGCCCGCATACACGCCGCCGGCCGGATACGAGGCCCCCGGATACCCGCAGGCGTCGGGATATCCGCCACCCAGCTACACGCCGCCGCCGAACTATCCGCCCCCCGGCGGTCCGCAGACCGGCTATGCGCCGCCCCCCTACCCGGGTCCCGCCGGCTACGGCGCACCGTCGTATCCGCCACCCCAGTACGGGACCCCGCCTCCCGGCTACGGCGCCCCGCCCACCGGGTACCCGGCGTCCGACTATTCGGGCGCGTACGGTCAGCCCACGCAGGGCACCAACACGATGGCGATCGCATCGCTGGTCGCGTCGATCATCGGTGTGCTGTGCGGCATCGGCTCGCTGATCGGCATCGTGCTCGGAGTCGTGGCGTTGAACCAGATCAAGCAGAGTCGTGAAGGCGGCCATGGGCTGGCGATCGCCGGCATCGCCGTCGGGGCGTTCACGTTGCTCGTCAACTTGATCTGGACGATCGCAGTCATAAGCAGCTGACAATGACGACCAGCGGCCCCGAGCAACCGGCCGGCGGTTTCGAGTATCCGCCGCTGGAGAACTCGTCGCCGCGGCCGGATGCGCAACCGCCCCTGGACTATCCGGCGGATGCCGGACTGCCGCCGCCCGTCTATCCGCCCCCGTATCCGGGTCCGCCGGGATATCCGGGCGCGCCGCCGTATCCGGCTGCCTACTACCCGGGCGCCTACGACCCGTACCGGCCGACCAAGCCGCCCGGCACCAACGCCAAGGCCATCGCGGCGCTGGCGACGTCCATCGTCGGCCTGTTCTGCTGTGGCTTGCCGTCGATCGCGGGGCTTGTCCTCGGGGTGATCGCGATGCGCGAAACGCGGCGCACCGGTCAGGACGGTTATGCGGTCGCGCTGACGGGCACCATCATCGGCGGGCTGGTGACCGCCGGATGGATCCTCTACCTGCTGCTGTCGATAGGCCTCTACGCCAGCAGCTGGCAGTGGGCGCCGTAGCGGCTGGGCAGTTCCCCGCGTCGAGCGGTGTGGAACCCAAGCACGAACGTCGTCTCGCAGCCCGACGCTAGACAGGTGGGCGGAACGGCTCAGACGTCCGCTGCATGCCGGCCGCCCGGCCCTTGCCGGCGATCACCAGCGCCATCTTGCGGCTCGCCTCGTCGATCATCTCGTCGCCAAGCATCGCCGCACCCCGGGCGCCGCCGGCCCCCGACGTGTGCCACTGGTAGGCCTCGAGGATCAGCTCTGCGTGGTCATAGTCCTTCTGCCGCGGGCTGAAGATCTCATTGCCCGCCGCAATCTGATCGGGATGCAGCACCCATTTGCCGTCATAGCCCAGCGCCGCCGAGCGGCCGGCGACCCGGCGGAAGCCGTCCACGTCGCGAATCTTCAAGTAGGGCCCGTCGATCGCCAGGACGCCGTGTGCCCGCGCCGCGACGAGGATTCGCATCAACACATGGTGATGAGCGTCGCCGACGTCGTAGCCCTCGGGCTGTTCGCCGACCTCCAGTGTGCGCATGTTCAGGCTCGCCGCCATGTCCGCGGGACCTAACACCAGCGCCTGCACGCGCGGGCCCGCCGCGATCGCGTCAATGTTGGTCAAGCCCTGTGCGTTTTCGATCTGCGCCTCGATGCCGATGCGGCCGACGGCAAGTCCGTGCGTGGCCTCGAGCTGGCTCAGCAGCAGATCCAGCGCGTGGATATGCGAGACGTCAGACACCTTGGGCAGCACCACAATGTCGAGCGAAGCGCCCGCCGTCGAGACCACCTCGATGATGTCGGCGTAGGTCCACGGCGTCGTCCAGTCGTTCACGCGCACGCCGCGCAACTGTCCGGCCCAACCGGGCTCGGCGAGTGCGACCGCGACCTGAGTGCGGGCCTGTTCCTTGGCATCCGGCGCGACGGCGTCTTCCAGATCGAGGAACACCTCGTCAGCAGGCAAGCCCTTGGCCTTCTCGATCATCTTGGCGCTGCTACCCGGTACGGAAAGGCACGTTCGACGGGGCCGATATCGGTTTTCCACAAGGACACTCTCTACCCTTTGAGGCATGGCGGCGGTTAACAGGGTCTATGCGGCCCGGCTCGCGGGGATGGTGGTGCTGGGCCCCGACGGCGAGTCCATCGGCCGCGTGCGCGATGTGGTGATCAGCATCAGCATCGTGCGCCAACAGCCACGAGTGCTTGGCCTCGTCGTCGAATTGCTCACTCGCCGAAGGATTTTCGTTCCGATCCTGCGGGTGACGGGAATCGAGCCCGGCGCCGTCACGCTGGCGACCGGCAGCGTGTCGTTGCGCCGGTTCGCGCAGCGGCCCGGTGAAGTGTTGGTGCTGGGCCAAGTGATCGAAACACGGGTACGCGTCGACGATCCCGACCTGCCGCAGCTGACCGGCCTCGAGGTGATCGTCGTCGATCTGGGTATCGAGCAGACCCGGACCCGCGACTGGATGGTCACCAAGGTTGCGGTGCGGCCCCAGCGGCGGCTGGGCCGTCGCGGCAATGTGCACATCGTCGACTGGCAGCACGTCCAGGGACTCACTCCGTCGGGTCTGGCGATGCCCGACCAGGGTGTGGCGCAGCTGCTCGAGCAGTTCGAGGGACAGCGCGCCGTCGAAGTCGCCGAAGCCATCAGGGAGCTGCCGGCGAAACGCCGATACGAGGTGGTCAACGCCCTCGACGATGAACGGCTGGCCGACGTCCTGCAGGAGCTGCCCGAGGACGAGCAGGCCGACGTGCTGCGCCAGCTGAAGACCGATCGCGCCGCGGACGTGCTCGAGGCGATGGACCCCGACGACGCCGCCGACCTGCTGGGCACGATGACGCCTGCCGACGCCGAACAGTTCCTGCGCCGGATGGATCCCGAGGATTCCGAGGACGTGCGCCGGCTGTTGTCCCACTCCCCCGACACGGCGGGTGGTCTGATGACGTCCGAGCCGGTCGTGCTGGCCCCAGACACCACCGTCGCCGAGGCGCTGGCTCGCGTCCGCGACCCCGACCTCACCCCCGCGCTGGCCTCGCTGGTGTTCGTGGTGCGGCCACCGACCGCCACCCCGACCGGACGCTATCTGGGTTGCGTGCACCTGCAGCGGTTGCTGCGTGAGCCGCCCGCGGAGCTGGTCAGCGGCGTCATCGACACCGAACTGCCCAACCTGAGCCCCGACGACTCGCTGGCGGCCGTCACCCGGTACTTCGCCGCCTACAATCTCGTCTGCGGTCCCGTGGTCGACGAGGAGAACCATCTGCTGGGCGCGGTGTCCGTCGACGACGTGCTCGACCACCTGCTGCCCGACGACTGGCGCGAGCGCCTCGAAGAACCCGAACTGTCCGGCTCCGAAGGGGTGACATGAGCGACTTGTCGGCGCGCCAGCGGCTCGACACGCCCCGCGACTCGCGTCGATTCACGTTCAACGTCGATCCGGAGGCTGTCGGCCAGTTCAGCGAGTCGATCGCCCGCTTTCTGGGCACCGGCCGTTACCTGCTGTGGCAGACCATCCTCGTCATCCTGTGGGTGGCCCTGAACCTGTTCGCCGTCAGGCTGCGCTGGGATCCGTATCCGTTCATCCTGCTCAACCTGGCGTTTTCCACGCAGGCGGCGTACGCGGCGCCGTTGATCCTGCTGGCGCAGAACCGTCAGGAAAACCGCGACCGCGTGGTCATTGAAGAGGACCGTCGCCGGGCCGAACAGACCAAGGCCGACACCGAATATCTGGCCCGCGAATTGGCCGCGCTGCGGCTGGCCGTCGGCGAGGTCGCAACCCGCGATTACCTGCGCCGCGAGCTCGAGGAACTGCGCGAGATGCTGGCCGAGCTGCAGCCGCCGGATACCCGTCCAGACCGGGATGCGGCGGCCAAATCCGACGGTGCCGAGCGACGGACGAAGCGACTGGGCTGAATCGGCTCTGACCATTGCTGCAACACGCGGATCGGGACTAGGTATGGTGACTTGGTTCACAAGTCACACAGCTAGGACGGTTGAGTGCAAATAGGGGGACGGGCCGCCTTCGAGGCAGCGCAGCGCCGAGCAGGGCGAGCAGTACGCACGCCTGCCTTCGGCGTCGCAATCATCACCCCGATAATCCTGGCCGGCGCGGTCGGCGCCTCCGCGCCTTCGGCCACCGCCCCTCTCCGCGACAGTGCGGTGACGCCGCTTGCCGCAGTCCAGTCGACAACGGGCACCCGCTCCGGGGCGTCGGTGGTCGCGGTTACCAAGGCGCCATCGGCGTTTCACATCGCAGCGACCACCAACGTGTCGGCTCCCCCACCGTCTGCAGTGGTGAATTCGCCCGGGACGCTTCGTATTCCAGCGATGGCGTTGTCTGCATATCGCAACGCCGAGCGGATGATGGCGTCCGCGAATCCAGGCTGCGGCATCAGCTGGAACCTGTTGGCCGGCATCGGACGCATCGAATCCATGCACGCGAACGGAGGCGCGACCGACGCGCGCGGCACCGCGGTACGGCCGATCTACGGGCCCACGCTTGACGGCACGCTGCCCGGTAACGAGGTCATCGTGCAGAGCCGCACGGCCGACCGAGTCGCCTACGCCCGTGCGATGGGACCGATGCAGTTCCTGCCGGGCACCTGGGCCCGATACGCCTCGGACGGCGACGGAGACGGCAAGGCCGATGTGCAGAACCTGTTCGACTCGACGCTGGCGGCGGCTCGCTATCTTTGCAGCGGCGGGCTGAACCTGCGCGATCCGTCCCAAGTGATGTCGTCGATCCTGCGCTACAACAACTCCGTCGCCTATGCGCGAAACGTGCTCGGCTGGGCTGCGGCATACGCGACCGGTGTGGTTCCGGTGGATCTGCCGCCGATCACCGGCCCCGTCCCGCCGATTGGCGACGCGCATCTGGATCAGTACGAAGGGCTTGGCCCGGGCCTGCCGCTGAACGCTCTCGGGCTGCCGGCCAACGACCCGCTGGCGCTGATGCCGCTGATGGGACGAGGCGACGTCGCCAGCGAGATCCCGACCTACCCCGGCCAGACCTTGGGTCCACTGCCCGGGCCCGCGCCTCTGGTGGTTCCCCAGCCGCAGCCGGAGCAGACTGCGCCTGCACCGTGGATGCCACCGTGGATGCAGCCGCCTCCGCAGGAGCAGACGCGACCAGCCGAATGCGCGGTGTTCTGCATCACGACTCCACCGGCGGCGCCCGCGGCACCCGGTGACGCGCAGATGCTGATGCCGCAGGCACCGCCTGCGGCAGGCCCGGTCCCGGGAGTTGCTCCCGGTCCGCCGCCGACAGCCGAGCTCGCGCCGGCGCTGCCCCCGGGATTGGGTCCGGCGCCTGGCCCTGCGCCCGGTCCGGCGGGTTAAGGACGCCTGTCGAGTCGGCCTAGACTCGCAGGTGATGTCTCAAACTCCCACTGAAACCGAAGCCGCGGTTCGCGCCGCGCTGGCCAAGGTGATCGACCCCGAACTGCGGCGGCCGATCACCGAGCTCGGCATGGTCAAGAACATCTCCGTAGACGCCGACGGTGGTGTGCACGTCGAGGTGTATCTGACCACCGAGGCCTGCCCGAAGAAGACCGAGATCTCCGAGCGCGTCAGCCAGGCCGTCGCCGATGTCCCTGGAACCGGCGGCGTCAAGGTCACCCTCGACGTGATGAACGACGAGCAACGCACCGAGCTGCGCAAGCAGTTGCGAGGCGATTCGCGTGAACCGGTGATCCCGTTCGCGCAGCCCGGCTCGCTGACCCGCGTGTATGCCGTCGCGTCCGGCAAGGGCGGTGTCGGCAAGTCCAGCGTGACGGTCAACCTTGCCGCCGCGATGGCCGCGCGCGGGCTGTCCGTCGGCGTACTCGACGCCGACATCTACGGCCACTCCGTCCCGCGGATGATGGGCACCACCGACCGGCCCACCCAGGTCGAGTCGATGATCCTGCCGCCGGTCGCCCACGACGTGCGCGTGATCTCGATCGCGATGTTCACCCAGGGCAACACGCCGGTGGTGTGGCGCGGTCCGATGCTGCACCGGGCGCTGCAGCAGTTCCTCGCCGACGTGTACTGGGGCGATCTTGACGTGCTGCTGTTGGATCTGCCGCCGGGCACTGGTGACGTCGCGATCTCTGTGGCTCAGCTGATTCCGGGCGCCGAGATTCTTGTGGTGACGACGCCACAGCTGGCCGCGGCCGAGGTCGCCGAGCGCGCGGGCGCGATCGCATTGCAGACACGGCAGCGGATCGTCGGCGTAGTAGAGAACATGTCCGGGCTGCTGCTGCCCGACGGCACGACGATGCAGATCTTCGGCGAAGGCGGTGGCCGTCAGGTGGCCGAGCGGCTGTCCCGCGCAGTCGGCGCCGACGTGCCGCTGCTGGGCCAGGTGCCGCTGGATCCCGCACTGGTGGCGGCCGGCGACTCCGGGGTGCCGCTCGTGCTGTCCGCGCCCGATTCGGTCGCGGGCAAGGAGTTGCGCAAAGTGGCCGACGCACTGTCGAGCCGCAAGCGTGGACTAGCGGGCATGTCGCTGGGCCTGGACCCCGCGGGCCGTTAGTTCTGCCGAGCTGGGCCCACGCGCAAGCTGGGGAACGCAAACGGCTCGAAAACGGCGGCGTGTCGGGGGCTTTTCCGTCTGCTCGCGCTATGTGGCGTCGGTGTCGAACGGCGTCGTGGCCGGCTGCCCGGGCTCCGTCATCGGCGGGGGCGCAGATTCCGCCGCCGGCGGCGGAGCTTGTTGGGTCGTGTCGAACTTGCCCGTGAAGATCGAATCGTCGCCGTCCAGCAGATGCTTGGTGAGCGCGGCCCGCGGCGTCATCCCCCGCAGCTTGTTCAGCTGGCTGAGCGGCTCGCGCAGGTCGTCGAACTCGGGCCCGAGGTCTTCACGCAGCTGGCTGGTGGCGCCGCTGATGTAATCGCGCGCCTGCCGCAGCGCGTTCGATGTCCAGCGGATCGCCCCGGGCAGCCGTTCGGGACCCAGAATCACCAGACCGGCGATCACCAGGACCAGCATCTCGCCCCAGCCGACGTTGGCGAACATCGCTACGCGCTGTTGTCGGCGCCGGGAGTAACCATCAACGTGACGTGGCGGCCGTCGCGCACCACCTCGATCGGGGCCTCTTGCCCGATGGCCAGCTGACGCACCGCGACGACGAACTCGTCGGCATCGGCGACAGTGCGGTTGCCGACCTTGACGACCACGTCGTTCTCGAGGATCCCGCCCTTCTCGGCGGGGCCACCGACCTTGACGTTGGCCACCTGAGCGCCCGATGCGACCGCGTTGCTCACCGACCGGGCCGTCAGACCCAGCGTCGGGTGCGCGATCTTGCCGTCCTTGATCAGCGTCTCGACGACCTGCTTGACCTCATTCACCGGGATCGCGAAACCGAGGCCACTGGCGCTGTCCGACAGCGACTTTCCGGCGGTGTTGATGCCGATCACTTCGGAATCCATGTTGATCAGCGGGCCGCCCGAGTTGCCGTGGTTGATCGATGCGTCGGTCTGCACACCGTCGATGACGGTGTCGGTGTCCGAGCCGTCACCTGACAGCGGCACCGGCCGGTGTAGCGCGCTGATGATGCCGTGGGTAACCGTGCTGCGCAGACCGAGCGGGGCGCCCGCGGCGATCACCTCGTCACCGACGTGGAGCTTTTCGGAATCACCGAAGCGGGCCACGACGAGGTTGTCGACGTTGTCTACCTTGAGCACGGCGAGGTCGGTCTTCGGGTCGCGGCCGACGAGATTGGCCGGCACCTCCTTGCCGTCGTTGAACACCACCGTCGTCTTGTACTGGCTCGGGTTCGCCGCGGCCTCGGAGATCACGTGATTGTTGGTGACGATGTAGCCACGGCCGTCGATGACAACGCCCGAGCCCTGCGAGCCTTCCTGGTCACTGACCGCCTCGATCGTCACCACCGAATCAGCAACGGCCGCAGCGACTTTCGCGAATCGGTCAGTCGGCTGTTCGGGATTGTTGTCGGTTTCCAGGGTCACCTTCGACGTGGTGAACGCCTCGACGACCTGGGCGGTCGTGCGGCCCACCCAGCCACCGGCGATGCCGATGACGAGCGCGAGGATCGCGAGCACCGCCAAGGCGACGTAGGAAACCTTGCTGCCGAAGAGCACTTCGCGCACGCCGAGCTTGCCCGTACCGACAGACGAGTAGGCGGGCGCCGGTTGGGGCACCGCTGGAGTCCCGAGTGCGGCGGCCGCGCCTGGATTGCGCCAGGGGTCGTCGGGCTCGTCGGCACCTTGTCCGTCACGTTCGGCCTCGAGCGCGCCCGCGTCGGCGGGGTGACGTTGCAGCGAGTCCCCTCCGGTATAGGGGCGCGCGAACGCCTCGGCCAGCACAGGATCTGCGGCCTTGTTCGTCGGTGTGTAGTCGCCCTGGTTGCGGTAGCGGTCCAGACCCACAAAGGATCCGTCGACACCGTCGGGCCGGCCGAACGCGCGTTGCGAGGCCGGATCGACGGGTGGACGCGTGACAGGGCGCGGCTCCAGGCGGTCACTACCGCCCGACTGGTCCTGATTGGTCACCCGAATATCACTCTCTATTGGCGCGCCCGCAATGGCCGGCGCAAGGTCGGTGCTTGCCGCAACACTGAAGCATCTACCCTACCGGCGCTTACGCCATGACCGCGGCGTGCCGTCAGCTAACTGCGGCTGGTCGGTCCGTTCGGGCGGATCCTGCGGAGCGTCATGCGGTATCTGGGACAACAACCCCAGCAGCGCGCTCGGTACGACGATCGGGCACGAGTCCCGCAAAGCCGTGCGGGCCTGGCGCTGGGCTTCCACCTCGGCCGCGCAGTCCGGGCACAGCGACAAGTGGTGCGCCGCGCGCAGATGTGCGGTCATTCTGAGCTCGCCGTCGACAAACGCGGCGACAGCCTCGATTGAGAGGTGCTCGGTTGAGCCGAACTGCCGCGGCCCGACCGGCGCGTCGCTCTGCGAGGCGAACTGGGAAGGCAGCCAGGAGAATGCGCGGCGGAACACATGTCCCGGGTCGACCATCACCCAGCTCCTCTCCATTTAGTTGCCTCACAAAAGACGGTGCTGAGTCGAATGTAGCGCGGCGCGCTGTGAGCGACACCCGTGAGCGTCAGGCTGATTTGGCCGTGTTGTCATGCGAGACGCCGGGGTGGCTTGCCAGGTAGTCCCGCAGCGCCTGCCTGCCTCGGTGAATTCGGCTGCGCACGGTACCCAGCTTCACGCCCAGCGTGGCACCGATTTCCTCGTAGGACAGGCCCTCGATGTCGCACAGGACGACCGCGGCGCGGAATTCCGGCGGCAGCGAGTCCAGCGCGGCCTGCAGGTCAGGGCCGAGCCGCGAATCGTGGTAGATCTGCTCGGGGTTCGGCTCGTCGGCCGGCACCCGGTCGTAGTCCTCGGGCAACGCCTCCATGCGAATGCGCCCACGCCGCCGGACCATGTCGAGGAACAGGTTCGTGGTGATGCGGTGCAGCCAGCCCTCGAACGTGCCGGGCTGGTAGTTCTGCACCGAGCGGAACACGCGGATGAACGTCTCCTGTGTGAGGTCCTCGGCATCATGCTGGTTGCCGGACAACCGGTAGGCCAGCCGGTACACGCGGTCGGCGTGCTGGCGCACCAGCTCATCCCAGGACGGCATCGTGGCCGCATCTCCTGTGGCATCGAACACCGCGGTGCCCGACAACTCATCGGTGGGCTCGACCCAAGATCCGTCGGTGTACTGCTCGAGGTGGGCCATGGACACCGGAGCGGCGGGGGCGTTTACGGTGGTGGTCGTCAGATCCTCCATGTCATCGGCTCTTCGCGAGAGCCGCTCATCGCTGTCACAGCCGTCATCGGACATCGACGGCTCGATGTCGACGGCAACACGTCTGAGCTCGTGCTTATTCCCGTAACGCCAGCGTCCGCCGTGTTCCATGCGAGTAACCGTCTCCGACCCGGGTGTGGTTGGCATATGAGCAAACTGAACATTTCCTGAGAAAGATCGCTACCCATTTTTCGACCAGCGAAAACGGCTTTGTTACGGGCCGATTCTTGTGTTTGCGCGCGGGCGTGTCGCGGCGCGAGCCCACCGCGGTTCGCTCTACGCTGCGGGCATGGCCAGCACCGACGACACGGCGGGGCAACCGCGCACCAGTCGGGCCGAGTCGATCGTCACGCATGCCGAAGGATCGATCTCCGAGGACGCGATTGTCGCCGCTGCCCGCGAGCGGGCCGTCGACATCGGCGCAGGTGCCGTCACTCCCGCGGTCGGGGCGCTGCTGTGCGTGCTGGCGAAACTGACCGGAGCCAAGGCCGTCGTAGAGGTCGGCACGGGAGCCGGCGTCAGCGGACTGTGGCTGCTCTCGGGCATGCGTGAAGACGGCGTGCTCACCACGATCGACGTCGAGCCCGAGCATCAGCGGCTGGCCAAGCAGGCGTTCACCGAGGCCGGCGTTGGGCCGTCGCGCTCGCGGCTGATCAGCGGCCGGGCGCAGGAAGTGCTCACGCGGCTTGCCGACGAGTCCTACGACCTGGTGTTCATCGACGGAGACCCGATCGACCAGCCGCAGTTCGTCGTCGAGGGGGTGCGGCTGCTGCGCCCGGGCGGGGCGATCGTCGTGCACCGGGC
>NZ_DATENY010000093.1:0-30463 GCF_035274705.1 Mycobacterium sp. | reverse complement strand
CCGACGTCGACCCCGGCGCCGACGGTCACCGCCCTGCCTCCCCCACCACCGGAACCGGGAACCAACTGCCGGGAAGTGTCATGACGACCCGAGGACGAGCGCGAGTGAGGCGTCCGTTGAGGAAGCGGACAGTGGTCATCGCAGCGAGGACCGAGCGAGCACCGGTGGGCCCACGCCCGAAGGGCAGGGGACGAGTGGGAGTCGAGGCGTGACTACCCAGCCGCAGTCCCCCGTCACGGTGATGCCGCCGCTGCCGAATCGGCGCAATTCCGAGCTGATTCTGCTTGGCTTCGCCGCATTGATCACCACGGTGGCGCTGCTGCTCGTCGAGGCCAACCAGGAGCAGGGTCTGCATTGGGATCTGGCCCAGTACGCCGTTGCCTACCTGGCGCTGTTCACCGGTGCGCACCTGACAGTGCGGCGCTTCGCGCCGTATGCGGACCCGCTGCTGTTGCCGGTCGTGGCGCTGCTGAATGGCTTGGGGCTGGTGATGATTCACCGGCTCGACCTCGCTCAGGGTGATCTGACGTCGCGGGGTTTGGGCGGAACCGCCAACCAGCAGATGCTGTGGACGCTGGTCGGCGTGATCGCTTTCTCGCTCGTCGTGATCTTCCTCAAGGACCATCGGGTGTTGGCGCGCTACGGCTATGTGTGCGGACTGACGGGGCTTATCCTGCTGGCGATCCCGGCGGCCTTGCCTCGTTCGATGTCGGAGCAGAACGGCGCGAAGATCTGGATTCGGTTGCCCGGCTTCTCAATTCAGCCTGCGGAGTTCTCGAAGATCTTGCTTCTGATCTTCTTCGCGGCGGTGTTGGTATCCAAGCGAAGCCTGTTCACCAGCGCCGGCAAGCACTTCGTCGGTATGGACCTGCCACGTCCACGAGACCTGGCGCCGCTGCTGGCGGCCTGGGTGGCGTCGATCGGCGTGATGATCTTCGAGAAGGACCTCGGCACCTCGCTGCTGCTTTACGCCTCGTTTCTCGTGCTGGTCTACATCGCGACCGAGCGGTTCAGCTGGGTGGTCATCGGGCTTGCGCTGTTCGCCGCGGGAAGTGTTGCGGCGTATTACGTTTTCGACCACGTCCGCGTCCGTGTGCAGACGTGGATGGATCCGTTCGCGGATCCCGACGGTACGGGCTATCAGATGGTGCAGTCGCTGTTCAGCTTCGCCACCGGCGGGATATTCGGCACCGGCCTCGGCAACGGGCAGCCCGGCACGGTGCCCGCCGCGTCGACGGACTTCATCATCGCGGCGATCGGCGAAGAGCTCGGCCTCGTCGGTCTGGCCGCGGTGCTGATGCTCTACACCATCCTGATCATCCGGGGCCTGCGCACCGCGATCGCCGTGCGTGACAGCTTCGGAAAGCTGCTCGCCGCCGGCCTCGCATCGACCCTGGCGATCCAGCTGTTCATCGTCGTCGGTGGGGTCACCAAACTGATCCCGCTGACCGGCCTGACCACACCGTGGATGTCGTACGGCGGCTCATCGCTACTGGCCAACTACGTGCTGCTCGCGATCCTCGTCCGCATCTCGCACTCCGCACGGCGGCCGATCGTCACGCGACCTCAGAACCCACCGATCGCGGCGGCCAGTACCGAGGTGATCGAGAAAGTATGAACACCTCGCTGCGCCGCATTTCCGTCACGATCATGGTGTTGATCGTGCTGCTATTAGCGAATGCCACACTGACACAAGTGTTTAGGGCCGACGGTCTGCGCTCGGATCCGCGCAACCAGCGCGTCCTGCTCGACGAGTATTCGCGGCAGCGGGGCCAGATCTCAGCCGGCGGCCAGTTGCTGGCGTACTCGGTGTCGACCAACGGGCGGTTCCGCTTCCTTCGCGTATATCCCAATCCGCTGGCCTACGCCCCGGTCACCGGCTTCTACTCGCTGCGGTATTCCAGCACCGGCCTGGAACGCGCCGAGGATGGCATCCTCAACGGCTCCGACCAGCGGTTGTTCGGCCGACGGCTCGCCGACTTCTTCACCGGTCGTGACCCGCGTGGCGGCAACGTCGCGACCACCATCAATCCGCAGGTGCAGCAAGCGGCTTGGGATGCGATGGAGCACGGCTGCAGCGGACCGTGCAAGGGCGCAGTCGTCGCACTGGAGCCCGCGACCGGCAAGATCCTCGCGATGGTGTCGGCGCCGTCGTATGACCCGAACCTGCTGGCGACGCACGACCTCGAAGCGCAGTCACAGGCGTGGCAGCAACTGCGGGACAACCCCGATTCCCCGTTGCTCAACAGGGCGATTTCGGAGACCTACCCGCCCGGCTCGACGTTCAAGGTGATCACCACCGCGGCGGCCCTTCAGGCAGGTGCCGCCGAAAATACGCAACTCACGTCGGCACCCCGTATTCCGTTGCCGGACAGCACCGCAACGTTGGAGAACTACGGCGGCTCACCGTGCGGCTCGGGTCCGACCGTCTCACTGCACGACGCGTTCGCAAAGTCGTGCAACACCGCCTTCGTCCAACTCGGCATCAACACCGGCGCCGAAGCGCTGCGGTCCACCGCGTTCTCGTTCGGCCTTGACAGCCCGCCCACTCCGATTCCACTACAGGTGGCCGAATCCACCATCGGCCCGATCACCGACGCAGCCGCATTGGGCATGTCGAGCATCGGGCAGAAAGATGTTGCACTGACACCGCTGCAGAACGCGCAGGTCGCCGCTGCCATCGCGAATAGAGGGGTAGCGATGCGGCCCTACTTGGTCGATAGCCTGAAGGGACCCGACCTGGCCAACATCAGCACCACGGCTCCGCAGCAAGAGCGACGGGCGGTGTCGGAGCAGGCCGCGGATACACTTACGGATCTGATGGTCGCCGCCGAGCAGGTGACTCAGCAGAAGGGAGCCATCGCCGGCGTGCAGATCGCATCCAAGACCGGCACTGCGGAGCACGGCACTGACCCGCGCAACACTCCGCCGCATGCCTGGTACATCGCCTTCGCACCAGCTCGGGCTCCCAAAGTTGCGGTTGCGGTGCTGGTCGAGAACGGCGGCGATCGGCTGAACGCCACAGGCGGCGCGGTCGCCGCGCCGATCGGACGGGCCACCATCGCGGCTGCGCTGCGGGAGGGATCATGAGCCCCCGCGTCGGAGTGACGCTGTCCGGTCGCTACCGGCTGCAGCGGCTGATCGCCACCGGCGGCATGGGCCAGGTGTGGGAAGGCATCGACTCCCGGCTGGGCCGCCGTGTCGCGATCAAGGTGCTGAAGGCGGAGTACTCCACGGACCCCGAGTTCGTCGAACGGTTCCGCGCCGAAGCGCGCACCGTCGCGATGCTCAACCATCCCGGCATCGCCAGCGTGTACGACTACGGCGAGACCGAGATGGACGGCGAGGGCCGAACGGCGTACCTGGTGATGGAGCTGGTCAACGGTGAGCCGTTGAACTCGGTGCTCAAGCGGACCGGTCGGTTATCCCTGCGGCATGCCCTGGACATGCTGGAGCAGACCGGACGTGCCCTTCAGGTCGCACACACCGCGGGGCTGGTGCACCGCGACGTCAAGCCCGGCAACATCCTGATCACGCCGACGGGCCAAGTGAAGCTCACCGACTTCGGCATCGCCAAGGCCGTCGACGCCGCACCGGTGACCCAGACCGGCATGGTGATGGGCACGGCGCAGTACATCGCGCCGGAGCAGGCCCTGGGCCATGACGCGACGGCCGCCAGCGATGTGTACTCGCTGGGAGTTGTCGGCTACGAATCGGTTTCAGGCAAGCGGCCGTTCACCGGTGACGGTGCGCTGACCGTGGCTATGAAGCACATCAAGGAGACGCCGCCGCCGCTTCCGGCCGATCTGCCGCCGAACGTGCGGGAGCTGATCGAGATCACGTTGGTGAAGAACCCCGGGATGCGATACCGCTCGGGCGGCCCGTTCGCCGACGCGGTGGCCGCGGTGCGGTCCGGCCGTCGGCCCCCGCGACCGAACCAGGCGCCGTCGATCGGACGGGCTACGCCGGCGGCAGTGCCATCGGCCGCGCAGGCCCGCGCCGCCGCGGACCTCACCGGACGGGCCCCGGCAACCGCTGCCCGTCCCCGACCTGCGACCGGAAGCCACCGCACTCAGCCTCCGCGCCGCACGTTCTCGTCGGGTCAGCGGGCGTTGTTGTGGGCGGCAGGCGTGCTCGGTGCGCTGGCGATCGTGATCGCCATCCTGATCGTGCTCAACGCGCAGGATAAGAAGGACAAACAGACGCCGGCGCCGACGGTCACCAACACGATCACCGAGACGACGCCGTTCCAGACGCCGTCAGCGATGCCTGGCTGGACCCACGACGGTGTCGTCGGTCATGGTGGGGAAGAATCCGGGGTACCCCGACTCGATGCGTTTCTGTCGCCTGCAACGGTGCAGGTGACGCGATTGGCCCCTGAACAGACATGGCAATGACAACCCCCCAGCACCTGTCCGACCGATACGAACTCGGCGAAATTCTCGGCTTCGGCGGTATGTCCGAGGTCCATTTGGCGCGCGACCTGCGGCTGCACCGCGACGTCGCGGTCAAGGTGCTGCGCGCCGACCTGGCCCGCGACCCGAGTTTTTATCTGCGGTTTCGCCGTGAGGCGCAGAATGCGGCGGCGCTGAACCATCCGGCCATCGTCGCGGTATATGACACCGGAGAGGCCGAGACACCGACGGGTCCGCTGCCCTACATCGTCATGGAGTTCGTCGACGGGGTGACGCTGCGCGACATCGTGCACAGCGACGGGCCGATGGAGCCTAAGCGCGCCATCGAGGTGATCGCCGACGCCTGCCAGGCGCTGCATTTCTCCCATCAGCACGGCATCATCCACCGCGACGTCAAGCCGGCCAACATCATGATCAGCAAGAACGGCGCGGTGAAGGTGATGGATTTCGGCATCGCCCGCGCGCTGGCCGATTCCAACAGCGTCACCCAGACCGCCGCGGTGATCGGCACTGCGCAGTATCTGTCGCCGGAGCAGGCGCGCGGCGAGAAGGTCGACGCGCGCTCCGACGTGTACTCGTTGGGCTGCGTGCTTTACGAAATCCTCACGGGCGAACCTCCTTTCGTCGGTGACTCACCCGTCGCGGTGGCATACCAGCATGTGCGCGAGGATCCGGTGCCGCCGTCGCAGCGGCACAACGACATCTCCCCGGAACTGGACGCCGTGGTGCTCAAGGCACTGGCCAAGAACCCCGACAATCGCTACCAGACCGCTGCTGAGATGCGCGCCGATCTGGTCCGCGTGCACAGCGGTGAAGCGCCGGAAGCGCCGAAGGTGTTCACCGACGCCGAACGCACCTCGCTGCTGGCCTCGACGCCGTCGCACCATCGCACCGAACCGATCGACCCGGAACCCCGTCGGGAGCCGGAGTACATCGATCGAGAGCGGAGTGTTTCGGTAGGCCGCTGGCTGATCGCGGTCGCGGTGCTGGCAGTGCTCACGGTCGTCGTGACCGTCGCGATCAACATGTTCGGCGGCAACACCCACGATGTTCAGGTGCCCGACGTGAAGGGTCAAAGCAGAGACGAAGCAGTCGCCACGCTCCAGAACGCGGGCTTCAAGACAAAGACCAACCAACAGCCGGACAACACGGTTCCGGTCGATCACGCCATCAACACCGATCCCGCTGCCGGCACATCCGTCGGCGCAGGAGACGAGATCACGATCAACATTTCCACCGGCCCTCAGCAGCGCGAAGTAGTGGACTGCAAGGGCCTCACCTACGCCGACTGCGTCCAAAAGCTCACGAACGTAGGGTTTGGGAAGTTCAACCGGACGACGAGCGATTCGTCTCCGGACATGAAGGACAAGGTACTGGCCACTAACCCGCCGGCCAATCAGACCTCCGCGATCACCAACGTCATCACCATCGTGGTGGGCTCGGGCCCCTCCTCGAAGTTGGTACCGGACTGCGCCGGGCAGAGCGTCGACGTCTGCAAGCAGATCCTGGCAGGCTCCGGTTTCGTCAACTCGCTACCGGTGGAAGTAGACAACACCGCCCCGAGCGGGCAGATCATCGGAACCGTTCCCGCTGCGGGCCAGAATGTTCCGGTTGACACGTTGATTCAGATCCAGGTGTCGAAGGGCAATCAGTTCGTCATGCCGGACGTGCGTGGCATGTTCTGGGTGGACGCCGAACCGCGGCTTCGCGCACTGGGCTGGACCGGCGGGCTGGACCGCGGGGGTGATGTGCAAAACAGCGGTCAGAAAACCAACGCGGTGGTGACTCAGAGCCCGGCGCCGGGTAGTCCGGTGAGCTTCGGCAGCACCATCACGCTGAGCTTCGCGTCGTAGCCGCCTGCACCGCGTTCGCGACTTCGTCTTCCAACTGGCGTACCAGCGACTCGGCGGGCGCGGCGCCGCAGTACCCGAGCCAGTTGGCGAGCATCCGGTGCCCGCCTTCGGTGAGGATCGATTCGGGGTGGAATTGCACGCCGTGAATCGGCAGCACGGTGTGCCGCACGGCCATGATGACGCCGCCCTCGGTGCGCGCGATGACTTCGAGCTCGGCGGGCACGGTGTCCGGCAGGATCGTCAGCGAGTGGTAGCGGGTCGCGGTGAAGGGATTCGAAAGCCCTTGCAGCACACCGGCACTGGAGTGGAAGACGGTGCTCGTCTTGCCGTGGAGCAGTTCTGGTGCGCGGTCGACAGTGCCGCCGAACGCGACGCCGATGGCTTGGTGCCCGAGGCACACACCGAGAAGCGGCGTCTTCGTCGCAGCGCACGCCTTGACGAGCGGGATCGACGCGCCAGCGCGTTCCGGAGTGCCGGGGCCGGGGGATAGGAGAACGCCGTCGAACTGCTCGGCGGCCTTGGCCACGTCGGCGTCGGTGGCCAGGCGCTCGTCGTCGTTACGCCAGACCTGCGCGTGCACACCGAGCTGGCCCAGGTATTGGACCAGGTTGAACACGAAGCTGTCGTAGTTGTCGACGACCAGAACCTGCATCGGACCAGGCTACATTCAGCGATTTCGGCGCGGAAACGTGCGCTCAGCGCCGTTTGCGCGCCGAACTCACTCAGTAGCCGATGGGACCGGCCGGCTTGGCGTACTTCATCCGCACCGGATCGGTGTGCCCGACGAGGTCCACTTGCGCCCGGGGCTCTTCGGAGTAGCCCAGCCCGAATCGGACCACGTACTGCTTATAAAGCGTGACGAGTCGGGAGGCCGTGAGCGCCGCCTGCATCGCAGGAATGTCACCGATCGCGGTGATTATGTACGGCGGGCTGTACGTGCGTCCGTTGAGTAGAAGGGTATTGCCGACGCAGCGGGGCGCTGACGTGCCGATGATCCGCTGATCCTGCATCTGAATGCCCTCGGCGCCAACGCTCCACAGCGCATTGAGCACCGCCTCGATGTCCTGCTGGTGCACAACCAAGTCATCGGGTGAGGCGTCCCGCGGGAAACGGCCCTCGGCGTCGCGCTGCGCGTCGTTGAGCGTCACCACCAGACCCGGGCCGCGCATCGGGTCAAGCCCGGCATCCACGGCAAGACTGGCAGAACGCTTTGTGATCGCGGTCAGCGCCGCGTCGGCGCCGGGTGAGCCGCCGTGGTGAGTGTCGATCGTCGTCACCAACGAGTCCCGCTGTGCGGAGAGCCGGTCCACCGACTGCTGCGCCTCGCGGACCAGATCAACCAGTCGCGGCGCATCACTTCGCCGGATCTCATCGCCGCCGGACACACCATGGGTGGTCGCAAGGAGAAGCCCTGCCAACAGACATACGACTGGCACGCCGAAGCGCCAGACGCTTCGACGAGGCTGGTCCATCGGCGGCTCTCCTGAGGATTCGGGGCTGGCAGCGCGGCTACGTTAGGCTCGTAGCTACATCGTCGCACCGTATGACCCCAACTGTCCGCGAAGGTAGCCATGCCCAAGTCCAAAGTTCGCAAGAAGAACGACTTCACCATCAACCCGGTGAGCCGGACGCCGGTCAAGGTCAAGGCTGGTCCGTCGAGCGTGTGGTTTGTGGTCTTGTTCTGCGGCCTGATGCTGATCGGCTTGGCGTGGCTGATCGTCTTCCAACTCGCGGGAAGCGGTCCCAGCGCCCCGTCGGCGCTTCATTGGATGGCAGACCTGGCGCAGTGGAACTACGCCATCGCCTTTGCTTTCATGATCACCGGGTTGTTGCTCACGATGCGCTGGCGTTAGCCGTACCGACCATTGGTATGAATTTATCTTGGTCTCCGCGCGTTACCCGTTTAGCAACCTTGTGGTCATTGGATCACACTGATGTGATTCATCCCCATTGGGGATAGCACCTGTGGATAACCTCATTAGCAACGGTAAAAGGGTGTAGATACCCCATGCAGCAAACAAAGTGGGCACCGTCGACGCTCGGAATTGCAGCTTGTGGCATATCCGGACTTATCTTGGCTATCGCTGCTGTGACCGTAATCACAGATGCGCCCGGGCGCATCCTGCTGGGGATTGCCGCAGTGGGCTTGCTTGTGTTTGCAAGCCTGTCGTGGCGCGCACGCCCAAAACTGGCAATCACCGACGACGGTCTACTTACCCGTGGCTTGCTGCGAACAAACGTGTTCCGACCCACAGATATCAAGCTCATCCGGATCACCGAGTTCCGGCGAATCGCGCGCACAGTACGCCTGCTCGAGATCGATACAGCCGACGATCAGCTGCTGGTCTTCACCCGATGGGACCTGGGCACGGACCCGTTGAACGTGCTCGACGCACTCACTGCCGCCGGCTATGCCGGCTCGAACCCTGCCTGAGTCAGGCGACGGTGATCGACTCGATCACCACCGGATCGGTCGGCCGGTCACTGCGGTCGACGGCCGTGGTGGCGATCGCGTCGACGACCGTCTGCGACTCGGGGTCGACGACCTCGCCGAAGATCGTGTGCTTCCGGTTCAGGTGCGGCGTCTTGCCGACTGTGATGAAGAACTGTGAGCCGTTCGTGCCGGGCCCCGCGTTGGCCATCGCCAGCAGGTAGGGCTTGTCGAACTGCAACTCGGGATGGAACTCGTCGGCGAACTGGTATCCCGGGCCGCCACGACCGGTGCCCGACGGGTCGCCACCCTGGATCATGAAGCCGTCGATCACGCGGTGGAAGACGGCACCATCGTAAAAGGGCCCGGACGAGCCGCCTGACGCGTTTTCGGTGCTGTAGTCCTTGGTGCCCTGCGCCAGGCCGACAAAGTTGGCGACGGTCTTGGGGGCGTGGTTTCCGAACAGAGCGATCTTGATGTCGCCGCGGTTGGTGTGCAGTGTCGCGGTCGCGGTCTGAATGGGGCTCGTCACGGGATGCCAGTGTGCCACGCCCGCTTCCGCACCCAACCAGGCACCGCTTGCTTGCGGTTGATGGCAGGCTGGAGGCGAATCCATTCCGGCCGCGAAAGAGGTGCCCTATGAGCTCGAAGACGGATGACCGGTTGACGTCCGGCCAGCGGTTGACCCGCGGGCTGAAGTATTCGGCGGTCGGACCGGTCGACGTCACGCTCGGCACGCTTGGCCTCGGTCTGCACGGTGCTCAGTCGTCGGCGTCATGGATCGGCGACCGCTACCGCAAGGGTCGGCTGCGCGCCCAGCTTCGTGAGGACGTCGCGGCCGTGCAGGAATCGCTCGCACAGGAGTTGGCTGCCGCCCAGGAGGTCGTCGCGAACTTCCCGTCGGCGCTTGCCGATGCGCGCCGCTCGCGCCGTCGCCGTCGGCCGCTGATTTTCGCCGCCCTGGGCGCCGTCGTGGTGGCTGGGGGAGCGGTGGCGTTCTCGATCATCCGTCGGTCGTCGCAACCGGAGCCCTCCGCCGCGAGCCAGTCGCGCCCGCCCAGCGTCGACGTTGCGCCCAAGCCCTAGTTTGCTGTAAGTCCCCGCGCGATGGCTGTCTCGGTCTTTGATCTGTTCTCCATCGGCATCGGGCCGTCCAGTTCGCATACGGTCGGTCCGATGCGGGCCGCGGGCCGATTCGCCCGGCATCTCGTCGACGATGGTCTGCTGCCCGTCGTCACCCGGGTGCGCATCGAGCTCTACGGCTCGCTCGGGGCGACTGGCGCCGGCCACGGCACACCTGGCGCGGTGATGCTCGGGCTGGAGGGCCACACACCCGAGACAGTCGACCCAGTCGCGGCGCGAGCACGCGTCGAGGAGATCGCGGCCGAGCACAAACTGCTGCTCGCAGGAACGCACACCGTGCACTTCGACCCGGCTGACGCCGTTGTTATGTCGTTGCAAGCCATGGATTTTCACAGCAACGGCATGGTGCTTGTAGCCAACGACGGTGACGGGGAGGAACTCAGTCGGCGCGTCTACTACTCAGTCGGCGGGGGGTTCGTCGTCGACGAGCAGGAAGCACAGTCAAGCAGTCGCGAAGAACCGGCCGTCCCGTATTCGTTCAGCACGGCGGCCGAGCTTGTGGCGCTGGCGACCGAGAACGGGTGCAGCATCGCCGAGCTGATGGCACGCAACGAAGCTGCGCTCGGGCGCGAGCCTGACCTTCGAGCCGGACTCCTGCGGATCTGGGCTGCGATGCGCGAATGTGTCGACGCTGGCTTGGCCGCGACGGGTACGTTGCCGGGAAGGCTCGGCGTCAAACGTCGCGCGCGTTTGCTGGCCAAGGCGCTGGACCCAGAGGATCCGTTGTATGCGATGGACTGGCTGACGGTCTACGCGTTGGCGGTGAACGAGGAGAACGCCGGCGGCGGTCGGGTCGTCACAGCGCCGACGAACGGCGCGGCCGGTGTGATCCCCGCGGTGTTGCACTACTACTCGCGGTTCGTACCTGGCGCGAACGACGACGGAATTGTCGAGTTTCTACTGACGGCCGCGGCGATCGGGCAGCTGTTCAAGGCGAACGCTTCGATCTCGGGGGCGGAGGTCGGCTGCCAGGGTGAGGTGGGCTCGGCGTGTTCGATGGCGGCCGCTGGGCTGGCGGCGGTGATGGGTGGAACGCCTGCGCAGGTGGAGAACGCCGCCGAGATCGGCATCGAGCACAACCTCGGACTGACGTGTGACCCGGTGGGCGGGTTGGTACAGATTCCGTGCATCGAGCGCAATGCCGTCGCGTCGGTCAAAGCGATCACCGCGGCGCGGATGGCCTTGCACGGGGACGGAACTCACCATGTCAGCCTCGACACCGCGATCAAGACGATGCGCGATACCGGCGCCGACATGAAGGACAAGTACAAGGAGACGTCGCTCGGCGGGCTCGCCCTCAACGTCGTCGAGTGCTGATCGGGGGTCGCCTAATCATTGGCCATAGGTGTATCGCAGATTGGCGTTGACGAGTTCGCCCATGCGTTTGCACATGTGCATCGCGAGAGCGCGCTCGGGGAGCGGCTCGTTGACATACAGGGTCCACCGCAAGTCGGTGCCGCCGCGCGCGGCGTGTAGGTCGAATTGCACCCGAGCATCGGGACGCTTGGCCCACAGCGACGACCAGACAACACGGTCCGGTCGGTTGGATTCGACGACGACCGGCGCCATTTCGTCGTCGAGAAGATGCAGCCACGGTCGGACGGGTTGACGATTCGGGTCGCAGAGATCTTCGAAGATGGCCCCTGGCGGCGCGGGCTGGTTACGCTTCCGCGAGCCGATCGACTCCATGCAATGAACGTAGCCACTACGTGGAGCCTAGGAGATTCGAACTCCTGACATCTGCCTTGCAAAGGCAGCGCTCTACCAACTGAGCTAAGGCCCCTGATCTGGTCAGGACGGCGCGTCGGCCGCTGCATGCCACACCTCGACCCCGTGCCGTGACCTCCACACGATCACCGCCACTGCTACCGCTACGAGCAGCAACACCAGCCTCATGGTGTGTACCTTTCCGTGGGGCTAGGAGGACTCGAACCTCCGACCTCTTCGTTATCAGCGAAGCGCTCTAACCGCCTGAGCTATAGCCCCGTATATGCCGCATGGCCGAGCGACGAGATTACCGCAATGGCCTGCCCCGACCCAAACTCAGTCGCGATCCGCCAGTGTGACTTCGACACCGCCGACCAAGTCGGTGGTCAGGTTGTAGATGAACGCCCCGCATGTGGCCATCGCGGTCAACAGCACGATGTTGACCAATCCGATCAACGTCGCGCCGCCGAAGATGGTTCCGCTGGACACCAGCTCGCCGCCGCTGCCGCCGCCGCTGGTGAGTAGGTCGCCGACATTGCTGTTGAGCTTGCTCCACACACCCATGCCGCCGAGCACCAGGTAGAGGAATGCGACAGCGATCATCCAGACGAAGAACATCGCGACCGACAAAACGAGCGACACCTTCAGCGTGCTCCACGGGTCGATCCGGCGGATCTGCATACTGGCGCGCACCGGCCCTTTGTGACGAGTGCCGACCTGAACGCGGCTCGTGGCCGCCGCCGGCCGGCTCGCCGGTTCCGCCGTCGTGCGCTCGGGCGGCGGCTTGCGCTGCTGCGGCGTGCGGGGCTTTGGCCCCGACAGATCCGGGAGCTCGCTGGCGTAGGCCTCCGGTCGTGCCGCTTCGGTCCGTTCACCCCGAGGCGGCCCGTCCTGCTCGTGCGTCGACGGCGACGGCGTAGACCCGCCGGCGATGAAGCGGTTCAGCCGGGCATCCACGCCGGGGGAGTGGCTCGTTGCGCCGCGGGGAGGCTCAGTGTGCGCCGAGGTCTCCGGCGGTTGACGATGGGGTTGCCGCGCCGCTCGGGCCGCCGGGCCGCGCTGCCAGGGTGGAACATCACCCGAGTCCGAGACGTGGCCCGCCGGTAGCGGGCCCGTACGCGACGCCGCGTTGCCCAGCGAAGCGCCGTCGTGGGCGGACGACCCGCCGGCGGAGCCGTTGGCGCTACCGGGACCGTCACCCGCGCGCGGGTATCCCGGCTCGTTCGGTGAAGTCACCTACGGCTCCTTAACGTCGTTACGCGTCCGGCTCGGCGGCGGCGTCTGCCTCGTTCTCCTCGGCGTTGCGCGCAATGGCAACCAGTGTGTCGCCCTCGCCCAGGTTCATCAACCGAACGCCCTTGGTCTGCCGCCCGGCCTTGCGGACCTGGCGAGCAGCCGTCCGGATGACGCCTCCACCCGAGGTGATGGCGTACAACTCGGTGTCGTCATCGACGATCAACGCTCCAACAAGACTGCCACGACGCTTGTCGAACTGGACCGTCAGCACCCCCTTGCCGCCGCGGCCCTGGACCGGGTACTCGTCGATCGCGGTGCGCTTGGCGTACCCGCCGGCCGTCGCGACCAGCAAATACGTACTCTCGCGGACCACATTCAGCGACAGCAGCTTGTCCTCTTCGTTGAACCGCATGCCCTGCACACCGGAGGTGGCGCGGCCCATCGGGCGCAGCGCCTCGTCGGTCGCCGAGAACCGGATCGACTGGCCCTTCGCCGACACCAGCAGCAAGTCTTCCTCGGACGAACACAGCACAGCGCCGACCAACTCGTCGCCGTCGCGCAGGTTGACCGCGACGATGCCGCCGGAGCGGTTGGAGTCGAAGTCCGTCAGCTTGGACTTCTTCACCAGGCCGTTGCGGGTGGCCAGCACCAGATACGGCGCGTCCTCGTAGCTCTTGATCTGGATGACCTGGGCGATACGTTCCTCCGGCTGGAAGGCCAGCAGGTTCGCGACGTGCTGGCCCCGCGCGGTCCGCGACGCCTCCGGCAAGTCGTATGCCTTGGCGCGGTAGACCCGGCCCTGTGTGGTGAAGAACAGGATCCAGTCGTGCGTCGAGCAGACGAAGAAGTGGTTGACGATGTCGTCCTGTTTGAGCCCGGCGCCCTGCACGCCCTTGCCGCCGCGCTTCTGGCTGCGGTAGAGGTCGGACTTGGTGCGTTTGGCGTAGCCGGTCTCGGTGATCGTGACGACGACCTCTTCGCGCGCGATCAGGTCCTCGTCGGAGACTTCGCCATCGGCCGGGACGATGCGGGTGCGACGGTCGTCGCCGTACTTGTCGGCGATCTCCTTGAGCTCGTCACGCACGATGGCGCGTTGCCGCTCCGGCTTGGCCAAGATGTCTTCGAGGTCGGCGATCTCGGCCTCGATCTTGGCCAGGTCGTCGACGATCTTCTGACGTTCCAGGGCGGCCAGGCGGCGCAGCTGCATATCCAGGATCGCCTGGGCCTGGATCTCGTCGATATCGAGTAGCTCGATCAAACCCTGCTTGGCGACGTCGACGGTCTCCGACGCCCGGATGAGCGCGATGACCTCGTCGAGCGCGTCGAGCGCCTTGACCAGACCGCGCAGGATGTGGGCGCGTTCGTTGGCCTTGCGCAGCCGGTAGGTGGTGCGCCGCACGATGACATCGAGCTGGTGGTTGACGTAGTGGCGGATCAGCTGGTCGAGCCGCAGCGTGCGGGGCACGCCGTCGACGATCGACAGCATGTTGGCGCCGAAGCTGGTCTGCAGCTGCGTGTGCTTGTAGAGGTTGTTCAGCACCACCTTGGCCACGGCGTCGCGCTTGAGCTCGATGACGATGCGCAGCCCGACGCGGTCGCTGCTCTGGTCCTCGATGTTGGCGATGCCGTTGAGCTTGGCGTCACGGACCTGCTCGGCGACCGAGGTGATGAAGTTGTCGTGGTTGACCTGATACGGCAGCTCGGTGATGACGATGCCGGTGCGGCCGCGCGAATCTTCCTCGATTTCCACCACACCACGCATCCGGATGGACCCGCGGCCGGTGGTATACGTGTCGTTAATCCCTTGGGAGCCAACGATCAAGCCGTAGGTGGGGAAGTCCGGGCCCTTGACGCGCTCGGTTACCGCCTCGAGAGTTGCTTCCTCGTCGGCGTCATGATTCTCCAGGCACCAGTACACGGCCTCCGCGAGTTCGCGAAGGTTGTGCGGGGGCATATTGGTGGCCATGCCGACGGCGATGCCACCCGAGCCGTTGGCGAGCAGGTTCGGGAACCGGCTCGGCAGAACCGTCGGCTCCTGCACCCGTCCGTCGTAGTTCGGGATGAAATCGACTGTCTCCTCATCGATTTCACGCAGCATCTCCATCGCCAGCGGCGTGAGACGTGCCTCTGTGTTGTGGCTGACGAAGCCGTTGGTGATAAACGCGTGATCGTCGGTGTCGACTCGCAGGCTGTACACGGACTGCACGCCAGCATCTGTCACCGCGGCTACGCGCGCGTAATGGAAACGGCCGTCGGTCAGCTCATCGACAATGGTCTGCGCGTCCGGATCGTCGCCGTGGCGGTTCAGGAACTCGTCGAGAGTCGGGTATATGACGGAATTCGGCCGATTTTCGTCATCTTCCGTACTCTCGGCGCGCAGCACTGCGACGTCGCCGGGACGGATCTCCTCGATCAGCTTCCACAGCAGCGTCGGCACACCGGCGAGGTCCACGAGGCAGAGAAGCGGATGGTTCGCAGTGCCGGTGACCTCATGGCCTTCGACGGTGCGGACCGTGTATGTCTGGTGCTCGCCGGAGTGGAAGAACCTGTCAGCGACGACGGGGATACCATGTCGCCCAAGCACTTTGAGGTCGATGACGTTGTCAGAGTTCGGCTGTGCGTCAGGAACTATGTCGCCTATGCGTACCGATTGGCCGTCAGGCAGCGCGACCAGTGCATCGCCCGTGACGCAATACCGCATGGCCGCTGGCGGGTCGTTGCCCGGCGAGCCGAAGTTGCCCTGGCCGTCGACCAGCGGGTAACGCAGCGACCACGGCTGCGCCATCCGGACGAGGGTGTCGTAGATCGAGGCGTCGCCGTGCGGGTGGTAATTACCCATCGTTTCGGCAACGGAGCGTGCGGATTTCGCGTGGCTGCGGTCCGGCCGGAAGCCCGAGTCGTACATCGCATACAGCACCCGGCGGTGCACCGGCTTCAGGCCGTCACGCACCTCTGGCAGCGCGCGACCGACGATGACGCTCATCGCGTAGTCGATGTAGCTGCGCTGCATCTCCTGCTGGATGTCGACCGGCTCGATACGGTCTCCTGCTTCGTCGCCCGGCGGCAACGTGGTGTCAGTCATGTTTTTGAGTCCTAGTTCGTGTTAAACGTCAAGGAAGCGAACGTCTTTGGCATTGCGCGTGATGAAGCTGCGGCGGGCTTCGACGTCCTCGCCCATCAGAATCGAGAACAGCTCGTCGGCGGCGGCGGCATCGTCCAACGTGATTTGACGCAGCACCCGCACCGACGGATCCATCGTGGTCTCCCACAGTTCCTTTGCGTCCATCTCGCCAAGGCCTTTGTACCGCTGGATGCCGTCCTCGGTGTTGATCTTCTTGCCCGCGGCGCGGCCGGTTTCGAGCAGCCCGTCGCGCTCGCGGTCGGAGTAGGCGAACTCCGGCTCAGTGCGCTGCCACTTCAGCTTGTACAGCGGCGGCTGCGCGAGGAACACGTGGCCATTCTCGATCAGCGGCTTCATGAACCGGAACAGCAGCGTCAGCAGCAGCGTCGAAATGTGCTGGCCGTCAACATCCGCGTCGGCCATCAGCACGATCTTGTGGTAGCGCAGCTTCGTCAGGTCGAACTCGTCGTGAATGCCGGTGCCCAGCGCGGTGATGATGGCCTGGACTTCGGTGTTCTTCAGCACCCGGTCGATGCGGGCCTTTTCGACGTTGATGATCTTGCCGCGCAGCGGCAGGATCGCCTGGAACATCGAGTCACGCCCACTCTTGGCCGAGCCGCCGGCCGAATCGCCCTCCACGACATACAGTTCGGACTTTCGCGGGTCGGTAGACCGGCAGTCGGCCAGCTTGCCGGGCAGCCCTCCGATGTCGGTAGCGCTCTTGCGGCGCACCAGCTCGCGGGCCTTGCGCGCCGCGATACGCGCCTGGGCGGACGAGACGGCCTTGTTCACAACGGTCTTGGCCTCGGCGGGATTCGCCTCGAACCAGTGGCCCAACTGCTCGTTGCAGATCTTCTGGACGAACGACTTGACCTCGGTGTTGCCGAGCTTGGTTTTCGTCTGGCCCTCGAACTGCGGTTCCCCGACTTTGACTGAGAGAACCGCGGCCAACCCCTCGCGGATGTCGTCACCGGTGAGGTTCGGATCCTTCTCCTTGAGCAGCTTCTTGTCCTTGGCGTACTTGTTGACCACCGTGGTCAGCGCGGCGCGGAAGCCCTCTTCGTGGGTGCCGCCCTCGTGGGTGTTGATGGTGTTGGCGAACGTGTGCACCGACTCGGAATAGCCGGCGTTCCACTGCATCGCGATCTCCACCTCGTGGCCCTCGCCCTTGCCGGAGAAGTCGACAATGCTCTGGTGGATCGCCGTCTTGGTCCGGTTGATGTGCTTGACGTAGTCGACCAGCCCGCCGGGGTAGTGAAAGGTTCGGTTCTTCGTCTTATGCGGGGCCGTGGCCTCGGCGGCTTTTTCCTCCGCAGACTTCGGCGCCTCGGCGGTGTCGCTGACGACCTCGTCGACGACTTCTTCCCGGGTGACGCGCTCGTCGGTCAGCGTGATGGTCAAGCCCTTGTTCAGGAATGCCATCTCCTGCAACCGCCGCGCCACGGTTTCGAAGTCGTATGTAGTGGTTTCAAAGATCGTCGGATCCGCCCAGAACCGCACCACCGTGCCGGTCTTCTTGGTGGCTTCACCCTGCTTGAGGGTGCCGGGCACAGACTGGTCGTAGTACTGAAACCACTCGTGCCCGTCACGCTTGATCTCCACCTCCAGACGTTTGGAGAGCGCGTTGACCACCGACACACCCACGCCGTGCAGGCCACCCGACACCGCATAGGAGTCGGAGTCGAACTTTCCGCCGGCGTGCAGCTGTGTCATGACGACGTCGACGGTCGGCGCACCGGAGGCGTGCATGGCCACCGGGATGCCACGGCCGTCGTCGGTGACCTCGACCCCACCGTCCTCGAGCAGTCTTACGTCGACCGTCGTTGCGTAGCCGGCCATCGCTTCGTCGACCGCGTTGTCGACCACCTCCCAGATGAGGTGGTGTAGTCCGCGCTCGCCGGTGGAGCCGATATACATGCCCGGACGTTTGCGGACGGCCTCAAGTCCCTCAAGAATCGTGATGGACTGAGCGCCGTATTCCTCTTGTGCTTTCTTCTTCGCAGCAGCCACGGGCGGAAGCTTCTCCTTGGGGGTCGCAGCGGCGGTAGTCGTTACCACCGGCAAGTCATGAAAATCAGTCTACCGTCAGATGGCGACAGGACCGATTCTGCGGCGGCGTTTCTACCCATCTATCCGCGCCGTCTGTGGAATTTTTCGATCTGAGGTGCGTCCAGACGCTTGAGAGACGAAGTCGCCGCGTTGTGGCGGCTCTCAGCCAACGGCAAATGTTGCCGTTCAGCCGTACGTGTCGCGGGGCCCGCGGCCGGCGATGTGATATCGGCCCTTACGCCACGATGGCGCGATCGGGCCCACAATTTTCAGCGACATGACCACCCCATCCCCGACTGCCGCGGCGATCTTGGCCAACAGTTGAGCCTGGACCATCCGTAGTTGGGTGGCCCACGCTGTCGACTCCGCTGAGACCGTGAGCACGCCATCGTTCAACGAGGTCGGCGTCGCGTGTCCGGCGATCTGCTCTCCGACCACCGACTGCCACCGTCCGAAGACCGATCCTTCGGCCACCCGGCCCGACCAACCGCGGCTGCGTGCCAGGTCGCTCGTCGCGGCCCCGAGCGGCTGCGGATCCCGACCGTCGGGTGCCGGCCCGGACCAGCGTCGGCGGCTCGACCCGGCGACCCGTCGGTTAGGGGAGCTACGACCGCGGCCGACGTCCTTTCCTTGCACACGCGCCGCGCCACGCGCCTCTTCCAGCGTTCGGCGCACGAGGTCCATCCCGGCCAGTCCGCTGAGATGGGCCGGCGGCCGGATGTCCGTGTCGTCGTGGTTGTCTTCTTCTTTAGTCATCGCCTCGCACCATCGAAATTCGCCCCGTGTCCTCTTCGCGCATCGTTATCTCGATCCGGCGCACATCCCAATCTGCCGGGATGTCGTCGTGCACCGCCGCCGTCACCAACACCTGTTCCGCAGAGGCGGCAACGTTGGCCAGTGCTTGACGACGCGCGGTGTCCAGTTCGGCGAACACATCGTCGAGCAACAGCACCGGATCGCCGCCTTCGGTGCGCAGCAGTTCATATGCAGCAAGCCGCAATGCCAACGCCATCGACCACGATTCGCCATGGCTGGCAAAACCTTTCGCGACTTGGTCACCAAGCCTTAGTTCAAGGTCGTCGCGGTGCGGCCCCACCAGACACACGCCACGTTCAAGCTCGGCGTCACGGCGGCGGGCCAGCTCATCCAAGAGCGCGGCTTCGAACAGTTCGGCGCTATAGTTTCCGGCGGCCGCCTCGTTTTCGACAACTTCAACGCTGCTGCGATAACGAATGGCCGCAGGCCGGGATGCCGGCGCCAGTAGCTGGTATGCCTTTTCCACCTCGGGCGCAAGTTGATTCGTCAATTCCACACGCGCAGCGATCAATTGAGCGCCGTGCGCGGCGAGATGCCCGTCCCAAACATCGAGAGTTTCCAACACGCCGGGGTCACGGCGGTGACGCGCGCCCCCTGCCGTCTTCAACAGAGCCGTGCGCTGGCGCAGCACCTTGTCATAATCGGCACGCACCCCAGCAATACGGGGACGGCGCGTCGACGCCAGTTCGTCCAGATACCGACGCCGTTCGTTGGGATCGCCGCGCACCAGCGCCAGGTCCTCCGGCGCGAACAGCACTGCGCGCAGCACGCCCATGATTTCGCGTGCCGTCCTGACAGGGGAGCGGTTCAGCCGCGCCTTGTTGGCCCGGCCCGCCGTGATTTCCAGGTCCACCGCCAGCTCGCGACCGTCGTTCACCACGATGGTCGACACGACTGCCCGCTCCGCGCCCGCGCGGATCAGCGGCGCATCCGACGCGACTCGGTGAGATCCGAGTGTCGCCGAATACCAAAGGGCCTCAATAAGATTCGTTTTGCCATAGCCATTTGGGCCGACGAACACCGTCCGCCCGGGCTCGAGGTCCAGGTCGACCCGCGGCCAGGACCGGAAGTCGGTCAACCCGAGATGGCGGACGTGCACCTATCCCGACTCGCTGACCCTCTTGACGGCGTGCCCACCGAACTGGTTGCGCAGTGCAGATACCGCCTTCATCGCCGGTGAGTCCTCCTGACGAGACGCGAATCGGGCGAACAGCGACGCCGCGATCACCGGCATCGGCACGCGGTGGCTGATGGCTTCCTCGACAGTCCACCGGCCTTCGCCTGAGTCCTCGGTATAACCACTGATGTCGACGAATTTTGGGTCCTCTTTGAGAGCCTTGGCCAGCAACTGCTGCAACCAGGAACGCACGACCGTACCGTTCGTCCATGCCTGGATGACGGCCTGTGTGTCGGTGATGAGGTCCTCGGCCGCGAGCAACTCATAACCCTCGGCATAGGCCATCATGAGGCCGTACTCGATACCGTTGTGCACCATCTTCGCGTAATGCCCGGCGCCGACCGGTCCGGCGTGTACGAACCCGTCCTCGCGTGGGCCTGGAGGGCGCAGGGTGTCGAAGATCGGCATGACCTGTTCGACGTCGGCCTCGCTGCCACCGACCATCAGGCCGTAGCCTTCCTTCAGACCCCACACGCCGCCCGAGACGCCGGCATCGATGAACTTGATTCCCTTGTCGCCCAACAGTTTCGCGTGCGGCCCGTCTTCGCTGTAGCGGGAGTTTCCGCCGTCGATGACCATGTCGCCTGCCTCGAGTTCGTCGGCAAGTGCGGCGATCGTTTCGTGCGTTATCGGTCCCGACGGCACCATCACCCACACCACCCTGGGAGTGGCGAGTGCTTCGGCGAGCGCAGCCAGCGTCGGGACGTCGGTGACCTCCGGTCGGGGGTCATATCCGATCACCTCATGACCACCCTCGCGCAGCCGCTCGCGCATGTTGAAACCCATTTTGCCCAGGCCGATAAGACCCAATTGCATGTGCGCGCCTCTTTCGTGGCGATAGGGCCGGTCAGCCCGGAAGCCGCACCGGCATCAGCAGGTAGACGTAATCGGTTTGAGCCGCCGGGAACGGACCCGCCGCACCGACGCCCCCATCATCCTCACTTGCCGGCCGCAACACCGCGGGACGGCTCGGTGTCGTGAAACCAAATGTCACACGCTCTGAATGCAACGACCCCAGCCCGTCTGTGAGATACGTCGGGTTGAACGCGATCGTCAACGGGTCACCCGAGAAGGAGACGGGAAGATCTTCTTCGGCTCGGCCGACGTCGTCAGCGCCCGCGGACAGTCGCAACACGTCATCGGCGAACTCCATCCGGACCTGCGCACCGCGATCTGCCACCAACGCGACGCGTTTGATCGCTTCGGTGAGCTCCGCGACCCCAATGGTCGCGATCGCGGTGTGCTCAGCGGGAAGCAGCTGACGAAACTTCGGGAATTCCGCATCGAGCAGGCGCGTGGTGCTGCGCTTTCCTTGGCTGCGAATGCCGAGCAAGCCTTCCTTGCCAACCGCCGACCCGGCACCCAACGACAGATGCACGTCCGTGCCGTCGGCGCCCGCCTTCGCGGCCTCGGCCAATGTCTTGGCCGGCACCAGTACAGCGGCCTCGATGTCAGCCGACTCCGTCGACCAGGTCAGCTCGCGGACCGCGAGGCGGAACCGGTCGGTGGCGGCCAAAACGACCTTCTCCCCGGAAATTTCGACGCGGATACCGGTGAGCATGGGCAGCGTGTCATCGCGACCGGCGGCAACTGCCACCTGACCGATCGCCTCGGCGAACAGCTCCGAGGAGACCACACCCGTGTCGTCGGGCAGCGCCGGCAGCGCGGGATAGTCCTCCACGGCCATCGTCGGCAGCGAGAAGCGCGCGCTGCCGCAGATCAGTGACACCCTGGTGCCTTCGACGCTGACGTCGACGGGTTTGGCCGGCAGTGCCCGCGTGATGTCAGACAACAGCCGACCGGACACCAAAACGCTTCCGGGAGAGGCGATTTCGGCTGAAACCTGGACCTCGGCCGAGACTTCGTAGTCAAATCCCGAGATCGTGAGCCCGTCGTCGGAACCGGTGAGCAGCACCCCCGCCAACACCGGAACCGTAGGCCGGGTGGGCAGGTTCCGCGCAACCCAGGCCACGGCGTCGGCGAAGTCCTCGCGTACGAGTCGGAACTTCAAATCGGTGAGACCAACCGTTGTCGTCGCCACGTCCATAGCGTCCCTTCGAATAACACCCCAGCAAGCTCTAACCAGCGGTTTCGCGGTGTCTCACCATACGTGTTGGTCACGCGTTGGGACGACCGTAACGGCTGTCGATGAACCACCGTAGAGCTTTCCGCTTCAACTTGAAAGCTAATCGATCGGGCTGACATCGAAGGTCGTTAACCGGTTCGGCCCCTGTCGATTGCGTGCGTCCCCAGCCGCCTTCTTCTGAGGAGAAACTTTGGAGATATACAAGTAACAGTAATAGGGCATGTACACATTGGGGATGAACCGCCGTCGGTGCAGCGTGGCATGTGTCTCCGGGTGTGAGTGGATTGTGGATGACGGCGAGCAGGAACGGCTGCCGTTGTGAACCGCTGGTGAGCTGTGTACGACACCGCGGGTAGTTCGCGGGTTAACAGCAAGTTGTCCACACCCGTATGCACAGCGGTTCGGTGTGACAACTGAGACGGCCGGTGCCAAAGTTTTTTGCAAGTTTTGGGTGTGCGACGGCAATTGACGCGCGGTTGCCCGACGGTGGTGTCGGGTAATCGGACGGTAGACGAATGAGAATCAGCGCTTGGAGCGCTGGCGGATCCGCGTCGTGAGTTCCTTGACGTGATCGAACACCTCGCGGCGTTCGGCCATTTCGCCTCGGATCTTCTTTTCTGCGTACATCACCGTGGTGTGATCGCGGCCGAACGCCTGTCCGATCTTGGGCAGTGACAAGTCGGTGAGCTCGCGGCACAGGTACATGGCGATCTGACGCGATTGGGCCAACGCGCGGGTCTTGCCGGGTCCGCGGAGTTCTTCGACGGTTGTTTCGAAGTACTCGGCCGTGGCGGCCATGATCCCAGCGGTGCTGATCTGCATCGTGCTGGCATCCGAGATCAGGTCTCGCAGCACGATTTCGGCGAGCGACTTGTCGATCGGTGTCTTGTTCAGTGACGCGAAAGCAGTGACGCGGATCAATGCGCCCTCGAGCTCACGGATATTGCGTTCGATGCTGCTCGCGATGAGTTCGAGTACGTCATCCGGGACGTCGAGGCGATCCATCTGCGCCTTCTTGCGCAGGATCGCGATTCTCGTCTCGAGCTCAGGCGGTTGAACGTCGGTGATCAGACCCCACTCGAACCGGGTGCGCAATCGATCCTCAAGGGTTGCCAGCTGTTTTGGAGGTCGATCGGAGGAGATGACGATCTGCTTGTTGGAGTTATGCAGTGTGTTGAAGGTGTGGAAGAACTCTTCCTGGATGCCTTCTTTGCCTTCGATGAACTGGATGTCGTCAACCAGCAGGACGTCGATGTCGCGATAGCTGCGCTTGAAGGATGCTTTCCGGTCGTCACGCAGGGAGTTGATGAAGTCGTTCGTGAACTCTTCGGTCGACACGTACTTGACGCGCATCCCCGGAAACAGCCGTTGGGCGTAGTTGCCGGCGGCGTGCAAGAGGTGTGTTTTACCGAGGCCGGATTCGCCCCAGATGAAGAGTGGGTTGTAGGCGCGCGCGGGCGCCTCAGCAATCGCGAGCGTCGCGGCGTGAGCGAACCGATTGGAGGCGCCGATGACGAACGTGTCGAAGGTGTACCTGCGGTTGAGATTGACCGCGGTGGGTTCTCCGGCGGATGCATTCTGGTGACGGTTGGAGAAGAAGGTCGGCCAGCTTTCCTCGGCGCTGGCGAGGGCTTCGGAGTCCTCGTCGACCTCGTCGGATTCGACGCTCGGAGTGGACGCGGCAAAGCCGTTGGGGCCGTCCTCGGCGGTGTCCTGGCTCGGTGCGGCAATTCGCACCCCGAGTTCGACGCGGTGGCCGAGGTGTCGGCTCAGTGCGCTGATGATCGGCTCGCGCAGGTGACGCTCGATCTCATTTTGCACAAACGGCGTCGGAACGGAGAGCAGGGCAAACCCCTCGGTGATGACGAGCGGTTTGACCAGTTTCAACCAGGCTCTTTGCTGGGGCGTGAGAATTGGGAGTAGGGAATCGCCGTTGACTGTCCCGGTGGGCTCGATGTCACCATTGAGCTCGGCAACTACGTTGTTCCAGACGGCGACAAAGGGTGGATCGGGGTCGGCTGTCAACGACGGGTACCCCCTCGCGGCCGTTTCAGGGACGACCAAAGGAACGATGACGAACTGTCCACATAGTTATCCACAGGTTGTGGACACAGGACAGCCGCCGTCGCTCTGTTGTCTACCGGCAGGGACGCCTCGGGCCGGGGCTCGTCACAGGGGTGGTGCGTTCTGTGGGCTCGCGACTGAGTGGGCATCCTCGCTTCGTTGTCTGTCGCCGTTTCGTTATCGAATCGGCATTGGCAGAAGCTAACAGTTTTCTTCGCGAGTGCCAACCGTTCTGCAACATTATTCGTGGGTTCGTTGGCGGCTTGCAGAAGTCCGTGACGGCTGTGACGCTTGTAAAGCGTACGGCCGTCGCTGAGCGAGGTTTGACCCAGCGAAATCTCGTCAGTACCCTCGAACAGTCGCCCGAACGTGGCGATACGGCTGCGACCTAGTAACCGCTGGAGACCGCGCCGGTTAGCAAGCGAGACGGACGAGCTTACCAACGGCAACCGCGTCCCCACCGGTATGAGCATGCATCGGCGTGGGCTGCGGACGCCATACGCAACGAGGAGTGACAGCCGTGGCCAAGGGCAAGCGGACATTTCAGCCGAACAACCGGCGCCGTGCGCGGGTGCATGGCTTCCGGCTGCGGATGCGGACCCGGGCCGGCCGGGCAATCGTGTCCAACAGGCGCGCCAAGGGTCGCCACAAGCTCACTGCGTGATTCGGCGCAAGGTCTAGCGCGGTGCTTCCGGCGCGGTACCGGATGACGCGGTCGGCGGAATTCGGTGCCACGGTGAGTCAAGGGGTGCGGGCGGTGCAGCCCGACCTCGTCGTGCATGCATTGCGCTCCGATGTGGCCGCGGACAGCGGGCCGAGAATCGGCCTCGTTGTCGCGAAATCCGTTGGCAGCGCAGTGCAACGGCACAGGGTCTCACGACGGCTTCGCCACGTGGCGCGCACGGTGATCGACGAGCTCGATCCGGCCGACCGGGTGGTCATCCGGGCGTTGCCGAGCAGCCGCCACGCCATTTCAGCACGGCTCGAACAGGAACTGCGGACAGCGCTGCGCCGGACGCGTCCGCGTAACGGAGCCCAGAGGTGAGCGCGTCCGTCGGTTCGGCCGCGGCACGCGGCGTGATCTATCTGATCCAGCTGTACCGCCATACCGTCTCCCCGTTGCGCCTACCGACGTGCCGGTTCACTCCGACGTGTAGCCAGTATGCGGTGGAGGCGCTGAGCGAGTACGGCTTGATCCGTGGTGGGTGGTTTGCGTTGGTGCGGCTGGGGAAGTGCGGCCCGTGGCATCGCGGAGGATGGGATCCGATACCCGAGCGCGATGGCGTGCACGCGAACGCACAAACCGTCGTCGATTTAGAGAGCGAGACGCGTGTTTAACTGGTTCAGCCTCGACATCATCTACTACCCGGTGTCGGCGATCATGTGGGTCTGGTACAAGGCGTTCGCCTTCGTCCTGGGCCCGTCCAACTTCTTTGCGTGGGCGCTGTCGGTGATGTTCCTGGTCTTCAGCCTGCGCGCGATCCTCTACAAGCCGTTCGTCCGTCAGATTCGCACCACCCGGCAGATGCAGGAACTGCAGCCACAGATCAAGGCTCTGCAGAAGAAGTACGGCAAGGACCGCCAGCGCATGGCGCTCGAGATGCAGAAGCTGCAACGCGAGCACGGCTTCAACCCGATCCTCGGCTGCCTGCCGATGCTGGCGCAGATCCCCGTCTTCCTCGGCCTGTATCACGTGCTGCGGTCGTTTAACCGCACAGTGACCGGCGGGTTCGGCGGTAGCTTCGGGCCGCACCTGTCAGTGGAGCAGAACCGCGCGACGGGCAACTACGTCTTCAGTGCCGCCGACGTCGGGCACTTCCTGGATGCGAATCTGTTCGGGGCGCCGATCGGTGCGTCGATGACACAGACGAGCGGACTCGCCGCGTTCACCGAATTCAGCCGGCCGGCAGTGATCGCCGTCGGGATTCCGTTGATGATCGCGGCGGGCATCGCAACGTACTTCAACAGCCGGGCCTCGGTGGCGCGGCAGAGCCCCGAAGCCGCAGCCAACCCACAGACGGCGATGATGAACAAGCTCGCGCTGTACGTGTTCCCTCTGGGCGTCGTGCTGGGCGGTCCGTTCCTGCCGATCGCGATCATCCTGTACTGGTTCTCGAACAACATCTGGACCTTCGGTCAGCAGCACTACGTGTTCAGCATGATCGCCAAAGAGGAAGAGGCGAAGAAGCTCGAGGCGCAGGAGCGTCGCGCGGCGAACGCACCGCCACCGGGCGTCAAGCCGAACCGGCCGCGTAAGACGCAGACGGCCCCAACGGAGGGTGTGTCAGACGCGGAACCGTCGGGGACCGAGCTGGGGACAGACGGTAAGGCAGCCGACTCGAGTGGGAGCGAGCCAAGCGCCGGCAGCGCTGCGGGGAACCGCGCGCCGCGGCCAGGCGCGACTCCGCGGCCGGGAGCACGGCCGAAGAAGCGCAAACGTTGACCGGAACTACTACCGGGGGATGAGGGAGAGACAAGACATGACGGACGCCGAAACAACGGAACGTAGCGAGGACTTGACGGACGAGGACACCGGCGCCGAGGGCTCCGAGCCGATCGCCGAAGAGGACCTGGAAGACCGCCTGGTTGCCGAAGGCGAGATCGCCGGCGACTACCTGGAGGAGCTGTTGGACCTCCTCGACTTCGACGGCGACATCGATCTCGACGTGGAGGGCGACCGCGCGATTGTCAGCATCGACGGCGGTGGCGATCTGAACAAGTTAGTGGGACGCAAGGGCGAGGTCCTCGACGCGCTGCAGGAGTTGACGCGCTTGGCGGTCCACCAGAAGACCGGCGAGCGCAGCCGGCTGATGCTCGACATCGCGCGGTGGCGCCGGCGTCGTCGCGACGAGCTCGCGGCGCTGGGGGATAAGGTCGCTCGGCAGGTGCTTGAGACCGGCGAGCGTGAAGAGCTGGCACCGATGACGCCGTTCGAGCGCAAGATCGTTCACGACGCGGTCGCCGTCGTTGATGGTGTGCACAGCGAGAGCGAGGGTATTGAGCCGTCGCGCCGCGTGGTTGTGCTGCTCGACTGATCAAGAGTTACATCTATGTAGTTCCCGCCGCGACGCCGGTTGTCGGTCCGCGAGATCCGGAGGATGTTTCACGTGAAACATGCGGAGGTGTCCCCGGCGCCGCGGGCCGCCGACGCTGTCTTCGGAGAGTCGACGGCGCGCGCCCAGAAGTACGCGGAGATCCTGGCGGGCGCAGGCGTCGAACGAGGGCTGCTGGGTCCACGTGAAGTGGATCGTGTGTGGGACCGACACATATTGAATAGTGCCGCGGTGGCGGAACTCCTCGCTCCGGATGAGCGCGTGGCCGACATCGGTAGTGGAGCGGGTCTGCCCGGGATACCGTTGGCACTGGCTCGGCCCGATCTGCGGCTGACGCTCATCGAACCACTGTTGCGGCGTAGCGAGTTTCTGCGCGAGGCGGTCGAGGAGCTCGGCATCGATGTCACGATCGTGCGCGGGCGGGCCGAAGAATTGTCGATCCGCGAACGGGTGGGGGAGATGGACGCGGTTGTGTCCAGGGCGGTGGCGTCTCTAGACAAACTCGCGAAGTGGAGTCTGCCGCTGCTGCGGCCCGGCGGGCGCATGTTGGCGATGAAGGGTGAGCGTGCCGAGGACGAGATTCGCGAACACCGGCGTGTGATGGCGTCCCTCGGTGTCGTCGATGTAAGGGTGAACAGATGTGGCGCGGACTACTTGGATCCACCCGCGACCGTGGTCGTCGCGCGGCGGGGAACGGCGACTCCGGTAGCCAACCGGTCACGACGAACGGTCAGGAGAAGAGCATGAGTCCGGTTCCCGACGGCGGCGGCTCGGCACCAGACGGCGGGCCTGTGGATGCCGCGCAGCGAGCCGATGTTTCACGTGAAACATGGAACAACGGAGCGCCGCCACAGCAGGAAAGCGCCCCACTTCCCGCCGCGCCTCCGCCGGAGGGTTGGACCGAAGAAGCGGGGTTGGACACCCCAATCGGCGCTGAAGCCGAGCGCGCCGTCCGGCTTCTGCACGTCGCGACCAAAGGCGGCCTTCCGCGGCCGGCCCGTCAGCGCGTGTTCACGATCGCCAATCAGAAGGGCGGCGTCGGCAAGACCACGACGGCGGTCAACGTCGCGGCTGCCCTCGCGCTCCAGGGACTACGTACCTTGGTGATCGACCTCGATCCGCAGGGCAACGCCAGCACCGCACTGGGCATCGAGCACCGGGAGGGAACCCCGTCCTCCTACGAGGTGCTGATCGGTGAGATCCCGCTGCAGGCGGCGATCCAGCGCAGCCCCCATAGCGAGCGCCTGTTCTGTGTCCCCGCCACCATCGACCTGGCCGGTGCCGAGATCGAATTGGTCAGCATGGTGGCGCGCGAAGGACGGCTGCGCACGGCGCTGGCCGAACTTCAGAACTACGACTTCGACTACGTGTTCATCGACTGCCCACCGTCCCTTGGATTGCTCACGATCAACGCGCTGGTCGCCGCGCCTGAAGTGCTGATCCCGATCCAGTGCGAGTACTACGCCCTGGAGGGAGTGGGGCAGCTGCTGCGCAACATCGAGATGGTCAAGGCGCACCTCAATCCCGAACTCAACGTCACCACGGTGATCTTGACGATGTACGACGGACGGACCCGACTGGCGGACCAGGTCGCCGCGGATGTGCGGGCGCACTTCGGCGATAAGGTTCTGCGGACGGTCATCCCGCGCAGCGTCAAAGTGTCCGAGGCGCCGGGGTACGGCATGACGATCCTCGACTACGACCCGGGCTCCCGAGGGGCGATGAGCTATCTGGATGCCAGTAGGGAGCTTGCCGAACGCGGCACCCCGCAGGGGCCACGATGAGCGCTTGCGCGAAGAGCAGATGACCACGATGAGCGCTTGCGCGAAGAGCAGACGACCACGATGAGCGCTTGCGCGAAGAGCAGACGACCACGATGAGCAGTTGCGCGGACAGGAGACGTTCATGACCCAGCCGGCACGTAAACGAAGCGGCCTCGGCCGCGGCCTGGCGTCCCTCATCCCGACCGGGCCTGCCGACGGCGAACAGGTTGTGCCCGGGCATCGAATGGGTGATGCGGCCGCCGACGTCGTTTTGGGTGGCGGCCCGATCCCTGAGGTCAACCCCGTCGGTGCGGTCTATCGCGAGATCGACCCCGCGTACATCGAACCCAATCCACGCCAGCCTCGTCAGGTCTTCGACGAGGAGGCGCTCGCCGAACTCGTGCACTCCATCCGCGAGTTCGGGCTCATGCAGCCGATCGTCGTGCGCGCTATGCCGGTGACGGATGGCACCCCGCGGTATCAGGTCGTCATGGGGGAGCGCCGCTGGCGGGCAGCGCAGCAGGCCGGCTTGGCCACCATCCCGGCCATCGTCCGCGAGACCGCCGACGACAGCATGCTGCGCGACGCCCTGTTGGAGAACATCCACCGCGCCCAGCTGAACCCGTTGGAAGAGGCGGCGGCATACCAGCAGCTGCTCGACGAGTTCGGGGTCACCCACGACGAACTCGCATCCCGCATCGGTCGGTCAAGGCCGTTGATCACCAATATGATCCGGCTGCTGCGGCTGCCCATCGCGGTGCAGAGGCGGGTCGCAGCCGGCGTCCTCTCGGCCGGCCATGCGCGCGCACTGCTGGCCCTGGAAGGGACCGCGGAGCAGCAGGAGGAACTCGCCGCGCGCATCGTGGCCGAAGGGCTATCGGTGCGCGCTACCGAGGAGGCGGTCACGCTGGCGAACCGCGCCGACACCGCCGCGCCGGGCGTGCCACGGCGCAAGCCGATTCACATGCCAGGTCTACAGGACGTTGCTGAGCGGCTCTCTACGGCCTTCGATACCCGCGTCACGGTCAGTCTTGGCAAACGCAAGGGCAAGATCGTTGTGGAGTTCGGGTCGGTTGACGATCTGCAACGAATTGTGGACCTGATGAACTCGTCGAACCGCTGACCAACGACACGCGGGAATTACGTCACTGTGACACGTACCGGCTCCGCGGCATGCGCTGGCGGCCTCTGCAAGGTAAATTCCGTGTGGCCCAACATGTTTCGGGTAGGCGACGGGAAGACGGGAACGAACATGGCGAAAACAGGCCATTGATGCCGCGTACTTCTATCCTGGAGTGGCAGCCGTGCACGTCAGCACCGCGTGAAACCCGGGGAGTTTAGTGGCAGCGCGAATCACGCCCCTGCGGCTCGAAGCGTTCGAGCAGCTGCCCAAGCACGCTCGACGGTGCGTGTTCTGGGAGGTCGATCCGTCGACCCTGCAGGGATCGCACGGGGGCGGTGATCAGCTGTGGGACCCCGAGTTCGAAAAGGAAGCGTGGCTGTCGATGGTCATGCTCGAGTGGGGTGCGTGCGGACAGATGGCAGTGCA
>NZ_DATENY010000092.1:0-33073 GCF_035274705.1 Mycobacterium sp. | reverse complement strand
GGTGCCGTGGGACGTCGCGGGCGGTCTCTACGTCGCCGGCACGACGGCGTACGCCGCGGTGCGCGCGGTTTCGCTGAAGCCGGGCGACACGGTTGCGGTGGCTGGTGCGGCGGGTGGTGTGGGCACGATCGCCGTACAGCTGGCCAAGCGCGCCGGCGCGACGGTGCTCGGCATCGCCGGCCCAGCCAACGACGACTGGCTGACCGCGCACGGCGTCGTCCCGGTCAATTACGGTGACGATCTGGCGAATCGGCTCCGGGCCGCGGCGCCGGATGGACGGATCGACGCGTTTCTCGACTTCTTCGGCGGCGGCTACGTCGAGCTGGCCGTATCCGAGCTGGGTGTCGCACCCGAACGCGTGGACACCATCATCGACTTCCCGGCCGTTGAGCGGTTCGGCGTGCAGATGGCGGGCAACGCCGACGCGTCGAATGCCGATGTGCTTGCCGAGCTGGCTGGGCTCGTCGGGGCCGGTGAGCTGCAGGTACCGATCGCCGAGGTGTTTCCGCTCGACGAAGTCCAGCGCGCCTATCGCAGGCTAGAGCAGCGGCACACCAGAGGAAAGATCGTCCTGCGGCCGTGAGCGCAGGTCAGCGCGGTGCCGGGATCTCTTCCTCGTCGGGGTGCTTACCGGTGACCTGGAAGATGACCCGGCGAGCCACCTCGACCGCGTGGTCGGCGAACCGCTCGTAGAACCGGCCGAGCAGCGTCACGTCGACGGCCGCGGCCACGCCGTGCTTCCAGTCCCTGTCCATCAGCACCGTGAACAGGTGGCGGTGCAGGTCGTCCATCGCGTCGTCTTCTTCGCGAATCCGCGCGGCCTTCTCCGGATCACGCGTGAGCAGGACCTCCTGGGCACTGTTGCCCAATTCGACTGCGAGACGGCCCATTTCGGCGAAGTATCCGTTGACTTCTTCCGGCAGCGCGTGGTTGGGATGCCGACGCCGCGCGATCTTGGCGACGTGCAGCGCCAGGGCGCCCATCCGGTCGACGTCGGCGACTATCTGGATGGACCCGACGATCGCCCGCAGGTCTCCGGCCACCGGCGCCTGCAGCGCCAGAAGGACAAACGCCGCCTCCTCAGCACGCGCGCTCATCGCGGCGATCTGCTCGTGATCGGTGATGACCTGTTCGGCGAGCACCAGATCGGCCTGCAGCAGGGCCTGGGTGGCGCGTTCCATGGCAGCACCCGCCAGCCCGCACATCTCGCCGAGCTGGTTCGCCAAGGCATCCAGTTGCTCGTGGTACGCGGTCCGCATGCACCAAGCCTACGGGCATCTGCGTGGAATCGTCACGACGCGGCCGGTGAACGAAAGGTGAATGCCGCCTGCCCAAGCGACCCCGCAGCGGCGGGCTATTCGCAGGTGGTGTCGGCCGCGTTGGTGACGGTCAGATCCTCGGGCAGGCGAGTCGGCGTGCTGCTGGTGCCGTGAACGACATGGACCTGCACTGCAGAACCGCTGGGCGAAGGCGCGGACACGTTGTTGTAGAAATCGCTGCCGAGCACCACTTGCACCACGTCACCCATGCCGGTGACTCGCTCGATGGTCGGGTTGGAAAACGACGAGGCGACGGTGGCCGCGGCCTGCTCGTTGCCCGGGGAGAAGAACACCGTCGTCGAGGACAGCGGGCCCGGGTAGTCGTCGGGGGTGGTGACGTTGAAGCCGTGGGCCTGCAGTTCGTTGGCCGCGGTGGAGGCCAACCCGTTCTCGCCGGTCGAGTTCGACACCCGCACCGTGATGTCCTGCGGATTGGTCGTGACGGCGTCGACCAGCTCGGCGACGCCCTGCGCGGCCGGGGCCGGGGAAGCGGGCGCCCGGTTGGCAGAGTCCGGCGTCGCGCTGACCGTCGACTCGGGCGTGCCCGGGACGGGGGTGTTGTCGGCGTTCTTCTCCTCGGGCAGCGGGTCGTCGTTGATGATTGCGTCGAACAGGGCATGCACGTCGTCGGTGCGAGGTACCTCGTTGCCGTATTCGTCGGGATATCCGACGGTCGGTACGGTCACGAACGTGATGCGACCGGCGTTCACACCTTGGACGGACTGGCCGAGGTCAACGAGGTCCTTGGTCCTGATGTTGTCGACGAAACTGTCGTTGATGAACATGTTGACCACGTTGTTGAGCTTCGGCAGCGAGAAGAACACTTCCTTGGAGATCAACGAGCGCAGCAGCGACGACAAGAACAGCTGCTGACGCTTGATGCGGCCGTAATCGCCGTTCGTTTCGGTGGTCACCTGGCGGGCGCGGACGTACTGCAGCGCGGTGTGTCCGTCGACGATCTGGCGGCCTGCATTGGGCAGCACGGTGCCGAGCTCGTAGTCCTCCAGCGGTGTGGTGCTGCACACCTCGACACCGCCGATGGCGTCGACCATCTTCGAGAAACCGGCGAAATCGACTGCCATGAACCGATTTACAGACAGACCCGACAGTTTCTGGATCACCTTCACCAAGCATTTGGGGCCGCCGACGGCATAGGCGGAGTTCAGCTTGGTTTCGGTGTACACCTCTTCGGGGCCGTATGTCCCTGACTGCTCGTCGTAGAGCGGTCCATACTCACGTGTCTCCGGGTTCCATGCCTCGCACTGCATTGGTTTTATCGAGAGGTCACGCGGAAAGGACACGGCGACAACGCGTTTGCGGTTGGCTGGTATGTTCACCAGCATCACGGTGTCGGAGCGGGTGCCGCCGGCGTCCTCGGTGGTTCCCACACCCATATCGCTGTTCTCGCCAAATCGGCTGTCCACTCCCACAATTAGGAAGTTCTCGTCGCCGAATTGGGCATTGGGGTCGACGATGTCACGCGAGTCGGGGTCAAGCGCGGACACCTTGTTGAGCATGTTGTTCTTCGACGACTGCCATTGCCACGCCCCGCCCGTCATGGCGAGGGCGCTCGCCGCGATCAGAGCTGCGGCCGCGCGGCCGGCGACCATGGTCTTGCGACGGCCCTTGCGCGGTTTCGTCTGGTCGGTTCCCTTTCCGGTGCCGACGCGGGACGGCGCCACTCGCTGGCCCCGGCGCAGACGTGCCAAATCAGGCAGGTCGGAGAGCGCGGCGGCCGACGCGACGGGGAAGACCTCGGTGTCGTCGTTGTCAGAATCGGCGACGGCGGGTTCCCAGACGGCCTCGATGATCTCCGTCGGCGGTGCGGGCGGCGGGGGGTCCGGCTTGGGCTCGGGACGCGGTCGCTTCAGTTCGTCCGGGACACTCGCGTGGCCGTGAACCTTGGCGATCAGATCCGCGACGGTGACGCCGTCGGTGTGGTTACCGGCCGGCTCGGCGTCGTCAGAATCGGAAGCGGAACGACGCTCCCACGGCGCGGCGCCTGGCGAGGGCCGCGGAATTCGGGTAAGCCATTGGTTGTCGTCGCCGGAGGGTGCCGGGCCGCCAAAGCCAGGCAGGCCAGGAGTGGCGTTGTCGCCGTCACTCATGTTCCTACTCGGCCTCCGACTCTTAAGGCATCACGCGCGTCGGTGCGCATGGGCGTATGCAGTGCCTCTTGTCTTCTAGCAGCACTCCGCGTGGCTCCGCTACTGGAGCCAGATACGAGGAGACTCATATCGTACTGAGACATCCTGTGAGACAGCCAGTCAGGAGAGGGTGTCAAGATCGTCTCGGTTTAGCCTCCGGAGTGCATGACGTCTGCTCCGGCGGGCACGGTGCAGTCGTCGGGATCGGCGAGCCAGCCCTCGGGCAGGGCCACCGAGGCAGGTGATCCCTGGCGTCCCCGCGGACCCGTGGCCGCCTCGGGGAACGGCACCGCAGGATCGAGCTGATCCAGCAGCGCGTCGAGCTCAACCAGCGTCTTGACCAGGGCTAATGATCGTCGCAACTCCGCTCCGGCAGGAAAGCCGTGCAGGTACCACGCGATGTGCTTGCGGATGTCCCGCATACCCTTGTCCTCGCCGAAATGGGCGGAAAGCAGCTCGCCGTGCCGGCGGATGATCGTGGCCACCTCGCCCGAGGTGGGTGGCGTCGGCGGCGTCGTACCGGAAAACGCGGCCGACAGCTCGGCGAACAACCACGGCCGGCCCAGGCAACCGCGCCCGATCACCACGCCGTCGCATCCGGTCGCGGCCATCATTGCCAGGGCATCGTCCGCCTCGAAGATATCGCCGTTCCCGAGCACCGGAATGCCCTTGACGTGCTGCTTGAGCATGGCGATCTGCTCCCAGTCGGCGGCTCCGGAGTAGCGCTGCGCCGCGGTGCGGGCATGGAGCGCCACGGCCGCCGCACCCTCTTCGGCCGCGATCCGCCCGGCGTCCAGATGCGTGTGGTGAGCATCGTCGATCCCGATCCGGAACTTCACGGTCACCGGGATATTCGTGCCTTGCGTCGCGGCGACAGCAGCCCCCACAATCCGGCCGAACAGCCGGCGCTTGAACGGCAGCGCCGCACCGCCGCCGCGCCGCGTGACCTTGGGCACCGGGCAGCCGAAGTTCATGTCGATGTGGTCGGCCAGCCCCTGGTCGACGACCATTTTCGCTGCGGCGAACGTGGTGTCCGGGTCGACGGTGTAGAGCTGCAGCGAGCGGGGTGATTCATCGGGCCCGAACGTCGTCATGTGCATCGTCACGGGATGACGCTCGACCAGCGCACGCGCGGTGACCATCTCGCACACGTAGAGGCCGCTGACCGTTCCGGCTCTGGTCAGCTCCAGTTCCCGGCACAAAGTGCGGAATGCGACATTCGTCACACCGGCCATCGGGGCCAGCACGACGGGGCTTCGCAGCGCGATGGGCCCGATCCGCAGTTGTGCTCGCGGTTCGGCTAAGACGCTGATGAGCTCACCAAGAGGTTCTTGGCCGCCTTCTTCTCGGCGACCTTCGCGATGCGTTCGAGCCTGCGCTGCTTGGCGACCTCGAACTTCACGCAGGTGTCCTCGAGTTCCTCGACGAGCGCCCCCAGTTCATCCCGCAAGCGTGCCGAATCGCCGGTGAAGTCCTCGCGCTCGAAGATGCGCCACTTCTTGAGCACCGGCATGACCACGTCGTCGAGGTGGATGCGCGGGTCGTAGACCCCGCCCGACGCGATGACGACGGCTTTCCGCCGGAAGTCCGGAATCGTGTAGCCGGGCATCTTGAAGTTGCTCAGCACCTTGTGCAAGGAGCGCATCGCCTGATTGGGGGCGACATCGAAACCCGCCGCGGAGACGTCGCGGTAGAAGATCATGTGCAGGTTCTCGTCGGCCGAGACACGCTGCAGCAGCTGGTCGGCGACGGTCTCGTTGCACGCCTTGCCGGTGTTCCGGTGCGAGACGCGGGTCGCCAATTCCTGGAACGTCACGTAGATGACGGAGTCGAACAGGCTGTCGGCGAACAGGTCGGCCTCAATCTGCTGGTTCTGGCCGGGGGAGAAGCCGCGAGTCACCTGCTCCACACGCAGCTGCTCGAGCTCGATCGGATCGATCGCACGGGTGACCACGAGATAGTCGCGCAGCGCGATGCCGTGCCGGTTCTCCTCGGCCGTCCAGCGGTTCACCCACCAGCCCCATGGCCCGTCCATGCTGAAGTTCATCGCGATCTCGCGGTGATAGGAGGGCAGATTGTCCTCGGTCAAGAGGTTGGTCAGCATCGCCACCTGGGCGACCTCGGACAGCTTCGACTGGTCGGGGTCCCAGTCCTTGCCACCGAGCGCGTAATAGTTCTTGCCGTCCGACCAGGGAATGTAGTCGTGCGGGTTCCAGTCCTTGCGCATCGTCAGGTGCCGGTTGATGTTCTTCTCGACTACCGGTTCAAGTTCTTGGAGCAGCTGCAGGTCAGTCAGGTCTTGCGCCACGGGCCCTCCCCAGTTATCTGTACCTGTTGGTTGCACTCAATATATCTGTGTACCGCGGTGACATTCAAGTCTTGCGCCAGCGTGTCACACAGGCCTCACGCGACACCTCCTGTCGCGGTACTATCCCGTCGGGCACTGCGGGGAGCCCGGTTCCAGCGCAGGGTATTACTCCGAAGGACGGGCTCACGTGAAGATGCATGTTTTCGTCGGCGCCGGTGTGCTCGCCGCTGCCGCTTCGGTTCTTGGCGCCGGCAGCGCGGCCGCTGCCCCCGACGTCGTCGGCCAGACGTACAACGACGCAAAGCAGACCATCCAGCAGACCGGAGCCACGGCCGTCATCGCGACGAAGACCGGTAGCTTGGCGAGCTTGGACGAGTGCATCGTCACCAACGCCTGGAACAAGCCGCAGGTCGACAACCCGCGCGGGGGAAGCGACCGGCAGCAAGTGATGGTTGCGCTGAACTGCAATGCCGCGGTTGCGACCGCCGGCTCGGCTGGCAACTCGGCGGCCAGCCCGGAAGGCCGCCAGGCCTTGGCTTCTGCAGACAACGCAGGCTGAGTTTTCGCTCGGTAGCGGCGATGTCTGCGAAGCAATAAGCTTCTCGCATTAAGTTCGCAGACACTACTCAGACACTTCGGAGGTCCGGCCAGGTGAAGAAGGAAATCGCTCTCGGGGCCGGCGCTGCCATTGCCGCATCAGCCTGCATGGCCTTGTTCGGCTCCGGAGTCGCCGCGGCGGACAATTACGCCGGCCAGACGTACGCCGACGCGTCGCAAGCGGCCAGTGAGGCGGGCCAGACCGTGGTCGTGGCCAGCCGGGTCGGCGACAAGCTGTCCCAGGACGAGTGCATTGTCACCAGCTCATCGTCGGCGCCCTTCCTGCACGGCGACGATTTCGCGCACGTCAGCGACACATTGCTGTTCAACCTCAACTGCAACGGCGGATATGCGACGGCCACGAATCCCGGCGCGTCGGTGGCATCGCCGGAAGGTCGCGAAGCCAAGGCGGCAGCGGAAGAGGCTGCGGCCCAGCAGAACGAGCAAGACCAGCTGGCGATGGCGGGCCAATCGCCGGGCGTGCCAGGCGAGTAGCCGCTAGTAGCTCGTCACCCTGCTGAGCAGCATGTCGACGCAGTAGTCGATGAACTGTTCGCGGGTGGCGGCCAGCCGACCGTTCAGGTAGGCGGTGAACAACGCCGTCAGCGCGCCGATCAACCCGGTGGCCACCATGGCCTGCACCGCGGGATCGGTGATGCGGGTCAGTTTCCGCTGCAGCAGGTCGATGAAGTTGGGCATCCATTCGGCTCCCGAGCGGGTCAGGACGGGCTCGACCTCAGGCGCGAGCAACAGGACCCGACCCCGCGCGGGATCGTCGACCATCAACGCGACGAACCGCTCGACCGCGTCGCGTGGGGTCTCGGCGTTCATCAATGTCGACATCGCTCGGGTGCAGACGTCGTCATAGACGGCGCGAACGAACTCGTCGCGGTCGGAGAAGCTCTCGTAGAAGTAGCGCTCGGTCAGGCCGGCCGCACGGCATACCGCGCGCACAGTGAGCGTCGGCCCGCCCTCGCTGCCCAGACTCGCGACGCCCGCGGCGATGAGTTCGTCACGGCGTAAGACCTGGCGGTCCTCCAGCGGAACGCCGGTCCATCGGCCCCGTCGTTGACCGGGATGCACATCACTCCTAAGCTCGTGATGACAACGCACGTAGTCAGAATCGCATCTGACTCCGATCGGAAGATCATCAGTGACTCAAGATACGTCTGAGGCCTGCCCAATGCCCAGCGGACCGGCCCAACTCGCATCCGGCTGCCCGATGGCCCCCGGCGGCTATGACGCGCCGCCACAGCCGCTCGGTCCGGGTTCGCTGACCTGGAAATACTTCGGCGACTGGCGCGGCATGCTGCAGGGTCCGTGGGCCGGCTCGATGCAGAACATGCATCCGCAACTTGGCGCTGCGGTCGAGGAGCACTCGACGTTTTTCCGGGAGCGCTGGCCGCGGCTGTTGCGCTCGCTGTACCCGATCGGCGGTGTGGTGTTCGACGGCGATCGAGCCCCGACCACCGGCGCTGAGGTGCGCGACTACCACGTCGACATCAAGGGCGTCGACGCGCAGGGCCGCCGCTACCACGCGCTCAACCCCGACGTCTTCTACTGGGCACACGCCACGTTCTTCGTCGGCACGATCATCGTCGCCGAACGGTTCTGCGGCGGCATCACCGAGGACGAGAAACGTCAGCTGTTCGACGAACACGTCGACTGGTACCGGATGTATGGGATGAGCATGCGGCCGGTGCCACAGACCTGGGAAGAGTTCCAGGTCTACTGGGATCACATGTGCCGCAACGTGTTGGAGAACAACTATGCGGCGCGCGCGGTGCTCGACCTCACCGAACTCCCGAAACCGCCTTTCGCTCAGAAGGTTCCGTACCGGCTGTGGGCGTTGCAGCGAAAGTTGTTGGCGCCGTTCTTCGTATGGCTCACCGTTGGGCTGTACGACCCGTCGGTGCGCGAGTTGATGGGGTACAGCTGGTCCTCACGTGACGAGTGGCTGCACCGCCGCTTCGGCGATGTGGTTCGGGTGTTGTTCGCGCTGCTGCCCAAGCGAGCCAGGATGCATCCGCGGGCCCGCACCGGCTGGGATCGCACAACGGGGCGCATCCCGTCCGATGCGCCGTTGGTGCACACGCCCGCGCGCAACCTGCCGCCGCTCGACGAGCGTGACAAGCCGACGCACTACTGCCCGAAGGTCTGACGCGGCTTCGCGAAATGAGTCCACGTTGCGCCGTCGAAATAGCGTATCTGGCAAGGACTCTGAGGATCGGGAAACCAGCCCGGCTGCACGGGCGGGTATCGACCGAAGGTGCCGCGAGGGTCGCCGGCCAGCATCAGCCCGTGCTCGAAATCTGCTCTAGCGCGCAACCCGGAGTCGCGTCGTGCGAGGACCTTCCTGCGATGTGAGACGAAAACCAGCGTGGCAAGTACGGCGACGACCGCGACGGCCTCGTACCACCTGTTGGATAGCCACCAGCAGGTCAAGACCACGCCGGCTCCGGTCGCTATGGGGTGGCGCCGCCAGAACTGCCTGGGACCTTGCTGGTAGAACATCGCCATTGATCTTACGATTCGGCGGACGTCGCTCGCCGTGGATCATTCACGGTCCTTTTCGGCCCTGCCCCTCCAACCGTTCTGGTGACCAAGTGCCTGGACGCGGCGAGAGGCCAAAATCATCCCGCTGGGGTGCTGGCCGAACACCGCTGCCGTGCCGACCGTGCCTGCTCGGTAACATCTAGCGTTTTTCGCTATGCCTGGAGTGGTTTTTGCGGCACGATTCTCTTGTGCTGCGAGCATTCCGGTCTGTTGGCGTTGCGATTGCATCGGTGATTGCCGCTGTCGTCATCGGGCTGGCGTCCAGCGTGGCCTCCTGCCCATATGCTTCGGCGAGCACTGCGGTGACCGACACGCAGCCGTCTCCCTTACCGCTGATTTCGTTCTTCAACCCGGTGGCCGTCGGCTTCCACGTCATCGAGGCGGTGGCTGAGGGCATCGCGAACGTCGTCGAGATGATCGGGACGCCGCCGCCGATCGCGATCCCGGCGCCGCACACTACACATCAGGTCGTCGGCTCCTAGCCGCTGGTTTGACGCCGCCGCCGACGGGCTAGCTTTCATATATGCAGGCGCCAGAGGTTCTTGGCGGCCGCTATGAACTGCGGGGGGTTCTAGGGCGCGGCGGCATGGCCGAAGTTCGCGACGGCTGGGACATCCGGCTGGGTCGGCCCGTGGCGATCAAGCTGCTGCACCCGCTGTTCAGCACGGATCCCGACAACCGTCGCCGCTTCGAGGTCGAGGCGCGAGCCGTGGCTGTGCTCAACCATCCGCACATCGTCTGCGTGCACGACAGCGGTGAGCACAACGGAACGCCCTACATCGTGATGGAGCGTCTTTCAGAGCGGACGCTCGCCGACGCGATCGCGGCCGGGCCGATGCCGCAGCGCACGGTGCGCACAATTCTCGACGACGTTCTCTCGGCCCTGGCGGCCGCGCATGCCGCCGGCATCCTGCATCGCGACATCAAGCCGGCCAACATTCTGTTCACCGATCTCGGTGAGACGAAGGTCGCCGACTTCGGCATCGCGAAGAGCGGTGACGCCGTCCTCACGCTGACGGGCCGGGTCTTCGGCACGATGGCGTATCTGAGCGCCGAACGTATCGCGGGCAGACCGGCGTCCGCGGCCGACGACCTGTATGCGCTCGGCGTCGTCGGCTATGAGGCGTTGACGGGCCGCAGGCCGTACCCGCAGGAGAACCTGCCCGAACTCGCCCGCGCGATTGCCCAGGACACACCGCCGTCGTTGACCATGCTGCGGCCCGACGTGGATCCGGCGCTTGCGGCTGTCGTCGAACGCGCGATGGCGCGCGACCCGCAATGGAGGTTCGGCAGTGCTGCCGAGATGCGCGGAGCTCTTGCGGGCCGGGGCTCTCCGGTCGGAACCCGACCGCCGACCATGGTCCTGGCCACGCCGCTTCCCGACCCGACGACCATGGTGGTGCCCCCGCAGGTTCGGCGGAGCCGGTCGCGAATGCTGCTCGGTCTGGCGGCGGCTTTGGCCGCGATCGTGATCGCCGTCGCGGCCTTCATCGCCGACACGGCGTCGCGGGCGCCGGTGCCCGAACCGGCCAGCACGAGCACGTCGGTGCCCACGGCACTCACCACGTCGCTGGCGGCGCCGCCCCCGCCTCCGACGACGACGCCGGTCGAACAGCCCAACCCGAAGAAGGGCGGCGGTAACGGAAATGGCAACGGCCACAAGCCGAAGCACGGCGACTGACACGATGTGAGGCCTTGTTAGCGTGGGTGCTACGCCCAGGCAATAGCGCTGCAATCGGTCAGGCGTTCCGTGGATACGCATGACGAGCATTTACGAGCAGATCGGCGGCGCCGAGGCACTCGAGGCGGTTGTCGAGGACTTCTACGGCCGGGTACTGGCCGACGATCAATTGGCGGGTTTCTTCTCGGGGACCAACATGGCACGGCTCAAGGGCAAGCAGGTGGAGTTCTTCGCGGCGGCGCTCGGTGGCCCGGATCCATACACTGGCGCTCCCATGCGGCAAGTGCATCAGGGCCGCGGAATCGCCATGCGCCACTTCACTTTGGTGGCGGGTCACCTTGCCGACAGCCTGACGGCGGCCGGTGTGCCCGAGGAGATCATCGGCCAGATCATCGGGGCAGTCGCACCGCTGGCCGACGAGATAGCCACCGCCCGCAGCGCCTGACCTGGCGTTTTGTGGTCTAGCCCAGAGGGGCATGACTACGACCGTGGCAAACCTCAGTGCAGAAGGCGAGCGGCGCCGAGTGAGGCCGCGTAAGAGCGGCTCAGCCAGACGGGCCAGAGGTGCGCCGAGGTGATGCGGTCGTAGGGAAAGTCGTCGCCGTACAACTTCCTTCGGCTGAAATAGTCGACGCGGGCATTGTGGTGCGCATCCGTCTGGCCGGTATCGGCGAGGATCGCCCGCGCAGCCCGGCGAATCGCAGCGGGCAGCGTCTCGGCGAACTCCTCGGCGGTGTGGGTCGTGACGGCCAGGCGGCTCAGTCTCGGCCGAATGATGGTGGTGGCACATCGGTGATGCGCCACCGTCGCGTATTTCGCGACCAGGTCGGGTAGGCCGCCCCTCGCGTAAGGATCGGCGATCGGGACCGCGTACCACTCCAGCAGAGCGTCCTGTCGCGTGATGTTCTTGGTCAGCATTGCGGTGCGGTACGCGCCGGGCATGATCACCTTGAGCCGGTCCCCGAGGAGCTCCCGGAGGGCGGCGACGGCACGCTTCTTGCACGCGGCATGGCCGCGGAGCACCGGGTCGCGGATGCTGGGAAGGGTGAGGACGCCACTGAAGTAGAAGATGGGCGCATCGCCCTCGCAGTGCGGGGCGAGGCCCTTCACCAGATCGACGGGCCCCGTCACGTTGAGCACTTCCATTCGGTCGTTCAGCGCGGGGTCGGCTCGCAGGTCGTTGTCGAAGTACCCGGTGCCGTTGACCAGGACGAGCGAAACGAGTCGGCCGCCGCCATCGCGAACGAGCGCGAGGGTCTCGGCGATCGCCTTCGCGCGCTGTCCTTTGTCGCTCAAATCGATGCGCAGATGGATGTAGCGCGCCCGCTCGGCCCCGCCCCGAGCGTCGTATCCTTCGACGTCCTCCGGAGCCCGCCGCGACAGGCCGATCACCCGAATCTCCGGATCCCTTCGCAGCAGGTGATGGAGAACGGCATTCCCGAGCCCCTCGCCGTCTCCGGAGAGAAAGACGTAGCGGGGGTTCGACTCAGACACGAAGCATTCCGGGGCGCATGATCCGTCCTGACTTTACTGCGGGAAGTCAGCTCCAGATGGGAGGATCTGCGATCGAGCAGCGGCAGCGGAACGAAGCGGCCAGACCGCCGCGATTTGTTTCAAAGCGGAGGAATGGTGGCCGATAGTAAGCCAAGACGCCTTCCACTCCCACCCGATCAGCCCAGTAAGGGCCTTGTGAACGGGCGGCCGGTGGAAGAGCCGTACGGCCACTCCAGCGCGCCCTGTACCCCGGGAACAACGAATCAGCCGAAGCGATGCAGTTTCTCAGTGCCCCCAGTAGGACTCGAACCTACGACCTGCGGATTAAAAGTCCGTAGCTCTACCAACTGAGCTATAGGGGCGCGATGCAACAGGATACTGCCTGCCGGCGGCCGGCTCGTTTGAGGATTGGGGTCCCGGTACCCTAAGCTATCGAGGCTCCCAACGACATTGCGTTGCGAGTACCCCGGAGAGATTCGGCTGGGCCCCCTTCGTCTAGCGGCCTAGGACGCCGCCCTTTCAAGGCGGTAGCGCGGGTTCGAATCCCGTAGGGGGTACGCGCGGCACCGTACGATGGAGTCGCACAGTAAGGCCCTGTGGCGCAGTTGGTTAGCGCGCCGCCCTGTCACGGCGGAGGTCGCGGGTTCAAGTCCCGTCAGGGTCGCCAGTTTGGCGAGGCACTTAGGTTCGAGGTACGGGTGCCTTCCGGCCAGGTAGCTCAGTTGGTACGAGCGTCCGCCTGAAAAGCGGAAGGTCGCCGGTTCGATCCCGGCCCTGGCCACCACAGTTTGTTCCTCACGGCGCCGTGTGCGTCGTTTGCACCGTTCGAAAACAACCGGGCATGTGGCAAATTCGTGCCACGCATACCGCCGCAGGGAGCCTGCCGACCCATCTTTTCGTAGTCAACCGCCCCGTTCCGACCTCACTTGTACGAGGCAAATTTTCTGACGTTCGGGGCTCGGGTCGAGTCCAATTGGCGGTTTCCGGGAACAAAAGACCACAGCGGTATGCAACGCCAGACGTTGTCTGTTGATTCGAAACATCCGAATAGCGTCGAGGTTCCAGTTAGCGAGATTGCTCGATCACCCGGTCAAGAATAGGGCAGTTGATTTTGCTTTGGGCATCCCAAGGGCATCCCACCGGGCAACATGCTGAAGGTCGAACAAGGCAGCTCAACAAGGCTATAGTGCGTTGTGGCAACGGTTGGTGGCTTAGCCAATAGATAAATCGACACGGGGCAACCATTAACTACGATGGCGTTAATTAATACGTCCAACCGACTTGCCACGTAACCAACATTTACTGCCCGCTTGTCGCAATACGTGCTATTTTCATCCAGTGCCTCGTGAGGTTTCGCCGCAGCGTCAATGTGTGGCGTCCTTGTGCCGGTCTGGGCCTTGAGCCTGGGCTGCGGGCAAACCCCAGGCTATCCGTTCCCGAAGTCCACGTACTCATCGGCGGATCCCCTCCGCCGCAATCGACGTCCACCTCTAAGGAAGAACAGATGGCTCAGCTACCGAATCGCCTTCCCGCAGTTGCGGCAGCGTCTGTAACCACCGCCTTCCTGATTGCCTTTCCTTCCGTTGCGCTTGCCGACGACGGGACGTCTGGAGCTACCGGCGGTGACACGACGGGCGGCACTTCCGGAACCACGGGTACGACCGGCACGACCGAAGGCGCGACCACGACACCACCGACGACCGGGTCAGATCCGGTCGGTGAAGCGATCGGGTCGCTCATCAAGACCGTGTTCGGCGACGGGCGAACCGGCGCGCCTACTCAGCATCCAGTTGGCACCAGTCGCGCGGCGACCGGTGCACAGCCGGCGGCGCCGGCCGAACCCGCAGCTCCTGCTGCTCCGGTTAAACCCGCAGCTGCCGCTGCCGGCGAGCCCGCGGCACCCGTCGCGTCCTCGGCTTCGGAAGCCGCGGCGCCTACCGCGAGGGTTGCAGCGGCCGCCGATCCGGCCCCGCCTCAAGATCCGTGGCGGCAGTTGGTGAATTGGTGGGCAGGGTGCACGTGCGAACACGAGCCGCCACCTCCGCCGCCGCCTCCGCCACCTCCGCCGGACGATGAGGAGGAGCCCGGTCTTGGACTGCCGATTTTCTTCCCGGGAGTCCCCGGCGTGCCGCGAGTCAAGGCAGGCTGCGGCCCCTACGTGCCCGGCCTGGCCGTCCCGCCGGCTCCTCCGGTCGTACCTCCGATGCTCGGCCTTCCCGCCGTTCCGCCCGTTGGCGGCGGCGCACCTGGCGGCGGGGGCGGCGGTGGCGGCGGAGGAGCGCCGATTGCCCTGGCGAGCGGCGGCCCCGCCGTGTACACGCCGGCGTCGTACGGCGGTGGACTGACATTCCTGACCGGCCGCCACGAAGGCGACGCAGGCAGCGAGTTCCCAATCGTGGTGTCGGCGTTCATCGTCGCGGCCGGCGGTGGCTACATCTTGTGGAGGCGGAATGTGGAGCGTCCGACGGGCAGGCATCGGCGTCATGGCGCTTCTTCTCGCCCTCTCCGCGCCAGCTTGCGGAGCTGAACACCCAAGCACGCCAACAAGTTCAGCGCACAAGGCGTCTCGGGTAGCTACCCCGATACCGATCGCGCCGCCGATCGCGCCGCCGGTACCGAGCGCCGTACCGACAGGGCTGTCGATACCTGCGCTCGGACTCACGGCGGTGGTGCAGGAAATGGCGGCTTCGGAGTGTCCAGTGCTCAACCCGCCAACGGTCGACGAGGCCTACTGGGTGGGATGCCGGTCGAAGCCCGGAACCGATTCGGACGGAACGGTATTCATCATCGGCCACGCGGTCACGGGCGGACAAGGTGTGTTCGCGCGCCTTCAAGAGCTCGCGGTCGGCGATGACGTTCTGGTGACGACGCCGTCGGGCACGCTGACGTACCGGGTCGAGCGAACAGTCAACTATGCCAAGTTCGGTGAGGTGCAGGATTCACCCGAGGTGATGGATAAGGTTCCGGGCCGGCTGGTGCTTGTCACCTGCCTTCTCGGCCCGGACGGGTCGTCGACGGACAAGAACTTCCTCGCGCAGGCCCAGCTCGTCGCCTCTTCTACAGACCACTGAATCCGGCCGGCGCTGCGGGGATGTTTGTGCACGTCGCAGTACGATGCCTGTGACATGAGGTATCCCGTGACGACGACAAAGACGGCGCCCAGTGCTGCCCGGCAGCAGCGCGCCGACGACGACAAGAGCAACTTTCGTCAGCGGCTGCTCGATGCGCTGGAGGCCTGCATCGCCGAGGATGGCTATCCGCGAACGACGGTCGCCGATATCGTGCGGCGGGCCAGGACGTCTCGACGCACTTTCTACGAGCACTTCGAGAGTAGGGAAGCTTGCTTTATCGTGCTGCTGACCGACGCGAATGCCGAGCAGGTCAGCCAGATCTCGGCCGCGGTCGACGCGGACGCGCCATGGCGTAGTCAGGTCCGGCAGGCAGTCGAGGCATGGATCTCGTCGGGTGAATCCCGGCCCTCACTGATGTTGAGCTGGATTCGTGACGTGCCGTCTCTGGGCGCCGAGGCTCGCCGCCTGCAACGCGACGTGATGGAGAGCTTCGTCGAGATGGTCCAGGCGCTCGGCGCCACTAACGAGTTCCGCGCCGCAGGCATTGGTCCGGTATCACGGCAGCGGATCATCATGCTGCTCGGCGGCCTGCGCGAACTGACCGCGAGCACCGTCGAAGAGGGCGGTCGGATGAGCGATATCACCGAGGAAGCGGTGGACGCGTCGATCGCCCTACTCACTCCGCGCAGGCACGAGGACTAGTTGACCACGCGAATCGCTTGTGTAGGACAGGCGTCGGCAGCGTGGAACACATCGGGCGCCGGGCCGGTGCACAAACCCGAGAGCGCACAACGGCTTTCATCCCATTCGACCCGCATCTACGCGACGCTCCTCACGCGCGCGCCGCTCGCGGCTGCCGTGGGGGTGAACACGACGTCGTCGTCGATCGGGCCGCGGCGCAGCAACCTGACGTCGCGCACGTAGTTCTGGTGTAGGCGCCACGGCGTTTTCTCGCCTTGCCTGGGCAGGTCGGCGAGGGCTCGCTGCACATAGCCCGACGCCAGGTCGAGGAACGGGTTGACCGCGGTTGCATCACTCGAATCCGGCGTCACCGCCGAGTAGCCGTTGTCGTCCATATGCTTGAGCAGTCGGCAGACGTACTCGGCCACCAGGTCCGCCTTGAGCGTCCACGATGCGTTCGTATAGCCGATGGTCCATGCGAAGTTGGGCACGCCCGAAAGCATCATTCCCTTGTAGGACACCGTGTCTGACAGCTGCACGGCCCGCCCGTCGACCTCGAGCTGCATGCCACCGATCGCGAGCAGGTTCAGGCCGGTCGCGCTGACAATGATGTCGGCCTGCAGTTCGGCGCCCGAGCGCAGCTGGATGCCGGTTTCGGTGAACGTCTCGATGTGGTCGGTAACGACCGAGGCGCGGCCATCGGAGATCGCCGTGAACAGATCCCCGTCGGGAACCAAGCACATCCGCTGGTCCCACGGGTTGTACGACGGAGCGAAGTGGGTGTCCACCGCATAACCGTCGGGCAGCTGCTTGATGGCCGCCTTGCGCAGCATCGACTTCATCAAGTCGGGCCGTCGCCGGCTCAACGTGAAGGTCGCGATCGCCTGCAGCGCGTTCTTCCACCGCACGATCGCATAGGCCAGCTTCTGCGGGAGCCACGCCCGCAATCGATCGGCGATCGCGTCACTGGCCGGCCGCGCCGCGACGTAGGTGGGTGAGCGTTGCAGCATGGTCACGTGAGCCGCCGATTCGGCGAGCGTCGGGACCAGCGTCACCGCCGTCGCGCCGCTGCCGATAACAACCACCCGCTTGTCGTGGTAGTCGAGATCCTCCGGCCAGTGCTGCAGGTGGATGATCGGTCCGTGGAAGCGCTGCGCGCCAGGGAATTTCGGGCTGAAGCCTTCGTCGTAGCGGTAGTAGCCGGAGCAGACGTACAGAAACGCGCAGCTGAACAGCACGGTCTCGCCCGTGTCGGTGCGGTGCACCGCGACCGTCCAGCGTGCCTCGTCACTATCCCAATTTGCTTTCACCACACGGTGATTCAGCCTAATTAGGTCGTGCACCCCGAACGCCTCTGCGGTGTCGTGGATGTAGCGCAGAATGCTCGGCCCGTCGGCGATCGCCTTGGGATCGGTCCACGGCGAGAACCGGTAGCCGAGCGTGAACATGTCGGAGTCCGACCGGATGCCGGGGTAGCGAAACAGGTCCCAGGTGCCACCGACCGCGCCGCGGGCTTCCAGCACGACGACGGACTTCTGCGGCCGGGCTTGCCGCAGTTGGCAGGCGGCGCCGACGCCGGACAGGCCCGCCCCGACGATCAGCACGTCGGTGTGTTCGATCGGTTCACTTGTCATCGGGTGCCACCTGTCGCTCGGCGGTACACTCAAGTACCGCATTCGGTACCAGACAGTACCACTATTGGGCGCGTGTGCAAAGAGCCTTGACCACCATCGGTACTAAGGCGTACCGTCATCGGTACCTTGAGGTACCAACGAGGAGGCGAGATGGCCGAAGCGACGACCGATCCTGTACGTCTGCCGCCCACGCCGCGCATTCCGAAGATCCTGCAAGGCATCGCCTTCGTCGCTGCCAGGGAGAAGTCCGTCGCCGCGCTGGCCAAGCGATACGGGTCTGCCTTCACACTGCGACTGCCGATCTTCGGCGAGACCGTCGTCGTCAGCGACCCGGTCTTGATCAAGGAACTATTCACCACAAACACCGATCTGATCGCCAGGGCGGGCGTCCTCGGCGAGATGTTCGGACCGGGATCGACCTTCAGCCTCGAAGGCGCAGAACACCGCGAACGCCGCAAGCTCCTTGTGCCGCCCTTCCACGGCAAGCGGATGGCTGCCTACGAGCAGATCATCGAAGAAGAGGTCATGCGCGAAGCGGCTTCATGGCCGGAAGGCCGCGAGTTCGAGACGCTGCCGTCGATGATGCGCATCACCCTCAATGCGATCCTGCGAACCGTCTTCGGCGCCGAAGGTGACGCGCTGGACGAACTGCGCGAACTGCTGCCGCCGATGGTGCTGCACGCCTCGCGAATGGCCGTGCTGCCGCCCATCGTTCGACGCGACTTCGGCCCGCGGAGCCCCGGCGGGAAGCTGACGACGCACCGTCGGCGCTATGACGAGATCATCGAGCGGCTGATCTCCGATGTCCGCCGCGATCCGGGCTTCGAGGAGCGCAACGACGTGCTCGCGCTGATGCTGCAGGCCCGCTACGACGACGGGGCGCCGATCTCCGACGACCACGTGGCCGACGAGCTGCTGACGCTGCTCGCGGCGGGCCACGAAACCACGGCAACGACGCTGGCGTGGGCCGTCGAGCGGCTGCGCCGGCATCCGCGGTTTCTTGTCCGGCTGACCGCCGAGGCGGATGCGGGAGGCGCACAATTGCGGCAGGCCACGATCTGGGAAGTACAGCGGACGCGACCGGTCATCAACGGCACCGCCCGACTGACCAAGACACGTATCCGGCTGGGGAAGTGGGTGATTCCCGAACGTCACGCCGTGCTGGCGAGCATCTCGCTTGCGCACGCGTCGGAGATCAGCTTCCCCGATGCCAAGGTGTTCAATCCGGACCGATTCGTCGGCAACCCGCCGGACAACTATGCCTGGATCCCGTACGGCGGCGGTGTCCGCCGGTGTATCGGCGCCGCGTTCGCCAATATGGAGATGAACGTCACGCTGCGCACACTGCTGCGCGAGTTCGAGTTCGGTACCACGTATGCGCCCGGCGAGAGACTGCATTCCCGCGGCATCGCCATGGCGCCGGCGCGCGGCGGCCGTGCCGTCGTTTACCGCCGGCAGGCGTCGGCGGCCCGGAACGAGCAGCGGGTATCGGCATGAGGCCGCGAAGACGATCGCGAGTGAGGATCGCAGCGAGGAACGAACGAGGACCGGAGCGAGCGGGAGTCGAGCAATGAGGCCAGCCGAAGCCGTCGTTGACGTCGGCCGTGGCATCGAACTGTGCTACGACCAGACCGGCGATCCCGCGGACCCGTCCATCGTGCTGATCGCCGGCCTCGGACAGCAGTTGCATTCATGGCCAGGCGATTTCGTCAGCGCGCTGGCGGGGCGCGGGTACCGGGTGACACGGTTCGACAACCGTGACGCCGGCCGGTCCACTCACATGAACTATCCGCCGCCGAATCCCGTGGCGATGTTCCGAGGCGCAGGCCGCCACCAATATCACCTCGGCGACATGGCGCGCGACACGATCGGACTGCTCGACGTACTCGGGTACCGCGATGCGCATCTGGTCGGGATATCGATGGGCGGGATGATCGCCCAGACGGTCGCCGCGCACTATCCGGGCAGGGTCCGCACCCTCACGTCGATCATGTCGACGACCGGCGCGCCGCGGCTCGGTCGCCCGGCGCTGTCGACCTGGCGCCGGATGATGACGTCGCGGCCGCCGCGAACACGGGCCGAGGCAATGGACCGCGCAGCGAACATGTTCTCCCACATCGGCTCTCATGGATTCCCGTTCGATGAGCATGCCGTGCGCGAGACCGCCGGAATCGGATGGGACCGCGACCCCACAACGGGCGGCATCGTCCGGCAACTGGCCGGCATCTTCGCATCGGGCGACCGCAGCGCCGAGATAGGCCACATCGACGTGCCCACTCTTGTCATCCATGGCGACCGCGACCGCATGGTCCATCCCACTGGCGGCGCGGCAACCGCCCGTGCCATCCCCGGCGCCCGCCTGGAGACGATCGAAGGCCTCGGTCACGACCTACCTCTGGGGGCATGGGGGCGAGTCATCGACCTGATCACCGAGCACACCATCCAGGCGGCCGTCACGCCCGCCGAACTCGAGGAGCACGCATGAGCAAGACGCAACGCAGAACCATCAGTGGACGTACCGTCGTCATCAGCGGCGCCGCATCAGGCATCGGCCGTGCTCTGGCGCAACGGCTTTCGGCGCACAGCTGCCCGGTTGCCATCACGGACATCGACGAGACGGCCTTGAAGGAGACTGAATCCTCGCTGCCCGGACCGGCGTTGGTGCGGATGCTCGACGTCCGCGACGCCGACGCGCAGCGCGACTTCGCCGGCGAGGTCCGCGAGTGGGCGCCGAAGCCGATCGGCGCGGTGTTCAACAATGCCGGTGTGGCCGTCACCTCCAGTGTGCTCGAGTCGAATCCCGAGGACGACAACTGGCTGTGGGACATCAATTTCCACGGCGTAGTCAATGGCACCCGCGCGTTCCTGCCGATTCTGGTCGAACAGGATGAGGGCGCCATCGTCAACACCTCGAGCGTATTCGGGTTGGCCGGAATGCCCAACCAAAGCGCTTACTGTTCGGCCAAATTCGCGGTTCGCGGGTTTACCGATTCGCTGCGGCAAGAGTTGCGGGGGACAGGTGTCACCGCCATCAATGTGCACCCGGGCGGCATCAACACCAACATCGTCCGCAACGCGCGGTTCCGCAAGGATCCCGAAGGACGCGGCCGCTCCCAGGAGCAGATGGCGCAGGAGTTCGCGGCGATCACGATGACGGAGCCGGATAAGGCCGCCGAGATCATCCATCGCGGCGTGGAAGCGGGCAAGGCGCGCATCCTCGTGGGGCCCGATGCGTACATGTTCGACGTGCTCGGCCGCATCGCGCCGACGCATTACTACGATCTGCTCGGCCGGGTCGAAGGCTTCCTCAGAAGGCGTAGTCAAGCGACCGCGCAGGACGTTTCCGTCTAAGGGTCGGGTTCGCCGACAAGCGCGAGCAATTCGCTACGGCCGATCTGTGTGACCAGGCTTGCCGTATCGAAGTAGATACGCTCGTTGATGATCCGGTCGCCCTCGAAGTAGAACACCGCGATGACAGGTACGCGAAACGCCTTGCCGGTGGGCGGTAAACCGTAGAACTCGCCGAGATTCGTTCCGAGCAGGTCGAATTCGACGATGACGGCATCGTCGGCAACGTGGAAGCGGGCGTTGTCATGCCGCTGGTCGGGGAATGCCGTTCGAGTCGTGCGGTAGTAGCCCATCACTTCGTCGTCGCCGTCGAAGACCTGGCCGGTGGCCATGATCTCGTAGTGCGGATGACCGTTGAAGGTGGCCAGTGTCGCGTCGAATTCCTTGGTCACCTCGGTGTCCATGTGCTCTCGAATAACCGCGAGGCGACGCTGCCTCAAGTCGTCGGTGATCATGGTCCTCCTAACTAGCTTTGGTTGCGGCGCGGGTGAGAAGGCGAAGCAGCACCTGACAGATGACCGCGAGAGGGGCCTTGACCAACGGGAAGGTGGCCGTCGACGAGATCGTGTAGGTGATGCGGGTCTGCGAATCCTCGTCGGTCAGCCGGACTTCGCCGGTATATCCCGGAAAAGGCGTGCCGGACAACGCTTTATAAGCGAACACGTGCGGCGGCTGGAAGGTGACGACTTCTTCGACTATGTCCGGACCTGGACCCGGTGTCGCGATACGGCGCACGGCTCCTACGCCGTTGGCCTCGGCCGAGCCGACCTCGTCCATCGTCACGGTGACACCCGGACCCCAGCTGCTCATGCCGACGTGATCGGTGAGCGTGTCCCACACGACGTCGATGGAAGCGACGACGGTGGCGTGCGATGTGGCTTGCATCAAATCTCCTGCCTAGGCGGTGGCGCGGGCCTGCTCGTAGAGAGATGGGTCGTGGGAGCAGATCATGAACAGATCGGGTTCTTTGCGCCGGTAAAGCTCGGCGAGCCGGGCGTGGTTGTCCTGCACCTGTTTTCGATCGAAGGCGATCATCGGCTCCATCACCGTGACCACGCGCGGAACCGGTGAGGTTCCGTCGACGGTACCGGGGTGGTAGAAGGCGTCGCCGCAATGGAACACCCAGCGGTGGCCGGCGTCGACGGCCACACAGGCATGGCCGCGGGTGTGGCCAGGCAGCGAAATCATCGCGATGCCCGGTGATATCTGGTCGAGCTCCTTCGCCGCGGCGAAGCCCCGCCACTTCTCACCGTCGGGCGTGTGCTCCACGATTTTGGGGCCGTGCGCCCATTGGGCGGCACGGAAGCGAATTCTCTCGCGGAGCGACGGGGCCTTCATTGCACCGAGCGCTTCGGCGGCGGTGACGTGTACCTCGGCGTCGGGAAAGTCAGAGAGGCCGCCGATGTGGTCGGCGTCGAAGTGCGTAACGACGATGTGGCGAACGTCCTCGCGGCGAAAGCCGAGCAGCTCAACCTGGCGGGCAGCCGATTCGTTGTGACGAAGCATCGGCCGAATGAACCGACGCGTCGGTCCCACGCGCCGCGCCGGGTCGTCGCAATCGTGAGACCCGAAGCCGGTGTCGATCAGAACCAGATAGTTGTCGCCCTCGATGAGCAGCACATGGCAGACCATCCCGTTGGTGCCGGGGGGATGCATGGTTCCGCAGTTGAGGTGGTGAACCTTCACAACTGCAGTTTGACGGATACGGGCCTCAGGCGCGAGAGTCGACGGCCACCGCGGACTTCTGGTGGCGGCGCTGCCGTTCGGCGATCGCCAGGTAGAACGCCCACGCCGAGGCGGAGCTGCCGAACAGGATGAACCCGATGTACAGCCACGCGTGTTTGATGCCGCGCCGGCGTCCGTCGACGACCGCGAAGACCGGGAAGATGAGCAGGCTCATGATCGTGTAATCCTGGCTCGCCGAAGCGGCGGCGGGGTTGACGTATCCGAGTGCGATGAACTCCTGCCAGCTTCCCGGGCCCCATATCGGGTTGGACGACGGGGTCGCGTATTCCTGCACGTAGTGGTAGTTGAAGTAATACCCCAGCACGATCGAGGAGATGCCGACGACGTAGTAGAAGACCTCCAGCGCGGAAGCCTGTGGGCCCGTCTGAAAGCGCGCGAAAATCGCGGGATTCGACCTGACGATGAACACGAATGTGAGGACGCCGAGGAGCGCGTGCACGGAAAGGGACACCATAGCGGGAGTCTCGCCACTCGCCGAAGTTTTGTCAATATTGACATTTCAGCGGGTGGGGTACTTTACGCACATGGTTCGGCCTGCGCAGACAGCCCGCAGCGAGCGCACCCGGGAGGCGTTGCGGCAGTCGGCGCTGGTGCGATTCATCGCCCAGGGCGTGGAGGAAACGACGGCCGAGCAGATCGCCGCCGATGCCGGGGTGTCGCTTCGGACCTTCTACCGCCACTTCACTTCCAAACACGACTTGCTGTTCGCCGACTACGACGCGGGCCTGCATTGGTTTCGGGCCGCACTGGCGTCCAGTTCGCCCGACGAGTCGATCATCGAGTCGGTGCAGTCGGCGATCATGGCCAGGCCGTACGACGACTGGGCCGTGACCCAGATCGCCGCGTTGCGGGCCCAAGAACTCGACCCGAGCCGCATCGTCCGGCACATTCGCCAGGTCGAAGCCGACTTCGCCGAAGCGATCGAGGAGCACCTCGCCCGAGACGACGCACCCGCGCCGGGCACAGATGAGCGGATGCGGATCACGGTGACCGCGCGGTGTATCGCGGCCGCCGTCTTCGGCGCGATGGAAGTCTGGATGCTCAGTGAGGACCGCTCGCTGCCCGAGTTGGCGCGGCTGTGCGAGGAAGCACTAGAGACGATCGGTACCGGAATCGGCTATTCGTCCTGACTCAAGTTTCGTCATTATTGACAAAACTTGGGTGCCCGTGTCAGCCTCAGCCGATGGCGGATTATGACGCGATTGTCATCGGTGCGGGCCACAACGGATTGACCGCGGCCACCCTTCTGCAGCGTGCCGGGTTGAGCACACTGTGTCTTGATTCCAAGCTCTACGCCGGCGGGATGGCCTCGACGGTGGAGCTCTTCGACGGCTACAAGTTCGAGATCGCCGGCTCGGTGCAGATCCCGACGTCGGCCACCGTGAGCCGTGAACTCGGCCTCGACGAGCTGCCGACCGTCGACCTCGATGTGATGTCGGTATCGCTGCGCGGCGTCGGCGACGAACCGCTCGTCTACTACACCGATCCGATGAAGCTGCTGACGCACATCAACGAGGTGCACGGCGCGGAGGCCGTCAACGGGATGGCCGGTCTGATGGCCTGGTGTCAGGCGCCGACGCGGGCGTTGGGCAGGTTTGAGGCCGGCCAGCCGCCGAAAACCATTGATGAGATGTATGCCTGCGCGACAAACGAATTCGAACGCTCGACGATCACCGACTTGCTGTTCGGATCCGTCACCGACGTGATCGACCGCTACCTGCCGGACAAAGAGAAGAACGGCGCACTGCGCGGCATGCTGTCGCTGCTGGCGTGCAACACCACGTACCGCGGGCCGGCGACTCCCGGCACCGCCGCGGCGCTGGCCTACGGGTTCGCCGTCCCGGACGAGAACGCGCTGCTCGTCAAGAAGCTGCGGGGCGGCATCGGCGCACTCACGTCGCATCTGTGCGACGTATTCGCCTCCAGCGGAGGAGAATTGCGGCTGCGCAGCAAGGTCGACGAGATCCTGGTTGCAGACGGCCGCGTCACCGGCGTCCGCCTCGAGGACGGCTCGGAGCTCAGCGCGCCGATCGTCATCTCCGGTATAGCGCCGGACCTCACGATCAATGGTCTGGTCGACTCGAACGCGGTGCCGCCCGACATTCGCGAGCGGTTCTCTCGCGTCGACCACCGCGGCAGCTACTTGCAGATGCACTTTGCGCTCGACGGCATACCGGAGTTCGCGGCACCGTACGAACTGCTCAACGATCCCGAAATGCAGTCGAACATCGGCATTTTCAGTACGCCCGAGGAGTTGCAGCAGCAGTGGGAGGACTGCCGTCGCGGGATCGTTCCCGCCGACCCGTCGATCGCATTGCAGATCCCGTCCGTCAACGACCCGGGGCTGGCCCCACCCGGCAAGCACGCGGCGTCCGCATTCTCGCTGTGGTTCCCGATTGAGGAGGGTGGGAGTGGCTACGGGGAGATGAAGGTGGAGATGGGACGACGGGTGATCGAGAAGATCACCAAGCTCGCACCGAACTTCGAAAGCCTCATCATCCGGCACACCACGTTCACCCCCAAACACATGGGCACCATGTTCGGCGCGCCGGGAGGCGACTACTGCCATGGTCTGATCCACCCCGACCAGATAGGTGTCAATCGGCCGGGGCCGAAAGGCTATGTGGATCAACCGCTTCCGATCGACGGCCTGTACCTGGCCAGTGCCGGCTGCCACGGCGGCCCAGGCATCACGTTCGTCCCGGGATACAACGCCGCGAAGGCGGCGCTCGCCGACTCCTAAACGCCGACCGCGCGTTCCAGTTCCTTCAGCGAGTCCTCGAGATGGCCGAGAAGGCGCTGCAAGTGCGGCACGCTGCGCCGGCAGCCGACGAGTCCGAAGTCCAGATTGTCGGCGTTGTTGCACAGCGTGATGTTGAGCGCCTGGCCGTCGAGGGCGATCGACAGCGGATAGTTGCCGTCCAGACGCGCGCCCTTCCAGTACAGCGGCTCACGTGAACCCGGGACGTTCGAAATGACGATGTTGAACGGCGGCCGGGCGTAGGACATGAAGCCGGGAAGGACCGTGAGCGCCATCGGCGACATCAGCAGCGCCGAAAGCGCCAGCGCCTGCATCTTGGGCAGCTGGGTGAACACCTCCTTGTTCTCGCGCATCGAGGTGCTGATTGCGTCAAGGCGTTTGGCCGGATCCTCCGTGTCTGTCGCGAGATTGCACAGCAGCACACCGGTCATGTTGCCGCCGCTGTCGGCGTCGGCCTCGGTGCGCAGGCTCACCGGAACCATCGCGATCAACGGTGCGTCGGGCAGCGCGTTCTGCTCGATGAGGTAGTGGCGCAGCGCGCCGGCGCACATCGCGAGCACGACGTCGTTGACGGTCACGCCCGCTGCCTGTTTGATGCGCTTGACGCGGTCCAGGGACCAGGACTGTGCGGCGACTCGGCGCGCTCCGCCGATCGGCACGTTGAACATGGTGCGCGGCGCGCCGAACGGCAACGTCAGCTGTTGTTCGAGAAGCGCGGCGCGAGCCAGCGACAGCGTCGAGGGCGCCAGCGCCGCGACCGACCCTGCCGTCCGAGTCACCGTCTGAAACAGCGACGAATCGTCGGGTGGCGATGGCCGCCGCTTGGGCGGCAGATTCCACGGCACTCGCACCTCGGTGTCGCTCGGGTCGGGGGACAGCGTGCGCTGCGTCAGCTTGAGTGCCGACACCCCGTCGATCAGGGCATGGTGGAACTTGACGTACACCGCGAACCGGTCGTCGCTGAGGCCTTCGACCAGATGGGCTTCCCACAGCGGGCGGTGCCTGTCGAGCAGCGTGCCGTGCAGCCGCGACGTCAGCTCCAGCAAGTCGCGGACGCGGCCCGGCGCGGGCAGTCCGGACCGGCGGAGGTGATAGTCGAGGTCGACTTCATCGTCGAACGTCCACCCGATGTTGGCGATCCCACCGAAGAGAGTGGCCGGGTGCTTGCGGAACGTCGGCTGGAAATCCTGGTGGGCGATCATGTCCTGATGGAGTTCGCGTAGGAAGTCCGACCCCGAGATGCCGTCGGGGGGCTCATATAGACCCAGGCCGCCGACATGCATGGGGTGCTCTCGCGACTCACCCAGCAGGAATATCGAATCCGTCGGCGAGATCAGCTTCATGATGCACTCCTCTGTGGGTCTGCCCCTTTCTATGCCCGGATGACGCGATACACCAACCTTTGGTCGTTTCGGTTTCGCGCTGTCGCCGGAGGGGAACCACCGCGAGGTGGGACTGACCGTGGCCGTCACCGGGCCGACGGGGGAGATCGGCGTCTCGGCCGTCGAGGCCTTGGAGCGTGCCCCCGAGGTCGAGCGCATCATCGGCATGGCCCGCCGCTCGTTCGATCCGGCGGCCCATGGCTGGACCCGAACCGAATATCAGCAGGGCGACATCCTGGATCGCGACGCCGTGGATGCGCTGGTCGCCGATGCAGATGTGGTGATCCATCTGGCATTCATCATCATGGGTTCCCGCGAGGAGAGCGCCCGCGTGAACCTGGACGGCACGCGCAACGTTTTCGAGGCGACGGTCGCCGCCGCGCGTCCGCGTCGGCTGGTGTACACATCGTCGGTGGCGGCCTACGGCTATCACTCCGACAATCCGGTCCCGATTGCCGAGGACGTGCCGCCGCGCGGGTCGCCCGAGCACTATTACTCGGAGCAGAAGGCGGCGTGCGAGGCCGCGCTGGAGGAGATCACCGCCGGCTCGCCGCTGGAGGTGTACGTGCTGCGGCCGTGCATCGTGGCAGGGCCGAAGGCGCCGGCGTTGGCCGAGGCGATGCCGTGGAACCAGTTACCCGGTCCGGTGAAGCGGTTCACCCAGGCACTACCGTTGCTCAAACCGCCGTTCCCCGATCCGGGCACTCCGTTGCAGTTGGTTCATCACGACGATGTGGCTGCGGCAATCGCTTTGGCGGCAACGACTTCCGCCCCGCCGGGCGCGTACAACATCGCCGGCGACGGTGTGTTGTCGATGTCGGATGTCGCCGACGCGCTGGGCGCCCGCCCGATCCGCGTGCCCAGGATCGCGGTGTCGACGGCTTCAGAGGTCGTCGCCCGCCTGCCGTTCGTGCCGTCCGCGCTGGAGTGGCTTCATGTGGGCCGTACATCGGTGGTGATGGACACCGCCAAGGCCAGGTCCCAGCTGGGGTGGACGCCGAAATACACCGCCGCCGAGACATTGTCGGCGTTGGTGGCGTCGCTCTAGCTCACTGCGTATGGTCGCCGGTGTCGGCCGGGCCGCCCGGCGTGGCGCCGCCTTCGTCGGACCAGTCGGCGCGATCCTCGCTACCCTTGGCCGGGTCACTCTGGACGTCGTCGTCCGCGCCCGTTGCGCCCGTGCCGGATTCGGCGGTCTTGGGCTTGTTGCTGTTCACTGGTACTGACTACCCCGTCGCCGGGCACGGAAACGTCGGCGCGTCCTCAGGCGCGGTTACGCAGTTGTGCGACCCAGTCTTTGGGCACCCTGTCGGCGGGTCCAGGTGCAGGCTGGTTGGACGGATGGCATTCGGGCGCAGCGAGTTCCGGTCCGTCGTAATACTCATTCGTGTCGTAGTTCCAGAACCAGTCCTCGCCCGGTTCGAACGAGCGGATGATGGGATGTCCGGTTTCGCGCCAATGCGCCGACGCGTGCCGCGCCAGCGAGTCGTCGCAGCACCCGATGTGCCCGCAGGCCGCGCATCGGCGCAGATGCACCCACCATCCGCCGACTTCGTCGCATTCGAGGCAACCTGTGCCGCTCGGTGGAACCGTAGGGTCGACGTCCGGGCTCATGGCTTGCGAGCCTACCGGCGATACTTGCGGTGCAGCAGCTGCTTTGGTTCGGCGCGCACATTCCGCGCTCTGTGACAACTCCCGGTTAGCGCGCCATTGTCGAGTTCGGTGCGTTCCAATCCACCGAGACGAAACGATGACGGATCAGCCAGTCATCGCTGACGGGAACGAAAACGTCTCGGTAGCGGCCGTGGTGGTCGAAACCGATCTCGGTGAAGACGCTGAAATAGCAGGCGACTCGTGCCGCGTCCGGCGTCACATCGGTGAAGCGGATGTTCGTCAAGTTGTGCCGCACGATGCGCCTCACCCCGGAGGCTTCCGCCGTCGTGTTCGGTGCTGCGACGGCTCCGCCGAGAAGCTCGACGATCGCCGCCCGGCCGCGGACAGGCTCGCGGTCGCGGAGCTCCAGCTCGCCATCGTCACAAAAGCTTTGGGCTAGCTCGTCGAGTCGAAGCGCGTCCCCGGACCAGTTGTAGCGGGCGAGCGTATCCCTGATTCGTTCGCGAGCCACTAGCTCCCAAAGCTCCATGACTTGAACCGTAAACCAGCTATGGTCGCGCCATGGCTACCAGCGATTCCCGCGAAGTCACCATCGAAGCAACGCCCGAGGAAATCCTCGGCGTCATCGCCGACGTCGAGTCGACGCCCAGCTGGTCGTCGCAATACCAGAGCGCCGAGGTCCTCGAGACCTACGACGACGGCAGGCCCAAGCGAGTCAAGATGAAAGTCAAGGCGGCCGGCCTGACTGACGAGCAGGTCGTCGAGTACACCTGGACCGAAACCAGTGCCAGCTGGACGCTGGTCTCCGCAGGCCAATTGCGTTCGCAGGACGCGAAATACACGCTGACGCCCGACGGCGACAAGACCAAGCTGCGTTTCGAGATCACGGTCGACCCCTCGGTGCCGCTACCAGGCTTCATCCTCAAACGCGCGATGAAAGGCGCGATGGAGACCGCCACCGACGGCCTGCGCAAGCAGGTGCTGAAGGTCAAGAAGGGTGGCTGACGCTGGACCCCTGGCCGGGGTCAAGGTGATCGAACTCGGCGGCATCGGACCGGGCCCGCATGCCGCGATGGTGCTGTCCGACCTCGGCGCCGACGTGGTGCGAGTGCGCAGACCCGGCGGATTGCAGATGCCGGCCGAAGACGTCGACCTGCTGCACCGAGGCAAGCGCGTCGTCGACCTCGACGTGAAGAAGGACCCGCAGGCACTGCTGGATCTTGCGGCCAGGGCGGACGTGCTGCTCGACGGTTTCCGGCCCGGCACGTGTGAGCGATTGGGCATCGGGCCCGACGACTGCGAGGCGGTGAACCCGCGGCTGATTTTCGCGCGCATCACCGGCTGGGGTCAGGACGGTCCGTACGCGACGATCGCCGGCCACGACATCAACTACCTCTCGCAGACCGGCGCATTGTCGGCGATCGGCTATCGCGACCGCCCGCCCGTGGCGCCGCTCAACCTCGTCGCCGACTTCGGCGGCGGGTCGATGTTCGTTCTGCTCGGCATCGTCTCCGCGCTGTACGAGCGGGAGCGTTCAGGGAAGGGGCAGGTGATCGACGCCGCGATGGTCGACGGAGTGTCCATCCTGTCGCAGATGGCGTGGACGATGAAGTCCGTCGGCACGCTCAATGATGAGCGAGAGTCGTTTCTGCTCGACGGTGGCGCGCCGTTCTATCGCACGTACGAAACCTCCGACGGCAAGTACATGGCCGTCGGGGCGATCGAGCCGCAGTTCTATGCGCAGCTGCTCGACGGTCTGGGTCTGTCGGCCGACGAATTGCCGCATCAGATGGACGCGGCGTCGTTTCCGGACATGCACAAGCTCTTCACGGAGCGGTTTGCCATCAAGACCCGCGACGAGTGGACGGAGATCTTCGCGGTCACCGACGCGTGTGTCACACCAGTGCTCACATGGGCTGAGGCCGCGCAGAACGAACATCTGCGGGGTCGCTCAACTCTGGTGACGGCCAACGGCGTAGACCAGGCGGCACCGGCCCCGCGATTCTCCCGAACGCCGCCAGGGCCCGTCGGCGCACCGCCCAAAGTCACCACATCCATCGACGAGATCGGTTGGTGAGAAATTAGCTAGGTAATCGCCTGCGCGAGGCCCGGCCGTTAACTAGGATTTGCCATCATGGCCCTTCGAGCATCCAGAGAAGTCGTCTTCGAGGCACCGCTCGAGGCGATCCTGGATGCGCTCGCCGACATCGAAACCGTCCCGTCATGGTCGACACTGCACAAGCAAGCCGAGGTGCTCGACCGGTATCCCAACGGCCGCCCGCACCACGTGAAGGCGACGCTGAAGATCATGGGCATCACCGACAAGGAGGTGCTCGAGTATCACTGGGGCGAGCGCTGGATGGTGTGGGACGCCCACGAGACGTTCCGGCAGCGCGGCCAGCACGGCGAGTACAACCTCACCCCGGAGGGCGACCACAAGACGCGCGTGCGGTTCGACATCATCATGGACCTGGCGGCGCCGATCCCCGAGTTCATCATCAGGCGGGCCAAGAAGATCGTGCTCGACGTGGCGACCGAAAGCCTGCGCAAGCGCGTCATGGAGAAACGGGCGTCTTAGGTCGGCGCCATGGCCGTCAGGACATCACGCAAGCTCGTGATCGATGCGCCGCCGGAAGCCATCGTGGATGCGCTGGCTGACGCGGAGTCCCTGCTGTCCTCGTCGGCCTACCGGCAGGCGGAGGTCCTCGACAGGTACGCCGACGGCCGCCCGCACCATGTGCGTCTCGCGGTCAAAGTGCTCGGGCTGTCAGACGAGGAAATCCTCGAATTTCGCTGGGGCCCAGACTGGTTGGTGTGGGACGCCGAACCCACCAGGCAGCAGTACGCTCAACACGTCGAGTACACACTTCGGCCTGACCACACCGGCACATCCACCGTGGTGACGGTCGACATCACGGTCGAGCCCGATTCGCTCATCCCGGACTTCTTCATCAAGCGGGCCGGGAAGACGATCATCGACGCCGCCACCGAGGGAGTGCGGAGCAGGGCGCTGCGCGGCAAGCCTTCCGATCACGCCGAGTAGATCGGAATAGCGGACCGAGGTCGTGCTCAGCCCGGTGGATCCACAGGCTCCGAAGCGCTCTGGGCCCGCCGCCTCGCTGTGCACTACCAGCTAGCGTCCATCGCTAATTGGATGCCAGCGTTGACGACTTCTGGCGTCGACAGATCGATCCTTTCGGTAGCGAGCTGTAACCACCACAGCTACCTACCAGTGAAAGGAGTTCGATCATGCGAGGTTTGGCAATCGGCACAGCGACATTCGGAATCTTGGCTTTGGCCACACTGGGATTGGCCGGTACGGCCGCGGCAGCTCCCACTGGAGGTTCGAACGCTGCTGACGCCGTCAATCAACTACAGGCACAAGGGTATACCGTGCAGATAAACGGCGACCAGAACGCGCCGCTATCGGCATGCGTCACGACCCAGGTTTCCGGACTGTCGGGGACCAACTCGGCGGGCAAGCCGCTGACGCCCGCACAGGTCGGTACCGTCTACGTGACGGTCTCCTGCGACGACAACCACGACGAGTGACCCTTTAACACCGCGAGCCGGCGGATCGCCTCGTCCAACGTCTCATCACGTTTGCAGAAAGCGAACCGCACCAAATGATTCCACGCGTCGGCATGGTCGGCACCCGGGTCGCAGAACGCGGACATCGGGATCGCCGCCACGCCGGTGCGTTCAGGTAGCTCGGCGCAGAACTGGGTACTGTCGTGGTAGCCCAGCGGGCGCGGGTCGGCGCACAGGAAATAAGTGCCGAAGCTGTCGTGCACTTCGAACCCCAACTCCGCCAAGGCGTTTCCGAGCTTGTCGCGCTTGGCCTGTAAGGACTCCCGCAGTGCTGCTACCCACGCCTCTTCCGTGTTGAGCGCCTGGGCCACCGCGGGCTGAAACGGCGCGCCGCCGACATAGGACAGGTATTGCTTGGCGGCACGAACGCCGGCGATGAGTTCTGCTGCACCGCAAGCCCATCCGATCTTCCAGCCGGTGCAGTTGAACATCTTGGCCGCACTGGAGATGGTGACGGTACGGTCGGCCATCCCCGGGTAGTTGGCCAAGGGCAGGTGGCGATGCGCGTCGAACACCAGATGCTCGTAGACCTCGTCGGTGATCACCAGCAGGTCGGCGTCGACGGCAAGCTGCGCCAGCGCGCGAAGCTCGTCGTCGGAGGCCACCATTCCGGTCGGGTTGTGCGGGGAGTTGACGACCAAGGCCTTGGTTTTGGGCGTGACCGCGCGCCGCAGGCCGTCGACGTCGATTCTGAAACCACGGCCGTCGGGCAGCAACGGCACGGCCCGCCTTTCGCATCCGGCCATCGCGATCACCGGCGAATAGGAGTCGTAGAACGGCTCGATCAACAACACCTCGGAGCCGGGTTCGACGAGTCCGAGAATTGTCGACGCGATGGCTTCTGTCGCGCCGACCGTGACGAGGACCTCGGTCTCGGGGTCGTACTCCGTGCCGAAATGGCGCATGCGTTGCGCGGCGATGGCTTCCCGCAGCGGCGCGATGCCCAGACCGGGCGGGTACTGGTTGACGCCCTCGGCGATCGCATTCTCCGCGGTCTTGAGCATCGCCGGCGGACCGTCCTCATCGGGGAAGCCCTGGCCAAGGTTTACCGCGCCGATGCGGGCGGCCAGCGCCGACATCTCGGCGAAGATCGTGACCGCATAGGGCTGCAGCCGCCGCACCGTCATGGTCGACCAGCCTAGG
>NZ_DATENY010000091.1:0-31352 GCF_035274705.1 Mycobacterium sp. | reverse complement strand
CTGCGACAGGAGGCTGCTGGCCCTGCCCTTCGGCCGCGATCACATGGATTACCGGCCGGATGTAGAGGCGGGCCGTCTGGCCGAGGTTTCGGGCCTCGCTGCTGTCGTTGCCCGGCACGGTGATCACCAGGTTGTCGCCATCGATGATCACCTCAGACCCGGAAACGCCGAGCCCGTTGACGCGGGCACTGATGATCTGCTGGGCCTGATTGAGCGCCTCGCGGGTTGGACGGGACCCGTCGGGCGTCCGCGCGGTCAGCGTGACGCGGGTTCCGCCCTGCAAGTCAATGCCGAGCTTGGGTTTGGCCTGCTTGTCGCCGGTCAGGAACACCAACAGGTAGACGCCGACGAGCAGCACCAAGAAAAGTGTCAGGTAGCGGGCAGGGTGTACCGGCGCCGAAGACGATGCCACGTTTCCTCAGGTCTCCTCGAGATCAGTTCGTCAGCACCGCAAAGGGTACGTGTTCTGGCTGGGCGGTTAGCCGTCAGTCTTCGTGTTGGGGCTCTCGGTGATTTCGGTCGCGGTCGAACCTTGCGCGTCGACATCCTCGTCGAGATCGAAGTCGTCGTCGTCGGTGATGCGGTCGCGCACTGCCAGCTTCATCCACGTCGTCACGACGCCGGGCGCGATCTCCAGGTCGACGGTGTCGTCGGTGATGGCGGTGATGGTGCCCTGCAGACCCGACGTGGTGTGCACGCCGTCGCCGATCTGCAGCGAATTGTGCAGGTCGATGGTGGCCTGCATCGCCTTCTTCTGGCGCCGAGAGGCGAAGAACATGAATGCGCCCAGAATGATGAGCAGGGGCAGGAAGACGACCAGATCCATGGCTAAAACTGTCTTTCGTATCGATTGCGTTTACGGCGCCCAGACCGGCAGGTCAGGGGGCCTCGTTGTTGTCCAGTGTGCCATTGCTGCAGCCGGCGTCCGAGCCCGCCGTCGGATGGCCGTCGCTGTTAGCGTCGCTGAATGCTCGGACACCTCGGCATCAACGTTCCCGATCTGCCCGTGGCCAAGGATTACTACGGCGCAGTCATGCCGCTTGTCGCGTTCGAGCACGAGCCACGGGTCTTTCCGCAATATCCGCAGCCCTACTTCGCGACCTTCTGGCTCGATCCGTGGGGCTTCATGCTCGAAGCGGTGTGCCATCACGACCGAGAATGACTGATCGCAACGGAATCCGTTGCAGGAATCCAGTGCAGCCGACGATTACGCCACAACCTGGGTAAGTTTTCGATCGGATCGGTGCATCTCGGACTAGGCTCAAACGGCGACGCGGCATTCGCCGAATCCACCTGTCACCAGGAGGCTTGGAGTTGAGCACCCTTGAGCAGAGCCGCCACCTCATCACCGCGATTCCGGGTCCACGATCACAGGAGCTGATCGATCGCAAGAAGGCCGCTGTCTCGCGGGGCATCGGCAACACGATGCCCGTGTACGCGGCCCGCGCGTACGGCGGCATCGTCGAAGACGTCGACGGCAACCGGCTGATCGATCTCGGTTCGGGCATTGCGGTCACCACGATCGGCAACTCGTCGCCTCGGGTCGTTGCGGCGGTCGCTGAGCAGGTGGCGAAATTCACCCACACCTGCTTCATGATCACGCCGTATGAGAGTTACGTCGCGGTGGCCGAGCAGCTCAACCGGCTGACACCCGGTAGCGGCGAAAAACGGTCGGCGCTGTTCAACTCCGGCTCGGAGGCTGTGGAGAATTCGATCAAGATCGCCAGGTCCTATACGCGCAAGCCCGCGGTGGTGTCGTTCGACCACGCTTACCACGGCCGCACGAACCTGACCATGGCCCTGACCGCCAAGTCCATGCCGTACAAGCACGGCTTCGGTCCTTTCGCACCCGAGATCTACCGCGCGCCGCTGTCATACCCGTTCCGCGACGCCGAGTTCGGCAAGGAGCTCGCCACCGACGGCGAATTGGCGGCCAAGCGCGCCATCAGCGTCATCGACAAACAGGTCGGTGCCGCCAACCTGGCCGCGGTGATCATCGAACCCGTTCAGGGCGAAGGCGGATTCATCGTCCCGGCCGACGGATTCCTGCCGGCGCTGTTGGAGTGGTGCCGGGCCAACGAGGTGGTGTTCATCGCCGACGAGGTGCAGACGGGATTCGCCCGCACCGGCGCGATGTTCGCCTGCGAACACGAAGGCATCGAACCAGATCTGATCGTCACCGCGAAGGGCATCGCCGACGGCATGCCGCTGTCGGCGGTCACCGGCCGCGCCGAGATCATGGACGCCCCACACGTCAGCGGGCTCGGCGGCACGTACGGCGGCAATCCGGTCGCCTGCGCCGCGGCGCTGGCCACCATCGAAACCATCGAGGCCGACGGGCTGGTCGAGCGGGCACGCCAGATCGAGGTTTTGATGAAGGACCGCCTTGGCCGACTGCAGGCCGAGGACAACCGCATCGGTGACGTGCGTGGCCGCGGCGCGATGATCGCGATGGAGTTGGTCAAACCAGGGACACTTGAGCCCGACCCCGAGTTGACGATGAAGCTGTGCGTCGGGTGCCACACGGCTGGCGTGATCGTGTTGTCGTGCGGCACATTCGGCAATGTGTTGCGCTTCCTGCCGCCACTGACGATCAGCGACGACCTTCTCGACGAAGGTCTCGACGTCCTCTCCTTGATACTCGCCGACCTTTAACGACAGGAGTTCCTATATGACAACGGTTCAGAATTTCATCGGCGGCGAACCCGTAGCCTCCGTCAGCGGTGCCACCATGCCGCTGGTCGACCCTTCCACTGGTGATCAGTACGGCACCGCGCCGATCTCGAACGAACAAGACATCGACAACGCCTATGCCGCGGCGTCCAAGGCATTCGCGGACTGGAAGCGCACCACGCCGTCGCGACGGCAGAAAGCGCTCTTGGATTTCGCCGACGACGTCGAGAAGAACGCCCAGGCGCTCGTCGAGGCCGAAGGCCGTAACACCGGCAAGCCCAACCACGTCACCATGACCGAAGAGGTCCCGCCGATGCTCGACCAAATTCGGTTCTTCGCCGGTGCGGCAAGGCTTTTGGAGGGCAAGTCGGCTGGCGAGTATATGGAGAACCACACGTCCTGGATCCGCCGCGAGCCGGTAGGCGTGATCGGTCAGGTGGCGCCGTGGAACTACCCGATGATGATGGCGATCTGGAAGTTCTGTCCCGCCATCGCGGCAGGAAACACCGTGGTGATCAAGCCCAGTGACACCACTCCGGTGACGACGACCATGCTGGCGGAGATCGCTTCTCGACACTTTCCGCCCGGTGTGCTGAATGTCGTTTGCGGCGACCGTAATACGGGCGCCGCGGTGGTTGCACACCCCACTCCGGAAATGGTGTCGATCACCGGGTCGGTGGCGGCGGGCCGCGCGGTGGCGGTGAGTGCAGGCGGCCATCTGAAGCGGACGCATCTGGAGCTCGGCGGCAAGGCGCCGGTGCTGGTCTTCGACGACAGCGACATCGCCACGGCCGCAGAGGGAATCGCGACGGCGGGCTATTTCAACGCGGGCCAGGACTGCACGGCGGCGACCCGTGTGCTGGCGACCGCCAAGGTGGCTTCTGATCTGACCGATGCGTTGGCGGAGCAGGCCCGTGGCGCAGCGACGACGTACGGCAAGCCCGCCGACGATGAGGACGCATGGGTACCGCCGGTCAACAACGTCAACCAATTGGAGCGGGTGCTGAGTTTCCTGGGCGATGTGCCGTCGCATGCAAAGGTGGCCAGCGGTGGACAACGCCAGGGCGACAAGGGTTTCTACATCGAGCCGACGGTCATCGGCGGGCTACGGCAGGACGATCGGCTCGTACAACAGGAGATCTTCGGCCCGGTGATCACCGTGCAGTCGTTCTCAGACGAGGACGAAGCGATCGCGTGGGCCAACGGCACGGAATACGGTCTGGCGTCGTCGGTATGGACACGTGACATCTCGCGCGCTTTGCGGGTTTCGGCGGCATTGGATTTCGGATGTGTGTGGATCAACACCCACATCCCGCTGGTCGCCGAGATGCCGCACGGCGGGTTCAAGTCCTCCGGCCACGGTAAGGACCTGTCGATGTATGGCTTGGAGGACTACACCCGGATCAAGCATGTGATGGCCTATATCGGCTAGGTTTTCACGCGCGAGCTGGCCACGCCAAAGCGTGGGCCCAGCTCGTCTGACTAGCGGTGGGCCAGCCGGTGGCCGCCGCCGCCGCGGAACATGTCACGCCAGCCGCGATGCCGTGGCTGGTCAGCGGTTGCCGTCGGCTGGATCTCCGTGACTTCTTCGGACGGCGCCGGCTGAGGCTGTGCGACCGACGCGACCGGGCGCTGCGCGTAAGCGATGTCACGAGCACTCCGCACCGACAGTCGCCCCAGCGCCACAGCACCCAGGAACACGATCAGCGCACCCAGGCCATAGAAGTACGTCAGCTCCAGCCACACCCTCTTGGATTCAGTGGCCGCCACAGGTGCGCCTGCATCGCCGATGCCCAGTGGTCCCGCCAGCGCGCGGCCAACGACAAACCACGCGCCGGCGAGCACGGTCAGCCAGCCACCGAACATTGCGGTCGCACGATTGCGCGAACCGAGCAACAACAGACCACCCACCACTGTGGCGGCTCCTGGAAGTACCTCAAGCCAGCCCCTGGCGGTGGTCCACGTCCATTCCTGATCCGGGGTGAATGCAAAGTCGAAATATGGTCCAACGAACGGGATGAGCGCACCCCATACGCCCAACAGAATCAGCAGAAACCCGCTCGCTGCGCCACGGCTGCGCGGCATCTGCATTCTGCCGCCGTGGGTGTGAACACGCGTGTCACTCATGATGCCTCCTCGGTCGTGGGCTGAGTACCCAATCTTCGTGGCCGTAACCGCCGACGACGCTCGATGGAGCCCACCTTGGGCCTGTTATTCGGTGACGACCGTCACACCGTTCACAGCGAACTGACAGCTGCGAGCGGAATAAAGTTAGCTTTGCTAACGTAGTTTGGTGGTAGGCGCGACGAGCGCCCCCAATACCTGCAATTTGCCGAGGATTCTTGATGTCGATTGATACCCGTGAAGAGCGGCTTGTACGCCGCATCGCCGACCTCTACACCACCGACCAGCAGTTCGCAGACGCGCGGCCGAGCAAGGCAGTGTCACACGCAATCGAAGCACCCGAACTGCGGCTGCCGCAGATCGTGCGAAATGTGTTCGATGGCTATGCGGATCGGCCCGCGCTCGGTCAGCGTGCTGTTGAGTACGTCACCGACCCGTCGACCGGCCGCACATCCGCCGAATTACTGCGACGGTTCGAAACCATCACCTACGCCGAGGTGTCCGACCGCATCCAAGCGGTGGTCAATGCGTTGGCCTACGACGTGCGCCCGGGTGACCGCGTCGCGATGCTCGGCTTCACCAGCGTCGACTACACGACCATCGACGTCGCGCTGATTGGGCTCGGCGCGGTGTCCGTGCCAATGCAGACCGGCGCTCCCATCGCGCAGCTGCGGCCCATCGTCACCGAGACCGAACCTGCGGTGATCGCCTCCAGCGTCGACTTCCTCGACGACGCAGTCGAACTGGCGCTCGCCGCCGACAATGTGTCGAGGCTTGTCGTCTTCGACCATCACTCACAGGTCGATGACCAGCGAGACGCGCTCGACGTGGCGAAGGCCCGCCTGTATGAAGCAGGCAGCACCGTTCAGCTGGATACGCTGACCGAGGTCCTTGACCGAGGCAGGCGGCTACCGGCGGTGGCGCCGTTCAACTCTCTCGACGACGACCCGGTGGCACTGCTGATCTACACCTCCGGCAGCACCGGCACGCCGAAGGGCGCGATGTACCCGGAGCGCCTCGTTGGCAACTCGTGGCGCCGGCCGGCGATGGCCATGTGGGGCAGTGAGGGCGCCACCCCGTCGATCACGCTGAACTTCATGCCGATGAGCCACATGATGGGCCGCGGCATTCTGTACTCCACGCTGGGAGCCGGCGGCACAGCCTATTTCGTTGCCAGAAGCGACCTTTCCACATTCTTCGACGATCTCGCATTGGTCCGGCCGACGCAGCTGAACTTCGTGCCCCGGATCTGGGACATGGTGTTCGGTGAGTTCCAGAGCGAAGTCGACCGCCGGTTTACCGACGATGCCGATCGATGGGCCGTCGAAACCGACGTGCTCGCCGACCTGCGCCAAAACCTCCTCGGCGGACGGTTCATCTCAGCGATGACGGGCTCCGCGCCCATCTCGTCAGAGATGCGCGTGTTCGTCGAGTCCCTGCTCGACATTCACTTGACCGACGGATACGGCTCCACCGAAGCTGGCATGGTCTTCGTCGACGGCCAGGTGCAACGCCCGCCCGTCATCGACTACAAGCTGGTGGATGTTCCCGAGCTTGGGTACTTCGGCACCGATCGGCCTCATCCGCGGGGTGAGCTGGTTGTCAAGTCCGACACCATGTTCCCCGGTTACTACAAGCGCCCGGAGACCACCGCCGACGTGTTCGACGCCGATGGCTACTACCGCACCGGTGACATCGTGGCCGAGGTGGGACCGGACCAGCTGGTGTATCTGGATCGCCGCAACAACGTGCTCAAGCTGTCGCAGGGCGAGTTCGTCACCGTCGCCAAATTGGAAGCCGTGTTCGGTGACAGCCCGCTGATCCGGCAGATATTCGTCTACGGCAACAGCGCTCGCTCGTATCTGCTGGCCGTCATCGTGCCCACCGAAGATGCCTTGGCCCGCCACGATGTGGATGCGCTGAAGCCGCTGATCACCGAGTCGCTGCAGGAGGTCGCGAGGGCCGCGGGACTGCAGTCGTACGAGATCCCTCGCGACTTCATCATCGAGACAACGCCTTTCACGCTCGAGAACGGACTGCTGACCGGTATCCGCAAGCTCGCCCGGCCGAAGCTCAAGGAGCACTACGGCGATCTGCTCGAGCAGCTCTACACCGACCTGACCGACAGCCAGGCCAACGAGCTGCGGGAGCTGCGCGCGCACGGCGCCGAGCGGCCGGTGCTGGAGACCATCAGCCGCGCCGCGGGAGCTCTACTGGGCGCGGCGGCAACCGATCTGCAGCCGGATGCGCACTTCACCGACCTGGGCGGGGATTCCCTGTCCGCGTTGACATTCGCCAATCTGCTGCACGAGATCTTCGACATCGACGTGCCCGTCGGCGTCATCGTCAGCCCGGCCAGCGACCTGGCCTCGCTCGCCGACTACATCGAAGCCGAGCGTCAGCCCGGAACGAAACGGCCGACGTTCGCGTCGGTGCACGATCGCCCGAAAGGCCCGATCGTCGAGGCGCACGCCCGTGACCTCACACTGGACAAGTTCATCGACCCGCAGACGCTGGCGCAGGCACCGTCGCTGTCCGGGCCGAGCTCGGAGGTCCGCACCGTCCTGCTGACGGGTGCGACCGGATTCCTCGGTCGCTATCTGGCCCTGGAGTGGCTGGAGCGGATGGATCTCGTCGACGGCAAGGTGATCTGCCTCGTGCGGGCCAAGGACGACGACGCTGCCCGCGAGCGGCTGGACAAGACGTTCGATTCCGGTGACCCCGAATTACTGCGTCACTACCGGGAATTGGCCGCCGATCGCCTCGAGGTGCTGGCAGGCGACAAGGGCGAAGCCAACCTCGGCCTCGATCAGCAGACGTGGCAGCGGCTGGCCGACACCGTCGACCTGATTGTCGACCCGGCCGCGCTGGTCAACCACGTTCTGCCCTACAGCCAGCTGTTCGGCCCCAACGCACTGGGCACCGCGGAGCTGATCCGCATCGCGCTCACCACGAAGCTCAAGCCGTTTGTTTACGTGTCGACCATCGGCGTCGGCGCGGGCATCGAACCCGGCAAGTTCACCGAGGACGGCGACATTCGGGTGATCAGTGCGACCCGCAAGGTCGATGACAGCTATGCCAACGGCTATTCGAACAGCAAGTGGGCTGGTGAGGTGTTACTGCGCGAGGCCAACGATCTGTGCGGCCTTCCGGTTTCGGTGTTCCGCTGCGACATGATTCTGGCCGACACCACCTACGCCGGCCAGCTCAACCTGCCGGACATGTTCACGCGGATGATGCTGAGCCTCGTGGCAACCGGTATCGCGCCCGGCTCGTTCTACGAACTCGGCGCGGACGGCAACCGCCAGCGGGCTCATTACGACGGCCTCCCAGTGGAATTCATCGCCGAGGCGATCTCCACCATCGGCGCGCACGTCGTCGACGGATTCGAGACATACCATGTGATGAATCCCTATGACGACGGCATCGGGCTCGACGAGTACGTCGACTGGCTGATCGATGCCGGCTATGCGATTGAGCGAATCGGCGACTACGCCGATTGGTTGGGCCGGTTCGAGACCGCGATCCGCGCACTGCCGGAGCAACAGCGTCAGGCGTCGCTGCTACCACTGCTGCACAACTATCAGCACCCGGAGATGCCGATCCGTGGCTCGATGGCGCCGACGGACCGGTTCCGCACCGCAGTTCAGGACGCGAAGATCGGCCCGGACAAAGACATTCCGCACGTCACGCGGGACGTCATCGTCAAATACATCACCGACCTGCAGATGCTCGGGCTGCTGTAGGGCGACACGCGTCGATCGGTGTCCTGGCGCTGACCCAACATGCTCAAACCGCCACAGAGCAAGTGATGCGACCGACTGGCGGGCCGTGCTACATCGCCAGCCCCACCACCAGGAGCACGACCGCAATCAGCGGGAAAGCTCCTTGTGTGATCGCTGCACGAGCCTTATCCGGCGATGACAGGAGCAGCACCACCGCCGCGGCGAGCATCGATCCGACACCCGCAAACACCAGCGCCGCACCGAGCACCTGGTGCCCGGTGAACATGGCCACCACCCCGACCCCTGTGACGATGGCGAGGAACAGGTTGTAGAAGCCCTGGTTGAACGCGAGCTCCTTGGTGGCCTGCGCCTGATCCTCGGTGATGCCGAACGTCGCGCGGGTGCGCGGTGAGGTCCACGTCAACGACTCCATGACGAAGATGTAGACGTGTAGCAGTGCGGCCAATATTGCGAAAACCAAACCAGCAGTGATCAATTGACTCTCCTACTCGAACAGGCCGTCCTGGCCAAGGCCGCTGACTCTGCTAGGTGGCGTAAGACCCAGATGCGTCCACGCCTGAGCGGTGGCGACACGTCCCCGAGGCGTGCGCGCAATCATTCCCGCGCGCACCAGGAACGGCTCGCACACCTCCTCGACGGTGGTGGCCTCCTCCCCGACCGCGACGGCCAACGTGGACACCCCGACGGGCCCGCCGCCGAAACTGCGTGTGAGCGCGGACAATACAGCGCGGTCAAGGCGGTCCAGTCCGAGCTCGTCGACGTCGTAGACCTCCAACGCGAGCTTGGCGATGTCGCGTGTGATCACGCCGTCGGCACGAACCTCCGCGTAGTCGCGGACTCGGCGCAGCAGGCGGTTGGCGATGCGGGGCGTGCCGCGCGAGCGTCGTGCGATCTCGGCGCCGGCCTCTGCGCCCAGCTCGATGCCAAGGATGCCCGCCGAGCGGAACAGCACCCGCTCGAGTTCGGCGGGCTCGTAGAAATCCATGTGTGCGGTGAAGCCGAAGCGGTCACGCAACGGGCCGGTCAGCGCGCCTGACCGCGTGGTGGCGCCGACAAGCGTGAATGGCGCGACCTCGAGCGGAATAGACGTGGCGCCAGGGCCTTTCCCGACGACCACGTCGACGCGGAAGTCCTCCATCGCCAGGTACAGCATTTCCTCGGCGGGCCTGGCGATGCGGTGGATCTCGTCGATGAACAACACATCGTGCTCGACGAGGTTCGACAGCATCGCCGCCAGGTCGCCCGCGCGTTCCAATGCGGGACCGGACGTGACCCGCAGCGACGTCCCCAGTTCGGCGGCGATGATCATCGCCAGCGACGTCTTGCCCAGCCCGGGCGGACCCGACAGCAGGATGTGATCCGGTGTGCCGCCGCGGTTTTTGGCGCCCTCGAGGACCAGCTGCAACTGCTCGCGCACACGGGGCTGCCCAATGAACTCGCCCAGCGACCGCGGCCGCAGGCTGGCGTCGATGTCGCCCTCACCGACGGTCAGGGCGGCGGAAACCTCCCGATCGGATGTGTCCTCGGGCTCGTCGTCGTCGAACCGGCTCACTTCTTACCCAGCATGGACAGTGCCGCGCGCAGTGCGCTCGACGTGGTGGCCTCCGGCTCGTTGGCCAGCACCTTGTCAGTGGCCTCCTCGGCCTGCTTGACCGCAAAGCCAAGCCCGACAAGCGCTTCCACGACCGGGCCTCGCACTGAGTGGCCATTCAAGACAACGGCGCCCGACGGTGTGACGGGCCCGATCTTGTCGCGCAGTTCGAGCACCAAGCGCTCGGCACCACGCTTGCCGATGCCCGGCACCCGGGTAAGCGCGGTGACGTCCCCATCCGCCAGCGCCTGGCGCAGCGACGCCGCGTCGTAGACGGCCAGCGTGGCCAACGCGATCTTCGGGCCCACACCGGAGACACCCAGCAGGGTGAGGAACAGGTCGCGGGCGTCGGCGTCCGCGAAGCCATACAGAGTCTGCGAATCCTCGCGCACGATCATCGCGGTGATCAGCCGCGCTTCACTTCCTCGCCGCAGTGTCGCCAGCGTCGACGGGGTAGCCATCACCTTGTACCCGACGCCGCAGGCGTCGATGACGACATGGTCGAGGGCAATGTCGAGGACCTCGCCGCGAACGGATGCGATCATCGTGCCGCCTTCAGTTTCGCCTTGTACTTACGCTGCTGCTCGGCGGCCAGCGCCTCGGCCGCCGCCATCCGGGCGATCATCGGGGCGCGCCAGCAGTGGCAGATGGCCAGCGCCAACGCGTCAGCGGCGTCGGCCGGTGTTGGTTTCGTTTGCAGCGCAAGAATTCTGGTGACCATCGCGGTGACCTGAGCCTTGTCCGCATTGCCGTTTCCGGTGACAGCGGCCTTGACTTCGCTGGGCGTGTGGAAATGCACGTCGATGTCGCGTTTGGCGGCCGCCAGCGCGACGACGCCGCCGGCCTGCGCGGTACCCATCACCGTCGACACGTTCTGTTGGGAGAACACCCGCTCGATAGCGATGACGTCGGGCCGGTGGGTGTCCATCCAATACTCGACGGCGTTGCTGATCGTCAGCAATCGGCGGTGCAGCGGATCGTCGGATGGCGTGCGCACCACATCGACGTCGAGCGCGATGACGTGACGGCCCTGGCCACCCTCGATGACGGATAGCCCGCATCGCGTAAGGCCGGGGTCCACTCCCATCACGCGCACGCCAAAACCCCTTCTGTGAACATCTGTTCGACAGATTAACGCGATGGACCGACGGTTAACCGCAGGGACACGCGTTAGATCGTGTAACTCCCAGAGCGGTCGCCGCCGGCTATCTCGCGAGCGATCTGCTCGACGCGCCTCTTCGCCTTGCCCCGCCCGCGCACCAACTCGCGCCCCACTTCATGGCCGTCCCGCTCGATCACGATGACCCACCTGGCGCCGAGGAACTTCGTCAGTAGCCAGAACGGCCACAACGCCACGAACACCAGTCCGATCGCGATCTCGAACAGGTCGGTGAAATCTAGTAAGTCGCCGGGAAATGGCCACCAATCGCGGTACACCGACCAGGCCCTGCCGTGCGGGTCGAGGACTACTGCCATGCGGCAATCTTGGCGGCCAGCTCGACGCCCCGATACTGCGGGGCCAGGACCCGGCCGGCGGCGAGCAGCGGCTCGGTGCTGCGCAGCGTGCGGGCCAGAACAAAAGCGCCCACCAGCGCGCCGATCAGGGCCAGCGTCACCTCGCGGGCCTGTGATTCGTCGAGCCCGCGGCCATGGAAGTAGGCCGCACCGCTGTCGACCCATCCTTCGAACACCGCGGCCGAGGTTTCGCGGAGTTCCTCGACGGTGTCGGCGACCTCCGCGGCGACGCTGGCGACGGGGCACATGTTCGCGAAACCCGTGCCGGCCATGTCCGCGGAGGCCTGGGTGAAGACAGCATCAATGGCGTCGCCGAGGTCGGTGTATTCGTCGACGATCGACGGGATGAGCAGCGCATAGGCATGGCCCGCATTGATCAGCGCCTCGCGGGCGATCTGCACCTTGCCGCCGCGGAAGTGGTGGTAGAGCGAGCCGATCGGCGCTCCGGAGGCGGCGGCGATGTCCTTCATGCCGACCGCCCCGTAGCCCTTGTGGCGCATCAGCTCCGCCGTGGCGGTCAGAATCGATTCCCTGGTGGACCTTGCCATATGCGCCTCCTGGCTACAGACTAGAGCATACGTTCTAGAATCAACGTTCTAATGCCGAAGGGTCGCCATGAAATCCGTCGACGTCACCGCAGGAACCATCGAATACCGCGATGAGGGCGACCCAAGCGGCCCCCAGGTCGTGCTCCTGCATGGTCTGCTCATGAACGACGCCCAATGGGACTTGGCGCTGCCACTGCTCCCGTCGGCCTTCCGCTACCTGCTGCCCGTGTTGCCATTGGGCGGACACCGCATCCCGATGCGCGAGGACACCGACCTGACGCTGCCCGGAATGGTCAACATCGTTGCGGACTTCCTCGACGCACTCGACCTGACCGACGTCACGCTGGTCGTCACCGACTGGGGCGGGCCGCTGTTCCTCACCGACATCGGCCGCGACAAGCGCGTTGGGCGGCTGGTGATCTGCCCGTCCGAGGCGTTCGACAATTTTCCGCCGGGCTTTCCTGGCAAGGTCGCATGGCTGGCCAGCCGTACCACCTCGACGGTGTCGCTGGCCATGCGTCAGCTCAAGATCGGCTGGCTGCGCAGGCAGTGGCTGATGTTCGGTCAGATGGCGAAAAAGCCTGTCCCCCAAGATATTGTCGATGCATGGTTGGCGGCCGGGCTGGCTGACCGGCGCGTGCGACGAGATCTCGTCAAGTACTGCCGAACGAAATTCGATGACGCCGAACTGATCCGCGCCACGAACCGGCTCACGGACTTCGACGGACCGACGCTGGTGCTGTGGAGCCGCAACCCGGTGATGCCGGCCGACCACGCGTCGCGTCTGGCCGAGCTGACGGGCGCGACGCTGCGCTACGTCGACGACGCTTACGTGCTGGTCATGCTCGACCAGCCGGAGCGGACGGCCGAAGAAATCGGCGCCTTCCTCAGCGGCTGAGAGTAACGTTCTCCGACCGTGAGAACGGTGCGCAGTTTCTGCCGGGTCTGCACGTCGGTGTGCGGCATCCTCGTCGACATTGAGGGCGACCAGGTGGTGGCGGTCCACGGTGATGGCGAGCACCCGTTCTCACATGGCTACACATGTCCGAAGGGCCGCGCGCTACCGCAGATACACCACCACCCCGATCGCCTGGAGCATCCCCAGATGCGGATCGACGGCGACCTGCAGAAGACGACCTGGGACGCCGCGCTGGACGACCTCGGCGCGAAGTTGCGTGAGACCATCGATCGCCACGGGCCGGAATCGGTCGGCATCCTCTTCGGCACGGGTGTGGGCATGGACGCCGTCGGGTACCGGCTCGCACAACAGCTACACGCGGCGATCGGAACGCCGGCCAAGTTCAGTCCGTTGACTATCGACGGCACGGCCAAGGTGCTGATCTCGGACCTGATGGCCGGATCCCAGGCGCTCACCGGTCGCCCTGATTACGACAACGCCACGTTCGTCATGATGATCGGCAGCAATCCCGTTGTCTCCCACGGCCATACAGTGGGCTTACCCAATCCCAGAGGCGCGATCCGCGAGTTGGCGAAGCACGCCGAGGTGTGGGTATGGGACCCTCGGTATACCGAGACCGCACGCCTGGCAACACATCACCTCGCACCCCGCCCTGGTGCCGACTTCGCCGTGCTTGCCTTCTTGGTGCGTGAGGTGTTGTGCGACGGCATCAATGCACCGGCCCAGGATGTTGACGGCCTGGCCGCGGCGGTCGAGCCGTTCACGCTGCAGCACGCCGCCGCAGTCGCTGACGTGCTCGAGCCGCAGCTGGAACAGCTGCTTGCATCGGTCCGGCGGGCGGGCCGCATCGCTGTCGATGTCGGTACGGGCATCACGATGTCGGCGAGCGCCAATGTGACGCAATGGCTTTCGTGGGCATTGATGATCATCACCGGGTCGATGAACCGACCTGGCGGGTTGTGGTTCCATCCCGGCTACGCCTATCAGCTGGAGAGCTTCGAGCTGCCCTTGTCGCCGCCCGAGGGGACATTCGGACCGGGACCGCGTAGCCGTCCCGAGACGCAGGCGTTCTTGAGGGAATGGCCGTGCGCGGTGCTGCCCGACGAAATCAACGCGGGGAACATCCGGGCGTTTGTGAACCTCGGCGGGAACATGATCACCGCGTTTCCCAACACCGCATCACTGGTGCCCGCGCTCGAGAAACTCGACGTGCTGGCGACCACCGAGATCCTGCCCAACGAGACGACCGCGCTGTCGACGCACGTGCTGCCCACCACGGATCAACTCGAGCGGCCCGACGTCACATTGTGGGACATCTTGTCGCCTCGGGTCTCGGCGCAGTACACACCCGCCGTCGTTGCACCTGCCGGCCAGCGGCGCTCGATGTGGTGGGTACTCGCCGAACTCGGCCGGCGCCTCGGTCATGAGCTGGCGGACACCGCGGCCACAGACGAGGAGATGCTGGCACGGGTCAGCGCCGGCGGCAGGGTCGCGTATGACGAGCTCACGGCCAACGGCTGGGCTGATGTACCGCGCGAACTGCCTGCCCCATGGGTGGAACGGCACATCGAACGACTGGGAGGGTGGCGACTGGCGCCCCGCCTCGTCGTCGAGCAATTGGCCGCGCTGCGGGAGCCCGCTCCCCTGGTGTTGGTGCCGCGACGGCAGATGCGACGGCTGAACTCGCAGCTCGAATTTCTCGACGAAGTCGCGGAGATCCTCGTACATCCCGACGACGCCGCCGCTGCGGGCGTGACCAATGCGCAGTCGCTGATCGTACGCAGCGACCACGGCGAGCTGACGGGCGTCGCGAAGGTGGACGCCTCGATCCGGCGCGGTGCCGTTTCGGTCCCGCACGGCCACGAAGGCGCCAACGTGAATCTGCTGACGAGCAAGGACGACATCGACCTGGCGACCGGGATGACGCGCTATTCGGGCGTGCCGGTCAGCCTGCACCCAGCGTGAGCTAGGACGGAACCACACCGATCTGCTTCATCTGCGCGTAGACGTCGACGACACCCCAGGTCTCGACTATTCGGCCGTCGACGAGGCGGAAGATGAAGATCTCGTTGTAGGTGACGGACTTGCCGGTTGGGGCGACGCCCATGAATTCGCCTTGATGAGTCCCGGTGACCGTTGTCCTGCCGACAACCTTGTCCCCTTCCGCGATCAAGTCCTCGACGGTGAGATGAATGTCGGGGTAGATCCGCAGGAGCATCGCCCACACCTGCTTGAGGGCATTCGGCCCCGTCGCGTCGATCGGCAATGGAGTGCGTACCACTGCGTCAGGCGCGACGAGCTCGTCGATCGTGTGGAAGAGAAACTCGGAATCGCCCGTGTTGGCGGCCTCGTGAAAGCCTTTGAACGTCGCCTTGTTCGCCTCCGCGGTCGACATCCCGCACCTCCTGGCTGGGCTAGTCCTCTTCGTCGAGAATGGCGGCCACGTCGTCGGGGATGTCGACGTTGGTGTACACGTCCTGCACATCGTCGCTGTCCTCGAGCGCGTCGATCAGCTTGAGCACCTTGCGGGCACCGTCGAGGTCGACGGGCACGGTCACCGACGGCTGGAAGCTGGCGTCGGCCGACTCGTAGTCGATCCCGGCATCCTGCAGCGCGGTGCGCACCGCAACGAGATCGCCTGGCTCACAGATGATTTCGAAGCTGTCGTCGAGATCGTTGACGTCCTCTGCGCCGGCTTCGAGCACCGCGGTCAGCACATCGTCTTCCGTCAGCCCGTTCTTCTCCAGGGTGACGACACCCTTGCGGGAGAACAGGTAGGACACCGAGCCCGGGTCGGCCATGTTGCCGCCGTTGCGGGTCATCGCGACGCGCACCTCACCCGCGGCACGGTTGCGGTTGTCTGTCAGGCACTCGATCAGCACCGCGACGCCGTTGGGCCCGTATCCCTCGTAGGTGATGTTCTGGTAGTCGGCGCCGCCGGCTTCCTCACCCGCGCCGCGCTTGCGGGCCCGTTCGATGTTGTCGTTGGGCACCGAACTCTTCTTGGCCTTCTGGATGGCGTCATAGAGCGTCGGGTTGCCGGCCGGATCTCCACCGCCGACGCGCGCGGCCACCTCGATGTTCTTGATCAGCCGGGCGAAGTTCTTGCCGCGACGTGCGTCGATGACGGCCTTCTTGTGCTTCGTCGTGGCCCATTTGGAATGGCCGCTCATGCAGGTACTACTCACTCTCTTGAAGTCATGCTCAAACGTGCGCTTGACGAGTCTACGTGGGCGTTGCCGTCCCGATCTCACCCTCGATATAGCGCTGCAGGTTCGGGGCGATCGCGGCGAGCACCTCGTCCTCGGTCATCGAGGCGATCGGCTCGATCTTCCACACATAGCGCATCAAGGCGAAGCCGATCAGCTGCGAGGCGACCAACCCGCTGCGGCGCAGGCGATCTTCTTCGTCGTCGCCTAGTACGGACTCCCCGATCAGGCTCCGTTCGACGATCACGCGAAGCTTGTTGCGCGTCGTGTCGTCGTGGGCTGCTGTCAACAACACCGCCCGCAGCGTTGGACCGATCTCGTCGTTGGCCCAGCTCTTCAACACAGTGCGAACCAGCTGTGTTCCCAGCTCGGGCTGGGGTGTGGCCCATGTGTCGGCCACGGCGTCCAGCCATTTCTGCGGCGGCGCGGTGGCCGCGTCGAGCAGGCCCTCCTTCGAGCCGAAGTAGTGGTAGACGAGCGCTGGGTCGACGCCGGCCACCCTCGCCACCGCGCGGATCGTCGTGCCGGCCCAGCCGTTAGTCGCGAACTCGTCACGCGCCGCGGCCAGGATGCGCGCCGAGAGCACGCCGCGATCGTCGCGGGGACCCGGGGTAGTAGACCGCTTCGCCATAGTTTCATCATAACGTGAAATTCACGTTGCGTTGAGACTAGTTTCAACGTAGCGTGAAACTATGCCCACGCAGCTCAATGGCCCCCAGACCACCGGACGTGAATACCGCAATCTGAGCGGCCCGCGGCACGGTCTGGTGGCGGCGGCCACGGCGATCGACACCGGCTGGATCGTGACGCTGCAGGACGTGGCGCCCGACAACAGCGTGACGGATGTGACGGCCGGCTGGCTGCGGGCCAGTCTGCGCGAGGTCGACGAAGCGGCCAGCAGACCAGGCGCTCCTGTGCTGCGGTGCCGCACCGCGCTGGCCGTGCCGATCGGCGAGGATGTCGAGTATCGAATCCCCTTGGTGCCCAATGCCCGTCGCTTCGACGTGGGCCACCGCATCCGGTTGGTGCTCACCAGCGACGACCAGGATCCGTCGACTCCGGCGATCATGAACTTCCGTCATGCCAGCGTCGGCACGAGCAGCCTCAACACCGTGCGCTCGTCGTCGCGACTTGTGTGCAGTTTGTTGCGCTGAGCGCTACAAAACGCACACAAGTCGCTAGAGCAGGTCGACGAAGAGCTTGTGGATACGGCGATCGCCGGTCATCTCCGGGTGAAACGCCGTCGCCAGCATCCGGCCCTGGCGCACAGCGACGATGTGGCCGGCGGCGCGACCCAGTACCTGCACGTCGGGCCCGACCCGTTCCACCCACGGCGCGCGGATGAACACCGCGTGCACCGAACCGTCGAGTCCCTCGAAGGGAAAGTCGCCTTCGAACGAATCGACTTGGCGACCAAAGGCATTGCGACGCACGGTCATATCGATAGCCTTCAGCGGAACGGCCTCGCGGCCGGGCGCTCCCGCGTCGAGGATCTCGGATGCCAGCAGGATCATCCCGGCGCACGACCCGTAGGCCGGCATGCCCTCGGCCAAGCGTGACCGCAACGGCTCGAGCAATTCGAACTCGCGCAGCAGATGGCTCATCGTCGTCGATTCGCCGCCGGGGATCACCAGCGCGTCGACGGCGTCGAGCTCGGCGCGCCGACGCACGGTCGATGCCTGTGCACCTGCTTCGCGCAGCGCGGCCAAGTGCTCGCGGGTATCTCCTTGCAGCGCAAGAACGCCGACGTGTGGCGTGGTCACGGTACGAAGTCGCGCTTGTAGCGAGTCAGGCCTTCCTGCATAACCGCCGCAACCATGTCGCCGTACCGGTTGAAGATCTTGCCCTGCGTCAGCGAGCGACCGCCTGACGCCGACGGCGAGGACTGGTCGTAGAGCATCCACTCGTCGGCGCGGAACGCCCGCATGAACCACATCGCATGGTCCAAGGACGCGACCATCAGGTGTTTGCGTTCCTCAACGTGGTTCACCTGCGCGGAACCGAGCAGGGTGAGGTCGCTCATGTAGGCCAGCGCGCAGATGTGCAGCACGTGGTCGTCAGGCAGCGGATCGCGGTGCCGGAACCAGACTTGCTGCTGGGAGGCTTTCCCCGGCAGCGTCGTCAACTGATCTGGCGGCACGATCCGGACATCCCACTCCGCGAACTGGGCGAATCCGGCGTCGTCGAACGCCCCACCCTTCGAGTTGAACCCGGGCAGGTCGTCGGGCGGCGGCGCCGACGGCATCGTGTCCTGGTGCTCGATGCCGCTCTGGTCGATCTGAAACGACGCGGACATCGAGAAGATGGTCTCGCCATGCTGGATCGCGTTCACCCGACGCGTGGCAAACGAGCCGCCGTCACGCAATCGCTCGACGATAAAAACCGTGGGCGCCTTGGCATCTCCGGGTCGCAGGAAGTAGCCGTGCAGCGAATGCACCTGAAAGCGATCGTCGACCGTGCGCACCGCCGACACCAGCGACTGACCCGCCACATGACCACCGAAGGTGCGCTGGAAATAGCCGGATTCGGGGCTGAACACCCGCCCGCGGTAGATGTTGACCTCGAGTTGTTCGAGATCAAGGATCTCTTCGATCGCCATGCAGTTATCTTTGCTCTTCGCGCAAGCGGCTCATCGTATCCGTCCTACCAGCCGCGTTCAGCGAGCCGGTGCGGGGCCGCGATGTCCTCCACGTTGATGCCGACCATGGCCTCCCCCAGCCCGCGCGACACCTTGGCCAGCACATCGGGGTCGTCGTAGAAAGTCGTCGCCTTGACGATCGCGGCGGCGCGATGCGCAGGATCGCCGGACTTGAAGATGCCCGAGCCGACGAACACGCCCTCGGCGCCCAGCTGCATCATCATCGCCGCGTCCGCCGGAGTCGCAATGCCGCCCGCGGTGAACAACGTCACCGGCAGCTTGCCCGCCCGTGCCACCTCGACCACGAGCTCGTAGGGCGCCTGCAATTCCTTTGCCGCGACGTACAACTCGTCCTCGGACAGTGACGTCAGCCTGCGGATCTCGCCGCCGATCTGGCGCATGTGCGTCGTCGCGTTGGACACGTCGCCGGTGCCGGCTTCTCCCTTGGAGCGGATCATCGCCGCGCCCTCGGTGATGCGGCGCAGCGCCTCGCCGAGGTTCGTCGCGCCGCATACGAACGGCACGGTGAACTTCCACTTGTCGATGTGGTGGGTGTAGTCGGCGGGGGTGAGGACCTCGGACTCGTCGATGTAGTCGACGCCGAGGCTCTGCAGGATCTGCGCCTCGACGAAATGCCCGATGCGGACCTTCGCCATCACCGGGATGGTGACCGCCGAGATGATGCCCTCGATGAGATCGGGATCACTCATCCGGGCCACGCCGCCCTGCGTGCGGATGTCAGCCGGCACACGTTCGAGCGCCATGACGGCGACCGCGCCTGCGCCCTCGGCGATGCGGGCCTGCTCGGGGGTGACGACGTCCATGATCACGCCGCCCTTGAGCATCTCGGCCATGCCGCGCTTGACCCGGGCGGTCCCGGTCTGGGTCACCGACCCGTTGGTTCCAGGTGCGGTATCCACTGCTATCTCCTCCAAATCGCTACTGATCCAGTCTAAAGGCGGCGGCAAATCTGTTAAATCCGCAGCCTCAGCGGATCGACTGCAGCTGCCGCTGCGGCTCGGCGCCCCTCGCATCGGCCACCGTGTTCGCCTCTGTCAGCAACTCGCCGAGCTGCAGCGGATAAACGGTTTCGCCCTTGGCGACCAGCTCGCCGATCATTGTTGCATCGCACCAGCGGTGGCCGTGGATGTAGGCCCGCTCCAGCCCGGTACGGCCGGCCTCCGAGGGCTCGAACCGCTGGGTGCGATGGATGAAGAACATCTCCTGGCTGCGAATCACCGACCCGTTGAAGTCGATGACGGCATCGCGACGCCACACCGGGCCGAGCATGTCGTCCGGATCGACCCGCAGCCCGGTCTCCTCGTCCAGCTCGCGTACCGCCGCCTCGGCGAGCGTCTCTCCCTGCTGAACCGCCCCGCCGACGGTGAACCACCAGAGCGGCGCTGGGCCGTCTGAGCCGTCCCCCACCGCCGGGTCTGATCCGCAAAACAGCAGCACGCACCCGTCCTCGTCGAGGAGCACGACGCGTGCCGACGTACGCCGGCTGACCAAACCCACTTCGCGCGGTGAGGCCTCCGCGCGCTCGGCGATCTCGAAATATGTTGGCAGTGCTGCAGTTCCGCCAAGCCGTAGGAGCCGCACCGCGGGCCGCTCACGCAGCGCGAGGGTGTCGCGCACCGCGTCGTTGTGAAAGCGACGGGCCAGCAGGACCCGCGCCTCGGCGTCGGCCAGCTCGGCGACCAGCGCCACCGGCAGCGACGCGGGGTCGACAAGGGCCAACGCCGCCGACAGCTCGTTTTCGGCCGATTCCCTGCCTGATCGCGGGGCCCGCTCGGCGTTATCGGCCAGAGCGGCCAGCCGCTTGCCTTGCGGCCCGACGCCGTAGGCGTCGACGGCAACTGCGCGGGCCACCACGGCGCGACGGCCCAGTGCACCGTCAAGCGCCTGCCATGACAGGTCGTAGCGCACATGCAGCCGGTCCAGCCGGTTGGCCGTCTGAAACGCCCACGCGCCGGTCACCACGATCACCACGACGAGCACGGCCAGCGCAATCACGACGACCCACGTGATCAACTTGCCACCTGCACCTTGGTCCCGGCCCCGGCGACCGTCTCGTATACCCGCATGATTTGACCGGCCACCACGGACCAGTCGTAACGGCGCACGGCCTCGGCCGCAGCATCGACGTAGCGCTCGCGGGCCACATCGTTGTCCAGCACCTCGACGAGCCCGTCAGCCAGCGCGCAAGCGTCGTCGACCGGCACCAGCCGCCCAGCCTTTCCGTCCACAAGGACCCGCCGGAATGCGTCGAGGTCGCTGGCCACCACCGCGGTGCCTGCCGCCATCGCCTCGACGAGCACGATGCCGAAGCTCTCCCCGCCGATATGCGGCGCGCAGTACACGTCGGCGCTGCGCATGGCCGAGGCTTTCTGGCGGTCGTCGACCTGACCGAGGAAGCGCAGATGCTTGGCCAGTTTCCCGGCGTCCTCGTGCAGTTCGTCCTCGTCGCCGCGACCGACGATCAGGATCTCGATATCGGGGAAGTGCTTGGCCAGCGTCGGCAGCGCGCTCAGGAGAACGGCCATGCCCTTGCGGGGCTCGTCGAAGCGGCCCAGGAACAGCACCGACTTACCCGGCCGCGGATAGCCGTCGAGCAGCGGCGCCGACGCAAAGGACGCGACGTCCACGCCGTTGGGAATCTCGACGGCGTCGGAGCCCAGCGCCTCCATCTGCCAGCGCCGCGCCAGATCCGACACCGCGATGCGGCCGACGATCTTCTCGTGCATCGGGCGCAGGAACGGCTCAAACACACTGAGCGTCAACGACTTTGTCGTCGACGTGTGAAACGTCGCGACGATCGGGCCTTCGGCGATGTTCAGCGCCAGCATCGACAGGCTCGGCGCATTCGGCTCGTGCAGGTGCAGCACGTCGAACTGACCGTCGGCAAGCCAGCGTTTGACCATGCGGTGGGTGGCGGGCCCGAATCGCAGACGGGCCACCGACCCGTTGTACGGAATCGGCACGGCTTTACCGCCCGACACCACGTAATCGGGCAGCTCGACATGCGGTGATGACGGTGCCAGCACGCTGACGTCATGGCCGCGACCGTGCATCACCTCGGCCAGCTGCAGCACGTGTGACTGCACGCCGCCGGGGACGTCGAACGAGTACGGGCAGACCATGCCGATGCGCATCAGGTCTCCAGTTTGGCGCGTCGCTCGTCGGAGAGGTCGGCCAGCCATTGCGGCTGCATCATGTGCCAATCGGCGGGGTGCGCGGCGATGTTTCGGGCAAAGTGGTCCGCCAGTTTCTGCGTGATGACGGCGACGTCGCCTGACGACGTGTCCAGCGGCGGAGTCGTGCTGAATTTCCAACCGTGCGCCGTGTACCAGCTGTGCACCGCCACGAGGTCTGCGCCCGTTTCGATCGCGAGCTTCGCCGAACCTGCAGGCATGCGGGTCGGCTCCCCGAAGAAGTCGACCTGAACGCCATTTCGGCTGAGGTCGCGATCGGCCATCAGGCAGACCGGGCGGTTGGCACGCAGCCGTTCCGCCAGTACCTCGAACGGCGGCCGCGCACCGCCGGTTAGCGGAAGCATCTCGAAACCCAGGCTTTCCCGGTAAGCGATGAACCGGTTGTACAGCGATTCGGGTTTGAGTCGTTCGTTGACGGTGGTGAACTTGCCGTGTTTGTGCACGAGCCACACCCCGGCCATGTCCCAATTCCCGCTGTGCGGCAGCGCGAGGACCGCGCCGCGGCCGGAGTCAAGCGCGGCGGCGATGTGCTCCTGGCCGCCGAAATGCGGGTCAAGCAGCGCGCCTTGCTTCTCCAGGTCCATCGAGGGCAACCGAAATGCCTCCCGCCAGTAACGGGCGTATGAGGCCAGCGAAGCACGAATCAGCCCATCTGGCACCCTGTCGGGCGTCACCCCGATGACGCGGGCCAGATTCTTACGCAACTGCCCGGGTCCGCCATTTCGCGCCGCGTAGTGCGCGCCTGCGTCAAAAGCGTTGCGCGCCATAAATTCCGGCATCGCGCGCACCAGCCGCCAGCCAGCGGCGTAGCCCAAATCAGTGATGTGGCCCCCGAACGGGGTACGGCTGCCGCCATCCGTGCTCTGTCCCGACGGGGCGCTCGTCACGGTTCGTCCCCTTGCCCCCCGGGCGGGTTGTGCTCCCGCGTCTCGGGTTTTTCGCCTGAGGTCGCCGACTCAGGCTTGTCGATTGCCTCCATCGCGCCGGGTGAGGTCCGCACGGTGTGCAACCGCTGCCCGATCGTGATGAGGCTGGCCACCGCGAGCACCCACATCGCGACGTGCACCAGCCACGGCACATGCAGGAACCGAACTCCGGACAGTCCGGCTCCGACCAGCACGATGATCAGCCGTTCGGGCCGCTCGATGAACCCGCCGCCGCCGTGCAGCCCGCTGGCCTCCGCTCGGGCTTTGATGTATGAGATCACCTGCGACGTAACCAGACAGATCAGTGTGGCCACGACGAGCGAGGTGCTCTTGAGGCCGAAGGCAGCCCACCACAACAGCCCGCAGAACACCGCGCCGTCTCCGATGCGGTCACAGGCGGCGTCCAGTACCGCACCGAACCGGGTGCCGCCGCCACGCTCGCGCGCCATCGCGCCGTCGAGCATGTCGGCGAGCACGAAAAACCAGACCGCGACCGCGCCCCACCACAGCTGACCGATCGGGAACAACGTCAACGCGCTCAGTACCGTCCCCGCCGTGCCGAGAATGGTGATGCTGTCGGGGGTGAAGCCGGCCAGCAGCGCGGCCTTCGCGACCGGCTTGGACAGCTTCTCGTAGGCCGCGCGGGTCATCAGGTAGAAGTTGCTCACGGCTGTTTGGCCCACTCGGTGGCAAGCAGTTCGCGCGTCTCGCGCAAGAGCTGCGGGACGATCTTCGAACCACCGATGATCGTGATGAAGTTGGCGTCGCCGCTCCAGCGCGGCACGACATGCATGTGCAGGTGGTCGGCGAGCGAACCGCCAGCCGAGCTACCGAGGTTAAGCCCGACGTTGAATCCGTGCGGGCGCGACACCGACTTGATCACCCGAATCAGCTTCTGGGTGAACGCCATCAGCTCGGCGCTCTCCTCGGTGGTGAGGTCTTCGAGCTCGGACACCCGTCGGTAGGGCACCACCATCGAGTGCCCGGGGTTGTACGGGTAGAGGTTGAGCACGATGTAGACAAGCTCGCCGCGCGCCACCACCAGGCCGTCCTCATCGGACAGCGTCGGGATGTCGGTGAACGGCCGCTCGGACGCCGCCGACCCACCCTTCATCGGCGCCTCGGCGATGTAGCTCATCCGGTGCGGCGTCCAAAGGCGCTGCAGGTGGTCGGGCTCACCGACCCCGCGGTCGACGATCATGTGCTCGTCGGAATCGCTCACTTGGATGTATCCACCTTGAGCAATTCGGCTGTGGGAGCGGAATTTTCGCGGCTGGCGATCCACTCGGCAATGGCGGCGATCGCCTCCTCCCGGGGTATGCCGTTGACCTGGGTGCGGTCGCCGAACCTGAAGCTCACCGCGTTGGCCTCGACGTCACGGTCGCCGGCCACCAGCATGAACGGCACCTTCTGGTTCGTGTGGTTGACGATCTTCTTCGCCATCCGATCATCGCTCGCGTCCACCTCGGCGCGGATGCCGTGCATCTTCAGTTGCGTGGCAATGCCGTTGAGGTACGGGACGTGATCGTCGGCGACCGGGATGCCGACCACTTGAACCGGCGCCAGCCACGCGGGGAATGCGCCGGCGTAGTGCTCGGTGAGGATGCCGAAGAACCGCTCGATCGACCCGAACAATGCACGGTGGATCATCACCGGACGCTGCCTGCTGCCGTCGGCGGCGGTGTATTCCAGCTCGAAGCGTTCGGGGAAGTTGAAGTCCAGCTGGATCGTCGACATCTGCCAGCTGCGGCCGAGCGCGTCCTTGACCTGCACCGAGATCTTCGGACCGTAGAACGCCGCACCGCCGGGATCGGGCACCAGATCCAGCCCGGACGCGGCGCCCACCTCAGCGAGCACGCTGGTGGCTTCCTCCCACAGCTCGTCGGAGCCAACAAATTTGTCCGGGTCCTTGGTCGACAGCTCCAGATAGAAGTCGGTCAGCCCGTAATCACCGAGCAGCTCGAGGATGAACCGCAACAGTGAGGTCAGCTCGTCGCGCATCTGTTCGCGGGTGCAGTAAATGTGCGAATCGTCCATCGTCAGGCCGCGCACCCGGGTCAGCCCGTGCACCACGCCGGACAGTTCGTAGCGGTAGACGGTGCCGAATTCGAAGAGCCGCAACGGAAGTTCGCGATAGGACCGCCCGCGCGACCTGAAGATCAGACAGTGCATCGGGCAGTTCATCGGCTTGAGGTAGTAGTCCTGGCCCGGCTTTCGCACCGTGCCGTCCTCGTTGAGCTCAGCGTCGAGATGCATCGGCGGGAACATCCCGTCGGCGTACCAGTCGAGGTGACCGGAGATCTTGAACAGCTCCGCCTTCGTGATGTGCGGGCTGTTGACGAACTGGTAGCCGGCCTCGATGTGCTTGCGGCGCGAGTAGTCCTCGAGCTCGCGCCGAATGATGCCACCCTTCGGATGGAAAACCGGTAGGCCAGAACCGATTTCGTCGGGGAAGCTGAACAGGTCCAACTCCGCGCCGAGCTTGCGGTGGTCCCGGCGTTGCGCCTCCTCGATGAACTCGAGGTGCGCCTCCAGCGCGTCCTGCGACTCCCATGCGGTGCCGTAGATCCGTTGCAGGCTGGCGTTGTTCTGGTCGCCGCGCCAGTACGCGGCCGAGCTGCGGGTCAGCTTGAACGCCGGAATGTATTTCGTCGTCGGGATGTGCGGGCCGCGGCACAGATCGCCCCATTCCCGTTCGCGGGTACGGGGATTGAGGTTGTCGTAGGCGGTGAGCTCGTCGCCCCCGACCTCCATCACCTCGGGGTCGCCGGACTTGTCGTCGACGAGCTCGAGCTTGTAAGGCTCGTTCGCAAGCTCTTCGCGCGCTTGGTCTTTGGACTCATACACGCGCCGCGAGAACAGCTGGCCTTCCTTGACGATCCCGCGCATGCGCTTCTCGAGCGCCTCCAGATCGTCGGGCGTGAACGCACGTGGCACGTCGAAGTCGTAGTAGAAGCCGTCGGTGATCGGTGGGCCGATGCCGAGTTTTGCCTCAGGGAACATGTCCTGTACGGCTTGCGCCAGCACATGCGCCGCAGAGTGCCGGATGACGCTGCGGCCGTCGTCGGTGTTGGCGGCGACGGGTGTCACCTCGACGTCGGTGTCAGGCGTCCACGACAAATCGCGGAGCCGGCCCTCGGCGTCGCGCACGACGACGATCGCGTCGGAAGCACCCCGGCTCGGCAGGCCGGCGTCGCGCACCGCTGCTGCCGCGGTCGTCCCGGCAGCGACCCGGATCGGGACTGCTGGGGCATGCGTGGCGGGGGCGCTCATGGGTGACTCTCCAAACTTTCGGGACGGTGCGGTGATGTCGGAACATCTCAGAACGCGACCATGCTATCGGTGCGGGCGCTCATGCCCCCAGGCCAATAGGGCTCTTCAGCCACTCGCGGTCGAGGCCGACGAGCTCGGCCGACCAGCCGACCGCGCCGAGCAGCCACAGCGTCGCGACCACGACGGCCGCGGTGAAGCCGGCGCCCAGCGTCTTGACCCACGGGCCCTGGCGCTTGAACCAGTCCATCACCTTGTCGTAGCGCTCCCGGGCGTACGCGAGCAGCCGCCGGGCCCAGGTGAACTCCGTGGCCAGAATGCCCAGTCCGACGAACACGATGGCCCAGCCCGGCCCCGGATACGGGATGGCCAGGATGCCCACGCCGAGCACCGCTAGGCCGATCACCGCGACCGTGATGCGGTAGCCGAAGTCGGCGGCGGGTCGGTCCCGCAACCGGTCCCGCCAGCGCGCCCAGCGACGTTTCATGGTTGGCCGGGGTTCAGCTTGACGAACAGCGCGTTGGCCTCGGCCAGCACGGCCTCGCCGTCGAGCAGTCGTCCCGCGATGAACATCTTGCGTCCGTCGACGCGGTCCACACCGGCGTCGACCTGGAGTTTCGTTTCGATGGGCACGATCTTTCTGTAGTCGACATGCAAGAACGCGGTGCGCTGGTAGAGGCTCCGCGTGAGCCGAAACGCGGTAAAGCCGAGCAGCGAGTCGAACAGCTGCGCAATGCAGCCGCCGTGCACGGCGCCGTTGCGGCCCAGATGGAAGCGGCGGAAATGCGCGACGCCCCGAACCCGGCCGTCGTCGGTCTTGTGATATTCCGCCGGAATGCCCAGCACGCTGCCGCGGTTCGGCAGGTCCATGCGACGGCCTGACGGCGACGACCACTCGTCAGCGTCGTAGGGCGACAGCAGCTTCGACACTTTCTCGAGCAGATCGGCAGCCTCAGTGATCACCTCGCCGGGGGCGTCGGCAGCGCGGGCGTGGTCCTGCACCGTCCGGACGGCCTCGACGAACCGGCCGTAGTCGGATCCGCCGCGGGTTGTGGGCTCTATCGGACTGAAATCGCCGCCGCGATGCTCCTCTGCGAATTCGGTGGTCACCCGCTCACCGTAATTGGCTAGCTCATCCGTTAGCGGACCCGGCTTTGCTCAGCGTCTCGAACTCATCGTCGGACAACTCGATCTGCGCTGCGGCGACGTTCTCCTCGAGATGCGCGACCTTCGACGTGCCCGGGATCGGCAGCATCACCGGCGAGCGCTTCAGCAGCCAGGCCAGCGCCAATTGCGACGGGGTGGCGTCGTGGTTGTCCGCGATCCGCTGGAGCGGACCGCCCGCAGCAGCCAGCGGGCCGGCCGCTAACGGGAACCACGGGATGAAGCCGATGCCCTCGGCGGTCACCTTGTCCAGCAGAGGCTCGGCGGTGCGGACGGTGATGTTGTACATGTTCTGCACGGACACGATTGGCGCCGTCTTCTGCGCGGCCTCGAGGTCCTCGACGGTGACCTCGGATAGGCCGATGTGGCGGATCTTGCCTTCCTGCTGCAGCGAGACGAGTTCGCCGATCTGGTCCTCGGCGGGGAACTTGGTGTCGATGCGGTGCAGCTGGAACAGGTCAATCGTGTCCACACGGAGCCGGCGCAGGCTCATCTCGCACTCCTGGCGCAGATAGGCCGGGTAGCCGAGAACCGGCCATGCGTCGGGTCCGGTGCGGAGCAGCCCTGCCTTCGTCGCGACGACGAGGCCCTCGGGATAGGGATGCAACGCCTTTCGGATCAGTCTCTCGGATATGTACGGACCGTAGGAGTCGGCGGTGTCGATGAAGTTGACGCCGAGTTCGACCGCGCGGCGCAGCACGCGGATGCATTCGTCAGGGTCGTTGGGTGGTCCCCAAACGCCTTGTCCAGTGAGGCGCATGGCACCGAATCCGAGACGGTTGACCGTGAGGTCGCCGCCGATGGTGAACGTTCCGGATCCTTCAGCGATGGTTTGGGCGGTCATTTCACCGACCGTACGCCGACGATGACATTGTGGCGGAGTGAAGTTGAGCGAGCTTGCGCCGCTGCCGCTGACGTATGCGGAAGTAGGCGCGACGGCCGGCCCGCTGCCCGACGGCTATCACCACGTCCACAAGTCGAGTGTCATCGGGCGAGGCCGTCGTCGCTTCGAGGACGCCGCGGCGGCGGGCATGCGATGGGGCATGTTGCGCGGAGCCGGCCTGCGTGTCGAGGCGACGAGCGAGGCCGCCGCCGTCGGCTCCGAGGTGATCGTGCACCTCGGTCCCGTGCAGGAACCGTGCCGGGTGGTCTACGTCGTCGACGAACCCGATCGCCGCGGCTTCGCCTATGGGACCCTGCCGGGTCACGCGGAGTCCGGCGAGGAGTTGTTCGTGGTGCGATACGACCCGGCTACTGAACAGGTATTTGCCGAGGTAAGGGCTTTCTCGCGACACGCGACGTGGTGGAGCACAGCGGCGGGCCCGATCACCTCGCTGCTGCAGCAGGTGGTGACTAGGCGATATTTGACGGCACTGTCATGAACGCTGCTGCGGCGCGTAGATTTAAGCAACTGGCCGGAGCAGAATGATCGGATGGTGCGGGTGAACGATCCTGCCGGGGTGGAGAGCATCCACCTGCGTATCGCCGAAATCGTGCAGGGGCTGTACGGCCGGGCCGACGCCGATTCGGACACCGTGATCGCGGAACTGGCCGAGCATGCCGCCGTTGAGGTCCCTGGCGCGCAATACGCAGGCGTCACGGTCACCCGTAATGCCAAGCACATCGATACCCCGGCGGCCACCCACAAGTGGCCGATCCTGCTTGACGAGATCCAGCAACTTCATCGTGAAGGGCCGTGTCTGACTGCGGCGTGGGAAGAAAAGACTATCCACGTCGCAAATCTCGAGACCGATAGCAGATTCCCGCTGTACCGCCGGGACGCATTGGAAGAGACGCCGATCCGCTCGATCATGGCCTTCCAGTTGTTCATCGCCGGCGAGACGATGGGCGCCCTGAACGTGTACGCCGAAGAGCCACATGTGTTCGGGCCGGAGTCGCGCGCGATTGGGCAGGTCTTCGCCGCACACTCGTCGGTGGCATGGAACGCTGCGCGCCGCGACGAACAATTCAAGCGTGCGCTGGCAAGTCGAGACACCATCGGTCAGGCAAAGGGCATGATCATGGAGCGCTACGGCGTCGACGCGATTCAGGCGTTCGAGGTGTTGCGCAAGCTGTCGCAGGATTCCAATGTCCCGCTGATTCGGGTCGCCAGCGAGCTGATCGCGATGGCTCAGTCACCGGACAACTGAGCAGTTCTCACGGGATGTGCCGGGTCAGCGTCGTCGGTGCGCTGGGGGGTGTACCGAGCGCATAGGTGATCGAGTCCTCGAACCCAGTGAGCGGCCTCTTCGTCGACAGCCTCGAATTCATTGGGCTCCAAGGACTCTCGGGTCTGCCGTACGCAGTCGCTATGGAATTGGAAGACGTTCTGAAGCACCACCGTGGATGCTCCGACGAGGTTTCGGTGGCCGCCATCAAGACCGCGGCCCGCCGATGATCGCCCCGTTCCGCGGCAATCCAGGCCAGTCGCTGCGGTAAGGCTCACGTTTCTGCAGGTGTCACCATCGATCGCGCCCGTTCACCGCGGGCCCGATCGGCGACTGTGCGCCGTGATCGCCTACGGACGCCGACCAATCGGTGCCGACGCAGAGCAGATCGCTGGGCACCGGAACCTTGTTGGGCAGCGGAATCCCAACGCCGGGAATCGAAGGAAGATTCAGGGGCGGCGGCGACAACAACTGCGACACTCCAGACGCTAGCCAAGGGGTGACCGGATCCGGTGCCGCGGGAATGCTCGCGACAGCGGCGGCGGACGTGCCGGGCACCGGCGGTGCCGGTGGTGGCACGACGCTGGCAATCGAGGACGCCGCGCCTTGCACGGTATGCAGGACGCCAGGAGGCGTCATCAAGTCGGCGAACGTGATCGGCGCAGGCGGCGTGGGAGGCGTCGGCGGCGGCACGTAGGCTGCCGTCGCGCCTGCCGAGGTCCCCGGAACGGGTGGCACCGGAGGCGTCACGGCCTGTACCGAACTGGCGGCCACACCACCCGGCGTCGGGGGCAGCGGCGGTGTAGCCGTGCCGGCGGTTGCCGTGATGGGAGCTCCTGGCACGGGGGGCGACGGGGGCGGCACGACCTGCACTGAGCTCGCCGCCGGGACCGCGGGTGCGGGTGGGGCGGGCGGCGGCACGACACCGGCCGCGTCCGTGACCTGGGCTCCCGGGGCAGGAGGAAGACCCGGCGCCGCGACACCCGCCTGGTCAACCACCGCCCCGGCGGGCGCGGGAGGCGACAGCGCCGCCGCGTCTTGGACTACACCCGCCGCCGGAACAGCCGGCGCCGGAGGGCTCAGCGGGACTGCAGTGCCCGCGGCGTCCTCAACGGCGGCTGCCGGTGCGGCGTTACCTGCGGCAGCTTCAACCACGCCCGCTGGTGCCGCGTTGCCCGCAGCGTTTTCAACTAGACCAGCGGGAGCGGCAGGAGCAGCGGTACCTGCGTTCTGCAGGAGATCAGCCGCCGGAACTGCCAGCGCCGGAGGCGCCGCATTGCCCGAGGCAGCTTCGATCTGAGCCGCAGGAAGTGACGGAACGGGTGGAGCTCCGAGCTCGGCTGTGTCGATGGTGGGCCCTGCCGGAACGGGAGGAACCGGGGGTGTCGCCGCTTCCACGGAATTAGCAACGGGCACAGCGGGAACCGGCGGAGCTGGCGGCGTAACAGTGCCGGCAGCACCCTCGATCGGGGCCGCTGGAACGGGTGGAGTAGGCGGTGTCGCCACCTCCACCGAACTGGCCGCTGGGACAGCGGGCACTGGCGGAGTGGGTGGCGTCGCCACCTCCACCGAACTGGCTGCTGGCACCGCGGGCACCGGCGGAGTGGGCGGCGTCGCCACCTCCACCGAACTCGCCGCAGGCGTAG
>NZ_DATENY010000090.1:0-58005 GCF_035274705.1 Mycobacterium sp. | reverse complement strand
CGACACATCGGCGGGCACACCTTCGACCGACTGGGCGTCCGAGACCGAGACCGGGGCCTCTGGAAGGCTGACCGGCGGCTCGCTGTAGACCGGCGGCGGCGCCTCAACCCGCGGCGCGTCGGCGACCGGTGCGGGCACCGCTGGCGGCGGAAGCACCGGCGGAAGGTGGGTGACGGCCGCCGGCGTTTCGGGCGAGATCTTCGCCGCCGGCCGCGGCTCGGCCGCTGGAAACTCCCTCTTCGGCGCGAGTTGCAGGCTCACCGCGACGGAAAGTGAAGTCACGAAGGTCAGCACACCAGCAACCAGCAGGGCCAGCGGTCCCGCCTGCGAGACACGACGGCCGTAGTCCTTGCGGCGGTCACCCCAGTCGTCGGCGTCGTCGCTGAATACCGATTCGTTGTTCTGGGCCGACACCAGCGCCGCGCCACGCGCCAGTGCCAGCTGGGCTTCCGCCGGAGCGAACACCGGCACCGACAGGGCGTCTTCGAGGATGGGCATGATCTCGTCATCACCGCCCGACCCGACGACCACCAGCGCCTTGGGTTGCCAATCGGCGCGGGTGAACACCCCGCTGAGCCACCGGATCAGGTCCTCTTCGGTAACGATCGCGTGATGGACCGCGGTCTGCACCGCATCGTCGCGGGAATGGACGATCAGCACGATCACGGTGTCCGGCTCGAGCACGCACACCGCGGTGGTCTCGTAGCCGATCACGTCGGCGATCCCCCGCGCCAGCGCCTCGGTGGCCTCTGGCAGGCGGACCGGCACGACATTGTCGAATCCCGACTCCGTCAGGGACTTCAGCAGCAGCGAAGCCTCGATATCGGCGTCGTCGCTCCATGTCACGCCGATGGAATGCAGACGGTGACCTCGCGTCGCGGCGATCGCTTCACTGCGCATCACGGCGGCGGCTGCCTGCTCGGAAGTCCGCTGGGCACTCGAGCGCCCTCTAGAGCCGACCTCGAATGCGTCGCGGTCCATGGTGGCGCCGTCGGCGTCCTGTCCCTCGACGAGCACAAGACCGACGGCGGACGGCGTCACTGATAAGCCGAGTACGGCGTCCACTTACAACCCCTTCGGACGTCCACCTATCGGGGTGACACTACCTGCATGAGGCGGACCCAGCTCACCGGGCATTCCGGGCATCGGCGGCATACGCGACGCGAAATGTGCTGTGCCCCATGAAAGTCCTGTAAGTCACCCGAGCACACCTTTGCCGGCCATTCTCTCGGCACTATCGGACCGCGGGGCAATCGACAGCGTGGCTGGGTAACCCGATGCCAGCAGTAGGGCAGACGGAAGGCCGGCCCGCCGAACGCACGCTGCGCCAGATTCGCACGGCGATCGGCGTCGCCAACTCGTGACCTGTCCGCAACCGCATTGGGCGTGAATCACGGTCAGCATGGAACCGGATCGCTTGCACGAGCGTCTGACATGACAACGAGGTCGGGTCGACGTAGGAGGCTAACGGATGACCCTAGCGGCACCTATCGACGCTGCAGCATTACCGTGGTCAGATCTTTTGGGCCGTGGGATCGTTGCCGTGCACGACTACGGATGGGCGCATTCGAGCGCCGTCTGTTCATGCGGATGGATAGGCAAGCGCCGGTTTCTCAAGGCCGCCGCCGAGCAGGACGCCTGGGTGCATTCGATGCACGAGAAGTGCACGGTCTCAGTCCCGTTGGTGATCCCGGTATCGCGGACGGCACTACTTCCCCAGGATCTCTTGCAGCAGTAGGGGTTCGATGTTGCCGCCGGACAGGATCATCACCGTGCGGCCCAATGGTGTTGCGCCCTGGCGATAAGCGGCCAGTGCGACCGCGCCGCTGGGCTCGCTGACCAGATGGCCCTTGTGGGCGAGTTCACGCACGGCTTCCCGAATCTCGTTCTCCGACACGGTGATGACGCCGTCCAACACCTGTTGTAGGTGGGCGAATGTAAGGTCCGATGGCTGCGATCGAAGACCGTCGGCGATCGTGCGGTTGCGGTCCTCGATGGACCAGTCCACTCGATGGCCCAACCGAAGCGCTTCCGCGGTGTCCGCGGCCAGTTCGGGTTCGACCCCGAATACGCGCGCGGTCGGGCAGAGTGCCTTGATGGCCGTGCCGATGCCGGACGCCAGACCACCGCCGCTGACCGGGACGATGACGTTTTCGACGGTGGGCAGGTCTTCGGCGATCTCCAACCCGATGGTGCCCTGGCCGGCAATGACGTCGGGATGATCGAACGGCGGTACCAGCACGCCGCCGGTCCGCTCGAGCACTTCTGCGGCCACCTTCTCGCGCTGCCCCGGACCGCACAGCACGACTTCCGCGCCGTGGCGGCGAGTCGCTTCCACCTTGAGCGCGGGCGTTTCGCGCGGCATGACGAGATGCGCCGGCACACCGTAGATCGCCGCGGCATACGCCACCGCTTGAGCGTGGTTTCCGCTCGAATAGGCCACGACGCCGCGGGTTCGGACGGATTCGTCGAGGTGGCCGATCGCGTTGAAGGCGCCACGAACCTTGAACGCGCCGATCGACTGCAGGTTTTCCGGCTTGATCCACAGCGGACGGTCCTCGTCGGCCCAGCCGGCCGGGACGAGCGGTGTGCGCAGGACGTAGGGGCGGATCAGCTCCGCGGCGGCGCGGATGTCATCGACGGTTACCAGCTGCACAGGTCCAGTCTGCCCGGAACACTGCCACCTACATTCGCCGTGCGATGAAACTGCTGCCCGAAGCGGCGCCCTCGATGGTGAATCCGCGGCCGGCCAGAAGCCGCCGGAAGAACTCCGCGCTGACATTGCTCTGCAGCCGCACGCCGTATTCACGCGAGAACACGCGGTCCTGCGGTAACACCGCAGCGGGTGGGCCGTCGGCGCCGGGCGTGAAATCGATGGTCGTGCCGTCAGCCGTCACGACCGAATATTGATACTCCAGCAACGGTTCCCAGCCGTCGCCTCGGCGCACGGCGACCGAACCGTCCTGCTCGACGCGAAACTCGTTGCCGCGCTGCAAGAATGGAATCAGGTTGAACCACACCAGGAGCAGACCGGGTATCAGTAGCAGGAACAACGCGTACGCGTGGGTCTTCTCCAGTTCGGCGTCGTAGACACCGCCGGCGACCAACTCGGCAATCCAGCCCTCGATGAAGATGCCGATATCGTGCATCACGCTCCCGACTGTCGCGCGGCCGGTGGCCACGTCGTAGATGGCCGCCATGCTTCCCGCCACGCCGCCGAGTGTGAGAATTGCGCCGAAAACCACCAGGCCCCAATTGGTTCGAGAGACGAATGCACCGAGCAGGTGAGTGGGTTCGGTGAGCTCGACCTTCGGCCCGCCCAACGGCTTTGCGAGGCACCAGATGCTGATGGCGATCGCTGCGACCAGCGCAGCCCACTCGATCGGGGAGAAATAAACGCTTTGCGAGTGATAGGCGGCCAGGCCCAAGAAGGTCAGCCATGCAACCCACCGCAGCACCCGCTGCCAGCCCGCCACCCTTCGCTCAGCCGTTTCTTCTGGCTGCTGCCGGGTCTCGCGGCCCTCACCAGCCGTGCTCGGGGCCTGCCATTGCTCGCTGCCCGTCATATGGATCGCTCCGGGGTGATCACGCGAAGATCGTAGCCGCGCCGGACCGCTGCCGACCCAAGGCGCAGCAAATCATCGCCGATTGGCTGCCAGCGCCCGGACGACCCCGATGGCGTGGTCGATCTCGGCCTCGGTGTTGTAGTAGTGCGGCGACAGTCGCACCATCGGGTGGACGTCACGAACTTCGCTGTCGAACTGGTTGTGCTCGGCGACCGTGGTGGTCACGTTGATGCCGTGCCTCGACAACTCGTCGGCGACCGCGGCCGTGGCCACGCCGGCCACTCGTGCGGTGACGATCGCGCACTGCCGGCGGCCGAGATCGTGCACGCTGACACCGTCGATCTGCGCCAGGCCGGCGCGCAGCCGCGCGCCGAGGGCCGCACTGCGCCTGCCGATCGGTTCGAGCCCGATGTCGAGGGCTTGACGAACCGCACTGCCGAGGCCGATCACGTTGATGTAGCTGTTCTCCCACGACTCGAAGCGCCGCGCCCCGCCTGCCCACGTGAAGGATCGGCCGCCATCCCATGTGGCCGAATGAATCTCGGCGACGACCGGATCGAGCCGGTCGAGCGCGCGATCCGCGACGTAGAGAAAGCCGGTGCCGCGCGGGCCGCGCAGAAACTTGCGACCGGTGCCTGTCAGCATGTCGCAGCCGACGGCCGTCACGTCGATCGGGAACTGGCCGACGGTCTGGGTGGCGTCCAGCAGGTACAGCACATCTGCCGCGCGTGCGAGGCGGCCGACCTCCGCGGCCGGGTTGACCAGCCCGCCGGAGGTCGGCACCCAGGTCAGGCCAATCAGCTTGGTGCGCTCGTCGATCAGCGTCACCAGGGCATCCAAGTCGATCTGGCCGCTGTCGTCATTGGGCACGACCACGATTTCGGCCCCGGTGCGCTGTGCGGTCTGCAGGTAGGCCAGCACGCTGCTGCCGTACTCACTACGGCCGGTCAAGATCCGGTCGCCGGCGCGAAGCGGGACCGAGTAGAACGCCGCGTTCCAGGCGTGGGTGGAGTTGTCGAACAGGGCGATCTGCTCCGGCGATGCGCCGATCAGTTCGGCCAGCGACGCGTAAACGTCACCGATCTGGGCGGTGGCTTCCTCGGCGGCCTCATACCCGCCGATCAGCGCTTCGCGCTCCAGATAGTCGGCCATCGCGCTGATTGTCGTGGCGCTCAGCAGCGCGGCCCCCGCGTTGTTCAAGTGATTGCGGTGTGCGCATCCCGGCGTGTTCGCGCGCAGTGCCTCGATGTCGATGTCAGACACAAGCCGGACATTACTGTGGTGCCGTGAACGCGTTTACGCTGCCGGTCGTGCCGCGCTATGCGGAGGTCGATCAGCAGGGTGTGGTGTTCAACGGCCACTACCTCACCTGGTTCGACGAGGCATGCACAGGGTTCTTGGACCACGTCGGCGTGACGTACCCGGGCCTGATCGCTACCGGCCACGACGTCCAGGTCGTGCACAGCGAGATCGATTACCTGGCGCCGGTCCGATGGCGCAATTCGGTGCGTGTGGCTGTGCAGTGCGAGCGGATCGGGTCCACGAGCTTCACCCTCGCGTTCACCGTGCTGCGGCACAACGCGGACACCCAGGAGCAGGCCGCTGTCCGCGGCCGCAACGTCTACGTGGTGGTTTCCACCGACGACTGGGCCAAGCGGCCGATTCCAGTTGACTTGCGGGACGCACTCTCCGTGCTATGAGTGAGGACCACGTCCGGTCCGGCTACGACTCCGTCGCCTCGACGTAGGCCACCCAGACAGATCGCTGACATCGGTTGCGGCCCAGGCCATCCGGCCCATGCGGCGAACGTTCGTTACCGCACGAAAAATCGCCGGAATGTCGAGCGGTAAGGAACGTTCGAGGCGGTAGACGTTAGGCCCGCCGCGAACCGATCGCCGACATCGAGTTCGGCAGCCGGCGCAGCTACATGCCGGCTCGCGGGGCGGTACCGTCGTCAAATGGGCCACGATCATGACCATCAGCGAGACCTTCCGCCGGGTATGGCCGAGCAACTCGGGCTGCCCCACGCCGGCGTGGTGTCATTCGGGCACCGGCCGTTTTTGACCGAGGTCGAACAACTCGAGTCGTGGCGACCGGATGTGGCCATCGTCGGTGCGCCGTTCGACATTTCGACGACCAACCGACCGGGGGCGAGATTCGGTCCGCGCGCCATTCGGGCCACCGCTTACGAGCCTGGCACGTACCACATGGATCTGGGCCTGGAGATTTTCGATTGGCTCGAGGTCGTGGACTTCGGCGATGCTTACTGCCCGCACGGCCAGACAGAGGTCTCGCACACCAACATTCGCGAGCGCGTGCACGCCATCGCATCGCGGGGCATCGTGCCCGTCATCCTGGGCGGCGATCACTCGATCACCTGGCCTGCAGCCACCGCAGTAGCCGACGTGCACGGTTACGGCAACGTCGGCATCGTCCATTTCGACGCGCATGCCGACACCGCCGACGAGATCGAGGGCAACCTGGCCAGCCATGGCACGCCGATGCGCCGGCTCATCGAATCGGGTGCGGTGCCGGGCACCCACTTCGTGCAGGTCGGCCTTCGCGGCTACTGGCCGCCGCAGGACACCTTCGAGTGGATGCTCGAGCAGGGCATGACATGGCACACGATGCAGGAAATTTGGGAGCGCGGCTTCAAAGACGTGATGCGCGACGCCGTCAGCGAGGCGCTGGCCAAGGCCGACAAGTTGTACGTATCGGTCGATATCGACGTGCTCGACCCCGCGCACGCGCCGGGCACCGGCACTCCGGAGCCTGGCGGCATCACCAGCGCCGACCTGCTGCGGATGGTGCGTCAACTCTGCTACGAACACGACGTCGCCGGTGTCGACGTGGTCGAGGTGGCGCCCGCCTACGACCACGCCGAGCTGACCGTCAACGCTGCGCACCGCGTGGTGTTCGAGTCATTGGCCGGCATGGCCGCCCGTCGCCGCGACGCCGCCAATGCCAAACCGGGACCGCCCGCGCGCTGACGCCGCGCTGCGGCTCACATCTGTGATCTCGGCCCGTCAGGCTGTCGCAGCCCTCACGCCCGGGTGAACAATGGAGGTATGTCCGGAGTCTTCTTCTTCGACGGGGTCTGCGGAGTGTGCACGCGGGCGCGCAATTTCCTCGTGCGGCATGACAGGACGGGCGGTGTGCGTACGCAGACGTTCCAGGCGCCCGGCTCTGCCGAACGCCTCGGCGTTCCTGAGTCACGGATGTTCGAGATGTCGTGGTGGCTGGACGACTCGGGTGAGGTGTACGGCGGCGCAGAGGCGATAAACGCGGCGTTGTCGGCGGCACTGGGCACCCGGCTGCCGCTGCTGATCTACCGCATCCCGGGTATCCGCACGGCGCAGGAAGCCGTGTATCGCTGGGTCGCCGACCACCGCTACCGGTTCCGCGGAACGACGCCGTACTGCGAGTCGCACCCGGTCGCCTGCTGACGTCGTGTCTGGACCGGATCTGACTATTCGCCCCACCAAGTCCGACGACCTCGACGCGATAGCCGACATCTACGCACACCACGTCCGCACCGGAGTGGCCACGTTCGAGCTCGATGCGCCCGACGTGCCGGAACTGCGCCGACGATTCGACGCGGTGAAGGCCGGCGGCTTGCCCTTTCTGTCCGCGACGCTCGACGGCGAGGTAGCCGGATACGCCTACTGCACGCCATGGAAAACCCGACCCGCCTACCGGCACACCGTCGAGGACTCCGTCTATCTGGCCCCGCATGCCCTCGGACGCGGCATCGGCGGCCGGCTACTCGACAGGCTTCTGGACGACTGCGCCCGCGCGGGCATCCGGGAGGTCGTCGCCGTAATTGCCGACACGGATGGTGACGCTTCGCTCGCACTGCATCGCAGCCGCGGATTCGCCGACGCTGGGCGGCTCAAAGCAGTGGGATTCAAGCATGGGCGCTGGCTGGACACCGTGCTCCTGCAACGAAGCCTCGGCGGTTGATCGCGGTCAGCCCAGCTGCGTGACCTCGGTCCACACCGGGTTGTCGTGGCGGTGGTCGGCGGTGATGCGACACTCACCGTAGAGGCGCATATTGCCCGAGTTCGCGTCGTTGGGATCGCGGTGAAAGATCGATGTGACGCCGTTCCTGGTCAACTTGTAGCCGAAATGCTCGGCCGTCGACGGAGCGACAGACCAGCCGCTGGCGGTCATCGCCGCCGCCACATCACGCAGATATTTGACCGAATCGCCTTGCGGTAGGCGGAAGTTCATGTAGAGGGCGACCTGGTACGGCGGCTCGCTCGAATTTCGGCACGACACGAACGCGTAGCCACCGGCGACTTCCCGCAACTGCGCCACGCGCACGATCTGCTTGGCCGAGTCCACGATCTGGGCAACGGCCTGCGGGTCGGTTAGCCCTCCCCCGTCGCTCACCGCGTCGGCGGCCCGATTGTCGATCACCACACAGGCGGTTCCCAGCACCAGCGACATCACCAGCGCGGCGAGCAGCAACACCATGGACCATGGCGAACGAAGCCAGTCAGCTCTCCTGCTGTTCATCGACGCCTCCACCGGTGAAGACGACAGCTGCCTGACGCCAATCTACGCCGGTCGGCCAATAGGCGCGCGGCGCAAGGACTTCGGCAGGTACACCGCACCGGGTCCAGCCAGCGCAGCGCTATCAGCGGGGTTCGAGATCGCACACCTCTTCAACGACAGGCATCCGCATCCGATACACGAGTCCAGGCTGTCGCGCAGCGCCATCAACCCCGCGATCTGACCATCAAGGCGTTCGCGCCACTCCTTCGACAACCGCGTCCAATCGGCCCGCGTCGGCGTGCGGCTGTCGGGCAACGTTTCCAGCGCTGCGGCGATCTCATCCAGCGTCAACCCGACGTTGCGGGCAGCGCGGATGAATGCCAACCGGCGCAACATGTTTCGCTCGAATCGCCGCTGTCCGCCGCTGGTTCGAGTGGCGGTGATCAGCCCTTCCTTGTCGTAGAAGCGGATCGCCGACGGCGCAAAGCCGCTGCGATCGGCGACCTCGCTGACCGTCAACACGTCTCGGCTTTCCATATGGTCTCCCTTGACTTAAAGTTAACTTCAACTACCAGTATGCCTGGTATGACAACTTTCCAGAACATCTCTCCCGTCGCGATCGTCACCGGCGGCTCCAAGGGCTTCGGCCGTGCACTGGCGCAGGCCCTACTTGGCCGCGGCTGGACGGTGGTGGCCGACGCCAGACGCGCCACCGATCTGGCGGCCACCGCCGCCGCGCTGAACTCCCCGCGGCTGATCACCGTGCCCGGCGACGTCACCGACCCGGCACACCGCGCCGCACTGATCGTCGCCGCCGTCGACGCGGGACCACTGCGGCTACTAGTGAACAACGCCAGCCGCCTCGGCCCGAGCCCGCAACCACCGCTCGCCGACTACCTGGCCGCCGAACTGCGGGCCGTGTACACCGCAAACGTCTTCGCTCCGCTGGCCCTGATCCAGGCCGCGTTGCCGACGTTGACGGCCAACGAGGGCGTCGTAGTCAACCTGACCTCGGACGCGGCCGTTGAGCCCTATGAAGGTTGGGGCGGCTACGGGTCCTCGAAGGCGGCGCTCGACCACCTCACCGCGATCCTCGCTGCCGAGAATCCCGGCATCGGCGTCTATGCGTTCGACCCGGGCGACATGCGCACCGAGATGCACCAGGCGGCGTTTCCTGGCGAGGACATCTCCGACCGCGCAGAACCTGAGTCGGTCGTACCGGCGCTGCTGCGGCTGCTCGACACGCGGCCGCAGGCCGGCCGCTACCGGGCATCGGACCTGCTGGTGGTCGGAGCCGACGCATGACCCTCGCAGTCCCGCACACGGGCTTCACCCGTCCGCCGGGATCTGACGCCGTAGAACCGCCGGAGGCGCACGGCGTCGCCCGCGATGGCGTCAAACTACTTGTTGCCAAGCCGAACGTCGTCATGCACGACCGGTTCGCCGATATCGCCAACCACCTGCGGCCCGGCGATCTGCTCGTCGTGAACAATTCCGCCACCTTGCCGGCCGCAGTCGACGCCACCCGTGGCGACACCCCGATCGCGGCGCACTTCTCCACCGTGCTCGACGATCACGTGTGGGTAGTCGAGTTGCGGCCTGCCGCCGACGCCACAGGCCCTCTGCCCGACGTCGAGCCCGGCGAACGCATCGGGCTCCCCGACGGTGCGGCGCTCGTCGTGATGGCGTCCTATCCCAGGCGTGGCGTGGCAGGCAGCCGCTTGTGGACGTCGCGGTTGGCGATCGAGGGGGACGTCATGTCCTACCTGAACCGCCACGGACGTCCGATTCGCTACAGCTACGTGCCGCAGCGCTGGCCACTGGCCAGCTACCAGACGGTGTTCGCGCGGCGGCCAGGCAGCGCCGAGATAGCCAGTGCGGCAAGGCCCTTCAGCACCACGCTGGTGACCGAGCTGATCTCGGCCGGAATCACGATCGCGCCGATCACTTTGCACGCCGGCGTCTCGTCCGCGGGCCCCGGTGAGCCGCCCATCCCGGAGCCCTTCGAGGTCCCGCCCGCAACGGCCCGGCTGGTCAACATGACACGCGCGGGAGGCGGGCTTGTGATCGCGGTCGGGACGACGGTGACCCGAGCGCTCGAGTCCGCGGCGACGGCCGACGGTCGGGTCGGCGCCGCGACGGGTTGGACCGACTTGGTGCTCGGGCCCAACCGAGCGGTGCGCGTGGTCGACGGCCTGATCACCGGCTGGCACGACGCGGGTGCGTCTCATCTGCTGCTGCTCGAGGCCGTCGCGGGCCCCGACTTGGTGAGCGCTGCGTATCGCGAAGCGATCACCCATGGCTACCTGTGGCACGAGTTCGGCGACAGCGCGCTGCTGCTGCCTACCGCCCGGCGATCCCGCTGATCAGCCGATCGCATACGGCGTCCATCTCCGTGCGTGCCTGGTCGCGGTTCGTTGCGCGGGATACGAACAAGGCCGCCTCGTCGAGCGCACCGAGTAGCACATGCGCGGTCGGTCGCAGCGGCTGTTCGGGTATGGCGCCCTCGGCGATCGCGTGTGCGAGCATCCCCTCGATCACGCCGAGTCCGTATTTCAGACCGACCGCGCGCCATTGATCCCAGCCGAGCACCGCGGGCGCGTCGATCAGCACGATCTGCTGCACGTCGGGTGCCGAACAGCGATCCAGAAACAGCCGAGCCCCGACCCGCATCGCCTCTAACGGGTCGGCCGGCTGGTCGTCGGCGATCTGGCGCGCGATATCGGTGACGAGGTCACGTTCGACTTCCTCGTAGACGGCGGCGAACAGCCCCGCCTTGTCGTCGAACTGGTGATACAACGCGCCGCGAGTGACGCCCGCCGCCGCGACGATCGCCTGCGTGGAGACTTCGGTAAAGCCCTTCTCCGCAAACAACTTTCGCGCGACGCCGACCAACAGGGCGCGCGTTGCCGCCGTCCGCTCGGCCTGCGTGCGCCGACCGGAGGCCGCGGCGGCCACATCGTCATTGACTTTCATACAACCTGCACGTAACTTTCATACCGAGTGTTTGTAAGTACTGGAAGGATAGCGAAGATGCCGCAAGTGAGGCTGGATCAGGCAACGATCGACTACCGCGTGTTGGGTCCGGAGGACTCGCCTCATCCACCCGTGGTGTTTGTGCACGGGATCCTGGTGGACAGCCGGCTGTGGGACCGGGTGGCCGAAGGCCTGGCCCGTCAGGGGTTCCGCTGCTACCTGCCGAACTGGCCGCTGGGTTCGCACACGATCCCAGTCGACGTCCCAGCGGCGCTCTCGCCGCGCGGCGTCGCGACGATGATCCGTGACTTCGTAGCCGCCCTCGGTCTTTCGGATGTGACGCTCGTCGGCAACGACACCGGCGGTGGCCTGTGCCAGTTGGTGGTGGACGCCCACCCTGAGCACGTCGGCCGCCTGGTGCTGACCAACTGCGATGCGTTCGACAAGTTCCCGCCGTTCCCGTTCACTCTCGTCTTCGCGCTGCTGCGGGGGCCGGTCTCGATCAAGGCGTTGTTCGAACAGATGAGGCTGACACCTCTGCGTCACTCACCTCTCGGCTTCGGGCTGCTGTTCCGGCCCGATCCCCAGTTGACGAGATCTTGGCTCGAACCCGGCCGTACCGACGTGCGGATCCGACGCGACCTCGCCAGGCTGCTGCGCCAAGTGGCCAAGACCGACCTGACCGATGTGTCCACCCGATTGGGACGATTCACCAAACCGGTGACGATCGTGTGGGGTCAGCGCGACCGTTGCTTCACCCCTGCGCTGGGCCGCCGGCTGGCGGCGGTGTTTCCCAACTCGACCCTGATCGAGGTGCCGGACGCGAGAACCTTTGTCTCACTGGACAACCCGGGTGCGGTGATCGACGCAGTCGCGACCGTCGGCGCGAAGAACTCCCCTAGCTCTTCGTGAGCGTGAACTGGCACACGTCGGTATAGCCGTCGCGGAACAGATCGGCGCAACCGGTCAGGTACTTCATGTAGCGCTCGTAGATCTCTTCGGACTGGATCGCGATCGCCTCGTCCTTGCGGGCCTCGAGCGCTGTGGCCCAGATGTCCAACGTCTTCGCGTAGTGCAGCCGTAGTGACTGGACCCGGCTCACCTCGAAGCCGACCTTGGTCGCATGCTCCTCGACCACTGCCACCTTCGGCAGCTCGCCGCCGGGGAAGATCTCGTCCATGATGAATTTGATAAAGCGGACAAGCCGCATCGTCAGCTTCAACCCGCGCCCAACGAATTCCTGGTCACTCGGCTTGCAAATCGTGTGCAACAGCATTCTGCCGTCGGTAGGAAGCGCCTGATAGGTCTTCTTGAAGAAGTCGTCGTAGCGGTCGGCGCCGAAGTGCTCGAACGCGCCGATCGACACGATCCGGTCGACCGGCTCGTGGAACTGCTCCCAGCCCTCGAGCAGTACCCGCTTTGTGCGCGGGCTGTCAGACTCGGCGAACCGCTCCTCGACATAGGCCTGTTGGTTTTTGCTCAGCGTCAGACCGACGACGTTGACGTCGTATTTCTCGATTGCCCGCATCATGGTCGCGCCCCAGCCGCAACCGACATCGAGCAGCGTCATGCCTGGCTTGAGGTCCAGTTTGCCCAGCGACAGATCGATCTTGGCGATCTGCGCCTCCTCGAGCGTCATGTCATCGCGCTCGAAATACGCGCAGCTGTAGGTCTGCGTGGGGTCGAGGAAGAGCCGGAAAAAGTCGTCGGACAGGTCGTAGTGCGCCTGCACGTCGTCGAAGTGCGGCTTCAAGCCTTGGGTGTCGCTCGTTTTTTCTGGCACGGTGCAGCCTTTGACGTGTGGTTTTGGATTTGTTTGAAGGCCCCCCGCGGTTCGAGAGCCTCCCCCGTCGTCTGCGCAGTTTACGCACAGTAGCCGAGGACAGATCCCAGCCCCAAAGCTCGTTGACAAAGTCATCGAATCCGTTGACGATGTCAACTATGGCCACCGTCGCCGATGACGTTCGCGGATTCAACCGGTTCTACTCCCGGGTGCTGGGCTTATTGCGGCCCAATCTCGTCGGGTCAGCGTTCGGACTCACTGAGGCACGCGTGCTCTTCGAGTTGGCGCATGGCGACGACGTATCCGTCTCGGACCTGCGCCGCCATCTCGACCTGGATGGCGGGTATCTGAGCCGCATCCTCTCCGGGTTCACCGAATCCGGCCTCGTTGCCCGCGAGCAGTCGGCGACCGACGGGCGCCGCCAGGTCGTCCGGCTCACAGCCGAGGGTCACAAGGCGTTCGCGGACCTCGACCGCTTGCAGGCCGACGCGATCGACTCCCTGCTGACGCCGTTGGACGATGCTCAACGCGCCGAGCTCGTCACCGCCATGGGCCGCATCCGCCGCACACTGGGCGACGAACCATCGTCGAGCGCTCTGGTCCTTCGCCCGCCCGCACCGGGTGATCTCGGTTGGGTGGTCGAACGCCACGGTGCGCGCTACGCCGCCGAATACGGCTGGGACACCACATTCGAGACGTTGGTCGCCCGCATCGTCGCAGACTTCGCCGAACGCCACGCCACCAAACGCGAGGCTGCGTGGATCGCCGAACTGGACGGCGAACGGGTCGGCTGCGTGTTCTGCACCGCGGCCGATGCCGACACAGCTCAGCTGCGACTGCTGCTGGTCGAGCCGTCGACCCGTGGCAGCGGTGTGGGCACCCGCCTGGTCGACGAATGCCTGCGATTCGCCCGCAGGGCGGGCTACAAACGAATCACGTTGTGGACCAACGACGTTCTACTCGCCGTACGCCGAATCTACGAGCGGGCCGGCTTTCAGTGTGATCGCCGTGAACCGCACCACAGCTTTGGCCACGACCTCGTCGGCGAATACTGGTCGCGAGACCTCTAAGCCGCAGGCCCGGCGCCAAGCACCCGCTGGATATCCGGCTTCATGGCCTGCAACTGGCCACCCCAGTAGCCCCAGCTGTGCGTGCCGTTGGGCGGGAAGTTGAACACCCCGTTGCGTCCACCGGCGCGCGTGTAGGCGGCCTGGAAATCCTTGTTCGTCCGGATCGTCAGGCCCTCCAGGAACTGTGCGGGTATCTGTGCGTTACCCAGCCCGGCATCGAGATCCGTCGGGTTCCCGTTCCCGCTGTACACCCAGATGCGGGTGCCGTTGCCGACCAGATTCCCGATGCGCAGCATGGGGTCGTTGCGCTGCCATGCCGGCCCGCCGTACGGCCCCCACATGTCGAGCGCGTTGAACCCGCCGGCATCGCCCATCGCGACGCCCACCAGCACGGGCCACAGGCCGGCCGACAAGTTGAGGAAGCCGGACAGCGAACCTGCGTAGACGAATTGGCCCGGGTGGTAAGCGGCCAGAATCAGCGCTGCACTGCCTGACATCGACAATCCGACGACGGCGTTGCCGCTCGCGCTCACGCCCTTGTTTGCGGCCAGCCAAGCCGGCAGCTCCGAGGTCAGGAAGGTCTCCCACTTATAGGTCTGGGTCGTGCCGTTGCCCACGGCCGGCCGATACCAGTCGGTGTAGAAGCTGGACATACCTCCGACAGGTGCGACGACGGACAGCCCGGATCCGTCGAACCATTGAAACGCTCCGGTCTCGATGTCCCAGCCGTTGCGATCGTCGCGCGCCCGCAGCCCGTCCAGAAGATAGACCGCCTTGGGGCCGCCGCCCTGGAACTGCACAGTGATGTCACGCCCCATCGATGGCGACGGAACACTGAGAACTTCGACCGCCGCCCCGGCCGTCGGTGTGCCACCGACGACCCCGATCAGTCCGGGCAGCAATGCCGCCGCCACCGCTGCCGCCGAGATCCGGCGGGTCCACTTCCTGCGTGCCTGGTGATTAGCGTTCATAGTCCTTCGTCCTGTCGTGCGTATACGGAATTAATCGCGGGCCACGAACTGTCGGTTACACCTTGGCGGTGAGCGCGATGGGAGGACAATTGCCTACGTACTCGGGGTTCGATGCCGGCTGACAAAAGAGAGGAGCAGGCGATGAAGGCCAAAGTGGGCGACTTCCTTGTGGTCAAGGGAACCACCGTCGAACAACATGATCAGCGGGGAGTGATCACCGAAGTCCGCTCAGCCGACGGGTCACCGCCGTATGTGGTCCGGTGGCTGAGCACCGATCACATCGCGACGGTGTACCCAGGCCCGGACGCACTCGTCGTCACCGCTGCCGAACAGGAAGCGGCAGACGCGCGGGCTCAGCAGCGGTAACCGCGCTTCAGTGGCCGCTCTGCCAAGGAACGGAGGCCGATCATGCCCGAACAGGACGGGCGCGGATTCGACGACGACGCACCGGAAGCCGATGCGGCAGAACAACTCATCCCCGTCGATGTCGACGACGAAGACACCTGGCGGGACGCAGCGCGGATTACGAGCGCGCGAGAGTCGGACGCGAATGAGGCCGACCTGATCGAACAGGCCATCGCCGCGCCAAGCGACGATTCGGATTTCGACCGCTGAGAATCCGGCCGAAATCAGTTGTGAGCGACCGTATCTTCTTTGAGAAGCAGCCCATAGCCGTTGCACAGCATGCTGACTCGGAGCATCTTGTTCGCCGGATGGCTGGCGAGCCAGGCCCGCAACGCGGGTTTCTGTTTTTCGACCGATGCCCGGTTGAGGCCGAGTTCGCGGAGCAGCGCCACCAGGCTGGTGGGCTGCGCTTCGTCGTCGACCTCTCTTCGATGCGGGATTGAGACGGTCATGGCTATCCCCCGTTGGTCGTACTTTGGTGACCGACGACCTCAATGTAACGCGCGCGACAATAGCGCATGCCGGTTTGCTCTAACTGAGCTGCGCGGCGGTGACGGCTAGGTTGAGACAAACCCGGGTAATGGCTGCTCACCGCGCATACAGCCGTGTACTCCAGGCTGAATGTGGCGCCCGCCTTGCTGAATCCCGTATCCGAAACGACGTTAGCCAGAGTGCCGGAATACGGCGTCCTCGGCCACCCCGTCCGGCTTGCCCACCGAGACCTCCCCTGGTGATGGCAGGATCGTGGCGGGGAGGCAAGGTGCGGTCAATGAGCAAACAAGTCATGGCGACGTGGTGGGTTTCGATGGCGCTGGCCGCGATGACCATCGCAGCGCCGGCGCACGCAGACGACGACAACCCCGTCTTCGAGTTGGTCGACGCTGCCGCGAAACGGTTGCAGACCGCCGAACCGGTTGCCGCGACCAAGTGGAAGACCCACGACCCGATCGAAGATCCCCAGCGGGTGCAGCAAGTCCTGACGGCGGTGAGCGCCGACGCCGCGGGCCGGGGAATCGACCCCGAGGATGCCAGACGGATCTTTACCGATCAGATAAGTGCCACGGAGGCAATCGAATACACGAGGTTTGCGCAGTGGAAGTTCGACCCTGCCAGCGCGCCGGTCGCACCGCCGGATCTATCCGCGTCACGGGCGACCATCGACCGGCTGAACAAGGTGATGGTCGAACAGCTCGCTGTCGTGTGGCCCGTGCTGCACTCGCTCGATTGCACCAGCAGGGTCGACGATGCGAGAAGCGCCGTTGTCGACGCTCGCGGCTTGGATCCGCTGTATCAACAGGCGCTTTCGTTCGTGACGCGGTCGTACTGCCAGTCCTGAGTGATCCGGCCGCAGCTCGTCAAAATAGCTTCCGCTCGTCGCTGACGTCGTATTCGCAGACGGTGGCGGCCACGACGTGCCCCGCGACAATCACCATCACGACCCTCCTTACGGCATCCGATGAAACGATCACCTAATAGGACTGAGCTACGGTTCGAAACTCACCGACGATCAACGGAGGATGGCATGAATCTTCGAGAAGCACGACCGATCATCGACGGGTTGGACGTCGACCCCGACACCTCACGTGTGTTCGGTCAGCCGCACGAAACCGCCGACGGGACAACCGTCATCCCGGTCACCAAGGTCCGCAGAGGCGTCAAGCCGGCTGGCGTGTTCGTGATCAAAGACGGAAAGGTGGCATGGATGCCTGCCGTCGACGCCGAACGCATCGCGATGATGGGCATCCTGGTCGGGCTCGTATCGGCAACATTGGCCGGGCTGGCTATGATTCGTCGCCCACCGTGGCCCGATCTGCACGGTGATATCTCGCGGCGCGACTAGCCCGCCAGACCGCGACGGTTGCGACGACCAGCAACGCCACCAGCGCGACGATCCAGGGCCATCCGCCGTGCTGATGGACCCAACCGGCGATCACGCCTTGGATGCGGCCAGCGGCCGCGATCACCGGGTCCCGCGGATTGCCGTTGGCGGTGAACAACCGCACCTCGTAGAGCCCGTAATAGCCGACATAGAGTCCGACCGCGACCAGAAGAGCGCCACTTATTCGGTTGACGTACGGCACAATTCGGCGAATTCGATCGGCGACCGCCGACGTCGTAATAGCCGCGGCGACCGCAAGCGCGCCGACCACTACCGTGAAACCGGCGGCATAGGCGAGGTAGATCGCCACGGTCCCGGCAACCGACCCGTCGCGCAGCCCGGCTCCAGTGACCGCGAGAAACGGTGCGATCGTGCACGACAGCGATGCGACCGCATAACTCAGCCCGTAGGTGAACATCGAGCCAAGCCGCGCGGTCGGCGCCCAGCGGGCCGACGGCTTTGGAGCGCTCACGATGAACTCTCTACCGATCAGCAGCCAAACGCCAAGGGCCACAAGCGCAATCCCGATCGCTACCGTGATGTACGGCAGGTAGCGCTGCACCGTCGCGGCAGCCGATACGGTCAGCAGTCCGAAGCTGCCGAACACGGCGACAAATCCGGCGGCCATTGCCGCGGTGGCGGCCAATGCCCGGCCCACCGCCGCCAGCTGACCCGCTCGTTCACCGCGCACCACCAATGCCAGATAGGCGGGCAACATCGCGAAACCGCACGGATTCAGCGCCGCCACGAGTCCGGCACCGAAGGCCAAGGCGACCAGCTCTTGGTGCACGGTGCGCCGTCGCCTAGGTGAGCGCGGCCACCCGGTCGGTCAGCTCCTGCAGAGGCATGGCCGCCGTCGGGTTGTTCACGAACGTCGACGAACCGTCGGCACGGTAGAACACGTAGGCCGGCTGCCACGGGACGTTGTACCTTGCCCAGATCGAACCGTCGGCATCGTTGAGGTTCGTGAAGTTGAGGTTGTACTTCGAGACGAAGGCCTGCATGGCCGCCACATCGGAGCGCGCCGACACGCCGACGAACGTGACCTTGGGATTGGCGGCCGCCACCTGGCTGACGCTGGGCGCTTCGGCGTTGCAGAACGGACACCACGGCGTCCAGAACCACAGCACCGCGGGCTTGCCGACCAAGTTCGCCCCGTTGAAGGGCGCGCCCGACAGCGTCGTGCCGGTGAACTGCAAACGATCGTCGGCGACCGCGGTCGGCGCGTTGACGACGCCCAGCACCAGTCCGGCGGCCGCCAGCACCAACGCGAACGATCTGGTTAACCGTGAGAATCGAGCCCTCATCCCCATCTCCTCTCACTCAGCCTGTTTTGCGAGTGACCGGAGGTCACATTTCTAAACACGGTGGCTACACGCACGCGGTTCAAGCAGCAGGGCGCCGGGTACGCCCAGCGCATGGGCGTCCTAGTTCTGCCGCGGCAACAGTTCAGCGACGAATCGGTCGATGAACTCGTCGATCGGGGTCCGTCGCGCGGATCGAATGACGAACTTGGTCAATCCGGCCGCCAGGTATGCATCGAGGTGGCGATGAAGTTGCGGCCAGTCCTCGGCGATGAGGTCGGCAGCGTCGATGTCGGGCCTGCGCCGCTTCACCGCAGCAACCAATTCGTCCGACAGCTCGCCGTCGCCGACCGCGAGGTTGATGCCGAAGTGATCGGGCTCGATTTCGCGGCCCGATGCGGCCGCCACCCGCTGGATCTGCTCGCGGCCGCGGCGCGCTTCGCCGGGCGTGACGAAGCTCCCCAGCCAGCCGTCGGCGAGCTGGCCGATGCGGCGGAAAGCCCCGGGCGCGGACCCACCGAGCCAGATGTCCAGCGGCTTGGTCGGGCGCGGCTGGACACCGGCAGAACTCACCGCGAAATAGTCACCCGCGAACGCGACATCGCCGTCTTGCAGGGCAGATCTCAGCAGCCGCAGCGATTCGTCGAAAACCGCAGCGCGCTCGCCGTCAGGGACTACGAAGATCTCGCGCTCGGCAGGAATCGCCGAGCGCAGGCCGAATACCGGAAGCACCCGTCGGGGTGCGAGACCGGCCAGCGACGCCAGCTGTTTGGCGACCAGCACGGGGTGGCGCCCGGGCAGCACCGCGACCGAGGTGCCCACCTTCAAGTTCGTCGTCCTGGCCAGTGCGAAAGCCATACCGACAAACGGGTCGACGGCCTTGGAATACACGAGTTCGGAGAACCACAGCGAATCAACGCCGGTCGCTTCCAAATGGTCGACGACGGCTGCCAATTGGTCGGGGCCCGTGTCGGCGCCCAGTCCGACGCCGAAGCGGATCTTCACGTGCACCTCCAGCCCCCGCGGCCAATGCTACGGAAACACTTGTGCGCGATTGCGCGAGCGGCGAGAGTGAAAAAGTGACCGAACCGTGGATCCGAGGGTGCGTGGTGCAGCGCATCATGTTCCGCGACGGCCTAGTGCTGAACCTCGACGACAACGAACTCGTCATTTCGGTGCCGTTCCATTTCACGCTGCCCGCAACCGACCGCGCCGACGAAGAGGCGGTGCCCATCGACCCGAACGCTGCACGGGACGCAGAGCGTGCGCTGTTCAACTTCGCGGGCTCGACGTGCACGCACGCAAGTTGGGACGAGGACGGCAGTTTGCACGTGCGGTTCTCCGACGGGCACGAGATCCATGCCCACAGCGACCAAAACCGTACGGCCTGGGAGTTGTACGGGAAACTGCACGGATATGCGGCCTGCCTTCCACGCGGTCGGGTGCGGGTCGTCAGGCATGACCTGCCCGAGGACGAATCGGCCGAGCGCTAGCGCCGGAGGAGCGCCCGCATCTGGGTGAACCGGAACAGGCCGGCACGCCCGGCAATCGGCTCGTAGGCGGCGACCAGGTCGGCGATGAACGCGTCGCGGTCGTGCACCGGCAGTCGGTCGGTCCACGCGCCCGAACCGACAGAGCACCAGCGCGCGAACTCGGCGCGCGAACCGAAATCCCATTCGCGGTCGGTCACCGACACATCCTCGAGTGTCAGCCCTGCCGACGCGGCCAGCTCGCCGTACTCATCGGGATCGACGTGAATGAACGGCGCCGCAAAGCCGTTGAACCACCCCGCCCAGCGAGGAGTTCGACTCACCGACATCGCGATCGACTCCAGACTGGTCCGCGGACCCGCACAGACCACCTGGACGAGCGCCTTGCCTCCCGGGCGCAGGACAGACGCGATCTGCGACAGTGCCTGTCGCTGCTCGGGCACCCAATGGAGCGCGTTGAACGACACCGCCGCATCGAAGAATTCGGAAAACGGCAGCGCGCGTGCGTCGGCAACGACGAACCATGGACCCACGGCCGCAGGCTTTCCTCCGGCGTGCGCGGTCTCGATCATCCTGGGCGATGCGTCGACTCCGACGGCGAACCCGTCGGACACCATGCCCGCCACCGCGCGCGTGAGATAGCCGTCCCCGCAGCCGACGTCGAGCACACGGTCGCCCGATGCGAACCGAAGGGCGGTCAGCGCCTCGGTTGCCATCGTTCTCTGCAGGCTGCTGACTTCGGCATAGTCGCGGCCGCTCCAGTCCGTCACACCAGACAGTTAACGCCAGTCGCCATTTTGCGGCAGCGTCAATGCGAATAGTGTGGCACCCGATGAGTACACAGGTAACGGCGCTGGCCCTCGCGACGGTGTTGGCGCTGACGGTGTCGGGCTGCGCGGACCAGACACCGCCGCAATCATCGCAAACCACTGCCAGTTCGTCTGCGGTCCCAACGGCCGCGCCGGTGAACGACGCGTTGGCACAGCGGCTCGACGCCGCCATCAACGGCGCCATGACGGCGGCGAATGTTCCTGGGGTGATCGTGGGCATCTGGGGTCCCGACGGCAGCTACGTGCGAACGTTCGGCGTCGCGGACAAGGCCACTCGGACGCCGATGAAGACCGACTTCTACAGCCGGATCGGCAGCGTGACAAAGACATTCACGGTTACCGGCATCCTGCAACTTGCGGATCAGGGCAAGCTCGGCCTCGACGACCCGATCGCGAAGTACATCGACGGCGTGCCGGGGGGCGACAAGATCACCCTGCGGCAGCTGGCTCGAATGCAGAGCGGATTGTTCAATTTCTCCGCGTCGACGGCGTTCCAGAACGCGATGGTCGCCGATCCGCGGCGTCCCTTCACCCCGCAGCAGCTTCTCGGCTATGCGTTCGCCGAGCCCAATGTGTTCCCGCCCGGGCAGGGATTCCTCTATTGCAACACCAATACCGTCCTGCTCGGCCTGGTCGTGGAAAAGCTCAGCGGTCAATCGCTGCACGATTACATCCGCGACCACATCTTGATGCCACTTGGCATGGGCCACACCAGCTTTCCGACCACCAACGCGTTCCCCGAGCCGCACGCGCAGGGCTACACCGACACGACGGCAGACGGGAGCGAGACCACCGCAACCGATTGGGACCCGTCATGGGCATGGGCGGCGGGTGCGATGATCTCGACGCTTGACGATATGCACGTCTGGGCGCCGGCACTGGCGACCGGGAAGCTGCTGACTCCGGAGATGCAGAAGCAGCGGCTGCAGACTGTGGGCGCGCCCGGCATGCCCGCACAGGACGGATACGGTCTGGGCATCTTCAATCTCGGCGGCTGGATCGGGCACAACGGCAGCCTGCCCGGATACCAGACCGTGGCGGTCTATCTGCCGGAGAAGCAAACGACGCTCGTCATGTTCACCAACACCGACATCGAGTATCAGGGCAGCGAGCCGAGCACCACGCTGGCTACGGCAATCACCACTGTCCTCACGCCTGAGCACATCTACAGACTCGGCGCGCAAGTGCAGGAACCGGATGCGCCCCCGTCACCGCCAACGACGACAAAGCCACGCTGACGTCACGCCCACCTGGAGGATATTCGAAAGTGGTTGGTAATAGAGGATTTATCCGCGTCACGTGCGCCCGACTACGAAAGCAGGTGTGACCATGGACGGCTCTGCGACGGTGTCGATGGCGGCCCCGGCCGAGGCGATCTGGAACCTGATCGCCGACGTCCGCAACACCGGGCGGTTCTCCCCCGAAACGTTCGAGGCCGAATGGATAGACGGCGCCACCGGGCCTTCTCTCGGTGCGCGGTTCCGAGGACATGTGCGGCGCAACGAGATCGGCCCGGTGTACTGGACCACATGCCGAGTCACGGCCTGTGAACCGGGCCGCGAGTTCGGCTTCGAAGTGCTGGTCGGCGACACGCCGGTCAACAACTGGCACTACCGGTTGAGCCCGGCCGACGACGGCACCGATGTCACAGAGTCGTTCCGGATGAACGACAGCGCCTTCACCAAGCTCTACTCGGTATTGGGTGGCCAGCTGCGGCGCCGTCGCAACATCCGTGACATGCGCAAGACTCTCGAGCGCATCAAGGCCGTCGTCGAATCAGACCAGGCTTAGGTGACGCCGATACCGAAGACCGGAATCCAGAGGCCGAACAGCCAGATGCCCCACTGGTGGAAGCCGTCATCCCACACGGGGTTCGCGTTGTATCCCCAGTAGTTGAACGGCCGCGGAGGACCGCCATCCCATTGATACGCAGGCGGCGGGCCCCAGCCCCAGGGCGGCGGGCCGTTGTTGTCGTCCCACCACGCATGGTTGTTGCTAGCCCACCAAGGCCCCTTGTCGAAGTCCCCGTGATTCCAGTCGGGCCCGTGGCCGTTCCCGTTGCCATTTCCATTGCCGTTACCGCACCACGGAGGGCACCAATCGTCGTTTCCGTGTCCAGGCTTCAGCGGCGCGGGCACAGCAGGACCGGCCGACGCCACGGCCATGCCCGGCCCGATCGCACCGAATCCAAGCGCTCCGACAATCACGGCAGCTGACACAATTTTCGTCAGCGTCATCGTTAACTCCTACCTTCAGACCCCGACGTCGTATTCGACGCTGGTCCCTCGTCATCCATTCCCGCGTCAATGACGGCAAAACGCTGACCCCCAACAAAACGTATACCCTTGCGGCCGAACATGTTAAGTCGAGGCGTTTGGCTCCCATCACCGTCCTTTTGCGGTGACTAAAGGGCACGCAGGCGACGCACGCGATCGTTGATTGCTCGCCGCGACACCGCGGCCCCCCGAGCCAAGGCTTCGAACGCGTGCGGACACCCGGAGTGCAGGTGCAGCTCCGTCGGCACACCTGCATCCGACAGGCGCCGCGCATAGGTGATGTCCTCATCGCGAAAGATATCGAGGTCGCCGACGTCGATGTAGGTGTCAGGCAACCCGCTCAGGTCGCCGGCCCGGGCAGGGGCGGCGTAGGGCGAGGTTGCGTCGGTGCCCGCGCGGTCGCCGAGCAGCGACTCCCAACCGGTGATGTTGTCGTCATAGGTCCAGGTCAAGAACGGCAACAGCTGCGGATCGGGCGTTCGGGTGCGGTCGTCGAGCATCGGGTAAATCAGTAGCTGCTGGGCTATCGCGGGGCCGCCGCGGTCACGGGCCAGCAAGCACAGGCCCGCCGCCAGGCCACCGCCGGCACTGTCGCCCATCACCGCGATCCGGGCCGGATCGACATCCAGCGACGACGCGTTCTCGGCTAACCACAGCAGAGCCGAGTAGCAGTCCTCAACTGGTGTGGGGTGTGGGTGCTCGGGCGCGACGCGGTAGTCGACGACGAACATCGGCACGCCCGACGTCGCCACATACTCGCGCACGGCCAGGTTGTAGAGGTGGCCGAGGTGTTCGAGGCTGAAGATCATGCCGCCGCCGTGCAGGTACAGCACGGCACTGCCCGGCTGAGCCGCGTCAGTGCGATACCAACGCGCTTCCAGCTCGGCGCCGTCGGAGGCGGTGAGCGCGTGACGGTCGGCCTCGACGCCGGGTGCTGCCTGCCACCTGGTGGCGACGTAGTCGAACATGCGGTGCCCGTTGAGACGCCTCGCCTTGACATCGCCGACCGGCGGCGGTTCGGTCGCGCCGAGAGCCTCAAGCAATGGAGCCAGTTCCGCGAGCACTTGCGGGTCGATACCGAGAGCCACGGCGCTGACGATAGCCTGGGCGTAAATGGCCGCGGCGCAAACTGACACCACTTCGAGTTCGAACATTGCGCCGTTCGCTGCTCGAGTCGTGGTGCCGATCGCCGCGCTTTCAGCCGTATTGCACTGTGCGGCAAGTACATTCGGTGGTGGTTACTGGTTCGATGAGGTGTACATGCTGGCGATCGGCCGCTACCACCTCGATTGGGGATCGGCCGATCAGCCGCCGATTGCCCCTGCCGTGGCCGCGTTGATGGACACAATCGCGCCCGGCTCACTCTTCGCGCTGCGCCTACCCGCCGTGATCGCCACCGCCGCTGCTGTGATGATCGCCGGGCTGATCGCCCGCGAACTCGGATGTGACCGCCGCGCACAGGGTTTCACTGCAGCGGCACAGGCCACAGGCGTGTGGACAACATTGACCGGACACTGGCTCACCCCTTACACCTTCGAACCGGTGCAGTGGCTGCTGCTGGTGTGGCTGATGATCCGTTGGGTGCACCTGCGCGACGACCGTCTGCTGCTCGGACTCGGTGCCGTAGCGGGTATCTCGGCGCTGACGAAGTTCCAGGTGCTGTTGCTCTTTGTGGTGCTGCTCGCGTCCGCGGCCTGTATCGGTCCACGCGACTTGTTACGCCGCCCCCCGCTTTGGGCCGGTGCCGGTATCGCGGCGGCGATCGCCTCCCCCACTGTCGTGTGGCAATACGTCAATGGCTGGCCGCAATTGCGGATGGCGCCCGTCGTCGCCGGCGAGGCGCAGGCGTTGTACGGCGGGCGGCCCGGAATCGCCGTCCAGCTGATCGTGTTCGCCGGTGTGGTGGGGGCGGCGCTGGTGGTCTACGGCCGGTGGCGGTTCTTGCGCGACGACGAGCTGCGTGACTACCGCTTCATCGGCGTCACCTTCGTCGTGCTGTATCTCGTCTTCGTGGCGACCCAGGGTAGGCCGTACTACCTCGCCGGGCTGTATGCGCCGCTCGCCGCGGCGGGGGCGCTGGGACTGCAGCGACGCCGTGAGCGGGGCAGCGGTCGTCGGCGGTGGTTGCTCTGGCCGGGGTGGCTGCTCACGGTGGCGGTTGCCGTCGGCGCGCTGGTGGTCTCGGTGTCGATCGCGCGTTCCGACGTCGGCGAGCAGATCGCGCGGCGAGCCGCCGACGCCTACCACGCCTTGCCAACGGGGCAGCGCGAGCACACCGTGATCATGGGAGAGTCCTACATCGTCGCCGCCTACCTCGACGGGTACGCGAAGCGTTACGACCTGCCCGAGACCTACAGCACCAACCGCAGCTATGGCTACTTCCCGGCACCACCGCCCGGCTTCGACACCGTGCTCTATATCGGACGTGCGCCAGAAGCGCTGCGACCCTACTTCACCAATGCCCGGACGGTCGACGACATCGGCGACGACATGCACGCGTATCTGCTGACCGGACAACGAAAGCCGTGGGCCGAGATGTGGCCACAGCTGCGCACGTTGACGGTTTCCTGAATCGGCTCCGCGACGCGCGCCTGCTTTGGTAGAACAGGTTCTAGTTTTCGCCGCCAGCCGAAGGGGTCTGCGATGGGTCAGTGGTCACGTCAGGAGCTCGAAGAGGCCTTCAAACAACACGAGCAGGTGGTTGTCGAGATCGGTGAGAACTGGGACTGGTCGCGGTATGCCGACGAGTTCACCGAGGACGCCAGTTACGTCGAGCACACCTACGGGAAGTTCCAGGGACGCGAGGCGATCCGCGAGTGGATTGTGTCGACGATGAACACTTTCCCCGGCAGTGAGATGCCCTACTACCCCACCACATGGCACGCCATCGACGAGGAGAAAGGCTGGGTCTTCTCCGAAGTCCTCAATCGGATGAAAGATCCCGGCGACGGCAGCATTCACGAGGCGCCCTGCATCACCATCCTCAAGTACGCCGGCAACGGTCTTTGGAGCTATGAAGAAGACGCATACAACCCGATGAACTTCATGCCGATGGTGCAGGAGTACATCCAGCGCTGCCACAAGCTAGGGACCATCTCCGACGATGCCCGGACCTTCGCCAAGAGCATGAATTGGGAACTGGGCTAACGTTTATTGGGCGAGCAGGCGCAAAACTGCCGTTTTTGAGTGGTTTTGGGTCAGTTTTGCGTCTGTTCGCGCAGATATTTCTCAGCGGATTACGAAATCGTCCGGATCAGGTTCTCGGGTCCAGCTCCAGTAGTCGACGAGTCGCCACGGGCTCAGCCCGTACACTTCGCCGAACTGGTTCTTGTAGAACGAGTGCTTGATCGACGGTTGTGACCACACCATCCTGCGCATTTCGGCTTGGGTGCGGTCGTGCCAGTCGAGGGTCTTGTCGTCGCGCGGTTCAAGGCAGCGCTGCCCGCCCTCGATCAGCAGCTCCAAACACTGTGTGATGTAGCGCATTTGACATTCGGAGTGGAAAATCAGACTACCGCCGCTCGCGAGGTTTGTGCCAGGACCGTACATGCAGAAGAAGTTCGGATAGCCCGGCACCGTGATACCCAGATACGCGGACGGCCGCTCTCCCCAGCGCTCGCTCAGGATTTCGCCATCTCGTCCGATGATGGTCATCGGCCACAGCATCCTATTGGCTTGAAAACCCGTGGCGTACACGATGATATCGGCCGAGTAGCGTTTCCCATCGGCGGTGACCACCGCGTCGGGTGCGATGTGGTCTATGCCGGTGCGCACCAGTTCGACGTTGTTGCGGGTGAGCGTGCGCAGCCAGCTGCCGTTGTCCTGCAGGGTGCGTTTGCCGGTGGCCGGGTAGTCCGGCACCACCTTGGCCAGCAGCTCCGGATCGTCGCCGATCTGGCTGGTGATCCATTCGGTGAACATGATCCGAGTGATCTCGTTGATCTCGCTGACCGCCTTCTGCTGATCCGGATAGTCAGGGTCGACGTAGGCGGCGGCCAGGCCCTTGTCGCAGCCCGGCCAGAACAGCAGGAAGCGGTACCAGCGGCCGTAGAACGGCAGATGCCGTAGCGCCCACTGCACACCCGGTCCGACCGCGGCGTGGTAGTTCGGATTCGGGAACATCCACTGTGCTGTCCGCTGGAACACCGTCAGTTGCTCGACGTCGCCGGCGATCGCGGGGGCGATCTGGAAGCCGCTGGCGCCCGCGCCGATCATCGCAACCCGCTTGCCGCGAAGATCCACCGAGTGGTCCCACTCGGAGGAGTGAAACGACGGCCCCGCGAAGTCCTCCTGGCCGTCGATCGCGGGCAGATGCGGACGGTTGAGTTGCCCCACGGCGCTGATCACCGCTCGCGCCGTCAACGTCGTCATCTCACCGCCACGTCCACGGGCATGGACGGTCCACGTCGCGGTGTCGTCGTCCCAGGAAGCCTCGGTCACCTCGGTCTCCCACAGCACATGCCTGCCGATGTCGTAGCGGTGCATCACGGTCTGGAAGTACGCCTGCAGCTCGGGCTGCTCGGCGAAGAAGTGCGTCCACTGGTCGGTCGGCTCGAAGCTGTAGCAGTAGAAGTGGTTGCCGACGTCGACGCGCGCACCGGGATAGGAGTTCTGCCACCACGTCCCGCCGACGCCGGCGTTCTTCTCGACGATGGTGAACGGGATGCCGGCCTCTTTCAGCCGAATACCGGCCAGCAGGCCGGACTCGCCGCATCCGATGACGACCACCGGGAGGTCGGCAGGTGTGCCACGGACCGCACGCGCGTCGCGGCCGTCGAGCTCCATCTCCTCGAGCAGCATGGGCACGTATTCGGGCGGAACCGGTTCGCAGACCAGCCACTGCATCATCTCCTGCAGCAGCTCAGGGCCGATCGGCTCGGGTTCAGGGCAGTCGCGGTCGCGGTAGTCAGCGATGACCTCCAGGGCGATTTTTCGAACCGCAGCCTTGTCCTCTTCGGACATGTAGCCCTGTACCTCGTTGAGGAACAGGCCGCCGGGCTTGAGCTCGCCACGGATCAAGCTGGGATCGCCCGACATGTGGACCAGCGACAACATCAACGTCGGAATGCTGACGTCGAGCAACGCCTCGGCGATCTGGGCATCGGACGTCGTAAAGGGTTGCCCCGCATGTGGGTTACGCACCATGGAAGTGCATCACGCCGGATTGCGAATTGGAACATGTTTCAGAAATCCGTGCCGGCGGCCGGGCCGGAACCTACGCTCGCAGATATGGGTATCGCCACGCGGGTGAACGGCGCCGCTCCCCCAGATGTGCCCCTGTCCGACGTCGACCTGGGCTCGTGGAAGTTCTGGGTGCAAGACGACGACCTGCGCGACGGCGCATTTGCGACGCTGCGCCGCGAGGCGCCGATCTCGTTTCACCCTCCGCTCGAGACGCCGGGGGTCCAAGAAGGACCGGGACACTGGGCGCTGACTCGATACGACGACATCTGGTACGCCAGCCGCCATCCGCACATCTTCAGCTCGCGGCCGAGTATCACCATCAACGATGCGAACCCCGAGCTGTCCGAGTTCTTCGGGTCGATGATCGTCATGGACGACCCGCGGCATCTGCGCCTGCGCAACATCGTCAGCAGGGCGTTCACCCCGAAGGTGGTGGCCCGCACCGAGGCTTCCGTGCGCGACCGGGCACGGCGCCTGGTGGAAACGATGATCGCTGAGCATCCAGACGGCACCGGCGAGGTGGTGGAGGAGCTGGCCGGCCCGCTGCCCCTGCAAGTGATCTGCGACATGATGGGCATCCCCGAGGAAGACCACCGGCGGATCTTCCACTGGACCAACGTGATTCTCGGCTTCGGGGATAAGGACATCGCCACCGACTACGAGGAGTTCGTCAAGGTCTCGATGGATATCGGCGCATACGCGACCGCGCTCGCGGAGGACCGTCGAGACAATCCGCACGAGGATCTGACGACCGCTCTGGTGCGGGCTGAAGTCGACGGCGAGCGCCTGACGTCGGCCGAGATCGCGTCGTTTTTCATTCTTCTGGTGGTGGCCGGCAACGAGACCACCCGCAATGCAATCAGTCACGGCGTGTTGGCGCTGACCCGCTATCCCGATGAGCGCGCGAAATGGTGGGCCGACTACGAGACCATCGCGCCAACGGCCGTCGAAGAGATCGTGCGGTGGGCCGCGCCGGTGATCTACATGCGCCGCACCCTGACGCAGGATTGCGAACTTTCTGGCGTGAAGTTGGCTGCCGGTGACAAGGCGTCGTTGTGGTACTGCTCGGCCAACCGCGACGAGGACAAGTTCGTCGACCCATGGACGTTCGACGTTGCCCGAACGCCGAATCCGCATGTCGGTTTCGGCGGTGGCGGCGCGCACTTCTGTCTCGGCGCCAACCTGGCGCGCCGAGAGATCAGCGTCATGTTCGAGGAATTGCACCGCCAGATGCCCGACATCGCTGCGACCGAAGAGCCGGCACGGCTGCTATCGCCGTTCATTCACGGCATCAAGCGGCTGCCGGTGTCTTGGACACCACCAAACTGAGCTGCTCGCGGGTGGAACCGTCCGGAACCGGCACCCGCCAACCGCGAGCGTAGATCTCTCTGGCGGGCAGTCTGCACCGCTCGCGCGGGTGTGGCGATCGAGGTGGTATCCAGGCGATCGCACGGCTCGCGCACATTCTCGAAAAGGCCTTTCGCGCCGGCGGTTTCGAGTTCGCCGCGGGATACACCGCCGCTGAGTACACAGATCGCCGGGACGCCGGCGTGTTCGCATGCTTCCACATCCCACACCGCGTCACCGACGAAGACGGCATGGGCGGCGTCCACACCCGCGCGGTCGAGTGCGACCTCGATGATGTCGGGTTTCGGCTCGGCGGTGTCGACGTCCTTCGACGACGTCACCGCATCGACAAGGTCGTCGCTGTCCAAGACCATGCATAAAATCTCCAGTTCATCGTCGGGCGCTGACGTCGCGAGAATCACTTGCATTCCAAGGGCTTTGACGCGTTCAAGCAATTCGCGTGCGCCGGGTAGCGGGCGCAGCGGCGACGCGGTCTCCTTGTAGTAGCGCGAGTGCAGGTCCTTGGCGCGCGAACGGGCGTCGTCATCAGCGCGATCGGCGAGCGTGGCGACGAGCGTTGAGCCGTCCATCCCGATCGACCGGTGGACGCGCCACGCCTAGACTCCGTGTCCGACCTCCTCGAACGCGCGATACCAGGCGTGTACGTGGAGATAGTTCGAGTCGACCAATGTGGCGTCGACGTCGAACAGCACCGCCGGTGCCCGTTCGCGGTCACCGCCGATCGTCACGACTGATGGTGCTCGCGGGCGGACGTGTTCTGAGTAGGTGCGCCCTCCGCCATGCGCTCATGCTTGCCTTGTTCGGAGTCGCGTCGCTTTGGATCCAGCGCGTCGGCGCGCTCCCGCTGCGCATCCAGTTCCTCGCGTGATGTGGTGACCGCTTCGCGATGCGATGAGGCCTTGTCCTGCAGTCTGGCCGCTTCCGCAGCCTTGGCCTCGGCCTCGGCCTGGGCGGCCCGCGCCTTGGCCTCGGTCTCCTGGGCGAACGCCTCGCGCTTCTCTACGCGCTGCGTCTCACGGCCGACCTCCTCGCGGATGCGCTCCGCATGCAGGTGGCGGCGACGATTGCGGACGTTGCGGGCCAGGAGCGCCAGCACGGCGACCACGACGATCGCGACGACGACCGCAACGACGATCCAGATCACGGTGTTGGTAGTCATGTCGATTCCTTCGATCGGTCGGGCCCGGTCAGATTGACGAACCCGCTAATTCAGGCGGGTGCCCTCGCGTGGCGACGTCTAAACGTTGGCCGTCGGCCATGTCAGGTGTTACCTTACAAAACGCGTGTCAGGAGATACCTGACAACTTGAGGAGTCGACGATGACCGTCAAGAAGGCCGAATGGCGCTGTTCTTTCTGCGGCCGACCCCACACCGAGGTCGCCAGGCTGGTCGCCGGCCCCGCTGTCTACATCTGTGACACCTGCGTGGACCTGTGCGTTGGCGTGCTCGCCAAGGCCAAGACGGCCGAACCGCCATCTGTTCCCGAGTGGGCGACGCTATCGGATGAGGAACTGCTGCAACGGATTCCATTCATCGCCGAATCGGCGACCTATGTCGAAGCCGGCCTGCGCGACCGAGTTGACGAACTGCGGGAGCGCGGCGTGTCGTGGGCGCGCATCGGCGCCGCCCTGGGAATGACGCGCCAGTCGGCGTGGGAACGCTTCTCCCGCGCGACTACTTGACGATCAGAGTGCCGTGCATCGACGGGTGGTACTTGCAATGGAAGGCGTATTCACCCGGCTCGGTCGGCGCGGTGAGCGTGCCCTGCCCCTTGCCGTCGATTTCCACGTCAAACTTGCCAGCCGTATCGGAGGTCACCGAATGCTCGGCGGAGTCGTCGTTCTTGATGGTCACCTGCGCCCCGGGCGACACGGTGATGGGCTGGCCGAAACTCATGTTCACGATCGTCAGCGTGGCACCGGCGGCCGCCTCGGCCGGAGCGCTGGCCTTCCCTTCGCTCGCCGTCGGGCTGGCAGTAAGAGTCGCCGTCCCGGTCTCGCGTCCCTGCGTGGCAGTATTCGATCCGCCGCACGCTGTGGCCGTCGCCGCGACCAGGCACACAGCCGCACAGAACAAACCCAATTTCTTCATCGTGACCCCTTCGATTGCACCGTTGCGAAAGACACGATTATCGGCCCGAATTGGTTCAAATAAGAGCAATTTCGCGGTACGTGGGGGTGCTACGCGAAGATTCAGAAGTAGCCGTTGGCAGGCGGCCACACCCCGTTGACCGCGTAATTGCCAGCCGCATAGGCCTTGTACGCCAACGGATTATGGCTTGCTACGGTGCGGGTGTTGCGCCAATGCCGGTCCAGATTCAGTTTGCGGGCGGTAGCCGATGCTCCTCCGGTGTCGAACAACCGCTCGGCGGCCGCCAGGGTGAGTCGTTCGGCCACCAGCTGGGCCTTGGCGATGGTGATCGCCAGTTCGGCGAGCGCGTCGGCGTCGGCCTGACGGCCCGAATCGACTACAGCGTCGATCACATCGGCCGCCGCGAGCACGACCGCTTCGGCCGCCGAGGCGTCGGCGCCGATACTCCCCACCGCCTGAAGGATGAACGGATCACCCGACGCGGTGTCGGCCAGCGAGTGCGAAGCCGGACGTGCCCGATCCCGTACGTACGAAACAGCATCGTCGAATACGGCGTGCGCGATGCCTGCAGCTACCGCGGCCAAATACAGCTGCAGGAACGCGGTTGAGTGCCCGAGATGTTTGCCGTCGGACACCGTGGTTACCTCGACCGGGTGCACGATCACATCGGTGAACCGGGTGCCGCCACTTGCGGTGAGCCGCTGACCGAAACCGTCCCAATCGTCGTACAGCTCCACGCCGAGCCGGTCCGTGGGGACGATCGCCTGCAGATCCCTGCCTTCGGCATCGATCGCCGACACGGCGATGAGGTCGGCGAACAGTGTTCCGGTGGAATAGAACTTGTAGCCGTTGAGCCGCAGTACGCCCGCGGAATCCGCGAGCAGTGTGGTGTCCGAACTCGATGGTGACTTGCCCTGTGCGTCGGTGACCGCGTTACCGAACACCCGCCCGGAGTTGACGGACGGGAACCATTGCACCCGTTCGGCCTCGGTCGCGCGATTGCTCAGCAAGCGTTCCGAGAAGCCGAAGTGGGCCCGTAGCGATTGGGCCACATTGGAACTGGCCCGGGCAATCTGAATCACCATCGCCAGTACATCGCGGGCACCCGCACCGGGGCCGCCATAACGCGCCGGCACCCGCAGGCCCAACAACCCGGCATGCCTAAGTCGCGCGACAGCACCGTACTGCAGCACGCGGTCGCGTTCGGCCGCCGCGTCGGCGCGGCGCAACTCATCGACGATGGCAGGCAACCGGGCCAGCCGTTGCGCCGTGGAGCCGCCCAGCGGCTCTTCGGAAAAGGCCGGGCGCGCGGCCACCACATCAAGGGTCATGTCGTCTCCTGCATTCAGCGGAAATGCGGAATTATCTTGTCTGCGAACCGTTCCAGCTCGGCTTCCAGCGGCTGGAACTGAAGCATGAACAAGTCGATACCGGCCTCATGGAACGCCTGGATGCGCTCGACGACCTGGCCGTAACTGCCCACCAGGCCGGCGAGGGTTCCGCCGTTGGATCCCACCCGGCTGGACCCCGACAGCACCTTGTACATCTGGGTCTGCGGGTCAGTGCCCGAGGAGATTTCCGGCCGTTTCTCGGCGTCGATGAGTGACTGCAGATGATTCAGCTCGGCGCTCGCTTCGGCCTCGGTCGCGCGGGCGATCACGAACGCGGACAAACCAAACCGCATTGGGCCTCCGTCACGTGTGCGTGCGCGCAGATCCTCGATCACGTCGACGGTGTCGGACAGCGGTCGCCCGTTGATGAAGAACACGTCTGCGTGCTGTGCGGCGAGCCGGCGGGCCGGCTCGGACTCGCCGCCGAAGTACACAGGCGGCGGCTCATCGGGCGTCGGGCGCACAAGCGCCGGCTGACCGTCCCGCGCGCCGATGTCGACGTGCTTGCCTGTCCACAGATCGAGCACCGTCTCCAACCACACGCGGGTGTACGCGTACCGGTCGTCGTGATCGGTCACATCTAGACCCAGCGCCTCGAGTTCGGGCAGAAACCAGCCGCTGACCACGTTGATCGACAATCGCCCACGGGAGATATCCGCAATATTGGCGGCAATCTTGGCGAACACCAGCGGGTTGATCAGCAACGGTTTTATCGCGCCGATCAGCTCGATGCGGTTGGTCGCCTCGGCCAGCGCCGCCAGCGTCGACCACGTCTCGAGCACGCCGTCCTCGGTGTTGCTGGGATGAATGACGTGCTGTGCCACCAGCGTTGCGTCGTATCCCGCCTGCTCGGCGCGGACAATCACGTCCCGGTTGCGGCGGTAGCTTGCGTCAGGCGCGTCGGCAGGGTGGCTGCGGGCGCCGTGGTTTCCGTAGACCGGAGCCCATACGCCGAAGCGTGGCGAGCTCATGAACTCGCCAGGTAGCGCTGGCGTTCCCAGTCGCTGACATGGACGGAGTACTGCTCCCATTCGCTGCGAGCGATCGCGGCGAAGTCGTGCACGGACTCGGTGCCGAGTATGTCGAGGATCGTGTCGTCCTGTGTGGCAAGGGCCAGCGCGATGCCCAGTGACTCGGGGAGCGGAATGCCGGTGACGTACAGATTGCCCCCCTCGGCTTCCGGCGGCCGGCGGCCCGCCTCCAGCCCGGCGACGACGGCCGCCAGTGCCGATGCGACCAACCAATACGGGTTGGCGTCGGAAGCGCCGCTACGCAGCTCGATTCGGGTGGCCGACGGGTCGGCCTCGATCAGCGAACGGACCGCGGCACTGCGGTTGTCGCGGCTCCAGGTGACGGTCGCCGGCGCGAACGAATCAGGGACAAATCGGCGATAGGCATTGACCGAGTGGGCACCGAACAGCGTGATCGACGGCAGGTGTTCGAGAAGCCCGGCAATGGCGTGCAACGCCACCTCGTTCTCGGCGCCGTCGTCTGAAGCGAAAGCCGCTGCGCCATCTCGCCACAACGAAATATGCAGATGCTGTGAACTGCCGGAATGCTCGGAGAACGGCTTGGCCATGAAGCTGGCGAGCTTGCCATGCTTGCGAGCGACCTCCTTTGAGGCATACTTGAGCCGCGCCGCATCATCGGCGGCCGCCAGCGCGTCGGTGTACACCAGGTTGGTCTCCACCTGACCTGGCCCGTACTCCGTCTGGATTCCCTCCAAACTGGTGAAAGCTCCCAGTGTTTCATTGAGATCCGTCAGCAGAGGATCAAGGGCATTGGCGTTCTCCAGCGAGTACGCGTGGATGTCGTGGTGAAGGGCCAAGCCGTCAGCGCCGAGCAGGTAGAACTCCAGCTCCACACCCACTTTGGCGGTATAGCCGAGGCCCGCGAGCCGGGCGAGCACCCGTTTGAGCACAGCCCGCGGATCGAGCAGAGACGGATTGCGGTCGTGCGCAACGATATCCGAGATGACATGTCCGACACCCTGCCGCCACGGCAGGACCCGAAACGTGGTGAAGTCGGGTACGGCGAAGACATCGGGATAGCCATTGTCCCAATTGGTCAGACTCAACCCTTCGATGACTGTGCCGTCAGTGTCCCAGCCCAACGATGCTTCGCAGAAGGCGAATCCGTGCCCACGCGCGCGATCAAGGAACTGCGCGGCCGGTATCCGCTTACCTTGGGCGTGGCCGAACGGATCGCTCCACGCCACCTCGATTTCGGTGAGTGAGCCGTCGGCGATCCCCCGCAGCAGTTCCTCCTCCGCCGCGCCCGTGTCCACGGTCTGAGTCATGATGCCGCCGCCGCGTTGTCCGAAACCCGAGTGCCGATGATCGCGCCGACTCCGAAGGCCGCGACGAGCAGCCCGACGATCACCCACGCGAGAATGCTTGAGCCGCCGACCAAGTCCTTGAGGTTGGCCAAGATCAAGATCAGGGACCCGAGCAGGCCGACCAGACCGAGGGCCGGCGCGACGCGAACCCGCCAATGCGAGTGACCGCGCCGGTCACGGGCGAAGTAAACGAGCACTGCGACGCTGGTGGCGAGCATCAGGATCACGACGCCGACCGACGTCGCGCCCGCGAACCAGGTGTAGAACTGTGCGGTCGGATCCAGGTTGAACACCACAGCAAGGATCACGCTCACCGCGACAACACCAGATATCCAAAACGATGCCTGGTGCGGCGAGCCGTGCCGAACGTGCGGACGGCTCAATGCCTCTGGCAGTACGTCGCGCTGCGACAGCGCGAACAAGTAGCGCGACACCACGTTGTGGAAGGACAGGATGCATGCGAACAAGCTGGTTAGGTAGAGCACCGTGATGACGTCCGCACCGAACGTGCCGAGGTAGCGCTGCGCGGCATCGCCCAGGAACGTCGAACCGGAGTCCGTCGCCTTGGCGACGGCCTGCTCGTCGCCCCATCCCGAGATCAGCGCCCAGCTGGTGACGGCGTAGAACACGCCGATGAGAATCAGCGCAAGATAGGTGGCGCGGGGAATCGTGCGCTCCGGAGTGCGGGCTTCGTCGCGGAAGATGGCCGTGGCCTCAAAGCCGACGTAGCTGATGATCGCGAAAAGCAATCCGATGCCCAGCGATCCGGAGAAGATCGCACTTGGGTTGACGATGCCGGTCGACAGCCCGTGATCTCCGCCCTGCTCGACGATGACGAGGTCCAGCACGGCCACAATTGCGATTTCGGCGGTCAGCAGGACTGCCAGCACGCGGCTGGAGAGCTCGATGTGGCGGTAACCGAGGTAGGTGGTCACCAGGAACGCCGCCGCCGCGAAGAGCCACCATGGCAACGTTGGACCGCCGAACAACTCGACGATGCTCACGCCCGCTGGCCCGAGCAGGCCGTAAACACCGGCCTCCATCGCCAGATAGCTGACAACGGCCACAAACGCGATGCCGATACCCGCCGGCAAACCGAGCGATTTGCGTACATACGAGAAGAAGGCGCCGGCCTCTTCCACGTACGGCGTCATTGCAGTGAAGCCGACCGCAAAGAACAGCAGGACCACCGTGGACACGATGAAGGTCGCAGGAAAGCCTGCACCGTTGCCCGAGGCGATACCCAGCGGGACCACACCGCCGATGACGCCCAGCGGCGCCGCCGCCGCGACGACCATGAACACGATTGAGGCGACGCCGAGATTACCGCGCAGTTTGCGTACCTGGTTCGGGGGCGTCTCCCCCAAAGTGTCTGGGGTGGTTGTGGTTTCGGACATCTGCGACCGCCTTCGGATGACAAGGTGGGGAATGGTTACATCGGAGGTTAGGAGTAAGCCGCTGTGCGGCACCACATCTGGAGTCACCGTGAGTCATACGGTGTAACAATTGGACACAATTGCCAGATGCGCTGGGTTTGCGGCAGATGACGGTGTCGGTAGTGTTCGGTCGGTGAGCAGTTCGGTACGTGCCGTCGGCACCAAGGGCAAGTCGCCGCTGCGGGTCGGCGCCACCCCGGTGCCGCACGCCGAGATCCTCGACTACGTGCGTGAGCCGTTGGCGGCGCGCGACATAGACCTGCAGATCGAGATCTTTGAGAGCTTCGATGAACCGAACGATCTACTGGTCGCCGGCCGGTTGCATGCGAACTTCTTTCAGTACCTGCCGTTCCTTCACGACTTCAACCGGCGCACCGGCAATCGGCTGGTTCCAGTCGTGCCAGTGCACATCGAACCGTTCGGGCTGTACTCGACCTGGATACCGCACCTCGACGCAGTCCCCGACCATGCCGAGGTCGCGCTGCCGTCCGATCCGGTGAACGTGGACAGGTCGTTGATGATGCTCAACCAACTCGGCCTGATCGAATGCGTCCCCGCGCGGCGGCGGCTGGCCGCCATCGATGACATTCGGTCGAATCCACGCCGCCTGGTGTTCAAGGAGCTGACCAGTTGGCTGCTGGGTAGCGTCCGGGCGGATTTCGACGTGGTTTTCCTGTTCGGCAATCAGGCCATGGAGTGGGGCGTCGACATCGGCAGCGCCCTGCACTGTGATCGCGGCAACCCCGCCTACGCCGAATACCTCGTCGCGCGGCCCGACAACTACGACAGCTTCGCCATCGACGCGCTCGCGGAGGCACTGAACGGGGAATCAGCCCGCCAGTTCATCACGGAGACGTACGCCGGGCAGGTACTGGCGGCGTTCTGAGTTGGGCTCACGGGGAGGCAAACCCTGTCGGGCTGATCGCTGGACCGCAAAAATGATGGGGTGTACCAAGCCGCGCCGCGTTCACCGAGGCCACCGGTGGACACCGTCCGGGTGGTTCTGGTGCTCGACGTTCCGACAGGTACGCCTGAATTATCAAGACGCACAGCGCAACTCGCTGACGAGTTCGGCCAGCTGGTCGCGCACTCCGTTCCAGGGGTGCGCGCCCGAAAGGCGCGAATCTCCGCGGGACCGCCGCTCGCCCCTGTCGCGGTTCGCGCCGAAGGCTTGACGATCGATCGCGTCAAGCGCGAGGTTCGCGTCGACGGCCGACCACTACGCCTGACGTACCGCGAGTTCGAGCTGCTGTGTTACCTCGGCGGCGTGCCGCGGCGGCCGGTATCGCGTGCCGAACTCATGCGTGAGGTTTGGCATGACCGCGCCCCAGGCAACGAGGTGTCCTTCCGAACCGTGGACACCCACGTGCGCAGGTTGCGCGCAAAGCTCGACGGCTATGCCGGCGTGCTCACCACGGTCCGCGGCCGCGGCTACCGCTTCGATCCCCGGCCCGACGTGCACTATGTCAGCTCAGGTCTGGGCGCACGCCCCGCGTGACGTCTACAGCGTTGCGGTGAACGGGCCCATCGGTTGACAGACCTGCTGTGGCGGGTTGCCGGTGTTGGCGCATCCCCTGCCGGTGGCGATGTACGTCGCTCCTGGCCGGTATGGCTGGTAGAACACCTGCGCCGTCAGAATTCCGTTCTGCTGCGCGCATTGGCCGGGGCCATCGCTGCCTTGCAATTGCACGCATACGACGGTCATATACGCGACGGAACGGTCACAGCCGGCCGGTGACAGCGTCGCGGTGACCGCGTTGGTGCCGGAAAGCTGTACGACGTGTGGTCCAGACAGCGTGTACGAACACGGCGGTGGGGCAGGCTCCGCCTCGGCCGGCACGGTTCCGGCCACTGCCAACCCCACCGCGGCGGTGAGAAGAATCAGCGACCGGATCATTCCTGGATGGTAGTTCACCTCAGGTGGCGCTCATCGATGATGAACAAACACAGAGTGACCGCGAGAAACCCCGCGGGCAACCAGATCGCGTGCACGCCCCACGCTCGACTGGCGATCGCGCCGATCAGCGCTCCAGAGGCGAACGCGAGCGTCAGCGAGCCGTAGACGCCGAACGCGCGGCGCGACGCGGGCCGCCTCTCCACAAATCCGTCGTAGCCGGCTTCAACGAGCCGCATCAGGTTTCCGGTGGTGGCGACCGGGAGGTACACGAGGTCGCCGATGTTGCGGAACAGCCCGATCTGCATCGCGGCGAGAAATGAGATCGGCACAGTGACATAGGTGTGCGGCACCGACGCTGGGACGAATCCGATGACCGCCAGGGCGAGCGCCTGGACGGCCATCGTCCAGCGCAGCGGGCGGCGCAAGAAGCGCTCGACGCGGCCGGACTTGATGTGCGACGCGAGCGCGACCCCGGCGATGAATGCCAGCAGCGGCCACAGGTGCGCCAAGGCCAACACGAACTTCCGCTCGGAGGTGTCGATGGCGCCGAAGATCACGTTCGCCGTCTGCACGTTGGCGAACACGCCGCCGCGGGCCAGATAGGTGTGCGCGTCGAGGAAGCCGTTGGCCAGTGTGAGCAACAGGGCAAACCACAGGCTTCTTGTTCGTTCGGTGTCCTCGGCCACCCGGACAAACTAGCGCGGCGCCTAGCCGGCGCCCAGCACGGTGAGCATGCCTGCGGCCGAACGTGGCCAGGTGAACTGCTCGGCGCGCTTGCGTGCGCTGTTGCGGCGCAGGTGTTCTGGCCGACTGATGATCGATGTGACCGCACGGGCAATTGCACCGGGGTCGTTGTCGGCGGTGGCTCCGCTGTCCGCCGTCAGGATCTCGGCCAGGGCCGAGGTCCGCGAGACCACGGCTGGGGTACCGGACGCGAGCGCCTCGAGGGCTGCCAGTCCGAACGTTTCGTGCGGCCCGGGCGCGAGTGCGACGTCGGCCGTCGCGAGGATGGTCGCGACGGTGTCGCGGCAGCCGATGTAGCCGGTGAAGTCGACTGGCAGGCGGGCAGCTTGTCGCTCGAGCCGGGCTCGCAGGGGACCCTCCCCGACGACGAGCAGCTTCGCGTCGACGCCTGAATCTCGTAGCGCGGCAACGGTGTCGATGCTTCGATGGGCATGCTTTTCCACCGATAGCCGGCCGCAGTGCACCAGCAGCGTCTGTTCAGGGTGGGCCCAATGCTGCCGCATCGTCACTGAGCGGCGGCGGGGATGGAATTGGTCGAGGTCGACGCCGAGCGGAACCGTGACGACGTTCGGGGCCTGGATGCGATCGAACTCTTCGCGGGCAAACGCCGTCGTGCAGACCACCGCGTCGTAGCTGGCCGCCGTGCGCCGATTGGCAGCGTCGGCGATCGAGCGCGCTGCCCGGCCCGGAAGTATCTGTCCGACAAGCCGATCGAGGCGCTCGTGCGAGATCATGACCGCGGCGACATCGTGCCTGCGACCCCAGCCGCCGAGTGACCTCAGCGTCAGGCGATCCGACACCTCGATCGCGTCGGGCGCCAATTGTTCCAACAGCGATGTGACGGGCCGGGGAAGAACCGCCCGATAGCCGCCGGTAAACGGAATCAACCTGGCGGGCAGGCAGATACGTACAACTCCCGAAGGCAGTTCGCGCCACTCGGAATGCCGTCCCGGTACGACGAGAAAGACTTCATGCCCGGCGGCGCAGTACTCCGCGCCCAGACGATCGACCGCTGTGCGCAGGCCCCCCGAGCGCGGGCCGTAAAAGTTAGCGACCTGAACAACCCGCATGAGGTGAATCAGAACCGGCACGCGTGTGCGGTCAACAACGGCGGGTTAGCCGCTAGGAAAACGTCCCGTGAACGTGCGTCCCGTATACCGCGAGCGTGCGCAAAATTGGCTCAGACACCCGCGTGTCGCCCGCAGACACGCACGCTCGCGGGATCAGCCGACGTATTTGGTGAGCCAGTCCTGCACGCGGCGCCACGCGTCGTCGGCTGCCACGGCGTTGTACCGGTCGCCGGTGTCGTTGAAGAACGCGTGGTTGGCGTTGGGCTCGGTGACCAGTTCGTGGACGAGCCCGGCCTTCTCGAGGGCTGCCTTGGCGACGGGTTCGGTCGCATTGACACGCTGATCTTGTTCTCCGTAAAAGGCAAGCACCGCAACGTCTTTGGAACCGGAAAAGTCGGGGTTCTCCGGCGCCGGTCCATAGAACGGGATCGCGCCGGCCAACTGTGGCGCACCCGAGGCGAGCAATTGCCACACGAGCCCGCCGCCCATGCAGAATCCGACGACCGCGATCTTCTTGTCCGGCACTCGGCGCTGCAACTCGTCGATACCCGATTTGAGGTTGGCGATGAACTCGGCGGGCGGAATCTTGCCCAACGCCGCAGTCGCCTCCGCGGGGTCGGTGAACTTCGCCGTGCCGCCCTGGCCCGACAGCAGATCGATTGCCAGGCCCGAGTAGCCGACCCCGGCGAAGCGGCCCGCCACCGAACGCACCCAGTCGTTGAGGCCCTTGTTCTCGTGGATGACCAGAACGCCCCCCTTGGCGTTCGGTGCCTCCGCCCAGGCCGCCTGCAGCTCGCCCTGCGGCCCTGGCCAGGTGATCGGTGTGGCCGTAAGGGCGTGCTCCGTTCCCGGCGGCGCGGCGCTGGAGGTCGCGGGCCCGCTCGAGGTCACCGGCGCGTTCGCGGTGGGCTTCTCGGTCTGGTTTTCCCGGCTGCACGCGGCGATCAGGGCCGTCGCCGCCGCGGTGCCCATCCCGAGGAGCGCAAGGCGGCGCAGAGCTTCGCGTCGGGATAGCAAGCCGTCGATATGGTCGGTCGCGATTTCTTCGGCGATATAGCGCTGTAACGGTGTCACCTTGGCGAGTATGCGCCCGAAATCTGAATCAGCGTTGGCGATTGTCCGCGCGCGCAATACTCATGCCATGGCATGGACACCCGACCGTGATGCGCTGCGCGGTTGCGTCGCCGTTGTTGCAGGCGCCACCCGCGGCGCGGGGCGTGGCATCGCCGCGGCGTTGGGTGAGGCCGGCGCGACGGTGGTCTGCACCGGCCGCAGCAGCGTCACGGGCAATGGACAATCCGACTACGACCGCCCGGAAACCATCGAGCAGACAGCCGATCTGGTCACCCAGCTCGGCGGCAAAGGCATTCCGATTCAGGTCGACCACCTCGACATCGGGCAGGTGCGTTGCCTTGGCGAGCGAATCCGCAGCGAGCACGGTGCGATCGACATCCTCGTCAACGACATCTGGGGTGCCGAGGTTCTCAAGGGTGGTCCGCCGTCGTGGAATCGGCCCATCTGGGAGCACGACCTCGAAGACGGCCTGCGGATACTTCGGCTCGGCATCGACACCCACCTGATCACCTCGCATTGCCTGCTGCCCCTGCTGGTCACGCGCCCCGGCGGTCTGCTCGTCGAAGTAACCGACGGGACAAAGGAATACAACGACGACACGTACCGAATCTCGGTGTTCTACGACTTGGCCAAGGTGGCCGTGAACCGGCTCGCCTACAGCCACGGCCACGAACTCGAGGCGTTCGGCGCCACCGCGGTCGCCGTGACGCCGGGCTGGCTGCGCTCGGAGATGATGCTCGACAACTGGGGCGTCACTGAAGACAACTGGCGCACAGCGCTCAACCCGGGACGCTCCGACGGCCCGACTGCTCCCCCGGGATTCGCCGAGTCGGAGACACCGCGATATGTCGGCCGGGGCATCGCCGCGATCGCCGCCGACCAGGACCGGTCGCGGTGGAATCAGCGATCCGTCACCTCTGCCGAACTCGCCCGCGAGTACGGCTTCACCGACGTCGACGGACACCAACCGGATGGCTGGGCAGGCGCATAACCGCAGTTCAGTTGGCCTAGTAGACATTTTTTGAAATCTGTTCACGGATTTCGTTGACACCCGCCAAGCCCGCACTGTTCTATGACCTGGTGACGTATGACACGATCATTCGCAACGGCCGCTGGTTCGACGGCACCGGCGCCCCGTCCGCGGTACGCAACATCGGCATCCGCGACGGCCACGTCGTGGAGATCACGCCTGACGAGCTCGACGACAAGGGTTGCCCGCAGGTCGTCGACGCGACCGGTAAGTGGGTGATGCCGGGCATGCTCGACATCCACACGCACTACGACATCGAAGTGCTCGACGGGCCTGCGCTGTCGGAGTCACTTCGGCACGGTGTGACCACCGTGATGCTCGGGTCGTGCTCGCTGTCGACCATCCATGTCGACGGTGTGGACGCCGGCGACATCTTCGGTCGGGTCGAGGCCATTCCCCGCGAACATGTGATCGCCGCGGTGGACCAGCACAAGACGTGGACGAACGCCGAGGAGTACATCCAGGCATTGGAGGCCCGGCCGCTCGGACCGAACCTGGCCGCCTTCATCGGGCACTCCGACATGCGCGCAGCCACCATGGGTCTCGATCGGGCCACACGTAAGGACGTGCAGCCGACGAAGCGCGAGCAGGCGCAGATGGAGCGCATGCTCTCGGAGGCGTTGCGAGCCGGCTTCGTCGGAATGTCGTCGCAGCAATTGCTTTTCGACAAGCTCGACGGTGAGGTCTGCCGCTCACGCACACTGCCGTCGACCTATGCCAAGCCGCGGGAGCTGCGCCGGCTGAAGTCACTGCTGCGGCGTGCTGGCCGAATCCTTCAGTCCGGCCCCGACATTCAGAATCCGCTCAACCTGGGCTCGCAGCTCGTCCAGTCGCTGGGCATTTTCCGTAATCCGCTGAAGACGAGTCTGTTGTCGGCGGCCGACGTGAAGACGAACCCGTATGCCATCTGGGGCATGGGGCCCGCCGCGCGGTTGATCAACCGGCTTGGCGGCAATTTCCGGTGGCAACACCTGCCGGTACCGTTCGAGGTCTACGCCGACGGCATCGATCTGGTGGTCTTCGAGGAATTCGGCGCGGGCGCGGCGGCGCTGCATCTGCGCGACGAGGTGGAACGCGACGACTTGATGCGCGACGAGTCCTATCGGCGCCGGTTCCGCAAACAGTACGAAAGCAAGTTCGGGGTTCGGGTGTGGCACCGCGACTTCTTCGACGCCGAGATCGTCGACTGCCCTGATGCTTCGCTGGTCGGCAAGTCGTTCGGCGAGGTCGGCCAGGAGCGCGGCGGCCTGCATCCCGTCGACGCGTTCTTGGATTTGGTTCTCGAGCACGGCCGCGCATTGCGTTGGCGCACGACAATTTCCAATCACCGGCCCGAAGTGCTCAAGAAGCTCGCCCGTGAACCGGGGATACAGATGGGCTTCTCCGACGCCGGCGCACACCTTCGCAATATGGCGTTCTACAACATGGGGCTGCGGCTGTTGCGCCATGTGCAAGATGCCGAGCAGGCCGGTAAGCCGTTCATGACCGTCGAGCAGGCCGTGCACCGGCTGACGGGCGAACTGGCCGACTGGTATCGCATCGACGCCGGCCTCCTCCGCGTCGGCGACCGCGCCGACGTCATCGTCCTCGACCCCGAGCGCCTGGACGCCACGCTGGACGAATATGCCGAAGAGACCGTCGACCACTACGGCGGTCTGTCGCGCATGGTGAACCGCAACGACGACACCGTGAAAGCGGTTTTCGTCGGTGGCCGTGCGGTCTTCCTCGACGGCAGGCCCACCGATCTCGTCGGCAAGCAGCGCACCGGACGGTTTCTGCGCGCCGCGCACAAGACGCCGGCCTTGGCGGCTTCGGAAGGCGAGTTGGCCAATGTCGGTTGAGGATACGGTCCTGAGCATGTGGAAGGCGTTGTCCGCCCGAGACTGGGAAGCACTGAAGACCTACTTGTCCGATGATTGCATCTATCTGGACATGCCGGTCGGTCCAACCGCTGCGGCCAAGGGGCCCGAAGACATCGTCAAGCGCCTCAAGATCGGCCTCGAGCCACTCGCGTCGTACGAGAATTTCACCGGCTTGATGCTCGACAACGGTTCGGACGTCATGTACGAGCATCACGAGGAATGGCGCTGGCCCACCGGCGAATCCGCGGTCTTGAAGTTCGTCAGCGTGCATCGTGTGGAGAACGACAAGATCACGCTGTGGAAGGACTACTGGGACATGGGTGCGCTCGCCAACAACGCGCCGCCGAGCTGGATGGATGACTTCGCGAACGCCGACATGTCCTGGGTGTTCGACGCGACCGGCCTCGTATAACTCGTATAAGGAGCAACGATGTACGACCTGAAGATCACCGGCGGGACGGTCGTGGACGGAACGGGTGCCGACCGATTCCGCGCCGATATCGGCGTCAAGGACGGTCGGATTGTCGAGGTGCGCAGGCGAACCGGCGACGACGCCGGCCTGGATGGCGACGCGGTGGAGACCCTTGACGCGACGGGTCGCATTGTGGCGCCGGGCTTCGTCGACATTCACACCCACTACGACGGACAGGTCAGCTGGGACGAACTGTTGGAGCCGTCGAGCCTGCATGGTGTGACCACCGTGGTCGGCGGGAATTGCGGGGTGGGGTTCGCTCCGGTTTCTCCCGGCCGCGAACAGTGGCTCATCGAGCTGATGGAAGGCGTCGAGGACATTCCCGGTAGCGCCCTCGCCGAGGGCATCACCTGGGGCTGGGAAACCTTCCCCGAATACCTCGACGCCGTCGAGAAGCGCCCGCTCGCCGTCGATTTCGGCACCCAGATCCCGCATGGCGCGGTGCGTGGCTACGCAATGGGCGACCGCGGTGCCCGCAACGAGGAAGCCACCGGCGAGGACATTGCCGCGATGGCCCGAATCGTGCAGGAGGCCATCGAGGCTGGGGCGCTCGGCTTCTCCACCTCACGTACCGAGGGGCACCGTGCCATCGACGGTGAGACAGTCCCCGGAACCTACGCGGCGGAACGCGAGTTATTTGGCCTGGGCCGAGCGATGGCCGCTGGCGGTCGCGCCGTTTTCGAAGTGGCACCGCAGGGCGTCGCCGGAGAAAGTCCGGCCGAGGCATCGATCCGCGAACTCGAGTGGATGACCAAACTCGCCGCGGAGATCGAACGGCCCGTGTCGTTCGCCATGATCCAGACGCCCGGGGCCCCTGACCTGTGGAAAGAGCTGCTGGAGCGTGCGGGCAAGGCGCTCGAAAACGGGATCGAGGTCTACGCGCAGATCGCGGCCCGACCGTTCGGCATGTTGTTCGGCTTCCCCGGATATCACGCATTCACCCACCGCCCCACATACCGCAAGCTGAAGGCCGAACTGCATCGGGAGGAGTTGGCGCGACGCCTGGCAGACCCGGGAGTGCGCGCGACGATCTTGTCCGAGTCGGATCTGCCGCCGGACCCGGCGGTGCTGTTCGACGCCATGTACGGACTGATCCAGCACAGCACCGACAAAATCTACGCGATCGGCGATCCGCCCGACTACGAACCGACCAGCGAGCGCACCGTCGCCGCCATCGCCGAGCGCCGCGGCGAGGACCCGCTGGCCACCATGTACGACCTGATGCTCGAATCCGACGCCTCAGCGCTGTTGATGCTGCCGTTCTACAACTACGCAGAGGGCAACCACGATGCCATCCGTGAGATGTTGACGCACCCCGCTGCCGTGTCGGGGCTGTCCGACGGCGGCGCCCACTGCGAGCTGATCTGCGATGCCTCCTACCCGACGTTCCTGCTGACCCACTGGGCCCGCGACCGTCATCGTGGCCCGAAGCTCTCGCTGGAGTATGTCGTGCGCAAGCAGACCCTGGACACCGCAACGCTTTTCGGTCTCTCCGATCGCGGGGTCATTCAGGTCGGCAAGAAGGCCGACTTCAACGTAATCGACATGGACTCCCTCACCCTCGAGTTGCCGAAGATGGTCTACGACTTACCCGCCGGCGGCCGCAGGCTGATCCAGGGCGCCAGGGGCTACGACGCCACCGTGGTCAGCGGAGCAGTGACCCGCCGCCACGGGGTCGACACCGGCGCCAGGCCGGGCCGGCTGCTGCGCGGGGCGCGCTAGTCAGCCCAGCCGGTAGACGCGGCGCGCGTTCTCGTGGGCGATGAGGTCGACCACTCGAATCGCATCGCGTTCGCTCCATTCACCGGCGTCGACGAAATTCTGGAGTGTCTCCCGGATCCCGTTGCGCCACAACCTCGCTCCAAGGTAGTGCAGTTCGGGCGGGCCAAACCCGTCAGACGAATACAGGATCTTGCGGAACGGCGCCATCTCCAGCAGTCTGCCGATGAAGGCCGCCGAGCGAGCACCGAGAAAGTGAATGGCCAGGCCGCCGTCGAGGTAGACGTTGTTGAACGCCTGCGCGAGGTAGCCGGCCTCGCGCTCGTATGGATAGCAGTGCAACAGCATGATCGGCGTCTCGCCGGTGCGCCGCAGAAAGTCCAGCAGCAGAAGCGGATTCGTCGTGTGTAAATCGCAATCGCGGTCCCCGAATCCGACATGAAGCTGCAGCGGCTTACCCAGCCGCAGCGCCTGATACAGCCCGAACCGCAGCAGCACCCGGTCGGTCAATCGCGTGCCGCCGTTGTCGCGCCACCCGCTCGCCGCGTCGGCGACCTCCGCGGGCATCGGCTCAGAGAGATCACCGGCGAAACCGCCGCGGTACGCCAGAATCGATTTCGTCGCCACGGCCGACTTCGTCCGCTCGTGCAGGATCGCCTCGAAGGCCGTCGCGTAATCTCCCGGTGCGCGCGCCGCCTCCTCTGCCACCGACTCCAGGCGGACGATCTCGTGAACCCGGCCGACCGACAGACCGGCCAACGCGTCGAGATCGGCTACCCCACTGGCGAATCCCGTGTCGACCAGCCAGTCCGACACGTGAGCCGAGGACAGAAACAGCTTGGCGAGTTCCGCCACCGCGAGTTCACCGCGCAGGACCCAGTAGGCATCCGCGTCGGCGTGACGTGGCTGCCCGAGCAGCGGCGCACAGTGAGCCCGCACCGCGAACCCGAGTTGCGTGTCGAAAGCCGAGTCGAAATCTGCGAGCGGCTCGACATTGGCCTCGTTCAGACCGTTTTCGAACCGCCCCCGGTCAACGGGCTGCACCCAGCAGCCGTGCACGTGGTGGTCGATCAGCTGCGCGGCCTCGATGTGCTCGCCCAACGCGGACAAGCTCATACGCTCCAAGCCAGGCGGAACTTGTCGGCCAGTTCATCGGGACTCAGGCCGCCGTAGGTCTCCTGCTCGTAGCGGCGCACAGCGACCACCGCGTCGACCGCCTCGTCGCCAAGGATTCCTCGCAGCAGCGAAGAGTGGTCCAGCGCATCGATGACGGCGGTCTGCTTTGACGGCAACAGCATGATCCCTGCGTCGTCGCGCTGCTTGTCTGTCAGCGTGGCGGGGTCGACCGTCGTCTCCCGCGGCAGCGGTAGCTTTCGCTCGATGCCGTCCAGGGCCAGTCCGAGAATCGCCGCAGTAGCGAAGTACGGATTGGCGGACGGGTCGACGACCTTCACCTCGACGTTGCCGCCATGCGGGTTGCTCGGACCGCCGATCAGGAATCGCACTGCGGCTTCCCGGTTCTCGGTCCCCCAGCACACATAGGCGCCCGACCACAAACCTGGTTGTATGCGCAGGCCGGACAGTATCGAACCGCTCATCACACCCTGCGCATCCGGCAGCCCCGCCAAAAGCCCCGCCACCGCTGACTCACCCTCAGGTGTCATCCCGCCGGCACCGGTCCCGTCGGCGAACAAGGGCGCCTTGCCACGCGTCAGCGAGAAGTGTTGATGCGCACCGGAACCGACGCTTCCTGCGAAGGGTACCGGCGACATGCTCACCCGCAGACCGTGCCGGCGGGCCGCCCTGCTGACGATGATCCGGATCAGCACCAACTGATCGGCCGCAGCGACCGGCGGTTGCGGCGACAGTGATATCTCGAACTGATTCTGGCCGTACTCCGGGTGGAATTGTTCGATCGCGACGCCCGAACTGCTTGCCGCGTTGATGACATCGCGCACGAACCCTTCGAACTCCAGCACACCGGCCAGGCCGTACTGGGCCCACAGGTGCGACGGCAACCGGGAACCGTCCGGCCCGACGAGGATGAACTCCATCTCGTGACCGACCATGGCGGCCATGCCGGCATCCGACAGCCGCCCCTCCATCCTGCGAAGCACGCCGCGACTGCAGTACGGGTCCGGAGAGCCGTCTTGGCCGAAGAAGGCCCCGGGCGCCCAGGCTAATCCGTCGCCAAGTATGCGCAGCGCGCCCAGGTCGATGCGGATCCGCTGATCCCCCACCGGCCCGATTGCGCCACCCGTCACGATGCCCGTCTGGTCGATCGTGAAGCCATGCCAGACCGGGCTGGCGCCGAGGCCCGGATCGGCGAACGCGCCCATCCTGCGCAGCGGCACGGTCTTGGCGTGCATGAGTCCCGCCGGGTTGACGACGGTGCCGATCAGCGTGGCGACGCCGTCGGCCTCGAGTTGGGCGATGGCCGCTGCGGCGAGGGGTTTGGCTGCCCGCGATGTCACAGCAGCCATTGTCCAACGCTAGAGCGTGATCTTGCAGGTTTGGCCGATGTCGAGCGTGCGCAACACGCGGCCCATGCCGACCCACAGCGCACACGACAACGCAAGGTCGGTCATCAGTTCCTCGGTGAAGTGCTCACTGGCGCGTTCCCAGAAGTCGTCGTCGGCACGCAACGCCGTGTGGTCGGTGGCGAACCGGTAGGCGAACTCCATCGCGATGCGCTCGGCTTCGCTGTAGCCCGGCCACGTCCGCCATTCTGGTGCGTGGTCGTAGAACTCCTCGTCGATGCCCGCCGCGGCGCCTTCAGAGTCGCGAGTGTTCTGGCACACCGCGCATTCGTTGGCGTAGGCAATCACGATCCGGGCGGCCTCGCGGACCCGCAACGGTAGCCGGCCTTTCGTGTAGACGGCGTGGCTGAAGTTCGCGAGAGCGGCGCCGAGCTCGGGCGATTTGACGGCGAACGCGGTGACGTCGTCGTCGGCAAAAGCTCCAATTCGGCTCATGGCCGCATCGTACGCCGCAGCCGACAAAAGTGGAACACGTTCTAAAAATGAGCCCAAATCAGCTGGCTGCGGCCAGTTGTGCCCGTTCTTCGTCCCAGTCGCGCTGCACCAGTACACGATGGGCGATCCGCTCCAGCGCCGCCTCCACCTGGACGCGGTCCGGCCGTCCTTCGAAGGTGGGCGACGAGGCCAGCTTGTCGACGATCCGGTTGACCAACGCCGACGAGACGGCATCGACCTCTCGCGCACCCGTCTGGGTGAGCCACAGCTGATCGCCGGTGCGCAGCGCATAGCCGGTCTCGACCAGCCGGTCGAAAGTCGGCTCGAGTACTTCGCACGGCACCCGCAGCCGATCGGCGATCTCGGTGAGCCGCGCGGTGCCGAATACCTGCTTGTTGCGGTAAATCTGGATCAACGCCCAAAGGCGCGCAACATCGAGGTTGCAGCCGGGCCTCTCGCAGATGCTGCGCAGGCGGATCTCCGGCGAGTGCCGCATCATCCGACCGATCGCGATTTCGAGCACCTTCTGCGGCGAATCGCCGCTCGGCATTCCGAACCCCTCGCCGAGATCGACGGCATTGACGGCGTCCATCTCACGCAGCGGAACCTCCTTGAGCGTCAACGCAACGAGGAACCCGACGAACGCCACCGGCGCCGCACACAGAAACACGAGGCCAAGAGAGTCGGCGTAGGCGTTGACGATCGGCGCGGCGACCTCATGCGGTAACCGGTGTAACACCTGCGGCGACTGCGCGGCCGCCGGCGGCGCGCCGCTGGCAGCTAGCGCCGGGCCGATCCTGTCCGCAAGGAAGTTGGTGAACAGCGACCCGAAAATCGCTGCGCCGAACGAGCTTCCGATGGTCCGGAAGAACGTGACGCCTGACGTCGCGACGCCGAGGTCTTCGAAGCTCGACGTGTTCTGCACGATCAGGATCAGAACCTGCATGCACATGCCGATTCCGGTGCCAAGGATAAATAGGTACAGCGACTGCATCAGCATCGGTGTCGACGCGTCCATCCGCGAGAGCAGCACGAAGCCCAGGACCATCACCGCAGTGCCGACGACCGGGAAGATCTTGTACCTTCCGGTGCGGCTTACAAGGACGCCGCTGCCCATCGACGTCAACAGCAGCCCGGCCACCATCGGCAGCGTCCGCAGACCCGACACAGTCGCCGACACACCGTCGACGAACTGCATGAAAGTGGGCAGGAATGTCAACGCACCCAGCATCGCGAAGCCGACGACGAACGACAGCACGCAGCACACCGTGAACACCGGGCTGCGGAACAGACGGATGGGCAGAATGGGTTCTGCCGCACGGCTTTCCACCCACACGAAGGCGGCCAGAGCCACTGCGGAGCCGATGAAAAGGCCGAGGATCACCGGCGAGGTCCAGGCGTATTCGCCGCCGCCCCAGCTGGTGGCCAGCGTGAGACCCGACGCGCCGAGCCCGACGAGCACGATGCCGGCGTAGTCGATGGCGGGGCGACCGGCCTTGCCGAGCGCCGGGATAGCGGCGGCCGCCACTAGCAGCACCACCACCGCGACAGGCACGTTGATCCAGAAGGCCCAGCGCCAGCTCAGATGGTCGGTGAAGAATCCGCCGAGCAGCGGGCCGACCACGGTCGTGACGCCGAAGACGGCGCCGAGTGCGCCCTGATAGCGGCCGCGGTCGCGCAGCGGGATGACCTCGCCGATCAATGCGGTGGCCGTCACCATGATCGCGCCGCCGCCGATGCCCTGCAGCGCCCGCGAAGCCACCAACATCGTCATCGACCCTGCCAGTCCGCACAGCACCGAGCCGACAAGGAAGAACAGCACAGCGACGCCGAACACCACCTTGCGGCCGAACAGGTCGCCGAGCTTGCCCACGATTGCGGTCACGATGGTGGACGCCAGCAGATAGCTTGTGACGACCCAGGATTGGTGACCTGCGCCACCGAGGTCGGCGACCACTGTCGGTAGCGCGGTCGCGACGATCGTCTGGTCGAGCGCCGCCAAGAGCATGCCGAGCAGCACCGCAACGAAAACGAAGTTGCGGCGCTGTGGGCTGATCAGCGCACTGCTGGATTCGGGATCCGCGGCAGTGGCCGTTACTGCCGGAGTTGTCATAACTGCCTTCCGTCGGCGAGCAACTCTATAGCCATATCGTTAGACAGGCTAGAAAAGTTACCGCCGACGTAAGGGTTGCCGATCCCGCGCGGGCGGAAACGGTGTGCCGCGAACTACACCGCTAAAGCGACGTCGGTGGACGCGCCACGCACTGCGCAAGGTAGAGCTGCTCGCCGAGCTTGTCCATCAGCTGCAGCTGAGTCTCCAGGTAGTCGATGTGCTCCTCTTCGTCGGCGAGGATCTTCTCGAACAGGTTCGCGGTGGTGGCGTCTTCCTTTTCGCGGCACAGGACGATTCCCGGCTTCAGCCGCGCCATCACCTCGTATTCGATCGCGAGATCAGCCTCGAACTGTTCGCGCAGCGTCTGACCGACCCGCAGTGAGAAAAGGCGTTGGTAATTCGGCAACCCGTCCAAAATGAGGATGCGGTCGGTGATCGATTCCGCATGCTGCATTTCTTCGAAGGATTCCTTGCGGGTATGTTCGGCGATCTCGGTGAAACCCCAATTCGCCTGCATCTTGGAATGCAGGAAATACTGGTTGATAGCGGTCAGCTCGCTCGTCAACTGCTCGTTGAGCAATTTCAGAACGTCCGGATCACCTTGCATGGTCGCTCCTAAGCACCCTCGAGGGCTGGTCAAGTGTCGCTGTCTGCCGTGCGGCTCCAATCTAGTGCAGCAGACCCACACGAGCGCCTCTTTGCGGTTGAGGCAGGCGTGTTTTCGCCCGTTGCGCCAACGAACGGCGAATCAGGCGTGCGCAGATCAACCGCCTGGCCTGGACTGCCTGCACTAAGTAAGGTTAGACTGCGCTAACAGCGGCGACCGGCACGAACAGACAGGGAAAGTGAATGGGTGAGTACGATCTGCACTCGCTCATTCTCGCCTGCGATTTTCGTGTCGACGATGTCGACCGGATGTGGAAATGGCTCAAAAAGCATCGCGACGGTCTGGCATCAATCGGCGCTCATCACGTCGTGCTGTACACCTCGATTTGGGAGCCTCGGCGTGTATTGGTGACGATCGGTATTCGCCAGGCCGGCCCAATTCGCAATGTATTGCGTTCGCCTGCGATATTCGAATGGTTCAATATTTCCGGCGCCGACGATATTCCTCCTGTATTCGGCGGGGAGGTGGTCGAGAAAATCGACCTCTATGCGCCGTCGCCCGACGACCATGTCGGCCGCGTCATCGTCGGCGTGATGTCGTCCGTCGACGACGTGCCGTCCCTGATGGACAAGGTGCACGACGGCCTGGAGCGATTCAAGCGCGGCGGCGTCCGAAAGATCTGGGTGTACCAGGCCCTCGACGACGGACGTGAAGTGATGATCCTGCAGGAAGTCGCCGACGAAATCACCGCGCGGCAGTGGATCGACCACCCTGACGCCGCCGCCGAGTGGATGTCCACCGCGGGGTTCGGTGCTTACCCCACGCAATTCGTCGGCACGTTCGCCCACCTCATGACCATCGACGAACGGGGCTGAAGATGTTCGTCTGCCTGTGCACAGGAGCCACCAGCCACGTCGTGAACGAGGTCGTGGCCAACGGCGCCAAAACGTCGAAGCAGATCGCCGAGGCGTGTGGCGCCGGCGCCGACTGCGGCAGGTGCCGGCGAACCCTGCGGGCGATGATCGAGGCGCACTTCCAGGTCAACGGCTGCGCTTCGAAAACAGTCAGCCGCTAGTCGATCAGCTGTCGGATCCTTTCAACGCAGAACCCGATCAGGTCCATATCGCCGGTGAGTAAACCCTCGGTGCGTAGCCGGGTCTCCAGCCGCGAAATCGGGATGCCCAACTCGACCGCCGCGAGCACTTCGTTGTAGCGGAGATTGCGTACCGGGCGGCCCGACATGTGCTCGTAGCGTTCGATCGTTTCCTCTCGGGTCGGCGTCCCGGGCAGCCGCTGCACGCCTTCGTATTCCGAACACGCCCAGTCCAAGAACAGCAACCAGGCCAGGTCGGCTTCGTGGTCGCCGATGTAGGCCAGCTCCCAGTCGAGCACCGCGACGACCTCGAACTGCGGGCCGTAAAGGATGTTGGAGAGCCGGCTGTCACCCCAGCACAGTACGAGGTGTTCGGGTTCATAAATGTTGTCTCGCAACCACTTCGTGGCAGCGAGGAGCTCTTGGCGCGGGTTACCCTCCGATGCCCACTCGAGCAGTTCTGAGCAGAAGTTGACGACCTGCTCGAGCGGGCGGCCGCCAAGCCCGGGCATGAGCAGGCTGTCCAGCCGCAGCGTGGTCCAGTCCAGCGCGTGGATGTCCGCGATGGCCTGAACACAGCCCCACCACATGGTGGCCCGCTCGTCGGGTGTGGCGTCGAAGTAGAGGCCGTCGGTGTGATACGACGGCCAGTCGCCCGGGCTGCCTATGGTCGGCAGCTGTTCCATCACGAAATACGGCGTGCCGAGCTGGCGGTCATCGCGGTCGAGCCAGTTCACGGTCGGCACGGTGATCGGCGTGTTCTGGAGGCGGTTCATGACAAGGACCTGGCGCAGCAGGTCGTAGGTCGGATACAGGCTGACCGCAGGTGGTCGACGAAAGACCAGCTGCTGCAGCATAATTGGGCCGTCGAGTCCGTCGGTTTGCAGGTCGAACAGAAACGTCTCCGTGGACAACCCGCGATCGGCCGCTCGCCAATTGGCGACGCGGGCATCGTTCGCGCCGGGGATTCTCTCTCGCGCGATCGGCTCGAGCAACGCAGCGATCTCGTCCGGCGCTGGGCGACGGGCTGGCGTGGCCGACGCGGACGACGAATCCATGTCAGTTAGGCGTGCGTTTTTCGCTGAATGCGGCGAGGGCCTCGGCGTTGGCCGCCGCCCCCATCAGTACGGCGAAGTGTTCGATCTCGCGGGCACTCGCCGCCGCGATCTCGGCGCGGGTCGGTTCGACGATCGTCTGCTTCACCGCCATCAGGCTCGGAATCGGCCGCGACGCAAGGATTTCAGCGTGGCGACGGGCTTCGGCCAACAGTTCGTCCGGCTCGCACACCTTCCACGCCAGCCCCATGCGGTGCGCCTCTTCGGCATCGACCCACTCCGAGGACATCAGTAGCCAGGCCGCGTTCTGCCGGCCCATCAACCGCGGCAACAGGTATGACGACGCCGCCTCGGGGGCTACGCCCAGGCTGGTGAACGGAGTCTTCAGCCGGGCGGCCGTCGACATGAACACCAGATCCGCGTAGCCGAGAATCGTTGCGCCGATGCCCACTCCGACGCCATTGACCGCACAGATCAGCGGCTTGGGCAGTTCGGCCAGCGCGTCGATCATCGTCGTGAAGTGGCTTCCCCGCTGATTGAACGACGGATCGGTGATGCGGGCCTGCATCTCGTTGAGGTCGTTTCCCGCACTGAACGCCCGTCCCGCACCGGTCAGCAACACGACCGCCACATCGGGGTCGGCGGCCGCATCGCGCAGCGCGACCGCCGTCGCGTGGTACAGCTCCTCGTTGAACGCGTTGAGCACGTCGAGCCGATTGAGTGTCAGCGTGCGTACCCGGGCGTCGTCGCTGATCTGAAGGGTCACGGCAGAAGCGTAAGCATTAGCCGTTGCTGTACACCCGGCTGGGTGCCACCAGCACCACGGTGCGACGTTGCTCAGCCATCACGCGGTCGTACTCGTCCCAGTCGTCGTGGGTGCCGCCCGCGGCGGTGAACACCTCGCGCAGCAGCAGCCGAAGCTGCTCGGCGTCGGCGAGCCACGGTTGCGGATCATCGGGCCCGGCCAGTTCGGCCTGCCCCTCGACCGTCGCCCACTGCCAACCCTTGCGGAACGTCGCGGCGAGCTGCGGACGAACCCGCAGATTCGCCAGTTTGACCCTGCCGTAGGTGACGAACCCCAGAACCGGCTGCCCGGTCGACGGATGCGGCAGCGCGCCGGCGTTGACCAGCGAGGCCTGAATTGTGCCGTCGGCGCGCAGGGTCGACACCACCGCGAGCCCGCTCTCACCGGCAGCCAGCGCCACCGCGTCGTCGAGCGTGGTCATCGGATTACTCCCGTGAAGGGCGTCCGGAATACATAGCGACTCGTCGGCACGGTGTCGATGTCGCGGTTGGCGCCGAATGCGGCGGTGCTGGCCACCATGCGCTCCATCCGGTCGCGCAGGTCGTCGTCATCGGCGGCGCCGAAGAAGGCGTGCAGATCGGATGTCGCCTCGATCGGGAAGAGTTCCTCGACGATCGCGGCGATGGTGGGCGCGCCGGGCGTCAGCGCCCGCACCACCACGTTCTGCGTGTACCCGAACGTCGACTGCGTTTCGATGGCCACCGGCGTGTGGTCGATATGCCACCGTGTCAGCCACGTCGCTTCATCGAGGTCGTCCGGCCGGCGCAGCAACGCGATATTCGCCAGCCCCTCGGTGCGCTGCCCAGGGATCGTGTCCGGAGGCGGCAGCGGCACGGATTCGGTGACCAGGTAGGCCGCGACGCAATCGGATTCCTTTTCCAGCCGGCGTATCGCCGCGCGAACCTGATCGCCATAGGACTGCTGGGTCCACAGCGTGACGAAGCCGATCACCGGCGGGTCGAGCGTCGTCAGGGTCATCAGTGAGTCACGCACCGCCTCGTCGCGCACATTGACCGCAAGCCCGGCTACACCTGTGTCGAGAATTTCGGCGGCAACCTCGTCGCGCAGTCGACCGCACCACGTTTCGTCCGCATCTGCGCCCCGCAGGGTGATGATGACTTTTTCCACGGTTGTGAATCTAGGCTTCGAGCCTTTCGCGGATGGTGTTAAGCCGTTGTTTGAGTTCGGCTTCGTCGATGACGCCGCGAGACAGGAGGGAATGTGCGAGGGCGACGAGCTGGTTCTCCGGATAGGGCAGGCTCGCGTAGACCGTTGCCGACAGTGCGTCTTCCTCGTCACGCCGTTCTTTGAAGTCGGGGACGTTCTCGGTGCATGCGGCGTGGTCGAGGGCGTCGCAGAGGCCGTCGAGGCTGGTCTTCCACGGCGGCACTGGATTCTCGACGCCGTACTTGGCGGCCATGACCGGCCAGACTTGGTTGCGCTCCACGATTTCTTCGAGGGCCCCGATCCGCTCGCTCATCCGGCGGTCCCAGGGTGGATAGCCGCACGGGTATCGGTAATCACGTTGGTGGTGACACCGGGCTTCGGCAGTGCGACACCGATCAGACAGTCTCGCGTGATGATTTCGACCAGCTGCGCTTCGCTCCAGTCTTCTGTTCCCTCCGGGCGCATGGGCATCACCATGAACCGGTGCTTCTGGTTGGAATCCTGTACGTGGATCGAGATTTCGTCGGGCAGGTAGAGCCCGAACTCGGCGAGCACCTGGCGCGGCCAGCGGACCAAGCGCCTGCGGTAATTGGGCGTGCGATACCACTCGGGCGAGTTACCGAGGATCGGCCGCGGGTAGCACGAGCACAACGCGCAGACGATCACGTTGTGCACTGTTGGAGTGTCCTCCAGGATCTGGAACGCGGTGAAGTCGCTTGGCGTGCCAAACCCGGTGGGCTCCATCCAGTCGACACCGACCTCTTTGCTTGCCGTCATCGGTTCGGCGAGAGCGAGCCGCTTGAATTCCGGGTCCAGCCATGCCTTCGCCACCAGACGTGCTGCCGGCGTGGGGCCGATCTGTTCGGCGAACTCGGTGAAGAGGCGATGCTCCTCCGCCGTGAATATGCCCTTCTCGATACACAATTCACGCAGTGCGATCTCTAGCACTTCGAAGTCGGTGATTTCGTCGACCATCGGCTTGACGGTGCGGTCGTGGTCGTGGTCGTGATCGGCCATGCAGAATCCTTTCCGGGCAGACTATTTGGCGGCTTCCAGCCAGTGTTCGGGGATTTCGGTTTGGACGACGTCGTCGGCGGTTCCGGTGTAGCCGTACCAAAGATCAGACATGTTGAACCGAACGACGTAGAACCATTCCGGTGTCGCGGGACGGTCCCAGGTCTCGTCCTCGGCGGCTGGGCTTTCGTATGCCACCGCCGCGATTTCACCCGTCGCTCCGCGCACGTACTCCGGTGTGCGGGTGTAGAAGATCACCGGAAGCTCGCGCACCACGACCGCGTCGCCGACCTTGAACTTGGGCTGTCCGGCCTGACCGGCGTACACCTGTGGATCGCCCTTGCCGACTGCGCGCTTGTGGTGCTCGTTGCGTTTGACTTGTGACCCGTCACCCTCGGACTTCGGCTTAGCCTCGAGCTTCTTTCCGGTGAGCCCCCCGTCGTAGCGCGC
>NZ_DATENY010000089.1:0-3580 GCF_035274705.1 Mycobacterium sp. | reverse complement strand
AACGCCCGCAAGGCACTTTTCGAAGCCCTGATCCACGAGATCACGATCACCGCGGAAGACACCGTCCGGCCCGTCTTCAAACTTCCGCTAGCCGGGAACGACGAAGGGCCAGCCCTCCATGGACTGACCCATACCGACCGTGACGTGAATCGGATGGTTCGCGCACTGCCAACTGTGGTGGGCGATACTGGGATCGAACCAGTGACCTCTTCCGTGTCAACGAACGGTCGACACCGCCTCTGGCCTGCGACTTTGTACTGACCAGCAGAAGCGTGGGTGCAGTTGAGTGCGGTTGACCGCCGTTGGGCGCAGTTCAGCGTAGTTGGAAGCACCCGGCTGCTCCCAATCTGCTCCCATCCCGGCGTGCGCCCCACCGCGCGTTGTCGGCGGCAGATGAGTGTGGGGCTATGTCGAGGACCTCGGTGGCCGCGACGTGGTATCCCTGCGACGCCTCGACCCCGCAGTGGGTCCCAATCGGGCGCCCGATCCGCAACGTGCGAACCTATGTCTTCGACGAGGAGCTGAACCCCGTCCCGGTCGGCGACACCGGCCAGATGTACCTGGCCGGCGCCGGTCTTGCCAGAGGCTATCCCGGCCATCCCGGCCGCACGGCGGCCTCGTTCCTCCCGGACCCGTTCGCCGAGAGGCCCGGCGAGCGCATGTGCGCCACCGGGGACAACGTTCGGCTTCAGCCGGACGGGAACTACGTGTACGTCGGCCGAATCGACGACCAGATCAAGATCAGTGGGTACCGGGTCGAGATCGGCGAGGTGGAGCACAACCTGCGCGCATGCCGAGGCGTGGTCGACGCGGCGGCACTGTTGCGCGAGGACACCCCGGGCGGCGCGGCCATCGTCGCCTATCTGGTCGGCGAACGGCGACCCGACGAGCTGCTCACAAGCCAACTGGGTAGTTGGCTACCCGCGCCGATGATTCCACGCGTCTACGTCTGGCTGGACGAGATGGCTCTCAACCGCGCGGGCAAGATCGATCGTCGAGCGCTCGCCAAGATGCTCGATCCCGCACTCTCCCACCCGGACGCAATACGCAACCCTCACGTTGTGCCATTCACTTGCGGGGGCGGGACGGATACGGGAAGCTGTCCCATGCCTGCTGAGTACACCCAAGGTGACCAGTTTCGTGGTGCCCGCATCCATCTGTGCGACCTCTCTGGTCTCGAGATTCGCGATTGCGACGTCACCGGTCTGAAGATTGTGGACTGCTATGGGGGTAACGTCTCCCTTGGTGGCGGCTTCGAGCGTGTCGTTGTCAATGACGTCGACGTGACCGCCTACGTCGAGGCCGAGCTCGATCGGCTGCATCCCAACCGGGTGCTGGCCCGTGAGGCCACGTCCGCCGCCGAATACCGGGCCGCTTGGGATGCCATCGAGAAGCAATGGGGGGAGACGCTTGACCGTGCCAGGCGCCTACCGGAGGCGAAGCTGCATGAGCAGGTCGACGGCGAGTGGTCGTTCGTCGAGACGCAGCGGCATCTGCTGATGGCCAGCGATGCCTGGATCGGCAACGCCGTGCTCGAGGAGGACGCGCCGTACCACTCGTTGGGCCTTCCTGGCGGCGGGATGCCGGCCGAAGCATCGGCGAAGCTCCTCGGGCTCACCCTCGATGCCATCCCGACGCTCGACGAGGTACTCGCGCCGCGGCTCGCCCGCATGGCCACGATGCGCCGGGTCGTCGACGAGCTCACCGAGGCCGAGCTCGACCGGGTATGTGGTCGCAAGCCGGCCGACCACTACCCGGACAAGGACTACGTCGTACGCCGCTGCCTCAGCGTCGTGCTCAAGGAAGAGGCCGAGCATCACCGGTACGCGGTGCGCGACCTCACCGTGCTCGAGGCCGATACCCGAACCGAGTGAAGGCGCGTCCCGGCAATGGACGGCGATCTCGCGATCCTGCGCTTGACCAGCCCATCTTGCTGTCGGAGCCCCTCATCGCACCCGCACTGCCCAGCCAGGGCGCGGTGCCGACCGGCGAGGTAGTCACGACCGGCTACGGAAAGACCAGCAATGCGGGCTTCCCCAACGAACGACGCGAGGTCTTCCTCGATGTCACGCCGCGGTGGACCTGCGAAGGCATCTACCAGTTCGTGAAGCAGATCACGCCCGGGAATGAACTGCATCCGCGAATCCGGCCAGACGGCCGGAGCATGCGGCACTGGGTGATGTCGTCATCGGAATCGTCTCCTGAAATATCTCTGGCCAGTGCGGCAACCCGACCTATCCCACCGTGAATCAGCACCGAACCTGGATAAGCGGCAACGTGGGGAGGTAGCCGGCGGTTCATCCACCTGCCTTCAGCCGGAACGCGAGGCGGCGGGGCGCCTGCACGCGATAGCTGTCCGTCACCAGCTCGGCAACCTCGACCCAGTCCGTCTCGTCGTCCAGCACCATTCCCACGACATTCACACCCCAGTCGGCCCGGAAGAACGGAGGGCCGGCATGCGCCAGCGCGGCCAACTCCCCGGGCGGCGCCCGGAAGGTCATCAGGATGGCCGGATCGTCCAGATCGATGTACGCCGACCGCCTCTCGTCGGTGGTGTAGACGTGCAGGAACGTCCGCCGGCGAATCCGCCACCGCAGGCCGATCCACGCCGGCTCCTCGTACGCCTCGGGCAGTTCCCCGCAGATCACCCGGAGCCGGCCCACAACGGCGGGTGGAACGTCCGCGATGTCGCTCATCTGTACCTCCCGCGCCCATCCTCCCCGCCGGGTACGACATCAGCACATCAGAGTCTCCGGGGTTGGCGGGGCCGCGCCGACGTCATAGGACTATCGGGCCCAGCTCGGAGGACCTGTGTGCCTACAGGTCACGTACCTCGATTACCCGCGTGGTGGGCGCGGCATCGCCGATCCCGTCCCGGTAGCCGAGTCGATTTGGGTCGACCATGAAGGACTCGTATCCGGCTCGTGAGCGGAACCGGATCAGCTGTACCTCGGTTGCCGAGTCCGTGCCGCGCATTCGCCGCTCGACCGATCCGCCGTGCCGACCCAGCAGCCCCAACACCGTGTCCTCGTACCGCTGCCCGGCTGCGGCCTGCCCTGGCGACATCTCGACGATGGCGACCAAGAGCAGCTCTCCGGACAGTTCCGTCTCACTCGGCATCGTCACGCCCCGACCGTATTCCATCGAAGACAAGGGATCATGCTTGGGATGGATGTACGACGCACTCAATTCGGCAGAAGCGTGTGCGGATCGGCTCAACCGGGCCGAGGTTAGTTCGGGTTTACGAAGGTGCCTCGTTGCGGGACGGTGTAGACGAGTTCGCGTTGGCGTAGCAGGTTGACCGCTCGGCGGGCTGTTGTTCTGGCGACGCCCCATTCGGCGTGCATGTCGTTTTCGGTGGGGATGCGGTCGTGGGGCTGGAGCCGGCCGGCTTTGATGTCGTCTTCGACGTAGTCGGCGATCTGGACGTAGACCGGTACGGGTCCGTCGGTGCGTACCGGTCGCTGGCTCACGAGCGCCAACCTACGAAGGCGTCCACGTCTGCCTATCGGCAGCTACGAGCCGATACATAGGTAGACAAGAGAAGACAAGTTGGAGTAGCGTGGTTGTCGCGCCACCT
>NZ_DATENY010000088.1:0-82679 GCF_035274705.1 Mycobacterium sp. | reverse complement strand
CGGTAGTGCTCGGGTTTGTACGGGCCGTCGACGTCGACGCCGATGTATTCGGCCTGCTCTTTGGTGAGCCGGGTCAGTGAGCCACCGAGCGCCTCGACGTGGATCTTGGCGACCTTCTCGTCGAGGTGCTTGGCCAGCCGGTAGACCTCGTTGTCGTACTCGTCGTTCTTGGTCCACAGCTCGATCTGGGCGATCACCTGGTTGGAGAAGCTGTTGCTCATCACGAACGACGGGTGGCCGGTCGCGTTGCCCAGGTTCAGCAATCGACCCTCCGACAGCACGATGATCGAGTGGCCGTCGGCGAAGACGAACTCGTCGACCTGCGGCTTGATGTTGATCCGGCGGACCTTCGGATCGCGCTCCAGGCGGGCCATCTCGATCTCGTCGTCGAAGTGACCGATGTTGCCCAGGATCGCCTGGTGCTTCATCGACTTCATGTGCTCCAGGGTGATGATGGCCTGATTGCCGGTGGCGGTGATGACGATGTCGGCCCAGCCGATGGCCTCCTCGACGGTCTTGACCTCAAAGCCGTCCATCAGCGCCTGCAGCGCGTTGATCGGGTCGATCTCGGTGACCGCGACGCGCGCGCCCTGGGCCTTGAGCGCCTCCGCGCAGCCCTTACCGACGTCACCGTAGCCGCAGACCAGCGCGGCCTTGCCGCCGATCAGCACGTCGGTGCCGCGGTTGATGCCATCGATCAGCGAGTGGCGGGTGCCGTACTTGTTGTCGAACTTGGACTTGGTGACCGAGTCGTTGACGTTGATCGCCGGGAACGCCAACTCACCCGCGGCGGCGAACTGATACAGCCGCAGCACACCGGTGGTGGTCTCCTCGGTGACACCCTGCACCGACTCGGCGATCGTGGTCCACTTGGTCTTGTCGGTCTCAAAGCGCGCCCGGATCAGCGCCAGGAACACCTTGTACTCATCGGAGTCGTCGTCCTCTCCCGGCGGCACCACCCCGGCCTTCTCGAACTGTGCGCCGCGCAGCACCAGCATGGTCGCATCACCACCGTCGTCCAGGATCATGTTGGCCGGCTCGCCATCCCAGGTGAGCATCTGCTCGGCGCACCACCAGTACTCCTGCAGGCTCTCGCCCTTCCACGCGAACACCGGGATGCCCTGGGGCTCCTCGGGCGTGCCATGCGGGCCGACCACAACCGCCGCGGCCGCATGATCCTGGGTGGAGAAGATGTTGCACGACGCCCAGCGAACCTCGGCACCCAGCGACACCAGGGTCTCGATCAGCACAGCGGTCTGGATGGTCATGTGCAGCGAACCCGAGATACGCGCACCCCTCAGCGGTGCGACATCGGCGTACTCGCGCCGCAGCGCCATCAATCCCGGCATCTCGTGCTCGGCCAACCGGATCTCCTTGCGGCCGAACTCGGCCAACGACAGATCGGCCACCTTGAAATCGATGCCATTACGGACATCCACTTCCGGACTTGCGGTCAGCTGCTGCTCGGTTGTCATCGTCATACTCAATCTCCTTCAGGCCACGGTGGTTTCGGTCAGGCCGGCGGCGTCGCGCAGCGCGGCGGCACGGTCGGTGCGTTCCCACGGCAGGTCCACGTCGGTACGGCCGAAGTGGCCGTACGCCGCAGTGGGCGAGTAGATGGGCTGGTGCAGCTCGAGGTAGGCCCTGAACGCTGCGGGCCGCAGGTCGAAGTGCTCGCCAACGAGCTTCTCGATGAGGCGGCGGTCCACCCGTTCGGTGCCGAATGTGTCGATGAGCAGCGACACGGGTCGGGCGACCCCGATGGCGTACGCCACCTGAACTTCGGCGCGCTCCGCAAGGCCCGCTGCGACAACGTTTTTCGCTACGTGACGGGCGGCGTAGGCTGCCGAGCGGTCCACCTTGGACGGGTCCTTACCGGAGAAGGCGCCGCCACCGTGGCGCGCGAACCCACCGTAGGTATCCACGATGATCTTTCGGCCGGTCAGGCCGGCGTCGCCGACCGGGCCGCCGATTACGAACCGGCCGGTGGGATTGATCAGCAGATCGGCACGTAGCTGGTCAGCGTCGTAGAAATCGGTCGGCAGCTCGGTGGAGATCACCTTGTTCCACAGGTCTTCGCGGATCTGCTCGTTGGTCACGTCCTCGGAGTGTTGCGTCGAGATCAGCACCCGCTCCACCGCGACGGGAACACCATCGATGTAGCGGACGGAGACCTGCGTCTTGCCGTCCGGCCGCAGGTAGGGGAGCGTACCGTCCTTCCGCACGGCAGCCAGGCGACGAGATAGCCGGTGCGCCAAAGCGATTGGCATCGGCATCAACTCGGGCGTCTCGTTCGTGGCGTAGCCGAACATCATGCCCTGGTCGCCGGCACCCGCGAGATCGAATTCATCGCCCGACGTGCCGCTACGAGTTTCGTGGGCTTGGTCGACACCCTGTGCGATGTCCGGGGACTGCTTGTCCAGCGCCACCAGTACCGCGCAGTTGTGCCCGTCAAAACCGTAGTCACCGTTGTCGTAGCCGATGCGGTTCACGGTGTCGCGCACGATCTGGGTGTAGTCGAGCGTCTGCGGTGTCGTGATTTCACCCGCCAGCACCACCATCCCAGTGGTGATCAGGGTCTCGCACGCCACCCGCGAGTACGGGTCGTTCGACAGTGCCGCGTCGAGCACCGCGTCGGAGATCGCGTCGGCGATCTTGTCGGGATGTCCCTCGGTCACCGATTCAGAGGTGAAGAGGAATTCGTGCGGATCGGATTGGCTCACAATCATGCTCCTTGTGTTATCGGGTCGGGTGCCGCCGCCTGTTCTGCGACGAGCACTGGTTCTAGAGAGCGTCGGGCAAGTGCGGCCCCTTCGACCATGGCCGCCAGCTTGGCGCGGGCCACGGAGGCGGAGACGTTGCGAAGCCCGCAGTCGGGATTGATCACCAACTGCTCGGCGGGCACCAGGTCGAGCGCGGCGCGGATGCGTGTCGCCACCATCTCGGCGGTCTCAACCTGATGGCTTTTCACGTCGATGACGCCGAGGCCGATCTTGCGATCCCAGCCGAACTTCTCGATCACAGGCAGGTCCGCGTACCCCTTGCGGGCGAACTCGAGGACGAGCTGGTCCACGTTCGCGCCGAGTACCGCGGGGAAAAGGAAGTCATAGTGCCCTTCCCAGGAAGGCCGAGCGTAGCGATTGCCGTAGCACACGTGTAACGCCCAGCTCACGTCGACACCGGCCGTCACGACATTGATTGCCGCCACGGTGTCTTCGACCTGATCGGGATAGCCGGCCAGGAGCGGCTCATCGATCTGCAGCAGCTTGGCACCCTTATCCGCCAATGCGTGGGCAGCTTCATTGAGCCGGTGCGCAATCGCCATCATGAGCTCGCGCTGATCGACTCCTGCCGTGTTCCGGATGCGGCTGGTCAGTGAGAACGGCCCGGTGAGCGAGAACTTGATCGGCCTGCGGGTCTGCGAAGCGGTGAAAGCGAAATCCTCTGCCAGCCAAGTAAATTCGCCAGCCGATGAAGGCGGGAGCGGGCGCGTCAGACTGACGTCGTAGTAGTCGAAGTAGAAGTCCTTGGCCCTGTTGGCGATGTCCACTCCTGGGAGCTTTTCCAGGAAGTAGTCGATGTCGTTGTCGCGGCGCATCTCGCCGTCGGACACGATGTCGATACCCGCCAGCTCCTGATCCCTCAGCGCGGCCTTGATCGCCATCTCGTGTACGTCGACGAGTTGCGCCCGGCTCATCCGTCCACGGAGGTAATCGGTCTTCAGTCGCTCCATCCACTCGGGCACCGGGTACGAACCCACAACTGTGGTAGGCAGAATCGGCAAGTACTCGTCCATGTCAATCCCTCGCCTGAGCAGTCATCGTGACGATGTTCCCGCCCCCGCGGTGCCGGAACGGCTCGTGGTGTACGTCAAAACCACGACGTCGACCCACGTGCGCGAGCAGCGGCCCGTTGACCCAGTTGACTACCGACCCGTCGTACTTGCCCGGACCGCGGAAAGTCGTGTGGTAGCCCTGGATATCGGTCACGAACAGGTCGTGGCACACCAACTTTCCGTACGGATGCAGCAGCGCGAGAGTGTCGTCGAAACTTGCGACGGCCCCGTTGTTGACGTGCATACGCACATCGGTGCCCGACTCCAGCAAGGGGCGCAGCGCCTCACCCGACAGTGCATCCGTGATCTGGTAGGTGTCGAGCCCGTCAAGCGGCACATAGCGTTCCTCCAGCCGCAACGCCGACCACGTGCTCTGCCAGAAGTGAACGGCAGTATCCAGATCCGGGAAGTGCGCGGGGCAGGCATCGACCAGCAGGCCTGGCCCCAGTCGCAGCAACTTGTCCACCAAGCAGGGCAACTGTGCGATGGTCGCTGACACCGACTCGGCCAGCTCGCCGGCGTGCTCATCCGGCAGGTAGGCGCGAGTCTGCACCTGGTAAGTGCGCCCGCCCAGCTGCGCGACTTCGTCGGTGGGCAGGTTGTCGTACACATTGGATACGTAGACAAGAAAGACCTTGTCCCGCAGGAAGCTCAGTGCGGTGCGCGGCTTGGTGGCGTCGAGTGCGAACGAGCTCACGCGCTCGGTGTGTTCGGCGACCGTCTCGCGCGCGAGATCCAGAACGTGCGCCGAGTAGTCACACATGAGGTAGTGCAGCCGCTCGTAGTAACCTTTGCCGTGCCGACGGTCGAGCTCACGGAACTCGTCCAGGAAAACCTTCGCCTGGTTGCCGTTGCCCACCCCAAGCTCGATGATGTACAGCTCGTCGGGTAGCGCGTTGGCCCGGTCCAACCGGTCCCACACCGCCATGAGTTCACCGATGAGGTCAGCAGCCGCCGCCCGGTTGCGGGCGTCGCTCTCCCCGCCCGGCAGGGCCTGTTCGTAGCCGCGACCGGTCGCCTTCTCCCAGAGTTCCAGTGCTGACCAGTACAACGCGTTGAACCGCCAAATGCAGCTGTGGCTGCCTGCCGTCCAGTCTTCGAGGAATACCCGATCGGCGTCATGGCGCAGTAGCGACGTGGTCGCTTCGTTCAGTGCGATATCCGGTGCGCGTCGCACATCGACCGCTATTTCCATATCGCCGCTGTGCGTTGCGTTCGGCCCCGGTTCGGCGCCCGACGAATTACTTCGCAGAATCGGGCGAATCTCCACTACATCGCGAAAGTTGTTGCGGTACTGAACCCAATCGCAGACCACACGGACTCTGGACAGGTCCGTCTTGCTCTCGCTCAGTGCGGTCACAACCGGCAGCACCGACGCGCCCAGATCAGCGGGCCGCTCGGCGCGTAACCGATTGTGCGGCCGGAAATCAATCAACACTCGCACTGACCTCCGCGCCGCTGAGCACGGTCTGAGTCGGCCGCGGTGCGAAACCGGCACGCTCGAGAATCTCCGGTACGCCGCGCTCGAATCCGAACGCCATGACATGGACCCCCGCGACGCCGGGAATCTCGGTGAGCTGCTGAATTGTCTCAGCGCACAACCGCATACCCTCCTCGCCAACCTGGTCGGGAGGCACACCTCGCAGTCGCTGCTCAACGTCAAGCGGGACGTTCACGCCAGGTACTTCGCTCCGCAGGAAATCCAGCATCCGCAGCGACCGGATCGGACCGACACCGGCCAACACGGCGCACTTTTGCGTTATGCCCATATCGTTGAGGCACGTCATCCATTGGGCGAACACATCGAGATCGAAGACGTATTGGGTTTGGGCGAATTCCGCGCCTGCGGCGACCTTTTTCGCGAGGCGTTCTGCTCGAAGCGCAATCGGCGGCGCGAAAGGGTTCTCAACTGTTCCAATCATCCACTGCGGAGAAACCGAGATGTCTTCTCCCGACATCAGCACGCCTTCATCGCGCAGTGTGCGCGCAACAGAGGTCAGCTGTACGCCGTCGAGGTCGAACACCGGCTTGGCCTCCGGATGGTCGCCCGTGCGCGGATGATCACCGGTCAGCATCAACACGTGCGGGATGCCCAACGCACCCGCCGCCAGAAGGTCCGCCTGCAAGGCCATACGATTGCGATCGCGGCACGTCAGCTGCATTACCGGCGATAAGCCCGCGCGCTGTACCAGCACCGAGCCGCCCAGGCTCGACATCCGCACGCGCGCGCCTTGGTTGTCTGTGACATTGACCGCGTCGACCCAGCCGCGTAGGTGAGCTGCCTTGCGCGCGAACGCATCTGCGTCGGCACCGCGCGGCGGGCCCAGTTCGGCTGTGACAGCGAACCGGCCCTCGGACAACGCGGCCTTCAATCCGCCGCCGGGTTGAATGTCGGCGCTCATAGCGCAACCACCTCGCACTTCCTGAGTGTCGACGGACGCGAGGCAGGTGCCACAGCCATCCCTTCGTCGCGGCCCTGCCAGTAGTTGATCCAGGAGCTGCGGCCCACCTCGCGGTGATCGACCGGTCGCTGCAGGAGGGCGAAGTCGCCTCCGCGCCCCGCCGCGGCTGCGCGCTCGTAGGCGATTACCCAGACGCATCGGACTTCGGGGTGCACCTCGCAGCGGCCTTCCGCAGAGACTCCGCCACACGGTCCGTTGCGCAGCTGCTTCGGGCAGGTCATCGGACACGCGTAGCCCGTCGCGGGCAGAGCGCACTGGCCACACATCTGGCAACCGAACAACCGTTCCTTCGAGGTTTTCTCAACCGCCGTGAAAGCGCGGTAGATTGTCGGTTGTCGCTCCAAAACGCTGGCCAGCCAACGATAGAAGCGATTCTCGGCGAGCACAGAATGTAACCGGTAGGACCGTCGAGCGGACACCCGTGGCCGGAACGGCTTCGGCCACGTATACGGCCTGGACTCTTTCACGGATGGTCCTCACTCTCGGAATCCCTTGACGGACTGTCGGATAGGTCACTCACGCTAGGTGCCCGTGGCGCGGATCTCTTCGGTCTGCGGAACAGGAAACGCACCCGCCGGCTTGTGACCGTGGACAGAGGGCAGCGTTGCGACCTAAATCGAGGGAGCGACTTTGTTCTTCAGCACAAGACCGACTGGCACAAGGGGTCGCAACGAGTCGACAGTGACAGCTCCGCCTACTGGCTGGCCGCAGCGAGTAGGGCTTGGGTGATCTCGTGATCCCCGTGCACCACGATTACGACGCCGTCGGCTAGTGAGCGGGCTTGAGTGAGGAGGTCGGCGGCGATTGTCGCCCCGACCTCATGTGCGGCGGTACCTGCTCTCGCTAGTTGCTCAAGGATCGCCGGTGGAACGGTGACGTCGGGAACCTCGTAGGCCAGGTACTCGGCCTCGGCGAACCCGGTGAGCGGGGAAACGGTGAGCAACACCGGCACTCGGTCTTGTCCCAGTGCGGTGAGCAGACGGCTGAGTCCGTCGAGTTCGTAGACGGGACGCGTGATCAGGAACTGCGCGCCGGCGGCGATCTTCGCGCGAGTGTGGCTGATCTCCGCGTCGAGGTCCTCTGCGCCGGGGTTACAACGTGCTCCGATGTGAAACGACGTCTTGGTAGTCAGAGAAAGCCCGTTGCAGTCCCTGCCGGCGTTGAGCGCGGCCAATAGTTCGATCAGTCCAATAGAGTCGACTTCCCAGATGCCATCGGCATTCGGGTAGTCCCCGCGCAGCGGTGGGTTTCCGGTTTCACACACCACCGTTCGGGTGCCGAACGCGTGGGCACCCAGCAGATCGGCCTGCAAAGACATGATCGTCTTGTCCCAGGTTGTGACCGTGGCGATCGTCTCCACCCCGACCTGCTGCTGCAAGTGCAGCGCCAGGCTCGCCGAGGAAAGTTGCGCGCGCGGTCCTTGCACCGCGGAAACGAGCACCAGGTCGATGCCGTGGCCGTGCAGCGTGGTGGCGATCTTCGCGGCGACATCTGCGGCCCCCCCAATGGGGGGAGCGATCTCCGCGGCGACGACGAATCCGCGCGCGGCAAGCTGATTCGCGAACTCGTCGGGCGCGGCCCGCGAGACCGGATTGGCGGGCGCGGGGTCAGCGAACTGTTCCACGGCGGCGCTGACCGCGCGTATGTGGGCGGGCGTGGTGCCGCAGCATCCGCCGACGATCGACGCGCCGGCCTCGACGCAGCGTCGTGCGTAGCGGGCGAAGTAGTCGTGGTCGAGGCTGTATTCGAATCGCCGGCCTTGGGTCCGTCGCGGTAAGCCCGCGTTGGGTTGGGCGCTGATGGGCAGCGTGGTGGCCCGCCGCAGCTCTTCGACAATGCCGAGCATGCGCTGCGGACCGACCGTGCAGTTGGCCCCGAGCGCTGCGATCGGCAACGCCGTCAGCGCGGTGGCGACCTCGCGCGGCGTTTCGCCGCCCGGCGTGTGGCCGTCGATAGTGAATGTTGCCTGCGCGAGGATCGGCAGGTCGGTGACCTCGGCGGTCGCCCGCACCGCTTCCAGAAGCTCGTCTAGGTACCCGAACGTCTCCAAAACGAGCACGTCCACGCCGGCCTCGGCAAGCGCAGCGGCCTGTTCGCGCAATGCCTCGGCGCGCTCGCCTGCGGGTATCCGGTGTCGCAAGGGTGCGCTCACCGCGGGCGCGATCGATCCGCCGACGAATACGGTTCGCGGGGCTGCTTTGGCCGCCTCGCGCGCGAGGCGCACGCCGGCGCGGTTGATCTCGGCGGCGTCGTCGCCATATCCGTGCTCGGCCAGCCGTAGTCGGCTCGCGCCGAACGTGTTTGTCAGGATCAGGTCCACACCGGCGTCCACGTAGCTGTCGTGGACGGTGCTCACCAAGTCCGGATTTGACAGGTTCAGTTCAGGCAACGCCCGGTCGAGCGAATTACCCGCGGCGTGCAGCATTGTGCCCATCGCCCCGTCACACACCAACACTCGTTCGTGCAGCGCCGCTACGAAGCCCGTCATGGCCGCCCACCCGCTACGTCGACCATGTCGAGGATCTCCAGCGCGACCTGCGCCATCAGCCGGTCGCGGTAGTTGTGCAAGTCCAACTTGGTCAGTTCCTCGATCCGCTTTAGCCGATACGCCACTGTATTGCGATGCATGTGAAGCTCCTGCGCGGCGCGTTGTGGGCTGTTGTTCACGCGGAAATAGCAAGCCAACGTGGGCAGGTACTCGCTGGCGGCACCGTTGGTCTGGGTTAGCAGGCCGCCGAACACGTCGTGCGCGAATTCGCGTAGCTTCACAACGTCGGCGACTTGCAGTAGCAACCCGTGGATCCCCAGGTCGTCCACGGCCACAGCAGTTCCGGTCCGCCCCAGCCGTGTGGCGATGTCGATTGTGCGGCGCGCGTCAGCGTAGGAACGCGCAATGTGAAGCGACGAGCTGAATACCCCGCCGATTCCTGCGTTGATCTGTGCGTCGCCAAACGTATCGGCGATGCGACCGATGCACAATTTCGCCAGCTCGAGCGCACGGGTGGCAGCGTCTGATTCGGGCACCACGACGACTACTTCGCGGCCTCGCATCGCGGTGATGGCCTCCGGGGCGTGGGTGGTAAAGAAGCGCGCCACGGCCGCGAGCATTCGTGTCGCGTCGCCGTCGTAGTCGACAGGCACGACCAGTGAAACCACCCGGTGCGGTTGTTGTTCCTCGTAGCCCAGGTGGGCTGCCCACCGCTGTACCTCGTCGGGTTCGCTGCCTTTCCCGGACAGCAGGCCCTCGACCAGGTCGTAGCGCGCCTGTGTCGCGGCCGCGGCCACGACCCGATCTCGGCCCAGGATCACCCCGCAAATTGTCGCCGCGTGCTCGGTGAGCGGCAGCCTGAGGTCTTCACCCTCATCCTGCTCGCCGTCGTCGAGCGTAAGCAGGAACGCCGGCACCGTGTCGCCGACCGGAACCGGGGCGACGATGATCGGTGCCACCCCTGCCATGCCGGGAATTCGCAGCGCCCGCCGCGTCGGACCGACCACCTCGAGTACCTGTGCCAGCCGCGGATGCCTGAGGTGGTCGCGAAAGAGCTGCGCGGCATCGGAATCCGTGCCGCCGGAGCACGCGAGCACCGTCAGCTTGTCGTCGACCACTGCGACTGCCGTGTCCACCCGCTCAGCGATCGATTCCGTGACTGACTCCAGACCGGCATCCTGAACGGCGAGGCTCGACAGATGTTGGAACGCCACAATCAGGCGACGAAGCGCGGCGTTCTCCCTGCCGATCTCCTCGTCACCTGTCCGCATCGCCGCGGCCATGAGCACTACGTCGCCTCCGCCAACTAAAAATCATCCACACGCAGTTCTCGCGTGACAGGGGACGTGGGACCGCGATGAGTGAAATGCTCAAGAACGCGAACACTTTCGGATCCGCCGAGCCGGCACTTAGGCACGAGAACGTCCGTCTCGAGTGCGCATGAGGAAACCTCCGACCGGATTGCGCTCCCGCCTGGATCGCCATCGTGAGTTCGCGGGCGACCGGGCTCATCCGTGATACAGCCGAAGATGATCACCGGGCTAGCCCTGAGTTCCATTGGATGGACCTGATTAGCTGCACATCCGGCCCAAACTCTGCAAGCATGTGCCAAATCCGAACAGTTGCAGCGACTCAACGGGTGCGACTGTCGGACCATGCGCTCAGGCAGACCCGGGGTATCCGGTTGCGAACAGCCCCGTGATCCGCGCCATGGACTTCGGGCGACGGACGCGCATGTGCCCGAATCTCATTGAAGGGAAACACAATTCATGTCGGTCATTGATTCTGCTGACCTAGCGACAACCGCTGAGCGCTGGTCGCTCGATGACGTCACGCCCGAAATGATCGTCGAGAGGGCCCGAGCGGTGGCCCCCACGCTGGTGCCGCAGCAAGCCGACAATGAACAGCGGACGTACTACTCGCAGGAGACCCACGAACTCTTTAAACGTGCCGGGTTCTACCGGATTCTCACTCCGCGGCGTTACGGCGGCTTCGAATTCGGTGTCGACACCTTCTTGCAGGTCGTCATGGAACTCACCGCAGGCTGTTCGTCCACGGGATGGCAGTACAGCCTGGGGCATTCCCATACGCTCACGGTCGCCACTTTGTTCGACGAAGCCGTCCAGGACGAGGTCTTCGCCGACCCCGACTTCATCTGTGCCTGCACGGGCAGACCACAGGGCGTTGCCACCCGTAAGTCTGACGGCGACTGGCAACTTTCCGGGGTCTATAACTACTGTTCAGGGGCGCCGTATAGCGGATATTTCGTCGGCCACGCTCTGCCGGCGGAGGGACCGAAGAGCCCGAGCATCTTTATCGCTCCGCGGAGCGAGTGGACGATGCTCAACGACTGGGGTGCACAGCTCGGCTGCAAAGGAACCGGGTCGCACAGCCTTCGGTTCCAAGATGCGACCATCCCCGCCCGCTACGTTCTGTCGAACACCTCCATCATGCACCAGGACGCCTCCAAGGGAACGGTTGGATCGCGGCTGCACGGTAACCCCATGTATGGCGGCACCCAGCAGAGTTTCTTCCTGATCAACCTGGCGGCCCTGGCAACCGGCATGGCTAAGAACGCGATGGCAGCTTTTGAGGAGCTGATGGGCAAGACCACCGCGTTTCCGCCGATCGTGCCGCGCACCGAGGACCCGAGTTACCAGCGCTGGTACGGCCTCAGCGCGGGCAAGGTGATGACCGCGGAAACACTTACGGTGGCTGCGGCGCGCAAGTGGCAGGAGGTGGCTGAGAAGGGTGCCACTCGCGAGGCCGACATGGGGGTGGTTCTGCTCGGCCGCGAGACGTTCGATCTGTGTTGGGCGGCCGTTTCCGAGGTATTCCGGGTGGCCGGCTCCAGCGCTGTGGTTGACGGCTCGCGGATGCAGCGGGCCTGGCGAGATATGTCGACACTGCGCAGTCACACCGGAGTCGTCTACTTCACGGAGTTGGCGGTCACGGAGCTGACAAAGGCGCACTTCGGCGTCTCGTAGCGGGAGTTCGTGTGGGGCATCGCGTGGAGGACGCACTTGCCGAACTGGTTCGCGGCAAGCCGATCGTGGTCGTGGACGGCGACACCGGCGGCGACCTTGTGTGCGCGGCTGAGTCCGTCACCTCGGCGCTGGTCGCCTTCCTAGTGCGGCACACGTCAGGCTATTTGTGCGTGGCGCTCGCCGAACGCGACGCCGACCGTCTAGGGCTGCCGGCCCTGAGATCTGGACATCCGCACGCGGTGTCGGTGGACGCTCGGCATGGGACGGGTACTGGCATCTCGGCGTGCGATCGGGCGCACACGGCGCGACTGCTCGCTGATCCATCCACTGTGGCAGATGACCTGTCCCGGCCGGGCCATGTCGTGCCGCTGCGCGCGCGGGCGGGCGGGGTGCTAGAGCGCGCCGGCCGCGCCGAAGCTGCGGTGGATCTGATGATGCTTGCCGGTCTGCGCCCAGCCGCTATCTTGGGCGCGGTAGTCGGCGAGCACGACCCCGCCGAGATGGCGAGGGCCGACGAACTGACCGAGTTCGCGGCACGGCACGACCTGTGCGTCCTCAGCATTGAAGAGCTGGTCATGCTCCTGCGACGGCGCCGTATCGAACGCATTGCGGAGACGCGAGTCCGCTTGCGGGACGAGCGGTTTCGCTCCATTCGCTATCGGGACGCCGAGGGCTTGGAGCACGTCGCGCTCGTCCTCGGGAAGGTCGACAGCACCAGGGACGTGCTGATACGCGTACATTCCGAATGCCTCGAAGGTGATGTGTTCGGGTCGCTCGACTGTGAATGCGGGATACGACTGCGTGAGTCGCTCGCCGAGATCGCCGGCCAAGGCTGCGGCATCTTGGTGTACTTGCGCGAGGGCGCGGCAGACGGTGCCGCAGTGACCGCGGGGATCCTGCGCGAACAGGGCGTCGAATCGGTGCGCCTAGGTGGCGCCGACTCCGGTGACGACCTGCGAGCACACGGAGTGGCCGTCGACAAGTGCAGGCCGGGCGACGACGTGGCGCGTCAGGGCGTGACAGGTACCGTCGTCCACGGCGACGCTCGCGGCCGCGAATTGGGTTTCCCGACGGCGAACCTGATTCTCGATGCAGGAGGCGCGCCGTTGAGCGACGGCGTGTACGGCGGGTTGGCACGCGTGCTCGGAGGGCGCGACGAGAATGCGTGGTACCTGGCCGCGATCAGCGTCGGCACCAATCCGACATTTCGTGGTCGAGAACAACGCTTCGAAGTGCATTTGCTCGACTTCGACGGCGACCTCTACGGCCGCCGCCTTGAGGTGGTGCCGCTCGCCTTGCTGCGCCCCACCCTGGCCTTTGGCTCACCAGCCGCCCTCGTCGCCCAGATCGAGGGCGACCTGCGAGCGCTGCGCACGATTGCCACCGGCTGGGACCAGCACCATCTGCAGCTCAACCGGGTGTGAACTGGCGGGGGCAATTCTGATTCGCTTGCCGAGGAGGTTTCGGTCATGACGGCGGTGGTGGTGCGCCGTGGACGTTCGCGATCGGAACAACTGTTGTTGCACAACACCAGGCAGTGTGAACCACATCACCGCGAAGGGCCCAAGGGAGAAACCCTCCCTACAGCCCAGTGACGGAGGCAAGGACGAGGGCACGGCGTGTTCTCGGAGAGCGACGTAGTCTCGAAACAGAGGAGAAATCTCGTGTCATTGTTGAAGACCGAGGCGGGCACCCTAAGCGGCGGGGACGCGGCCTCTGTGCTGTCCGCCGAGCAGTTGGGGCATATTCGGCATTTCGATAACCTATCGCGGCAGTTGCGCAACGACTGGTCGCTGATGCAGGGCAAAGGAACCGGCCAGGATGATTTCGGCGCCCTGCGGTTCCAGTTGGCGTATATGGCGTACGCGCTTGCGTTGACGCACCGTCATCGGCTTCCGAATGCCCCAGGGGTGTTCAAGCCGGTATTCGAACGGCTCATTGAGAAAATGACCATGCCTGAGGTGTGGATGTACTGGCGTGACGTCAGCAAAGGCGGAGCATGGCCGAATGCTCATCTGGTTGACAAATACCAAGAAGAGTGGAACCCGGTCGCTCGTGACAACATCATGTACAGCGCGTATGTCCAATCGATGGTGCTGCTGTATAACTACCTTTTTGCAGATGATCGTTATGCACAGCCTGAGGCTCTGGCGTTTGAACATTGGTCGTATTTCTGGGGCGGCGAGGCGAAACGGTTCACTTACGATCAGAATTCCCTGAACGAGCACATTTATTGGCAGATGGTCGAGAGCGGATTCCTCGGCGTCGCATGCGAGCCCAACTGCACCTTTCAGATCTGCAACCAGCCCGCGATTCTCGGGTTCCGTTTGCACGATCTGCTGACCGGCGAAAACGTTGCCGCCGAGGTGACGCAAAGCTACGAGCAGGCGTGGTCGCAACTGGGTGGCAGGCTGGATTCTACGGGCCATTACAACATGTTCCTCGCCCAGGATTCTCGCACCGTCTACCCAAACGCGGCGAAAGCTCCGTGGGTCGATGCATGGTGCGGGACATTGATGAACATGTGGAACAGGGACTTCGTTCGAGCCAATTATCCTCAGCAGATCAAGGACTTACTGACCGACGGGCCACATGGAACAAAATCGGTCAAACCGTCGCCGAAGCTCGAGTTGATGGGGCAGACGCTTATCGCCGATTCATGTGACTTCGGCTGGGTGGCGACGTGGGCGGCCGAGATGGGCGATACCGAGACGCTGGAAGGCATCCTCGGTCACGCTGACCGCTATATGAATCCGACGTGGCGCGACGGCGGACTGTACTACCCGCGTAACGATACGGAATATGACGAGAGCGGTAACCGCACTGAACTCGAACCGTTGAGTGGCAACGTCCTGTTGGGATATGCACGGTTGAATGTGCCGGATGGTATGTGGAAGTTGTACAACGAGTCATGGAGGCCCGGCCATTTCACCGAACCAGCGTTGACCGGCGTCGCCGCTGACATCTCGGTGAGCCAAGCACGGTTCACTCCGGCATCCCACACATTGGCTTTCCAAGTGCAGCGGCACGGGGACCGACGCGGCGATGGTTCGATCATCCTCGGAAACGTCGCGGATCGGGAGCAGTGGGCGTTGCGGGAAGGCGGCACCGTCCTCGCGACCGGTCAGGAGGGCGGATCGGTGACACCGCAGCCTGAGGCCGACCGCGCTCAGGGGATCGAGATTCAACACGTCGCGGAAGGCATTGAGCTGCGGATACCCGCCGGCGCACCACGCACCTTCGAACTTGAAGTGTCCCCTCCGCAGTGAGTCGACGATGACTAAGCCAAATGGCACCGCCGCCAGGCAGTACATCGGGGGAACCTTCGATCTCATCGACCATGACGGCCGCGCGGTCAGCACGCGGACGTACGCCGGCAAGCACATGCTGATCTTCTTTGGGTTCACCCATTGCAAGATGGTGTGCCCGCGAGCGCTATCGCGGCTGTCGGCGGTACTCGATCGCCTTGGTTCGCTCGCCGATCGCATCCAGCCGCTGTATGTGACCGTCGACCCGCAGCGGGACACACCCGAGGTGATGAAGGCGTTTCTGTCGTCCGCGTACCCCCGGTTCACGGGGCTGACAGGTTCGGCGGAGCAAATCGAGCTGGCCAAGAAATCATTTCGCGTGTTCGCCACTGAGGTAGCCGACCCAGACGATCCGAACAGCTACCAGATGCCCCATACGGCTTTCACCTACGTCCTGGGCCCGGATGGGACATATCTGACGCACTTCACCGACGCCGTCGATGAAGATGCGTTGATCGCACGCCTCTCAACGATTCTGCAGTGATCACCTCCGACGACCGCTTGATGAGAGGAAGATGAAGTGGCCCCCGGCGTCAGACTCTCCCGGGGGCAACTGGGGCAAAAGATGACATCTGACCGGTCCAGAAGCCAGGCGGCGACCAAACGCCGTCCGGAGATCGAACTTGCGTGGCACCGCGCCAAGTTGAGTGGACTGGATCCTGGCATGGACGTCCGCGAAACGGCCATCAGTGACGTCGAAAAGCGCAGCAGTCTTTCCATCGCGGCTGGCCCAGTCTTGGACGAGATGGTCGATGAATTGGCGGACACACGGTTTTCGATCCTCCTTGCAGACCGGACGTCACGCATCATCGACCGTCGCGTCAACAACCGCGCGAGCGGTGTCGCCCTTGATCGTGTCCTCGCCGTTCCGGGATTCCAGTACCTCGAAGAGTTGAGCGGGACAAACTCCCTGGCTACGACCTTCGAGTTGCGTCGGCCGATCTCTGTCACAGGGGAAGAACACTTCCTCGAAGCCCTGCGGTGTTTCTGTTGCTACGGTGCGCCGATCATCCATCCGGTGACCCACCGGCTGGAGGGGGTGATCGATATATCCGGCCCCGTCGCCGATGCGACTACGCTGCTCGGGCCGTATCTGATGCGGGCCACGCGCGGCATCGAACAACGCCTGCTTGAAGGGTCTCGTGTGGCGGAAAAGCAGCTCCTCGCTGAATTCCAGGCGCACGGGAGCCGGCGGCACGCTGTCTTGGCTCTCGGTGAAGACATGGTGCTGGCGAATACCGCAGCAGTTGATCTCGTCAAAGGCGCCGACCATGTCGCCTTGCGCGCCATCGCGGCGGATTTGTCGACCCATTCACCGTATGACTGCTCGCTGATGCTCACCTCGGGGACCGAAGTGTCTGTGCGTGTTCGGTTGATCGCCGGAACTCTCGGCGGGGCGCTTTTCGAGATCGTCGAGACACCGCGAGCGGGTACTTCTCGGCCGAGCGGGGCACGGCCTGCGCGCACGGTTGCCGTCACGAGCGACGAGCTCTCCACGCAGGAGCAGGCCCGGACCATCCTGGTCACCGGTGAGCCAGGAACAGGCAGGACGACGACTGCGCGGACGCTTGGGGGCGCGGAAAGCGCCGTGTTCGACGCTGCCGATTCGATCGTGGACGAGGAAAAATGGTTCCTCGACGTTCGCTCGGCGCTGCTGGGTGACAAGCCGGTTGTGATCGACAATGTCGATGCCCTCAATTCCCGGCTGGCCGGCCTGTTGACCTCTCCGGTGCGGATCAGTCGTAACCCCGTCGTGCTCACGGGCGCGCCACTGAGCGCCCTCGACGACCCGCAGCGGGCTCTGGCGTCGTTGGCACTCACTCGCCATGACCTCCAGCCTCTGCGTACCTATCCGCACAAGCTTGCCGCTGTGGTCAAATCCCTTCTGGCGGACCTACTTCCAGACTCCACCGTCGACATTGCGCCGTCGGCCCTTCAACTTCTCGCGGCGCAGCCGTGGCCGGGAAACCTTCGAGAATTGCGGGCGGTTCTCGAGCACGCGGCCCGCGGACGCGAACGCGGCACGATTGTCGAAACCGATCTGCCGGAAGCGGTTCGGACGAACTCGGTTCCAGCTCGAACCCTGACGTTGATGGAGTCGGCCGAGCGCGATGCGATCGTGGCTGCTTTGCGCGCGACAAACGGAAATCGGGCCGCAGCGGCGGCCGAACTCGGCATCGGCAGGACGACCCTGTATGCCCGTCTACGTCGTTACCGTATCTCAGAGCCGTATCGTCGAACTCGTGATCGCGATCAGTCTAATTCGGTCAGCCTCTGATCGAGCCGGGTCGCCCGCTCCCTGCTGACACAACGGCAATGATGCGTTGTTTCGTTTCGCCTTGGAACCCTTGCTATTTCGCGTCGGAGACCGCCGTGTTCGCTACGACACCGTGGCGTGGGGCGCCGGCGCCAGCAATTGGGTGCGCAGCTGGGCCAACCGCTCGCGGTATTTGGTGACGTTGCGCATCTTGATCTCCTCGTAGCCGCGCACCATGTCGGGGAGTTCGGCGATTTCGACAGCGGTTGCGTAATTGGCGGCCGTGAGGTGGCGGTCGATCTCGTCCAAGGCATCGACGTATTCCTCGACGAGATCGCGCTCCATTCGCCGAACCTTGCCGGGGCCGAATGGGTTGAACGGCGTGCCCCTGAGGTGGCGAGTCGCGTACAGCAGTCTGAAGACGGGTTTGAACCACGGCCCTAGCGTGATCTTCTGATCGACGCCCAGAGCCCGGAACACCGGGGGGTGCAGTTTGAACGCGGCGCGGGCCCCGGGGCCGAACTGTTCTTCTAGGGCGGCCTGAAGTTGGCCGTCGATGCTGAGCCGGGCGACTTCGGCCTCGTCCTTGTAGGCCATCAACTTGAACAAGTTGCGTGCGGCGGCCGAGGCAAGCGTGCCACCACCAACGGCGACGTCTGATTCGCGAGCACGGATCCGTTCGACGAGAGTCGCGTAACGCTCCGCATATCGGGTGTTCTGGTAGGCGATGAGTTCCGGCACCCGTACGGTGAGCACCCGGTCCAGCTCTGAGCCGGGTTGAGCTGCGATGCGGGAGAGCACCGCATCGGCGCGGTGTTGACGACGCTTGTGACGTCGTACTGCGCGGGCGGATCGCCGATTTCCGCCAGCGGCTTTGGCGAGCCCTTCGGGATCAGCGACTGCCTGACGGCCCCGCCGGAATGCCTGCAGGTTCGCCTCGACGGAGACGCCATTGAGAGTGATGGCGCTCTCGATCGATTCGACGCTCAGCGGCAGCACACCGGTCTGAAACGCCACACCGACGAGCAGCATGTTCTCGGTCTGACTCGACCCCAACAGCGACTCGGTCAGGGACCGGGCATCCACCAGGTGCAAGCCGTCCGGCCGCATGCGTTCGGCGATGCGCCCCTCAAGTTCTGTGAGTGCGGGGAAGTCCACCTGCGTGTCAACGACCATCGCCCCGGTGGGGACGACAGCGGAGGAGACGACGCCGACCGTGCGCTGCGGGTCAGCCGTCACCAGGTTGCCCTCGGCCGCGGCCACCAGCACGTCGCATCCTAGGTAGAGGTCGCAGTCGACGCTGGCCAGCTTGTTGGTCCGGACCTGGTCGGTCGAGGTGAACCGGAGATCTGAGACAACGGGGCCGCCTTTTTGCGCCATGCCGGTTTGATCGAGACCACGCACCGTCCAGCCGTCGAGGCTCGCCGCGGTCGCGAGCACCTGTGCGAGCGTGACGACGCCGGTTCCGCCGATCCCGGTGATCCGCATGCCGAAGTCTGTGCGATCAGCCGGGCGCTCGGGCGCCGGGATATCTCCGGGCCCGAGGGGCTGGATCTTGGCGGCTGGTGCCCGATCGCCGGGAATCACTTCCAGGAACGAGGGGCAGTCGCCGTTGACGCAGGTGTAGTCCTTGTTGCAGGACGACTGGTTGATCTTGGTCTTGCGTCCGAACTCGGTGTCGACCGGCTCGACTGAGAGGCAGTTGGACTTCTCGCCGCAGTCGCCGCAGCCCTCGCAGACTCGTTCGTTGATGAAGATGCGCATTGCGGGGTCATTCATCTTGCCGCGCTTGCGCTTTCGACGTTTCTCGGCCGCACATTCTTGGTCGTGGATAAGGACCGTGACGCCGGGGATCTTGGCGAGTTGCTCCTGGGCGTCGAGCACCTGGGAGCGGTCGAGAACCTTGACGCCCTTGGGCAGCTTCACTTTTCGATAACGGCTGGTGTCTTCGGTCGTGACGATGATCTTCTGAACGCCTTCGGCCAGCAGCAGATTGACGATGCCCGGTACCGTCATTGCGCCGACCGGTGCCTGTCCGCCGGTCATCGCGACAGCGGAGTTGTACAAGAGCTTGTAGGTGATGTTGACGCCGGCGGCGACTGCGGCGCGAATGGCCAGCGAGCCGGAATGCATGAATGTTCCGTCGCCGATGTCCTGGATGAGGTGCGGCACGTCCGTGAATGGGGCCAGCCCGATCCACTGCGCTCCCTCGCCACCCATCTGGGTGACGCCGACGATGTTCCCGACCTGCTTGTCGTCCATGATCATGACCAGGCCGTGGCATCCGATGCCGGCGCCGACGACGGTGCCCTCGGGCACCTTGGTGGAGGTGTTGTGCGGGCAGCCGGAGCAAAAGTAGGGCGTGCGTGCCAGCGAGGTGGGAGTGGCGCCGAGGAGCGGCAGCATTATGCGGGTGCGTTCGCCGGCGTAGTGCAGGGGCTCGCCGTCCTTGTCGCGCAAGCGTGGCGCAAGGATGCGCGCGATCAAATCGGGGGAGCCCTCGCCGTTGACGGGCATCAGTATGGCGCCGTGCTCGTCGTGCTTGCCCACGATGCGTGGCTGATCGGCGGTGCCGTAGAGCGCGTCCTTGACGAACAGCTCGACGAACGCGCGCTTCTCCTCGATGACGATGATTTCGCTTAAGCCGTGGGCGAATTCGCGCACGATCGCGGGGTCCATCGGGAAGGGTGCACCGATCTTGAGCAGCCGGATGCCTGCTGCCGCAATGGCGTTGCCGTCGAGCCCCATCCGGTGCAGCGCCTCGATCACGTCGATATATGACTTTCCCGGCGCGACGATCCCAATTTGCGCACCAGGGGCGGGGTCGATGATCCGGTTCAGCTGATTGGCTGCGATGTACCGCCTTGCCGCGTCGAGCCGCGCGTTCCACTGGGTGCGCTCGAGCTCTTGGAGTTGCGCGCCGATCAGGATGGCGTTCGGTTCATGCTTGATCGTCCGGCCGTCGTCCTCGATCTCGACCATCTGCGGCTGCACGCGGTCGGCGGCCAGGTCAACGGTCGCCGACCCGTCGGCGACGTTGGTCACGATCTTCATTCCGGCCCACAGCCCGCTGCAGCGCGACAGCGCGAACGCATGCACGCCGAAGTCGAGAACTTCCTGGACGTCGCCCGGGAACAAGAACGGGATACCGACATCGAACAACGCGGTTTCCGAAGCGCACGGCACGGTCGACGACTTGGCGGCCGGGTCATCACCGGCCAGCACCACGGCGCCGCCGGTGGGCGGGACGCCGACGAGGTTGGCGTGCCGCAGCGCGTCGCTGGCGCGATCGACGCCGGGTGCCTTGCCGTACCAGATGCCGCAGATCCCGTCGAAGCGCTGCCGGCCGACCTTGTCGATGAGCTGACTGCCCATGACGGCGGTTGCGGCCAGCTCCTCGTTCACTCCGGGCTGGAAAACGACGTGGTGCTCGTCGAGAATCTTGCGCGCCCGCTGTAGCTCCATGTCATAAGTGCCCAGCGGGGACCCCTGGTAGCCAGAGATGAAGGTCGCGGTGTTGCGGCCTTCGCGCGCGTCTCTCCGTCGTTGCTCCAACGGCAGCCGCACCAGGGCCTGTATCCCCGTCATGAAGCTCTGTCCTTCGGACAGCAGATATTTGTCGTCGAGGGAAGGCTTGGTCGTGGGCAAGATTGAATACCGCCTTTTGCGGGAGATCGCAGTATATGAGGCTCAGGTGAAACGGCGTGTCTTGATGGACACCTTCGTCATTCGGTCAAGAGCAGGACGCGCAGCGGCGACCCGCTGCCGTTCTCCAGCTTGAGGGGGAGTGCCACGAACATGCCTGTCGCGGGGACCTCCGACAACCGTGTCAGGCCCTCGACGATGAGGATGCCTTGGGGGAGGAACCAACGGGTGTGGCCGGATCCGCCGGACATCTCGCCGTTCAGGATGGAAAAATCGCAGGCCGAGGTGTCACACGCGACGGCCGAGACTCCTGCATTCGCCAGATATTCGCAGGCGTCGTCGGATAGGCCGGGTTCGTTCAGCCCCCACCACGTCTCGTCCTTGCCTGCCTCGCCGCCGGGCAGGTAGCGGTCCCAGCCGAACTCGATGACGGCCACGTCGCCGGGCTCGAGCGAGACAGCGGCGCGCTCGGCCGCGGCGCGCAACTGCTCCTCGCTGACCGGTTCGCCTGGCTGCGGGTCGTCGGGGGTGAGGTCGATTTTCTTGAAGGGCTGGAAGAACAGCGCGTCAATGGGCAGTTCGTGGATGGTCTTGCCGCCGGAAAAGAAATGGCTCGGCGCATCGACATGGGAGCCTGAGTGCTCCGGCAACGTCCACATGTTCGCGATGACGCCGACCTCGACGTCGGGCCCGCGATCGGAGATGTTCTCCACTTGTACGTGTGGCATGGGGAAGAACAGCGGAAGTTCCGGTCGGTACATCGGCGAGACATCGTGGTGCCGGAGCTGCCGGACCGCCGCCCCGATTTCGGGCAGGGGCACGGTGGATCTACTTACTGTCGTCATAGTGGTCTCCCTCCTCCCTCACATCGCTGTTAGGTGGTTAGTCGAACGCTAGGTCGTGTGGTGGGATTCACGCGAGGCTGCGGTCCCACGTGGCGGAACTGCGGGCATGCGCCCACTCAAGTTGACCGCGGGTGCGACGGCCGCGGCATGGGTGTGCGGGGGACCGACGCACCGATCATGTTGGCGTGGTTCGAGGGGGACGGCCCGCCCGCTACTGACGAATTGCGACGACGGTCCACACGCCACCGACGGCTCGTCGCGGTACAGCTTTTCGAAATCTGGTCCATTCGCCTTGTTCGATATACCTAGCACCCTATGGCGGTCAGGCAGGCCAGCAAACGGCGCTAGATGTCAAGCCGGCGCTGAGCTGGTATTGCCGTGGTACGGCGAGCCCAATTGCGATGATTCTCTTGGCGCAGTGAGCCAATGACACCCCAATGTCGGCTCTGCTACTTTTCAGCCGCAGGAGCCGTCGGATCGCGGGCGCAAACTGCGCGTAGTGAGGAATCAGCGTCAATGGAAAGCATTGATACGGCCGCCGACTCCGACGTCGAGGTGCCGGGGTTCGCAAAAGCATCGCACCTTGAAACCATGTCGGGTCCGCGTGTCGACGCGCATTCGGGAATACCGGTCTTCCACATCTGATTCAAGAATCGACCGGCACCGCGCAAGCATTCGCAAGCATCAGAATGCGACCGGCGGCGACGACGGAGACAGGAGTTCGATGACCAACGGTCTGACATCCGAGACGGCACATCTCATCGCCCGTACGCGCCAACACAGTATCGGGGACCTGCTGCGTCGCACCGCCGCGAGATATCCCAACAAGAGCGCGTTGGTCGCAGGCGACGTGCGGCTGAGCTACCAGGAGTTTGACGTCGCGGTGAATCGGGCCGCCCACGCCTTGAGCAGCCGAGGCGTAACGCGGGGTGATCGGCTGGCACTGTTGTCGCACAACTCACTGCAGTACGTCATCCTGGCTTTTGCCGCCGCCAAACTCGGCGTTGTTTTGGTGCCGATCAACTTCATGCTCAACGCTAGCGAGGCGGCCTACATCCTCAACCACAGTGGAGCCAGCGCACTGGTCGCAGAAGACGTCCTCATTCCGGTGGCCGAGCAGGCCATGACGATGGCCGGCATTGACGGTGTCCGGGGCTGCATCGGCGCAGCACGCGACGACTGGGAGAATGTGGACGACTGGTGGACGATGGGACCCGCCGACGACCTCGAAGTTGTTGTCAGCGACGATGATCCGCTGCGATTGATGTACACCTCGGGCACCGAATCACGCCCTAAGGGGGTGGTGCTGACCTCGCGTTCACTGATAGCGCAGTACAACTCATGCGCCATCGACGGTGAGGCCAGCCCGGATGACATCGAAATCCACTCCATGCCGCTGTATCACTGTGCGCAGTTGGACTGCTTCTTGTCCGTTGGCGTATACGTCGGCGCCACCAACGTCATTCTTCGGGCGCCCGAGCCTGCCGCCATCTTGTCCGCGGTCGCCAATGAGAAAGCGACGAAACTGTTTTGCCCACCGACGGTGTGGATCTCGCTGCTGCGCCATCCCGACTTCGCCCGCTGGGATCTGTCAACGCTTACCAAGGGGTACTACGGCGCCTCCCCTATGCCCGTGCAGGTGCTGCAGGAGCTGATGGTCAAGCTGCCCGGTGTGCGGTGGTGGAATTTCTACGGTCAAACCGAGATGGCCCCGGTGGCAACGATATTGCGCCCCGAGGAGCAGATCAATCATGCCGGCTCGGCGGGACGCGCGGCGATCAACGTTCAGACAATGGTCGTCGACCAGGATGATCGACCGGTTCCCCCGGGAGTCGTGGGGGAAATCGTGCACCGCAGCCCTCACGCCGCATTCGGGTACTACCGCGACGAGCAGGCTTCCGCGCGCGCCTACCGCAACGGTTGGCTGCACTCCGGCGATCTGGGAGTTCTCGACGAGGAGGGCTACCTCACGGTGGTCGACAGAAAGAAGGACATGATCAAGACCGGTGGGGAAAACGTTGCAAGCAGGGAAGTCGAGGAAATGGTCTACCGCCTCGAGGGCGTGGCCGAAGTCGCGGTGTTCGGCGTTCCCGATCCGCGTTGGATCGAAGCGGTCACCGCGGTAGTGGTCCCCAAACCCGGCGCTGGCCTTACCCCCGAGGCCATCCGCCAACACTGCAGACAGCATCTTGCCGGATACAAATGCCCCAAGCACATCGTCTTGGCAGACGCGCTGCCGAAGAATCCCAGCGGCAAGATCCTCAAGCGCGAACTGCGGCTGCAGTACAGCGAGCTTGCGACCGCCGGGCCGTAACACCGGCAACCGAGCGCGTGCATGACCCCGTCACAAGCCATCGACGGGTTTGGCCGTTCATGAAGAGCGGCACACAAAAGACGTCACAGACAAAGGCGCACAACGCGGTCGATGCCTGGGCGGCGCTGAGCTCGTATTCGGTGGTATCGGTAGCCCAATTGCGGCCACTTCTTTTGGCGCAGTGAGCTAAAGACACCTCAAGCGCGGCGCTGCTACTTTTCAGCTCGCAGGACCCATCGGATCGCGGACGCAACGGCGGCACAGTGAGGAATCAGTTCAGATGAAAGTGGGAATTCTAGGTCCCGGTCTCATGGCCAGCGCATTAGCCGGCCACTGGAGTCGCAGCGGACACGAGCTGCTGATCGCTGGACGCACCCCGCACAAGGCGAACGAACTGGCAGCCTCGCTGGGCCAGCCGGCTCGCTCGACGGGGTTCACCGAGGCCGTCACGGCCGCAGACGCCGTCCTGATCGGCGCTCGCGGCGAGGGAGTCGCCTGGACGTTGGACCAGGCGGGCCGAGACAGCTTCGCGGGCAAAGTCGTCATCGACATGGCCGGCCCGGTCAGCCGGCCACATTACACCGGTGAAGTGCCCTCACTGGCGGAGGAACTTCAGGCGGAAATACCCGACGCTCGAGTAGTCAAGGCCTTCAACCTCAATCGAGCATGCACGTGGGCGATGGAGCCGATCCTGTTCGATGGGTACCCGCTGACCGTTCCGATGGCCGGCGACGACCCCGCGGCCAAGGCCTTGGTCGCCGAATTGGTCAAGGGCATCGGCTGTAACCCCCTTGATTTCGGCGCCTTGGTGCGGGCTCGCAACTTGGAGGCCTTCGCCGCATTGCTGGTTCGCCTCCTGCTGGAGGGCCACGATCAGTTCACCGCTTTCAACCTGCTAGTGCGGGTGCCCGACTGGGAAGGAGAAGCTCCCCCACGGGTCGGATGACAGTTCAATCGGTAAGCCCCAAACAGCACTTGACGAGGAGAAATGATGGCATCGACACACCAGAGCGTTGACACCGGCTTGGCGCTGGCCGGTGAAGGGGAATCGCTCATCGGCTACCACGTCGGGATATGTGTAACCGACATTGATAAAGCCCGCGACTTCTATGTCGGTGTGCTGGGATTCAAAGAGGCATGGCGCCTTGACGCCATGTCAGGTCCGCTTGTTGATGCGCATTCTGGGATACCGGGCTCCACGGTGTGGGTGTCTCAACTGATCGTCCCGGGCGGCAGTCGCATAGAGTTCCACCAGTACGACCCGCCCGGACCCACAAGCGATTTCGAAATCCACCGGCAGGGGCTCAACCACATTTCGTGGCACGTCAAGGACGTTGACGCTGAGTTCGCGCGGTTGAAGCAAGCCGGCGTGCGGATCAAACGCGAGCCCATCGATCAAGACATTCCCGATCATCCGGCCGGCGGCTATCGAGTGGGCTTCTTCTACGACCCGTGGGGCCTGATTCTGGAGCTCTACGGGCCGATGCAAACCACTGAATAGCTGCGGGTCAGCCACCGTGGCTGCCCGATGGCGGCGGCTCAACGGGCTGGGAGGCCAGCCCGTTGAGTGCATCCTGCAGTCGTAGCGCAAGCTCCAGTGTGAACCGCCTGTCTACGTCGGACAGACTGATACCCAACAGTTTTGAAATACGGCTTATGCGGTACCGCACGGTATTGGGGTGCACATGCAAGGCAGCGGCGGTCGGTTTCAGATTGCGGTTGTTCGCCAAGAAAGCCGAAAGCGTCTCAACGTAGGCGCCGGTATTGTCGGCCTGCCAGAGAGGCGCCAGAACCCGTTGTGACATCGCAATCAGTTCCCGCGCGTCCAGGCCCGGGGTGAGCAAACCGAACAGACCCAGTTGGTCATATGCGACCAGTCCGCACGCGGACCGTGCCCGCGCCAGCTCGAGCGCTCTGACCGCGTCAGCACGTGAGCGTCGATAGTCCAATAGCTGGTGACACGGCCGTCCCAGGCCGGCGACCAGGGTGTGGCCGGCGCTCAGTGCCGTTGATCTGGACAAAATCTGTTGGGCCAACCCGGCCAAGTCAGCTTCATCGCGCGAGCCGATATCCACCACCACAACGAGGGCGCGGCCCTCCAGCTCCACGGTGATGGCGGCGCCTGTTTGTCCAACGGCCTGCTCGACTGAGCGAATGATTGCGGGCGTGACCGCCAGGTCGGTGCCTTCCGCCGGCATACCAGGGGCGTGTAAGCCGAGCGCCATCACCGCCCGTGGAGCGGTTAGGTCGATCTCAAGCAGGTGGGCGCGTCGGCGCACGGTGGGTTCGTCAATCGCACGTTCAGACATCAAGTCTTCGAAAAGCCTTGCCCCGAGGCGGCGTTCGGCGTCATAGACGGCGCGTTCACGTTCAATCGCCAGAGCCAACACCGGGCCGATGTGCTCGAGTAGGTGCCGGGCCGCGGGGCCGAGTTCACTGCTACCTCGCGCCCGCAGCGTTCCGAAGAACCGATCGTCGGCGCATATCTCGACGACCGTCTCCCTGTCGCCTGAGTAGGCCTGACCAGCCGTGGCCAATGGCTGTCCACGGTCGTTGAGCAAGACGCAGGAGGCGTGCAGATGCTCGGCGAGCATCGTCACAGCCCCCGACAGGCCGCCGCTGGTGGCAGCCGAGGACAAGATTTGACGACTGACCATTTCGGTCCACTGCGTCTGCTGGTGTTGTTCAGCTAGCAGCGCATGAGCCGCTTCCTCATCGTGTTGACTCTGCAATCGTGCGAACATGAATCCGGCTTGTGCGACAAGGGCTTCCAGCAACTCGGTCGGCCACCGTGTCGGATCGCACAGGTAGCGGTTACCCAGAAACAGTGCGCCTACGGGCTCACCATTGGCGGCGATGGGAATCACCACCCCCGATATCAGGCGTTCGGCATCGACAAGCGACTTCACCCCCCGCAGGCGGCGGGGATCGCGGCGGTAATCGCGGATCACGTGGGTCGTGCCGCTGGTGACGACTCGACCGCCGATGCCCTGCCCGACGGGTAGTCGCCAGTTGGCGACCATTCCGGCGTTGCGGATGCCTACGTGCGCAACGATTCTCAGCGCTGCATCCTGGACCACGCAGGCATATCCGCAATCGGCGCCCACCAGCTCGCGAGTACTCGATGTCAACGCCTGTAATAGCGCTTCTATCGAATCCGCCTGTGCCAGTTGCAGACTCGCGTCGGTGAACTCGTCGACCAGGGCAGGACCCGCCAGGCTTCGCCCCTCGGCTGTAGTGTCAGCGGCGAGCGAGTGGTTTTCATCCGGCGGCGTCAGGTGCCCTTGCTGCCCGGTGTTCGCCACGGCGTAGTCCTCTCGCGGCTCATGTGTGGATCAGCAGCGACGTGTCGAGGTCGGCCACCGCGCTGATTCCTGCCAGACCCAGCGTGATGTCGATTTCGGCGAGCAGGCAACGCAGCACGTGGCGCACGCCCGCTTCGCCGCCCAGCCCGAGCCCGTAGACGTAGGGTCTGCCGACGAGAACAGCATCGGCACCCAGGGCAAGGGCCTTGACGGCGTCAGCGCCGGTGCGGATCCCTGAGTCGAACATCACCGCCGCCTTGTCGCCGATCTCGCTGACGATGCCCGGCAGGGCATCCAAAGAGGCCATCGCGCCGTCGATCTGACGACCGCCGTGGTTGGAAACGATCACTCCGGCCACCCCGGCTTCGACCGCCCGTGCCGCGTCCTCGGGGTGCTGGACGCCCTTGACGACCACGGGTCCATCCCAGTTGTCGAGCAGGAACGGCAACTTTTCCCAGACCAGTGAGGTGCCGGTGAACATGGGGACCCAACGGCGCACGGCGGCCAGCAGGTCCTCGTCGACCGGGTGTTGCAGACCCGCGCAAAAAGCGGGGTCGGTGAATGGGATCGCGGTGCCTTGTCCCAACAGGAATGGCAGGTACGCGCTGTCGAGGTCATGCGGCCGATAACCCAACTGCCAGGTATCCAAGGTGACGACCAGCGTCCGGTAGCCCGAGCGGCGCGCCCGCTGCAGGATGCTCAGGGTGACGGCGTCCTCGTTGGGCCAGTACAGCTGGAACCACCGTTGACCGCCACCCTGATCGGATGCTTCGGCCACCTCCTCAATGGTGTGGGAAGAGGCAGTTGACAGGATCATCGGCAATCCCAGCGATGCGCTTGCCCTCGCCACGGCAAGCTCAGCATCGGGATGGACAATCGACAGCACGCCCACCGGGGCAAGAAGGACCGGCGCTGCCGCGGGGGTGCCCAAGATCTCGGTCGCCAGTTTGCGTCGCGTCGCTTCGCGCAGCATGCGCGGCCTGATTCGCCACCGATCGAAGGCCTCCCGATTGGCGCGCATCGTCCCTCCGGTGCCGGCGCCTCCGGCCACATACCAAAATGCCTTAGCAGGCAGCTCGGCTTTGACGAGCTGTTCCAGCGCGGTCAGATCGGTCGGCCACGGGGGGACGATGCCGTCGAGTCCAGCCCAGTAGATTTCACCCTGCAGTGAAACAGGGTCGGGCCGTACCCCTGCGTTGCTGGCAATCGTTGAGGACGTCATGACGCTCCTTTGGTCGTTCTATTGAAAACGGGCGGGCACAGGGTGATTGGGCCAACCTGGCCCCCACGTGTCGCGCAATTCTCGACGGGGCGCTGCTGATCGCCGCCGCTGTGCAACCTGCCAACGCACGCCAGAGTCCGGCATCCGCTCGTCGCGAATGTCAACGGCGAGACCCACGGCTGATCTCCGCTCCGGTTTCGGTCATGATCTGGTCTACGAGTCGCTCGTCGTGAATTGCCGCTGTCGACAGCGCAGCGAACATCTCGGCTCCGAAGGCGTGTCGCAGTTCGCTTGCGACAACATTCTTGAGCGGGGCGCGGAGGACTTGTGTCGTCACTCGGCGCACAACTCGCGAGGTCTTGGCCAGTTGTTCGCCGAGTTCCCAAGCGCGGTCATAGATTGCGGTCTTGTCGACCACCTCGTTGACCAACCCGTACTGCAGTGCCTTCTGTGCGTCGATACGTTCGGCGGTGAGCATCGCGTAGTTGGCTCGTTTGGTGCCCATCGCTTCGCGCAATGCGATTTGGATGCCGTCGCCGGGGACCCAGTTCATCGCGATGTGCGGGTCGACGATGACCGCGTCGTTTGAGGCGATGGTCAGATCGCACAACAGCGCCAGCTCGGTGTGAAATCCGGGACCGTTGATGACACCGATCGTCGGTATTTCCAGGTCGAAGACCAAACCCTCGCACATGTTGGCACCGTCGTAGTAGTTGTGCTCGTAGGCCATCCAGGCCCTGTTGTGGGCGTTCTCTTCCACGCTGGGGCGAATTTCGGCCATCCAGTTATGGCCGCTGCCCGCCAGGATGAATACCTCGTTCTCCACGTCTTGGCCGGCATAGGTGGTGAGCTGATGAATCGCGCGGTGCACCGGATAGTCCCAGACCAGAGAGTCGCCGTCCGTATGCATCCGCGCCATTAGAACCCCGGAATCGCTTCGCTCCAGGATGAAAAACTCGGCGAACTTATCTCGGTATTCGGCAAGTGGGATATGGGGTATGGTCCCGGGCGCGGTTCTAACTGGCGGCACTGAAGTGTCCTCTCGTGTTGGTTGGGTCTAGAAAATCGATGTGCGCAGCACGCCGATTCCGGATATCTCGATTTCTACGATGTCGCCGCGGCTGATCGCGCGTCCATGTTCAATAGCCGAGCCGTTGCCGACTGTTCCTGAGCAGAAGATTTCTCCGGGATGAATTGTCTGTGATTGAGCGGCGTAGTGGATGCAATCCTCGAAACGCCAGTACATCTCCGACGAACAGCCGCGGGAAAGCTCCTCGCCGTTGACCCGCGCGGTCATCGTCAGCTCGTACGGGTTGATTTCGTCGGCGGTGACGATGCAGGGCCCCAGAACGTTGGAGCCGTCGAAATCCTTGCCTTTCGCCGGGCCCAGCCCGGTACCCATCGCTTTGAGCTGAGCGTCGCGGGCACTGAGATCGTTGAAAATGGTGTAGCCGAAAACGTGGTCCAGGGCGTCAGCGTGGCCGATGTCCTTGCCGGCCCTCCCGATCACCGCGGCAAGCTCGATCTCGTAGTCAACCCAGTCGGAGTACGCGGGCCATTGAACGGCCACATCGGGGCCGACGACCGTGGTGACGTCGGAGTAGTAGTACACCGGCAGCTCGTACCACCCGGGTGGGGGCATGCGGTCTAAGCCGTGGTCGTGCCGGATCCGTTGGTACTCGCCGTCGGGGTCGCCAGTTTGGGCGGCCAGCAGGCGGGCAGCGCCCTCGGCGGCCTGCCTGAGGTGCTTTTCAAAGCACGAGAAGTCGCGGATTTTTCGGGGCCGAGGCAGCGGGGCGCACAGCTGCAGCAACGATATTGCCAGCACCGCATCGTCAGGTGGGCTGGCCAGGTGCCGAGCCGCCGACTCGAGCGCCGCCGCCCCGGCGTCGATGAAGTCCTGCATGGCCGCGAATGCTTCAGGGATATGCCCGTCGTGCAGTTCGGCGGCGGCCGCCAAGTCCAGTACCGCAGTGTCGTCGAGCTGAGCGCCCAGCCGCTCGCGGCCGCCGATGCGGAACGTTACAAGCCTCATTGCACACCATCCCGTCGGACCACGGTCGCCGCGGCACCTCTCGCTACCCGAGGGAGAAATGATGCTACCGCCGGCATCAGCCGTTGGCGTTGTGTCTGCGTGCCAAGACCGCAGCTACTTATAGTCACGGCATGCCAAGGTGGTCGGCATGTGATGTTTCTCTGAGTTCTGGTCGAAATCTCTCGAAGTACCGCAGCGCGCCGGGGTCATCGACGGTTTCCAGGTTGGCGACTTCAGCGGCGGGCCGGCCTTGCAGCAGTCGCTTGACGGGCACCTCGAGCTTCTTACCTGTCTTGGTGTGGGGCAGTGCGGGCACCACGATGATGTCGTCTGGCAGGTGGCGTGGCGAGGCGTAGCCGCAGATGGCCGCCTTGATCGTCTCGGTGAGAGTCGTCGTGTGCGCCGCCTCGGGCGTCAGCACCACAAACAGCGGCAGCCAATACCGGCCGTCGGCCAGTTCAACTCCGACGGCCAGGGCCTCGCTGACTTGCGGTAGCCGCTCGACGGCGGCGTAGATTTCGGCGGTGCCCAACCTGACCCCGTTCCGGTTCAGGGTGGCATCCGATCGCCCGCTGATCACCAGGGTGTCCCGGTCGGTGACGGTGACAAGGTCGCCGTGGCGCCACACGCCGGGAAAGTGGGAGAAGTAGGTCTCGCGCAGTTTCACATCGTCGGGGTCATTCCAAAACCGCAACGGCATCGACGGCAGCGGCCGGGTCAGTACGAGTTCGCCCACTTCGCCGCGGGCGGCAGCTCGCCCGTCGGGCAGCCAGGATTCGACTGCGGCCCCCAGCGCGGGCGCGGATATTTCGCCTGCCCACACGGGAGTAGTCGGGGCGGCAAGCGCCAGCGCGCTGACGATATCCGTGCCACCGGCCGCAGAGTTGACCTGCACTGTGGGGCTGACCTGATCGCGTACCCATTGATAGCTTTGTGCCGGTAGCGGCGAGCCGGTCGAGCCAAGAATGCGCAGCGCCGACAAGTCATGGTCCCGGCCCGGAGTCACACCTGCCTTGGCGCATTGCATCAAGTATCCGGGGCTGGTGCCGAGGACGGTGACGCGTTGCTCGGCGGCCAGTTGCCACAGCCTGTCGGGCGTCGGATAGCTGGGATTGCCGTCGAAAACTACGATCGTCGCCCCGGTGGCCAGTGCTGACAGCACCAGATTCCACAGCATCCAGCTGGTTGTGGTGTGCCACATGAACCGGTCGGTGGAACCCAAGTCGAAATGCAGTCCCAGGATTTTGAGGTGTTCTAGGACCACCCCGCCGTGGCCGTGCACGATCGCCTTGGGCGCACCGGTTGTTCCCGACGAGAACAACATCCACAATGCCGCATCGAATGGCAACCATGGCCACTCCATGGCCGCCTCGGCCGGCTCGGGCCAGGGGTGCCATTCAGGTTCAGGAACCGTAGAACCCAGGTGTGGCGCAAAGGCTGCAGCGCGCACGGAGGGCAGCATCTCCTTGAGCGCCATGCTTTCTGCTGTGCGATTACGTGCTCGGCCATTCCAGTGATGGCCATCGGCGGCGATCAGGATTGCAGGTTCCAACTGGGCGAAGCGGTCTGCGGCGCCTCGTGCGGCCAGCTCCTGTCCGCACGCCGACCACACCGCACCGAGGCCCACCGTGGCCAAGCACGCAACGATGGCATGCAAGCCGTTCGGGAGATAACCGACGACCCGATCCCCTTGACGGACGTCGTGGCGGCGCAGCCACGCCGCGAAACCGGCCACCGACTGACGTAGCTGGTCCCAGCTCAGCGCCGTGGTCTGTCCGTCCTCGGTGACTGAGACCACTGCCTGGCCGCATGATCCGGCGTGCGCACCGCTCAAGATTTGGCGTGTGTAATTCACGGTCGCCCCGGGAAACCATTGGGTCTCCAATAAGTCTCGGCCGTAGTGGATTTCCTGATCGCGGCTGCCGAAGTCCACCTCGAAGAATTCAGACACCGCCGGCCAGAACTGTTGGGGGCTGTGCACCGACCACGCCCAAAGCTCGCGGTAGCTGCCGGCGGCCACACCATATCGGCGTGACGCGAACACGGCGAAGCGATCGATGACCGTGTCGGATACGTCGGCGGCCGGCACCCAGAAAGGTTCCACTGCAACTCCAGATCTGACGACAAGCGAGTTCTCGGCGTGGGGCACTGGTGACGCTAACCGGGCTCGGGGGCCAGGTCTGCGTCCCGGCGTGCCAACGATTGGGCCCTGCGTTGTCGTGCTACGCCAAAGCAATACCGCGGGTGCGGGCAACCGCGTCTAGCCGACGGGCGCGAGGTAAAAGCTCATCCTCACACCCGGTTCCGCGGCGCACCACAGTCAATGCGGTACTGGCTAAACCGCATAGCTGCGCGATTGCCAAGTGTGCCTTGGGGTTAAAGCGGGGCCGCGCCCTCGATTCACCCACCAGTGCATTGGGATCCCCGCGTCTGGCCCACTTGGTGCGAGTGAGCGGTTCGAAGTCAGGGCGGCACTTCGACATTCGCCTTGTCGGCCACCACTTCGACGAGCCTTTCGCCCTCGCTGGCATGCGCGTCGCCGCGGATCGGGTACCCAAATCCATTGACGCACAGTCAGTTGCCTTCCTAAGGCCCCGACCGGGCGGGCTCGTGGAAACGCCCAGCGGGCCGGCGAAGTCGCAATATGTGCTGACCGATCCAATCGCCGGCACTGACGGGCGGGATCCGGCGGGCTGACGTCGGTCACCTACATGCTCAGCAGCCGACCTGCGACATTCCAGCAGCTCGCGTGGGATTTGAGCGGACGGTCGGAACGAGCCTCGGGTCGGGTTCGTGCGTGTCAGCGCTCGTGGTGGCTTGCAGCAGGTTGGCACTCAGCGAAGACATTCGTGGCACGCATTGGCGAGACTCCAGCCACGAACCCGACGGAAAGTGGGTTAGGTCACATCGAGGGAAGCGAGTCAAATGCTGCGCATTCGGCGCTGGGATCAAAAGGGAATCGACCGACTTGATCCAGAAATCCCGATACAACGAGGGGCCAGTGGTCCGCTTGAAGGTCCACCACGAAGTGCTGGAGCAACTGGAGCTCGATCGGCGCCGCACCGCCGACGCGCGGTGAGCGCGCCGCTTCCGGAGTGCGTGCATGAAGAAATGGGCGCATCATTCGCCTACGCGGGCGCGGAAGTCACACCGTGACAGCTCCGAGCGGCGTTGGTACTCCGGTCCGTGCCGTTGGCGACTTTTTCGCGTTGTGCCTCGACACCGTCGTCATGATGTTCCGGCCACCGTGGGCGTGGCGGGAGTTCCTGTATCAGACCTGGTTCGTGGCACGAGTATCGATCGTGCCGACGATATTCATGGCTTTCCCACTTGTCGTGCTCGCGACGTACACGCTGAACGTCCTCCTCGTTGAGTTCGGGGCGGCCGACTTCTCCGGCACGGGTGTTGCGCTTGGCGCGGTGACGCAGGGCGGCCCAGTCGTGACCGTTCTGGTGATCTCGGGCGCGGCCGCGACCGCGATGTGCGCCGATCTCGGCGCACGTACCATCCGCGAGGAGATCGATGCGATGCGCGTGCTCGGCATCAACCCGATTCAAGCGCTTGTGGTTCCCCGGGTGCTGGCTACGGCGCTGGTTTCGATCTTGCTGGTGTCGGTGGTGACGATGGTCGGGATCATCGGTGCGTTTCTTTTCTCAGTCTTCTTGCAGCACATCACACCTGGAGCGTTTGTCGCCGGCCTGCCGCTGCTCGTGGGTGCAGCGGAGGTGGTCACCGGCCTGATCAAGGCGGCGATCTTCGGTCTGACAGCAAGTCTGATCGCCTGCTACAAGGGCCTGTCGGTGGGTGGCGGACCGGCCGGAGTCGGCAACGCGGTGAACGAAACCGTGGTGTACACGTTCCTGGCGCTGTTCGTGATCAACGTGATCGCCACGGCTGTCGGAGTGAAGGCAACGATGTGACGCAAGCAGCGCCAAGCACTCTTCATCCCGGACTGCGGCGGGCGGTTGTCGACACAGGGCAAGGCTGGAACCGGTTCTCCCGGCAGGCCCAGTTTTACGCCGAGACGATTCGAGGCTGTGGGTATGCAATCGTCAGGTATCCCGGCGAGCTGCTGCGGCTGATCGCCGAAATGAGTCTCGGAGTCGGCGCGCTGGCGTTGCTCGGTGGCGCGATCGTCATCCTCGGGTTGCTGACGTTGTCGACGGGTTCACTGATCGCGATTCAGCTTTACCCGCAGCTACAGCAGGTCGGTGTGGATGCCTTGGCCGGGTTCACGTCGGCCATCCTCAACACCCGGGTCCTGGGGCCGTTGGTGGCCGGTATCGGTCTGGCCGCCACGATCGGCGCCGGCGCGACGGCGCAATTGGGCGCCATGCGAATCAGCGAGGAGATCGACGCGCTCGAGGTGATGAGCATCCGGGCGGTCCCATACCTGTGCTCGATCCGATTGGTGGCCGGGGTCATCGTGGTGATTCCGCTGTATGCCGTCGGGGTACTGGGGGCGTATATCGCCACCCGAGTCGGGACGACGACGATATACGGCCAATCGACCGGCGTTTACGATCACTACTTCTATACGTTTCTCAATCCCATTGATCTCCTCTGGTCGTTGGTGCAGGCAGTGGTGCTCGGCATCGTCGTGATGCTGGTGCACACCTATTACGGGTTCACCGCCTCCGGCGGTCCCGCTGGTGTGGGCGAAGCCGTCGGACGCGCGGTGCGCACCTCACTCGTCACGATGGTCGCCGTTTTGTTGCTCGTCTCGCTGGCCATTTACGGCCCATCCGGCAACTTCAATCTCTCGGGATAGCGGCGTGGAAACGAGAAAGAAACGCCGGTTGCACCCCACCTGGTGGGGAATCACCCTGATTGCGCTGATGGTGGTGTTCGTGCTTGCCACGATGGCGCGGTTCACCGGCACATTCGACTCCATGGTGCCGGTTGTGGTGACCTCGGATCGGGCAGGTCTGGTGATGGAGCCAGACGCCAAGGTGAAGTTGCGCGGCGTCCAGGTAGGCAAGGTCAGCCAGATTCGCAACGCGTATGACTCGGTGCGTCTCAACCTCGAGATCTACCCCGATCAACTCGAGTACATCCCCGCCAACGTGGCGGCACAGATCCGGGCCACCACCGTATTCGGCGCAAAATACGTTGACCTGATCTTCCCCGATGACCCCAGTCCCAAGCCACTCGCTGCTGGTGCGGTCATCCCGTCGCAGAACGTGTCGACCGAGGTGAACACTGTCTTCCAGAACCTGGTCGGCTTGCTGAAGCAAATCGACCCGGCCAAACTCAACGCCGTCCTGGCGGCCCTGTCTGAGGGTCTGCGCGGGCAAGGACAATCGCTCGGCGAGGCGATCACCGATGCGAATCAGGTTCTGTTGGAGCTGAATCCGCGTGCCGAGACGATCCGGCGCGACTGGCGATCGTTGAAGGGTTTCAGCGACACCTACAGCGCAGCAGCCCAGAACATCATGACGGTACTGAACACCGCCAGCACGACCAGCAGGACCGTCACCAGCCATGCTGCTGAACTGGATGCGCTGCTGATCAACGTCATTGGGTTGTCACACAGCGGTATCAACTTGCTTGGCCCCAACGAGGACAACTTCGTCCGCGGGGTCAACGATCTCGAGCCGACGACGGCATTGCTGCTCAAGTACAACCCCGAGTACACCTGCGCGTTGGTGGGAGGTTATACGACACTGACCAAATACCGGGTGGACAACGTCGCCGGGGGCCAGAACGGTTATGCGGCAATCTCTTCCGCCGGAATTGAGTGGGGCCACGACCCATACCGATACCCGGACAACCTGCCGATCATCGGAGCCAAGGGTGGTCCGGACGGCAAACCGGGGTGTGGTTCGTTGCCCGATGTCGCCAAGAACTGGCCGGTGCGGCAACTGGTCACCAACACCGGCTTTGGTACCGGGATGGATTGGCGGCCCAACCCCGGCATCGGTTTTCCCGGCTGGGCCAACTATTTTCCGGTCACTCGCGCGGTGCCTGAGCCGCCGAGTATTCGCTACCCGGGTGGTCCCGCGCCCGGTCCGGCACCGGCTTACCCGGGTGGGCCGCCCTACCGCGCTCCGTGGTACGCGCCGGACGGCACACCCTTGTTCCCGGGTCTGCCGCCGGGGGTGCCCTCGGATTCGCCACCGCCGGATCCGTCACACCCACCCCCAGGCGCGGAACCGTTTGCACCGCCGGTGGCGCCGCCACCGTCACAGCCGGCACCACTTGCATCAGACCCGGGCGCAAGTGAAGGGCCACCAGTAGTGAGCGGGCAACAGTGATGAGAAACAAACTGGCAGGAATCATCTGGCGGGTGGGCGTCTTCGTTACGGTTTGCCTGTTCTTCATGGGTGCGGTGTTCGCGATATTCGCCCAGCTGCGCTTCCAGCGCGAAACCCTGTACACGGCAGAGTTTTCCAACGTGTCCGGGCTTGAGGAGGGCAACTTCGTCCGCATCGCCGGCGTGGAAGTCGGCAAGGTCAAACACCTTTCGCTGCAGCCGGACACCACAGTGTCGGTGGAGTTCGGCACGGACGATTCGGTGGTGCTGACGGCGGGCAGCCGGGCCGTCATCCGCTACGACGACTTGGTCGGCGGACGCTACCTGGCGCTAGAAGAGGGTACGGGCGGTACCGACAAACTCAAGCCCGGTGACACCATCCCGCTCGCGAACACGTCGCCCGCCCTCGATTTGGATGCGTTGATCGGTGGCTTCCGGCCGTTGTTCCGTGCGCTGGATCCCGATCAGATCAACGCATTATCGGGCCAGCTGATCGATGCCTTCGAGGGTCAAGGTGAAGCGATCGGCTCGTTTTTCGAGCAGACCGCCACCCTGACGAACATGCTCGCTGACCGTGATCAGCTCATCGGAGCGGTCATCACCAACCTGAACACGGTGCTGGGGTCACTGAGCGACCAGAACACGCAGTTCGCCAAGGCGGTCGACTCGTTGTCGCAACTGGTTTCCACCCTGGCCGAGCACAAGCAGGACATCAGCAATTCGGTGGCGTACACCAACGCCGCCGCGGGCTCCATCGCCGACTTGCTGGCCCAGGCCCGTGCACCCCTGCAAAAGGTCGTCCATGAAACCGACCGCAGCGCGGGGATCGTGGTGGCCGATCACGAATATATGGACAATCTCCTCGCAACGCTGCCCGAGGCCTACCAAGCACTCGCCAGGCAGGGGCTTTATGGCGGCTTCTTCGGCTTCTATCTCTGCGACCTACTCCTGAAAGTCAATGGCAAAGGGGGCCAGCCCGTGGTCATCAAGGTCGTCGGTCAGCGGAGCGGACGGTGCACACCCAAGTGAAGTCATTTGCGGAACGCAACTCGCTGATGATCGGGGCGGTCGGGGTCGGATTGACGATCGCCGCCGTCGTGGCGGCGCTGAATTACGACAAGGTGCCGTTTGTCAACCAGGACAAGCATTACTCGGCCTACTTCGCCGAAGCCGGCGGCTTGATTCCGGGTGCGGCGGTGCAGGTTTCGGGGATGCGAGTGGGTCAGGTGGACAGCCTGCGCCTGGACGGCGCGCGGGTGGTGGTCACGTTCAACGTCGACAAAGACATTCGGCTCGGTGACCGCAGCGAGGCGGCCATCAAGACCCGCACCGTGCTGGGCGCGAAGATCCTCGAGCTCACCCCGCGCGGCGAGGGCCGACTGCCCGGACCGATCCCCCTCGACCGGACACAGTCGCCCTATCAGCTGCCCGATGCCCTCGGCGATCTGGCGCTGACCATCAGCGGACTCAAAACCGACCAGCTGTCCCAATCTCTGGCAACGCTGTCTGAGACGTTCAAAGACACCCCGCCCGCGTTGAAGGTGGCGCTGCAGGGAATTACCCGGTTCTCCGAAACCGTGAACCGACGAGACGAGCAGCTACGCAATCTGTTGGCCAACGCGAACAAGACCACCGCGGTCTTGGCGGAGCGCAGCGATCAAGTGGTCGGACTGGTCGCTGACACCAATGCCCTGCTGGCTGCGCTGCAAGAGCAAAGCGCGGCACTAGACCAGATCTCCACCAACGTGTCGGCGCTTGCCAGCCAGGTCAAAGGTTTCATCGCTGAAAACCGTGACACCTTCAAACCTGCACTCGACAAACTGAACGGCGTCCTCACGATCGTCGACAACCGCAAAGAGCAGGTGCAGAAGTCCGTCAAGCTGCTCAACGCGTATGTCATGTCGCTGGGCGAATCGGCGGCGGCGGGCCCGTTCTTCATGTCCTACATCGCCAATCTTCTGCCCGGGCAGTTCTTGCAGCCGTTCGTCGATGCCGCGTTCTCCGATCTCGGCTTGGACCCCAACGTTCTGCTGCCCTCGCAGCTCACCGATCCGCAGGTGGGCCAGCCGGGCACGCCGGCACTTCCGGTGCCATATCCACGGACTGGTCAGGGCGGTCCGCCGAATCTGACCCTGCCCGACGCAATCACGGGCAATCCGGGTGACCCCCGCTACCCGTACCGTCCCCCGCTTCCCGCGCCGCCTCCCGGCGGACCGCCGCCAGGGCCACCCGCGCTTGCGCCGCCCGGCATGCAGTCCACACCGCAGCCCACGCCCTCACCGGTGTTGTTCCCATCAGCCACCGCGACCGCACCACCGGCGCACGAAGGGGGTCAACAGTGAGGACACGACGCTTAAGGGTCGGTCTGGCTACCGCTTTGGTGCTGGTGCTGATAGCGGGGGTGTTCGTTGTGCTGAGGCCAGGTGGCGAGTTCAAACGCATCCACGTGGTGGGGTATTTCGCCAACAGCACAGGCGTTTTCGTCGGCGACGATGTGAAGATCCTCGGCATTCCCGTGGGCAAGATCGACCAGATCGAGGCCAAGGGCACCCGCGTCAAGATCGGGTTTTGGTACGACGGCAGTCAGAAGGTGCCGGCCGACGCGAAAGCCGTCGTGCTGTCGCCGGCGCTGGTGCCTGCGCGCGCCATTCAACTGACTCCGGCCTACACCGGCGGACCCGTGATGGCTGAGGGCGCCGTGATCCCGCAGGACCGCACGGCGGTTCCGGTGGAATGGGACGATTTGCGCAAGCAATTCGAAAGGCTCACCGCGACACTGGAACCGACGCAACCCGGTGGTGTCAGCACATTGGGCGCCTTGGTCAACACCGCGGCGGATAACGTGCGCGGTCAAGGCTTGAATCTCAGGCAGACCGTCATCGAACTGGCACAGGCGTTTTCGGCGTTGGGTGATCACAGCAATGACATCTTCAGCAGCGTCAGGAATCTGTCGATCGTAGTGTCGGCGCTGGAGAACAGCGCCGACGTCATCCGAGAGTTGAATGTGAACCTGGCCGCCGCGACGGCGCTGCTGTCCAATGACGCCGACGAGATCGGCAATGCGGTACACGATGTCAATGCCGTGGTCGGTGATGTGCAGCAATTCGTCGCCACGAATCGGGAAACGCTGGGGACCACGTCAGACAAGCTGGCGTCGGTGAGCACCGCGGTGGTGGAGAGCCTCGACGACATCAAGCAGACACTTCACCTGTTTCCGAACACGATCCAGAACTTCATCAACGTCTATCACCCCGCCCAGGCCGCAGCATCCGGTGTAGCAGTGCTGAACAGTTTTACGAGCCCGATCACGTTCCTGTGCGGTGCCATCCAAGCCGCGTCGCGCTTGAACGCCGAGCAGTCAGCGAAGCTGTGCGCGCAGTACCTGGCTCCGATCGTCAAGAACCGCCAGTACAACTTCCCGCCTTTGGGTTTCAACCCGATTGTCGGTGCGACTGCGCGTCCGAACGAGTTGACCTACAGCGAGGACTGGTTGCGCCCTGACTATGTTCCGCCCCAGCCCGCGCCGAGCGCACCGCCGCCCAGCACGGCGCTGCCTCCCGACGGAGCTCCACTGGCCGCCGAGGCGCACCAGACCAATCCGGCGGATGGCTTGCAGGGCATGATGATTCCATCCGGAGCGGGATCATGATCCGGCGGTCGGCAGCCGGTGTGGCCGCACTCGGACTGGTGATCGTTCTCGGGCTGTCGGGCTGCGGCTGGCGCGGGGCGAACACGCTGCCGTTACCGGGGACCGAGGGCCGTGGCCCGGGTTCCTACACGATTCAGGCGCAACTACCGGACCTCGACAACATTCAACGCAATTCCCGCGTCCGGGTCGGGGATGTCACCGTCGGCACCGTGACCGGAATCGAACGGCAGGGCTGGCATGCGCTGGTGACGATGACCATCAACGGTGACGTGCACCTTCCGGCCAACTCCACGGCCACGATCGGTCAAACGAGCCTACTGGGGTCCAAACACGTCGAGCTTGCGCCCGCGAAGAATGTGGCTCCGGAGGGCAGGCTGCACGCCGGGTCGCTGATCCCGTTGTCGTCCGGAAGTGCCTATCCGACAACAGAACAGACCCTTGCGGCGGTGTCGATGTTGCTCAACGGCGGCGGGATCGGTCAGATCCAAGACATCACGCAGGCGCTGAGTACCGCGTTCGCCGGCCGTGAGAACGATCTGCGCAGCCTCATCGAACAATTGGACAAGTTCATCTTCTACCTCAACGATCAGGTTGATGACATCATCGCCGCCACCGACAGCCTGAACAACCTGGCCGGCCAGATCGCTGAGCAGAAACCGGTTCTCGACGAGGCGCTCAAGACCATTCCCGATGCACTATCGGTGCTCAAGGACCGACGCAAGAACCTCGCCGACGTGTTCGACTCGGTTGGCAAGTTCAGTGCCGTGACCGCTGACTCGGTGAACCGAACCAAAGACAGCATCGTCAAGGAACTCAACCAGCTGGGGCCGGTGCTGCAATCACTGGCCGACGCCGGCCCGGCGCTCACTCGCTCGCTGAGTTCCTTCAGCACGTTCCCGTGGGTCAAGGAAAACGTCACGAAGTGGTTCCGGGGCGACCTGGGCAACTTCAACGCGGTGTTCGATCTGACGCTGAGTCGGATGGATTCGGGGTTGTTGACCGGCACCCGCTTCGAGGGCGACCTCACCAAGCTGGAATTGCAGTGGGGCCGCACGATCGGCCAACTTCCCAGCCCGTACACCGCCGGCAACCCGTTGCTCGCTCCCTACCGTTTCGACCAGGGACGGTGAGATGTTCGGATTGCATCTGAGAAGGCGAACCGTCATTCAGTTGGTGGTCTTCTCTATCATTGCCCCGACCGCGTTGCTGATCCTGGCACTGGACTACATCCGCCTGCCCAACCTCTTGGACGCCGGCCGCTATGACGTTACCGTTCATTTGCCCCGGTCGGGCGGCCTGTACGAACGCAGCAACGTCACGTACCTAGGCGTTGAAGTGGGCCAAGTCAAAGACGTTCGCCTCACCAAAAACGGTGTGGAGGCTGCACTGTCGTTGAAGTCGGACATCCCGATTCCGTCTGATCTCGACGCGGAGGTGCACAGCCAGACAGCCGTCGGCGAGCAGTACGTGGAGCTGGTGCCGCGTAACGACACCTCGCCGCCACTGAAGGGCGGTGATGTGATCTCTCGGGATCGGACATCGGTGCCACCGGATGTCAACTCGCTGCTCGATGCGACCAACCGGGGCTTGCAGGCCATCCCGGGCGACAACCTCAAGACCGTGATCGACGAGTCCTACAAGGCTTTCGCCGGCCTGGGTCCCGAAATCCTTCGGCTTGTCAAAGGGTCGACCGTACTTGCCATCGACGCTCGAAAGCACCTGGGCGACTTGACCAATCTGGCGGATAACTCCGCGCCGCTGCTGGACACCCAGACCGACACATCGGAGTCGGTCAAGGCCTGGGCCGCACACCTGGCCACCGTCACCAGCCAGTTGCAGACCCACGACAACGACGTGCAGGGGATTCTCAAAAACGGGCCGGGGGCAGCCGACGAGGCGCGTCAGCTGCTCGATCGGCTTCAGCCGACGCTGCCGATCGTACTGGCAAACCTCGTCAGCGTGGCGCCTGTGCTGGTGACCTACCAGGCGGACCTCGAACAGATATTGGTACTGCTGCCCATGGGTGTGCATCTGCAGCAAGGGGCGCTGCTAGCCGACGCCCCGACGGACAGCACGTACAAGGGCATCCGGCTGAATTTCAGTTTCAATCTGAACCTACCCCCGCCGTGCACCACCGGCTTCCTACCCCCGCAGCAAATGCTATCCCCGAGTGTGCAGGACTACCCGGATCGTCCAGAGGGCGACCTGTACTGCAGAATCCCGCAGGACTCACCGTTATACGTTCGCGGCGCCCGCAACATCCCGTGCGAAACGCGCCCGGGAAAGCGAGCTCCCACGGCCAAGATGTGCGAGAGCGACGAGAACTATGTGCCGCTCAACGACGGCTTCAACTGGAAGGGCGACCCAAACGCTACGCTGTCCGGCCAAGGCATCCCGCAGCTACCGCCAGGCTCGGCAGCACCACCACCGCCGCCGCTGCCGCCGATCGCCACCGCTTATTACGACACGGCTTCAGGCCGCTACACCGGGCCCGACGGCCGGGTGTACACCCAGGGCAACCTCAGTCAAAGCGCCCCGCCGGAGAGAACCTGGCAGAGCATGCTGATCCCGCCGCAGACTCCGTGAACGCGCGATAGTCGGACCATCCCACAAAGGGGTGCGCATGACGTGGGACACGGACTTTCCGCATACCGACGCGCGCGGGTGGGATAGTGCGCCCCGGTCTTGGCCGCGGAGTCGGTCAAGACCTCTAATGCCGCTGCAGCGCAGCAGGAGTCGCGTGCGTGGCGGATGCGCATAGGCGTGAGCATTCGGATTGATGACGATCGCGTGCTCGCGGAGCCGAATGCGTGCGACCACAGCGGGGAAAGCGCCGGCGGAATTCTTTCTCTAAGCCGTCATCGGGGATACAAGTGCCCAAATGCTGATCCGGTCGACGAGCCACGGATATGCCTGTGCGACAAGCGATCTGAAACCAGCAACACACCGAGGTCATTGCCGCTGTGGAGGCCGAATTCACCAGCTCTGTCGAATGGCAGGCCTCGTGTCTGATCACCATGCAGCCCGTTGCCGCTGACGATCGCAGTGACTGTCCAGACGAAAGGACTCTCAGCGGGCTGGACGGCGCCGGTCGCTGTGTTCGGCTGTGTCAGAACCGGTAACCGGTCTTGTCCGCCAACTCCCGGAGGTTGGCCTCATCGTTGCCGGTCAGATCCGCCATGAACGACATGGGAATCCGAGTCCCATTGTCGAGGGCGGTCTTGTGCAGACGGAGGGTTTCGATCGGGGAGAGCCCGCGGAAGTACCGAAGCGTGCTCTCAGGCAGATCGTGTACGCCGCGGCTGTAGAACTCGCCCGTCTTGAGCCGAAGCCAGGGGATCGACGCTTCGGGCCCGTCGGTATCTGCGATGACGTTGACCACCGCCACCTTCCCCGAGTCGAGCGCCCTACGCAGCGCGGGCCGAAGCTCTTCGCTGTCGGCGACGTACTCGACGTGACAGCCGAAAGGTTCGAATGCCTCGTCGTAGCGCAAATCGGGCAGCATGTCCCAAGAGCCGATGTCGGGCTGAATGTCGTCGTGTACGAGGGAGTTTCCACCCCAAGAGCTGTTATTCAGAATCACGATCAGGGCCGGCACTTCGTAGCGCGTCAAGGTTTCGATGTCCATGCCGGCCAAACCGATTCCGCCGTCGCCGACAAGAGTCACGATCTGTTTTCCGGGTCGCGCGATACCGGCGCCGAAGCACATACCGATTCCCTGGCCGAGTGCGACCCGAGGGCCCGCGTCAAGAATCTGTCCCGGGAACGTGGCCTTGACCGCGTCGGTGAGATATAGCGAGCCCTGATAGGAGTCATAGATGAATGTCGCGTCATCGTCGACCTCGTCCACGATCGCCTGAGCCAGCTCGTAGGTGTGGATCGGATGGCGGCCGCTCACCGCCGTCAGCGTGTCAGAGCGGCGCCGCACATGCGAGGCACGCGCTTGTTCCAGACGCTCAGTCCACTCCGGACGCTCGATGACAGCTCGTCCTGCCGTGCGCTTGCGAAGTGCCTCAATGATTTGTGCAAGTACCAATTTGCTCGAGCCCAGAACGTTGACCTTGCTGTCAAGCCCGAGCCACAGCTCGTCGGCGCTGTCTTGGATCTGGATGTAGGTCGTCGCGTCGGACGAAGGCCAGTCCGGCGGCTCGAACCAGGACTCCAGTTCTCCTGCGCGTAAACCGATGATCATCACCACGTCCGCCTCGCGCACGAGCGGTCCACGATAGCCCGAGTGAACCGCCAACGGATGCTTCTCGCTGATGGCGCCGCGGGCAGTGCGACGCGCCGCTGTCGGGGCATTCAGCATTTCGGCCAGCGCCACTAGCTCGTTGCATCCATCCGACCAGTAGACGCCGTCGCCCGCGACGATCAGCGGGCGTTGGGCGTTGGCGAGAATCGCCGCAACCTCATCGATACGGACGGGATCGGCCTGGGTGGCCGGAATTGTCGGAAGGCCCAGCGAGGGAACGTACTTGCGCTGTGCCGCATCGCCGAAGCTCCATTGGTTGTTCAGCGGGAACTCCAGCACTACCGGGCCGGCGGGGTAGGTCATCGAATCGACGAGTGCCTTGCGAATCCAGTAGGAGTTCAACTCCCAGTCGGTGACCCGCTTCGTCCATTTCGCGACGGACTCGAATGCATCTGCGGCGTAGCCCTCTTGCAGCGTCTCCAAACGGTCGCCGGCCGTCCCATGCTGGCCGACGAGCAGCAGCATCGGGCTGTGCGTTCCGATGCCCTGGGACAGCGAGGACAGGCAGTTGGCCATTCCCGCCGACGCGGACGCGAAGAACACGCCGGGCGTACGCGTGGCACGACCGTAGGCTTCGGCCGCAAAACCCGCCGCTTGTTCATGCCTGAAGTGCCACATCTGGGCCCCGAGCCTGCAGGCCTCTTCGATCACCGGGTTGATGTAGCCGTGCACGCCGAACAGATTGGTGACGCCATTGTCGATCAACGCCTTTGCTGCAGCGCGCCCGCCAGTCAGCCGCCGGTCGCCGCCGGATTCCGAACGTGCGCTGATCGGCCTGTCGGCAATCTGAGTCATTGTTGTCGCTTCCCATTCCGTCGCAGCTCAGGCGGTCCGTCGAGGTTCCGCAGCACCGACAGACACCACTGGTCGTCCAAATTGCGAGCAACTGCTCGCACACCGACGATTTTTGCAGATGGATTTGTCCGCTGTCAACGGTGCAGAGTGCGACTAGCCGCTCGCAACGAGCCCCAGCGGAAGTGCATTGAGTACGCGACATCCAGCCCGGTTGAGGCGTTGGTCGGCGGCGATGAGCGCTCGGGCGAAGAGCGGACAATCACGACTCGCGTGTTTAAACGCGCGAGTCAGCATCAATATGCAAGCCACCCAGACAGCGGGTTCGAGGAGTCGGCCAGGCGCGCGCTTCTGTATGCGCGGCCTCGACCGGTGCAACGACCGTATGCCAGACTGGGTCTGAGCGATATCGCGAGCGGGTGCTCGCACAGGGTTCGAGACGGGGGACCAAGATTACTGACAGCGTTGAGCGTTTGGGCTCGCGTGCCGAGCGATCCGCGAAGCGGCGAGGCCGTATCGCCGCCGTTGCGACTCAACAGATCATCGAGCGCGGATTTGAAAATCTCTCCGTCAACGATCTCGCGGCAGCCGTGGGAATCAGCGTGGGCGGGATGTACCGCTACATCAGTACGAAGACCGACTTGCTCGTCATGGTGTGTCAAGACATTTATGGAGGGCTTCGCGACGAGCTCGGCGATTTGGCTGCCGGACCCGAACCCGTCGAAGAGAAGCTGGCCCGCAGCATCGAGGTCTACCTGAAGTCTTGTCAAGAAAAGCGCGAGGAGATTGCGATGATGTATAGGGAGTACCGATCACTGCCACGCGCGGCGCAGCAGGAATACAAGCAGCAAGAACTCGCGATCGCGAACGTCTTCACCGATTTGATCCGCTCAGGAGTCCGTCGACGGGCGTTCCGGCCCGTCGACGCCTCCATCCTTGCGATGGACATCATTTTTCTGGGGCATTTACCAGCCCTTAAATCATGGGCACTGCACGACACCATCGCACCCGAGGCGCTTCGACGTGAGCAGGCAGCGCTTGTGATGTCACGGTTGACGCCCGCTCCTGATGCCTAACCGGTCCCCGTAACCGTCGCGCTTGAGCACAACACCGTCGCCTCAGTCTGCGGATTCCCACTACGCGAGTAACGGCTCACTGTATGTTGAGTCTTGCTGTTCACAACCCAAAGTGCCACTGTCACCTAGCGAGTCAGCGCTCGCATCCGGGGATGGCGATGCTGTCGAGGAAAAAGGAGTGGTTTTCTGTGATGGACCCGAGCAGCCGTAGTAAAACAGCAGGCAGGTCCACGTTCGGGCTTGCCAGGAACCTTCCAGGATTTCGACACGCTCCCGCTGAGTAATCCCTCGAGCCAACCGAACATTCCACCTCGCGCGCCCATAATGGAGCTCGAACCCTTGCGATGGACGGTTTGCCGACGACGGGGTTCGATACGTGGCGCACATCTAGGGGAGCGCTAATGACCACTGTGCAGACAATGTCTTTTCATGCACCGGGCGGTGCCCGTCAGTGGATCACGCTGATGTCCGAGGCGTTCCCTCATACCGGGTTCCAGGTGGTCAAGGAGCCCTTCTCCGCCACCGTCGCCATTCGTGAACTCGGGCCTGTCCGCGTGAGCGAAATGACGACCAACGCCACGTGCTACTTGCGCTCCGACCGCTATGTCGACCCCGTCGGGCCACCATCCGTCTATGTCGCATCCGCGATCGAGGGCGATATTCAGGTCCAGCAGATGGGTCGCTCGGCGACACTGCGGCCCGGCCAAACTGCGGTGATGGGGCTACAGCAGCCCGCTTGCGCCCGACTGTCCCCCGGGTGTCGAGCAATGGCGATCGAGATTCCCCGTAACCTTGTCCACTTCAGCACCGCGGAGCTGGTCGACGTCGTTGCGACCGCATTACGTGGCGAGCTCGTGGACATCATTCGTGACCTCGCCCAATCGTTACTTGTCATGCGTTCGGAAATGACCATCGACCAGAGTGCCGATTGCGGTTCCACCCTCGTGAGTCTTGCGGCCGCGCTCGTGCGCCAACTGCACGCGGAGCGCAGCCATGAGGAGTCCGGGATGATCGACAGAGTCAAGATGTACATAGACCGCCGTCTGGCCGACCCGGCATTGAGTCCACCGACTGTTGCCGCCGGGATGCACATCTCGCTGCGCTTTCTTCATCGACTCTTCGAGGGCGAACCGGAGACCGTGACCGCGTACATCCGCCGCCGCAGGCTCGAAGGCATCCGCGAGGACCTCGCGAATCCCGAACTCGCACGGCTGACCGTCAGTGAAGTGGCAGCGCGATGGGGACTGATCGACCCTTCCCGATTCGGGCAGTTGTTCCGCCGAACGTTTGGCGAAGCCCCGTCGCAGTTCCGGCGCCAGCTCCTAGCGCCCGAACTGGCTGGACAGCTCTGAGCGCAACAGGATTGGCACGCCGACGCACGGCCTCGGCATGAGACGTGGTCGTGTCACCTCGCAAAAATATGACGCACGGCAACCTGCTTTCGCCCCTCGCGGGTCGCCGGCGGCGACGGGCCGGTCGGCCTCACGGCCTGTGAGGGATAAACCTAAAGCCAGCGTCGGTGTTCCGAGGTGCGAAAATCCTCGGGTCACCCCACCTCAACGTGGTCGAAGATCCGGCGTGCGGCGCCCACCCATTTCGGCATCGGGGGGCCGTCGAGGCTATCGACCATTGGGCCGTCCAGCAACGGCAGGCCGGTCGACATGAATCGGCCATCGGTGAATACCAGCGGCGCCCCCGCACGGGCTTCGGCGCCGACGACTTCGCCCAGCTGCAGAACGTGGTCGCCGCCGTCATAGCGGCGCCATGGCCGGCATACGAAGAGCGCTACGGAGTCCGCCAGGGTCGGCACGCCCTCGCCATGCTCTGCGATCTGCCAACGGAGCAGGCAACCCGGCATTGGGCGACCAGCGAACTGGGAGGCGATGTCGGTTTGATCAGAGCGCAAGACATTGACCGCGAACGGTCGGTTCTCCAAAGCAGCGCAGATCTGCGCTTCGCGGGCTAGGGACACGAGGATCAACGGCGGATCAATCGAGACCGACGAGAAGGAGTTGACGGTGGCCCCGCGGGGACCGTCGTCGGCCTGATACGTCACGACTGTGACGCCGGTGCTGAACCGTCCCAGGCAGCGCCGAAACTCCCGCGCGCCCATGTCGCCCGGCGACGCAACCACTGCGGGCCGTGCTCGTGATGGCTCTGTCCGGTTCACTCGTCGACCTCCTCTTAGCGAACGTGAAGAGTCTTACACGGTGAAATACGGTGTGTGAAAGACTAGATTGTCCCTCTATTCAGACACTGCACATCTAAATTGCGGTAGAAGCATCCGGAGAAGCGATGGAAGTACGCCATATGCGCGCCTTCATGGCCGTTGCCGAAGAGCGGAACTTCACCCGCGCCGCCCGCCGGCTGAACATGGCGCAGTCACCACTGTCCCAGCAGATCCGCGCCCTGGAGCGCGAGATCGGCGTGTCGTTGTTCACCCGCACAACACGCACCGTCTCGATGACCTATCCCGGTGAAGTGCTCTACAAGCGGGTCGCTGAACTGCTCGCGTTGGCCGATGACGCAGTGGAAGCGAGCCGCAAGGCTGCCCGCGGCCATTTGGGCCAGTTGTCCATAGGGTTCACGGGCTCGGCAACCCATGAACTGCTGCCGCCGTTGGTCCGCGCGTATGCAGACCGGTACCCCGATGTCACACTCGATGTCCGTAGCGATCTCACCACCCCGGTACAGGTCGAGCAGTTGCTGACTGGCGAATTGGCGGTCGGCGTTCTGCGACCGCCGGTGGTGGCGAACGGTCTCGCGGTCGAAACCATCCGACATGAGCCGGTGGTCGTGCTGCTCGCCAATCGGCACCACAGAACGGTTGATCGGGACATCGACCTAGCAGACCTGAGGGACGAATGGTTTATCTCGCTTCCCGACAACCCGCCTGCCACAATGTATTCGCTCATGTTGACTGCTTGCCGTGCGGCAGGCTTTGTTCCAAAAATTCGCCAAACGGTCTCTGACAGCACAGCCCTGGTGGCACTCGTAGCCGGCGATATGGGGATTGCGCTGGTTCCGGCGTCAATGCGCCATTTTGCGATCAGTGGTGCAACATTTCGACCGCTTCGTGCACCTGGGGTCACGGTCTCGCTGGCGCTGGCTTACCGTGAGTCCAACGTCACGCCCTTGATTCGCCAATTCTTGGAAACCGCTCGCACAGTCGTCCAGAGCCGGACAACTGCCGAACCTCCGGCCCTATCAACACCTTACGAGGACTCGCGGTACTCCATCGGCTTCTAAAGGACGTGCGCACCGGACTGAGCACCGGCGCTGTCGTCGTCTACGCGAACGGGACGCGCATCGTGTTTCGTGCGCTCGGTCAGGGCTGCGTGGCGGCGGATTGCGCCCTCCATCGCTGTCGGCGGCGGCGTCACGAGGTGTTACCGCCCAGCCGACTCTCACGATCTGGCCGGCCTTGGGCACTCTGAATTGCAGTCGGCGAGCCGATCAACTCCGACGCGTGATGGTGTCGTCGAGATGCCGTCAGCAGCAAGCTAATTCGAGGTTCCCCGCCTGGAGATGGATCGACACCGGCACCGGTGATCACACCACCCTCCGGGCGCGGACGAGACCCAACTCGTTGTCCAGCAATCCGTCTCGATTACCCGGCGCTGTCAGCGTGACCACATGCGACGCCTGTGGCAAGAAGTCGTCGAGGTGTCGACGGACCGTTTGAGCGACCCGCGTCAATCCTGGCGGACACCCGGCAGTTTTGGCACCGAGCGAAGACATAGTTGGCACGCATTCGCGAGACCCCGGCCACAAACGTGACGAAAGTGGTGTCAATCGTATGGATGGAAAGGATCCCCAATGACAGCGACTCTGAGAGGCGACGTCGGTTTCGACTTCGACGAGTACCGGGTGGGCAAATATGGGCCAACCACACTGCCAACGTCACGCTTCACCTCGCGAGAATTCCTCGAACTTGAGAACCGGAAACTGTGGCCGTATGTCTGGCAACTTGTGTGTCGGGAAGATGAGATTCCCAAGGTCGGTGATTACCTTGAATATGCCATCGGTGACTACACCGTCCTTGTCATTCGTAGCGACGCGAACACCATTAAGGCCTTGAGTAACACCTGCCTCCACCGGGGCAGGCAGCTACGGGAAGGCCGGGGTAACGCCAAGGAAATCCGTTGCGCCGCTCATTCGTGGCGGTACAACCTCGATGGCTCCATCAAGGAAGCGGTCGACTCCGAGGATTTCGAACCAGGCCTCATGGAGCCGGCTTGCCTCCAGCTGCCGGAGTACAAGATCGATACGTGGGCCGGATGGGTATTTATCAACCTAGATCCCAATGCGGCGCCACTGATGGAATTCCTCGATCCTGTTCCGCGGTGGCTTGGCTTCCTCACCGGAATGGCGGATTGGTCGACGCTGCGGCGTCGCACGACCATCATGCACTGCAACTGGAAGACGGGCATCGACGCTTTCCGCGATATTTACCACCTTCCGAGCGTCCACTCACAAAGCCAGTTGTTTGCCTCCGATCTACCGACCACTGAGGAAGAGGCCGCGAGCTATAAGCTCACTCTCTATCCGAAGGGCCACGGTTGGTTGGGGCCGGACCTGGGGGAACCGGGGGAGGCCCTCGCGGCGCTCATACCGCGGATCAGCCCGCGTCTTGGCGCTGCCGCAGACCCAAGAGCTGACGTGGAGGAAACGCTCCGCGGCATGATGGCGATGTTGGTCGAAATCGACGACTTCTTCGGTATGGGTAATCAAGACGTGGTCGATGCCATGGCCGTCGAGCTGAGTAAGCAATACCCCATCGATGGCACCGACGCAGACCGCCTCGCCTGGTGGGCTGATCTGACGCGGAAACAGCAAGCACCAAGAGGGCTGGACCTTTCGAGCTTCACGGACACTGAGCTACTGACCACACGGTGGGGCACCATTTTCCCCAACATCTGGGTCGCAAACTGTGGGGTGACGGGCGGCGATTTCTTTACCTTCCGTCCAAACGGCACGGATCCCGACACTTGCATCTTCGAGGAGTGGTTCGTGGGGCTTGCGGCGGATAGCGAAGCGGCGAAGAAGCACCGAATGAAGCCAGAATTTTATGCCGACTTTAGTGACAACGAGAAGAATTGGGGTCGCTTCTTGTTGCAGGATCTCGGGAACACAAAATATATGCAGCGGGGCCTGCACAATCCTACGCAAAAGTTCATGCGGCTCGGAGTCAAGGACGATTTCATTGCCAATGGTCATGTCGCGATCGACAAATATCTGACCAGCGAATAGCAGTTTCCCCGATGCAGGAATTTGACAGAGGAAGAAAAGGGACGATGACAGAACGGTGGAAGGTAGTCGTGGGAGAGGAGATGGAGCGTTGGGCAGATCGGTTCGCGCTTCTCCTCGATCCAGCCTCGGAATCGTGGGTCGAAGCTCCGGACGGCATCATTCCTGGCTTTCGGCGGACGGTCTTCTCGACAGAGGCTGAGGCCAATGCTGCGGCCAGACGTCTCAGGGCGTATGGCTATGTGACCGCGACGGAGCCGGCTGATTGATGTAGTCCGGCTTCACGGCCATGCCCGGCGGCTACGCGCGTCTCCCCAATAACCGAGGTAACAAAAGACCTTCAACAGGAAGGATGTCCAATGGTCGCGGTACGCGTGGAGCCCCTCGGTGCCGTTTTGGACGTGCTCGACGGCGAGACACTCATTGAGGCGGCATGGCGTCAAGGCTATTACTGGCCAACGATTTGCCAGGGAAAGGCCCGGTGCACTCAGTGTTCCGTTGAGGTCATCGAGGGGCTGGACAATCTCGGCCAGCCCGATCGAGATGAGCTGGTAACCCTGCAACTTCGACTAGCACTACAACTGAACCGATTGCGGGATCGGCTGCGCCTGGCCTGTTGTGTCAGGCCAACCGGCGATGCCGTCGTCAACAAGGCCGGCGTTCGTTACACCGGCGACCATCCGCAGAACAATTAGAAAGCGGAAAGTAAATGAAGATAACGCTTTTCGAGCAGGCCCCGTACCGGTACATGCCTGATGATTTCGCGCAGCACTACGAGTCGGTGAACACCACGCCGTACTCGTTGACCACCCCTGACGGTGTGTACTCGTCGATGCGGGATTTCATGGACGAGCTGATGCTCGGCGCTAGGTCGGGATTCGATGGAATCACGATGACCGAGCATGCCCAGTCTTCGTATGACTTAACCCCTAACCCTGATCTGATGCTCAGTGCACTGGGGTATATGACCGAAACCGAGGGTCTAGACGTTGCGATTTTCCCGATGGGCCGGGTCCTGGGTAAGGCGCGCGAACCTGTTCGGGTAGCCGAGGAATATGCATTACTCGACGTTCTTTCCGGTGGGCGCTTGGTCGCGGGCTTTCCGATCGGGCTGCATTACGACGCCGCGCTCTGTAATGGCATTGCGCCCATCGAGATTCGTCCGCGCTTCGACGAGAATCTCGAGCTGATCCTGCGTGCATGGAACGACCCGGAACCCTTCGCGCACAACGGACGGTTCAGTCAGTATCCGCAGGTGAACATCTGGCCTCGCCCGCTGCAGCAGAATGTCCCGGTGTGGATCACCGGGATTGGCAACCCGCGCACCATGCAGATGTGTCTTGAGCGCAACTTTGGCTTCAACTACTTGAGTTGGTTTGGTGCCAAGCTGACAGGAAAGCGGATCTTCGACCGCCTCTGGGACATCGCCGACCAAGTCGGTGTGCCGCGAAATCCCTACCGGCTGGGATTCCTTCAGACCATCGCCGTGGCAGAAACCGACGAGCGAGCGGAAATTGAGTATGCCAAGCATGTGGAGTATTGCTTCCATACGGGTCTGGGAAGCGTCCCACTGCACAAGATCGCCATGCCGGGTGGCATCGATATCCGTGGTGTGGAGGCCATAGTCAAAGATCCGGGAGATTTTGGTATCTACCAATACACGAGTGCGGCCCCCTTCCGTGACCTCGTCGATTCGGGTGCGGTCATTTGCGGTAGTCCGGCGACCGTGCGCGAGCAGATACGCGACTTTTGCAGCCAGTACGGCATCGGCGTCCTGCATGCGATGCTGGGCTTCGGGTCGCTGCCGCGGGATCTCGCGATGAAGAACATCCAACTGTTCGCCGAGGAGGTCGCGCCTTACCTGCGTGATCTATGGACCGATACCGAGTATGCGAATCATTGGTGGCCTCAACGCCTCGGAGGTGACCCGACGCCCGTCACGTCCGGGATCAGCGCATCGGAGAGCTCTGCGGCACAGCCGAAGACGACAAAGAGTGAGGTTGCAGTCTGATGACAACGACTGAAGAACAGGGTCCGGTCATCACCGAGGAAGCGGTCCCGGTTTGGAACGGCAGGTTGACCATCCGCGTCAAGGTGGCCGGCGCGGGGGCGCCGGTGGTTTACCTTCACCCGGCCGGAGGCCTCCGGTGGGATCCCTTCCTATCCCATATAGCGCACGACCACACCGTGTACGCGATCGAGTTTCCCGGCACCAGCACCGGAGACCCGTACGCAATCCACCTCGTCGATCGGCTGTCTGATGTGGTGCTGATCTATGAGGAAGTTCTGCGCACACTCGGACTGATCCGACCGGTGATCATTGGGCAGTCGTTCGGCGGGATGCTCGCCGCAGAACTCGTCGCTGCTTACCCGGACATTGCCAGCAGGGTCGTCTTGCTCGACCCACTCGGCCTTTGGCGGGAGGACTTGCCAATTGCAAACTGGCTCGCGACTGCTCCAACGGAGATGCCCGCCTTGTTGTTCCATGACCCGACGGGCCCGGTGGCCCAGGCCATGCTCACGCCACCCGAGGACCCCGATATCGCAGCAGCGGCGATTGCGGCGCAAACGTGGGCGATCGGATCCACCGGCAAGTTCGTCTTTCCGATACCGGAGCGGGGCCTACGGGCCCGCCTGCACCGGGTGACTGCGCCAGTACTGGTCGTGTGGGGTCGTCATGACAACCTCATTCCTGCTGACTACGCCGAAGAGTGGAAGAAGGAATTGGCCGACGTCCGGATCGCGATCATCGATGACTGCGGGCACGTTCCGCAGGCGGAGAAGCTGGAAGAGACGCTGACAGTTGTCGAGAAGTTCCTGACAGCGTAGGGGATACCGTACTCCGCCTTCAGAGACGCGGTGGTCTGGTCGGCGAGCGATACCAACAAAGACGCAAGGAGTTCGACGTGACTGTCGTGCGGCGGGACGAGGCGCTGAAGCTGTACCACACGATGTGGATCTCGAGGGCGATCGAGCTGAAATGTGCCGAGTTGTCGGGACTTTGGTACCCGGCGATTGGCGAGGAAGCAGCCATCGTCGGCACGTATTGGTGTGCAGAGCCTGACGATGTCCTCTATCCGCACTACCGAGGATCGCTGGTCGTGCAGTGGATGCGGGGCCGACCGCTCGAGGACATTTTCCGGGTGATGCTGCACCGCCATGGCGCAGCATCGCGTGGCAGGCACGCGCCGCCGTTCGACGGGCACCCGGCCGGACTCGTCATGCCGTTCGCGAGCATCATGCTCGGGCCGAACATTGCGATGGCCGCCGGAACCGGTCTGGCGCTCAAACACCTTGGTAGCAGCGCGATCTCGATCTGCGCATTCGGTGACGGTACGTCCGGCACGGGCGACTTTCATGAAACGCTGAATATGGCCGCGGTTCTGCGATTGCCCACTGTGTTCGTCTGCCAGAACAATCAGTTCTCCATTTCCACCCACGCTGCCAAGGCATTGGCCGCGCCGATCCACGACTGGGCCAGCGGGTACGGCATCCCATCCGCGCTGGTCGACGGCAACGACGTCCTCGCTGTTATCGAGGCGGTTCGTGCCGCGGTCGCACACACCCGGGAGTCCGGGGGGCCCAGCTTCGTCGAACTCAGCACCTACCGCCGGACCGGTCACTTCGCGGCGGATCCGGCGCGTTACCGCGACCCCGAGGAACTGCATCGAGCAGAAGCTGCCGACCCGATCGCTGGTCTCGCCGAGTTCTTGACGCAGCGGCTGGAATTCGAATCTGAGGCGCTGGACACCGTCGCGCGTGAGGCGCAAGAGCATGTCGCCAACGCCCTAGAAGAGGCCCTCGGCGATCGTGAGCTGACCGCTGATGACCTCAATTTGACGGGAGTGTACGCCCGATGACCGCCGCAGGAACGCGCCCGGCTGCGCCCGATGCGCCTGTAAACGAGGAACAGCTGACCATCCGCGAGGCGGTGATCTCGGGCATCGCGGCCGAAATGCGCTCAGACCCGTCGATCATCCTGATCGGCCAAGACATCGGCGAGTTCGGCGGGCCACTGCAATGCACGGCCGGACTGCTCGCCGAGTTCGGGGTGGACCGAATGGTGCAGACCCCGATCTGCGAGTCATCGATGATGTCCATGGCTGTCGGTGCGGCCGCGTCGGGCCTGCGACCGGTGGTCGATCTGATGTTCTCCGACATGCTGCCGCTTGTCGCCGTTCCGCTGATCCAGACGGCCGCCAGCCTGCGCTACTTCACTGACGGTGCGCTGACGGCTCCGCTGGTTGTCCGCACCCGCGGCGGCGACGGCCCCTACCGCTCGCATCCACAGAACTATGAAGCGTTGTTCGCGCACTCACCGGGCCTGACAATCGTTCAGCCGAGCAACCCGCGCGACGCCAAGGGGCTCATTCAGAGCGCGATCCGCAGCGACGATCCGGTCATCTTCATCGAGAACATCTTTCTTTACAATGCCTTTCGCGATCCCGTCCCCGTCGGGGACGTCTCCGTCGAGATCGGTCGGGCCGATATCGTGCGTCCCGGTGACACGGTCACTGTCGTCGGTTACGGCCGTTCGGTACGCAGCGCGGTGCAAGCCGCTGAGGTGCTCGCCCAGGATGGGGTTGCGGTTGAGGTCATCGACCTGCGCACCCTGTATCCCTGGGACGAGAGCCTCGTCATGGATTCTGTGCAGCGCACCGGACGACTCGTCGTCGCGCATGAGGCATGGGAGACCGGCGGACTCGGTGCCGAGATCGTCGCGCGGGTCACGTCAGAGTGTTTCGAGGCGCTCGCTCGACCGCCTGTGCGGGTGGGTGCGCCCTCTATCCCGATCCCGTGGGCATCGGGCCTGCGTGATGCGACGCTCCCGACTGTCGGCCGGGTGGTCGATGCGATCCGGCAGGTGCTGAGGTGACGGCGGTGGTGTCGCCGTGGCCGGCGGGGGAGCACCGTGAGCGGCTTCGACCGATACAGCAGATGACTGCCGAACGGCTGCAGCGCGGTTGGCAAACCGTGGTGCCCGCCACGCTGATGACCGAGATCGATGCGAGTGGTCTTCTGGCCCGCCGCAATCAGTTGGCCGAGTCCGGCCGTCGTGCGGGGATCACTGCGATCGTGGCGGCTCGACTTGCGCGCGTCCTGGCCCGCCATCCGTCGGTCAACTGCCGGCTTGACGGTGAGGAGCTGGTGTCGTGGACCCAGGTCAACCTGGGGGTCGCAATCTCGGTCGGCGGCCGGGATCTCGTAGTAGGCGTGGTGGCCGGCGCGGACCGTTGCGACGAACCGGAACTCGGCGAGCGTATTACCGATCTGCAGCACCGAGCGCAAGGGCGCGGCCTACGTCCCCAGGACATCACCGGGGCGGCGGTGACGTTGTCGAGCGTTGGAATGCTGATCGACGACGTCGTCGGCACTCCGATCGTTCCCCCCGGCCAGACGGCCGTCGTCCTCGTGTCCGGGGTGACCGACAAGCCGATCGTGCGCGACGGCGTCGTCACCGCCGGGCCGGTGCTGCCAGTTAGCCTCACCGTCGACCATCGCATCGTCAACGGTGCGGCAATGGCGTCGTTCCTCACCGATCTATGTGCTGCCTTGCGGTCGGCGTCTTAGGAAGGAAAACGATTGTGCGTCAAGAGATTACCGTGCCTGAGCTGGGTGAGGGCGTCACCGACGGTTTCGTCGTTATGTGGCTCAAAGAGGTCGGCGAGCACGTCGAGGAGGGGGAGGGGCTCGTCGAGGTGATGACCGACAAGGCGAACGTGGAAGTGCCGGCACCCGTTGCCGGAAAACTGGTCGAGCTTCTCGTTGAGGCGGACACGCGGGTGAAGATCGACCAGGTCATCGCCGTGCTCGAGTGCTAGACGGCGGGGTGATCGGTGGTGTGGGAGCTCGGCTGGGGCGCCCGCCGGCGTGCTAGCGGACGGTCATAGCGCGAACGCCGCAGTCGGCGAGGCGGATTCGTTACCGCGAGGCCAGAGCCCCCAACACCCACAATGAGGTCGCCAACCTCGATCGTTTGCATGCGTGATGCGATGTCACCTCAATCGGTGTGTGCTACCAGTTGCTTCGCGCTTTTCGGTGCTGACTTGTCGAGATGCGCGGAGCGAGTTGTGTCGTTGTTCAAGGCCAGGGCTTGGCGAACAGCGGCGCGAAGTGCGTCCTCGGGATGGTCGGGTCGGGTGTGGGATCGCCAGGCGATGTGGCGGTCGGGGCGTACGAGTAGTGCGCCGCGGTCGTCGATTTCGCGCAGCGCTGCCCACTCGCCGAGAACGTCGTCGTATTCGCAGCGATATCCCACCGAATACACCGGAAGTTCGATGCCGAGTTCGGCGCTCACCGTGGCGGCGGCCTGGGCCCACGGCTCACCGCCGATGCCGACGATCACGCAGAAGCGGCCGTGGCCGGCCAGATCGAGTGTGGAGATCTTGCGGTGCTGGTGTTCGACCCAGGCGTGCGGCAGATAACCGCCCGGGTGCGTGGTCGGGTGGTAATACAACACCGGGTCGCGCGTCGGTTCCGGGAACGGTGTGCCGTCGTCGACCACCGCGCTGGAGGTGTAGCGCTGACCGAGCTCGACGCCGTTTGCGTTGGACCGGTAGTGCTGCAGGGCGACCGCGGCGGCCAGGCCCTCTCGCCGCTCGGCGGCGCCCGGTGCGTCGGAGGCCAGCTCGTTTAACGACGCCCAGGCTGTCTCGCGCGATTGTTCCCGCCGCAGCTCGAGCGCCTCCACGGCAGCGCCTTGGTTCTTCAGGTTCTGTATCGCCCGATCGACGATCTGCTTACCGATGGGCTGGCGTTCTTCGTGGTAGCTGTCGAGCAGGCCCTCGCCGGCGCGCCCCGACAGCACAAGGGCCAGTTTCCAGGCCAGGTTGTAGGCGTCCTGAATCGAGGTATTACTCCCGAGCCCGCCGGCCGGCGGATGGCGATGCGCCGCGTCGCCGGCCAAAAACACCCGTCCGAGGCGATATTCCTTGGCCACCACGTTATTGACCTGCCACTTGCTCACGCCCTTCAGTTTGATTTGGGCGCTCGGATCGCCGATCAACGTGCGGGCGAAGTTCACCACCGCATCGTCGGAAGTGTCGGGCTCACCCTGCGACGGGTCGTACTCACGCACCAGCACCCAGTCGCTGAACGGGCGGACACAGATGAAGGTGCCAGAGCCCACCCAGGAATCCGCGCCGGGCTGCAGCATCGTGTAGATCACTCCGGGCCGGTAGGCGGCGTGCTCGGCCAGGTCGACCTCGATCCACATGTTGACCATGTGCTTGAGCGCGGCCTGGCCGTCGAAAGCGATTCCGAGCTGGTCGGCTACTCGTGAACGGCCGCCGTCCGCGCCGATCGCATACCGAGCGCGGACGAAGTACTCCTCACCCGTCGCCAGTTCGCGCACGCGAGCCAGCACAGCGTGCCTGGACTGCTCGATCTGGAGCAGCTCATGGGAGAACCGGACGTCGGCACCCCGCTCGACCGCCGCGGTCAGCAGCACGGGCTCGAGCACGTGCTGCGGCGCATTGACCAGCTCACACGGGCTGGACGCTGCGTAATCCGCGGCACGTGGACCAGTGCCATACGACCGATACCGGTAGATCTCCATCCCAGTGAAGCTTGTCGCCAGGACATTGTGGTTGACGGTGCGCAGTGGAACACCGACCGCACGCACCCGCTCCTCGATGTCGAGATCACGGAAGATCTCGACGGTGCGCTGGTTGGTGATGTGCGAGCGCGGCTGGGGCGCGACCCCGGGGTGGCGGGCGATCGTGATCGCGCGAACGCCGTAGTCCGCGAGGAGGATCGACGCGGTGAGGCCGGTTACACCGGCTCCCACGATGAGGACGTCAGTTTCGATCGTGCGCATGAATGATGTCACCTCAGTTGGCCGCGTGTGCGACGACTTCTTGGGGGGCACTTGGGGCCGGCTTGTTGATCTGCTCGGGATTGGTTGTCGGGTCCTCCAAGGCGAGGGCTTGGCGGACGGCGGCGCGGAGTGTGTCTTCGGGATGGTCGGGTCGGGTGTGGGATCGCCAGGCGATGTGGCGATCGGGGCGTACTAGTAGTGCGCCGCGGTCGTCGATTTCGCGTACTGCTGCCCAGTCGCCGAGGACGTCGTCGTATTCGCAGCGATATCCCACCGAATACACCGGAAGTTCGATGCCGAGTTCGGCGCTCACGGTTGCTGCTGCTTCGGTCCAGGGTTGACCGCCGATGCCGACGATCAGGCAGAAGCGGCCGTGGCCGGCCAGATCGAGTGTGGAGATCTTGCGGTGTTGGTGTTCGACCCAGGCGTGCGGCAGGTAGCCGCCGGGGTGTGTGGTCGGGTGGTAGTACAGCTCGGGGTCGCGCGTCGGTTCCGGAAATGGTGTGCCGTCGTCGATCACCGCGCTGGAGGTGTAGCGCTGACCGAGTTCGACGCCGTTTGCGTTGGACCGGTAGTGCTGCAGGGCGACCGCGGCGGCCAGGGCCTCTCGCCGTTCGGCGGCACCCGGTGCGTCGGAGGCCAGCTCGTTCAACGACGCCCAGCCCTCCTCGGGTGATTGCCCGCGGCGCAGCCCCAGCGCGGCGATCGCGGCTGCCTGATTCTCGACGCTCTTCATCGCCCGATCGACGATCTGCTTGCCGATGGGCTGGCGTTCTTCGTGGTAGCTGTCGAGCAGGTCCTCGCCGGCTCGCCCGGACAGCACGAAGGCCAGTTTCCAGGCCAGGTTGTACGCGTCCTGAATCGAGGTATTGCTGCCGAGGCCGCCGGCTGGCGGGTGGCGGTGGGCCGCGTCGCCCATCAAGAACACCCGTCCGCGGCGGTACTCCTTGGCGACCACGTTGTTGACCTGCCACTTGCTGGTGCCCTTGACGCGTACCTGCGCGTCGGGGTCGCCGATCAATGTGCGGGCGAAGTCCACCACCGCATCGTCGGAAGTGTCGGGCTCACCCTGCGACGGGTCGTATTCACGCGTCAGCATCCAGTCGTTCCACGGGCGAACGCAAAGGGCCATCCCGGAGCCCACCCAGGAGTCACTGCCAGGCTGCATGATCAGGTAGATCACGCAGGGTCGGTGCGCGGTGTAGGACGCCAGGTCGACCTCGATCCACATGTTGAGCATGTGTTTGAGAGCCGACTGCCCCTCGAACCGGAAGCCCAGCTGTTCGGCGATCCGCGAGCGGCCACCGTCCGCGCCGATCACGTAGCGCGACCGAACGAGGTACTCACCCTGCGGTCCCCGCACTCGCGACAGCACCGAGTCCTCAGACTGCGTCACGTCCAGGAGCTCATTGGAATACCGGATGTCAGCGCCGCGCTCGGCCGCCGCCTCGACGAGCTCAGGCTCGAGCAGGTGCTGGGCCGCGTCGTAGCCGTCGCATGGGCTGGCTGCGGCGTAGTCGGCCATCCGCGCCCCTGTCCCATAGGAGGGGTAGCGGAAAATCTCCTGGCCCGCGAAGCTCGTCGCGAGCACGTTGTTGCCCAACGTTTTCAGCGGGATGCCAACCTTGCGGAGCCGGTCTTCGATACCCAGGTCACGGAAGACCTCGACCGTCCGCTGGTTGGTGATCGTCGCGCGAGGCTGAGGCGCTGTGCCCGGGTGACGCGAGATGGTGATGGCCGGTACCCCGAGCATCCCGAGAAAAGCAGAGGCCGCCAGACCCGCGGGACCCGCACCCACTACAAGGACGTCGGTTTCGACAGTGTGCATTGTGTTCCTCCGGCCACTACTCGAGCCACCACCGATTCATGTCGGCGGCGCTGCTGCCTGTTCGGCGAATCGCGGGGCGCGATCCCTGTGTGCTGTCTAACAATCCGCGCGGACCTACTGCCAGCGCCTCGTTCCGTTGGGTGGACGCTCTAGATCAGGCCACTGCCGGTGCCATCAGCGGCATGAGCTGCTCCTCGACTGCGAGAACGCTCTCGCGGAAGACACCGGGCGGGATGCACAGGCTCACGTTCTTCAGACCCGCGGCCTCCATCCGGCCCAGGCGGTCGGCGATCTCGTCAGCCGTCCCGGTGAGCGAGATGTCGCGGACAATCTGCTCGGTGAGAACGGCGGCCTCACCGTCGAGCAGGTAGGCCAAATGCCCGGCGTGCACCGCCTGGTAGAAGCGCTCGCGCGGGACGTCAAGGCGCGAGAGCACCTCGCGTTCGTAGACGTCGAGCCGTTCGCACACGTGTGGGGGGAAGAACTGCGCGATTTCGGGGTTACAGGCATACGAGTGGAACGCGAACATCGCGATCGGCCCCGTATGTTGCAGTGCGCGTGGCGAAATGGCCGATTCACCCGGCTCGAGAATGCACATGGCGGTCGTCCAGATCGTGTACGCGTCGTCGAAGTTGCGGCCGTGCTCGTGCGCGGCGGCACGTACCGCGGTGAGCGACCTTTCGAACACCTCTGGAGCGTCAGCCATCACGCTGCACGGCTGCAAGGTCGCGATCCATCCGTCGGAATGGGCGCCGGCGGTTTTCAGTGCCTTCGGGCCATCCGCGGCCATGTAGGCGGGAACCGGGTTCTCGAGGTTGTTGCGAATCTGGTCGGAATCGGTCATGCGGATAGCAGTCTCACGACCGTCGTGATTGTGCATGACCTCCCGGCCTGCCATGAGCTCTTTGACCTCACACATGTAATCGCGGACCCTCGAGGCGGCCATCGGAGGCAATCCCATTGCGCCGCGGCCGGTGTAGCCGGTGCCGGTTCCGAAGAAGACCCGTCCCGGAGCGAGCTGATTTAGCGACGTCAACGCCGAGGCGGTCGAGGTAGCACTTCGCATGGACGGGATATTGAGGAGCGTCCCGAGCTTCATGGTCGACGTCGCCTTGGCGGTCAGCGCCATGGCCACGAACGGATCGCCGCATATCACCGGGCTGTCGACGAATCCCGCCGAGTTGAAACCGTGTTGCTCTGCAAAGGCGGCGTCATCCCAGCACCCAGGCTGATTCAGCAGACACAGTCCGAAATCCATAAGGCTCTCCTCGGTGATAGGCCCCGACAACGCCATGTAACACCGATCACGTTCGTGCTTTCATGTGTCGCATCCCACTGGGTGGACCGGTCAGCCGACGGCAGGCAGTCAAGCCACGCTGTCGGCGAACACCATCAAGAAGGCCGTTGTTCTCTACGGTTTAGGTCGACGAGCGAGCGGTGGGCGACAGCCATGGCGACGCTGTCGTCGTGCAACTCCATTCAGCCGCCAAGCCGTTCGGGCAAGTTTCGTTGCCAGCGTTGTTCGACGTCAGTGAACCGCCACCACGCGATAGCACCCATCCAGGTAATAACGGAAACTCCGACGATGACATACCCGAGATCAGAGACGTCCAAATTGCCCACCCAGCCGATGAATCCCGCCTCGAAGTTCATCTTGTCGGCGACAATTGACACGATCTCTTGCCCCCCGATGAGCAACGCGACGGCTACCGACAGTTCGGTGATCACGAGGTTGTAGTAGATCTTTCGTGCCGGCTTCGCGGACGCCCAGTCGTAGGCATGGCTCATGAACGAGCCGTCGAGCGAATCCAGCAGCGCCATACCGGCCGAAAACAACACGGGCAGTGTAAGAATGGCGTTCCACGGCAACCTGGTCGCCGCAGCCCCGCCTGCGACCACTAATAGGCCGATCTCGGTGGCGGTATCGAAGCCGAGTCAAGCGCCCGAGCTTTCTTGCGTCGTTGGTACGCGTGCCTCGCTACCGGTGCCCAGCGGCCCAGTTCCGGTGGGCGGGACCTGCATCTTTCGCCGGTCGCCCAACCGAGACCACGCTGAGCAACGGGCACAACCTGATCCGTCAAGCCAGGTGCGGATCCTTGGAACGGAGGACCGGATGTCTGACATCGGTAGGAACCTTGGGGGATACGTCTCACTTGATGAAATCGGCAGGGGAGCTCCGTACATATTGAAGGCGGGGCAAGGTCAACACCGGCCGGTGCGCGGTTCCTTCCGGTCTTTGCTCGCCCGCGCCGAAGACACGAACGGGCATGTCGGGGTGGCGCTGTTGGGGGGTGATACCGCTGCGCCGACCGCGCCGCACTATCACAACAAAACGGTGGAGGCGGTCTACGTGCTGGACGGAATCGTGCGTGTGTGGCAGGACGACCAGAAGGGGACGCGGATAGTACGCGACCTTCATCCGGGTGACTTCGGTTTGCTTCCGCCGGGCTGGACGCATTCATGGGCCTTCGCCGCGGAGAGCACCCGATTCCTTTCGTGGTGTGCTCCCGGCGGGTTTGAGGGGATTTTCCACCATCTAGACCCGCAAACCATGACCAGCGCCGAGGGCTTGCATCAGACTGAAGCTCTGTTCGACGTCGTCTGGCTGCCCGAGTTTGAGATCGCCCTGCCCTCGGAGAACCCCGCGCGTACCGCCTAGTGGGGTGAGCGGCCAACTCAGGTTGGAGTGCGGCGCCGCAGCGGTATTACAAATGCGCTGTCGGCGCTTATCGATGTGGCTATACCTCGGAAATGGTGCGACGCACAGCCTTCCCGGACAGGTAGTCGCAGCGCATCGGCTAAAGCGACATCTACGGCCTTGTATCAACGCCGAGTCTGGCGTGCCGGTGTCGAGTACCTTGTCTGAAGACACGGATTGGCGACAGGCGGACGTCTACGGTGTTCGCATTCGGAACACCTCAACGGTCTGGTTGCTCTGCACAGTGAGTGCCGCCACATTCGCACACGCACCAAGGGAGACATTTTGCCTAGCGACGACGGGTTCCACAGGGCGGAACACGGCGATTGCTGAAATCAAAGGTTGGTGCGCAAGATCCTCGACGCAGATGGCGACAGGATGAGCAAGCATCGCGTCCTGCGGGCAGGGGTGGAGGAGCGCGCGTGACGGCTACGGATGCCGGAGTCAAGAAGGGCACGCTCTGCCTGACCGTCGACAACCTTGGCGATGCGCTCGCGGTCGGCCGGGGCCGGGCGGCACGCCCCGACGCCGGGGAGACGAGTCTTCAAGTGGGCGTGCCGGCATTCCTGGAACTTTTCGCCGGCCTTGCGTTGAGAACGACATTCTTCGTCGAGGGGTGGAACGCACTGCATCATCGCGATGTGCTGCACCGGATTGCCGCGGCTGGCCACGAGATCGGGCTGCACGGATGGCTGCACGAGCACTGGGCCGACAACCTCGACGACCGCTCCCGTGAGCAATTGTTATGGGACGGAACTGCCGCCTTGCGGCTCGCCGGCTTCGATCCACTGGCATTCCGCGCGCCGGGCGGGTACCGGGGAAGCCGTACATTGGAGGTTCTCAGCGATCTGGGTTACCGCGTCGACAGCAGCATCGATAACGACAGTGGCGCAGAGGGTGAAACCCCGCAGCTCGAAATGCTGCCAGGCGGGATCCTTTCGATCCCTTGGACTTTCGACATGGCCGACTACTGGCACTACGTGTCGCCACCCGAGGGGCCTAGAAATCCGAACACCGTCGCCGAGCACTGGATCGAATTGATCGACACGGCCGCAGAGCGCGGCGGGCTGGTCACTTTGATCGTCCATCCGTTCGTCAGCGGTGTCGATGCCGCACGTATGGCTGCGCTGCATCGTGTGCTCGAACATGCCTTGAACCATCCCGGCATACAGGTGCAGAGCGCTGGCCAGGTGGCCGATACATACGCAGATTCCGGTAAACCTTCACTACCACAACGTATTTCCAATTCGACCGCAAGGTGACGATGAGCGAGAACACCACGACCGAGCCGGTTACAGAGCCCGTCATCATCCGCGTTTTCAGCGACGCTGAAGGTGAGACCTATTTCGACGAGATCAGTCTGCCTGGCGCAGCTCGCCAGTCCACAGTCTCGACCGCGATTGCCTGGATCTCGGAATCTGTTCCGGTGCGAAACATGGTGTGGCGCCGGGTGGAAAAGGACCATCCCAACACGACACCGCACGTGACCCCAACGCGCCAGCTGGTGATACCGCTGTCGGGTACGGCAGAGATCGAGGTCAGCACGGGCGAACGGCGCACAATCGCGCCAGGTCAGATCGTGCTCGGTGAGGACCTCACCGGCAAGGGCCACATCACGCGCGCCGTAGACGGCTCGACGCGGGTCACCCTGATCCTCGAACTCGGCGACGACCCCATACCCGGTGCCTGACCAACGATCGGCTTGGCGGTCGAAGTCGCGCGAAGACGACGTTTCCAAAAGGAGGTAGGGCAGTGACGCTCCACGAAGTGGTGGTGACCGACGTCGAGGCGCCCCGATCACCGAAGTTGGTTGCTCCCAACCGGTTCGCACGCTGGGCCGGCCAGAGTTCGGCTCGGACACCGTCGGTCAGGTACGCAGCGTCGGGGGTTACGCCATGACAATCCCCGTCGGCATTGCGACTCCGGTCCGTGTGGTCGGCGGCTTCTTCGCCATGTGTCTAGACACTTTTGTCTTGATGTTCCGGCCGCCTTGGGCGTGGCGGGAGTTCGTCCTTCAGACGTGGTTCGTGGCCCGCGTGTCTTTCGCGCCGGCCATCCTGATGGCCATCCCATTCGTCGTGCTCGGGTCCTACACGCTGAACATTCTGCTCGTCGAATTCGGCGCGGGTGACTTCTCCGGAGCGGGTCTGGCGTGGGGGGCGGTGACGCAGGGCGGCCCGATCGTGACAGTTCTGGTGATCTCCGGGGCGGCCGCGACCGCGATGTGCGCCGATCTTGGCGCCCGCACTATTCGTGAAGAGCTCGATGCGATGCGCGTGCTGGGCATCAACCCGATCCAAGCGCTGGTCGTTCCCCGCGTACTGGCCGCGACGCTGGTTTCGATTCTGCTCGCATCGGTGGTCACCATGGTCGGGCTCATCTGCGCATTCCTTTTCTCAGTCTTCCTGCAGCACATCACCCCCGGGGCGTTTGTCGCGGGCCTGACGGTGCTCGTCGGTGTGCCAGAGGTGGTCATATGCCTGATCAAGGCCGCGATCTTCGGTCTGGCGGGCAGCCTGATCGGGTGTTACAAGGGCCTGTCGGTGGGCGGCGGACCGGCCGGAGTCGGTAACGCCGTAAACGAGACCGTTGTCTACACGTTCCTGGCGCTGTTCGTGATCAACGTCCTCGCCACGGCCGTCGGAGTGAAGGCAACGATGTGACCCAATCAGCACCGAGCACACTTCATCCCGGGCTTCGCAGGCCCGTTGTTAACTTGGCTGAGGGCTGGATTCGGCTCGGCACGCAGGTCCGGTTCTACGCCGAGACTATTCGCGGTAGTTGGCATGCGATCGTCAACTATCCGAGCGAATTGCTGCGGCTGATCGCCGAAATGAGCCTCGGAGTCGGCGCGCTGGCGTTGATCGGTGGCGCAACGGTCATCATCGGCTTCCTGACGTTGTCGACGGGTTCACTGATCGCGATTCAGCTCTACCCCCAGCTGCAGGTCGTCGGTGTCGATGCTTTGGCCGGGTTCACCTCGGCCCTGCTCAACACTCGCTACCTCGGCCCATTGGTGGCCGGTATCGGTCTGGCCGCCACGATCGGCGCCGGCGCGACGGCGCAATTGGGCGCCATGCGAATCAGCGAGGAGATCGACGCGCTCGAGGTGATGAGCATCCGGGCGGTCTCCTATCTGTGTTCCACCCGACTGGTGGCCGGGGTCATCGTGGTCACGCCGCTGTATTGCGTCGCGGTGCTGGCGGCCTATACCGCTACCCGAGTCGGGACGACGGCCATCTACGGACAATCAACCGGCGTCTACGATCACTACTTCAACACGTTTCTCAATCCTTCTGACATTCTCTGGTCTTTGCTGCAAGCGGTGATCCTCGGCATCGTCGTGATGCTGGTGCACACCTACTACGGGTTCACCGCCACCGGCGGCCCGGCCGGTGTCGGCGACGCCGTGGGACGCGCAGTGCGCACCTCACTGGTCGCGGTGGTTGCCGTCACGCTGTTCGTCTCGCTGGCCATTTACGGCCCAACCGGCAACTTCCACCTTTCGGGATGACGGCATGAATACGACAAAAAGACATCGGCTGCACCCTGCGTGGTGGGCACTGCTTCTCGTTGCTCTGGTGGCCGTGTTCCTCTTTGCCACACTGGCGCGGTTTACCGGCACATTCGACTCCATGGTGCCGGTCGTGTTGACCTCGGATCGGGCAGGGCTCGTGATGGAGCCCGACGCGAAGGTCAAGCTGCGGGGCGTGCAAGTAGGCAAGGTCAGCCGCATTCGCTCCGCCGATGACTCGGTGCGTCTCAACCTCGAGATCTACCCCGATCAACTCAAGTACATCCCCGCCAACGTGGCGGCACAGATCCGGGCCACCACCGTATTCGGCGCAAAATACGTGGACCTCATCTATCCCGACGATCCCAGCCCCAAGCGCCTGGCCGCTGGTGCGGTCATCAAGTCGCAAAACGTGACGAGCGAGGTGAACACCGTCTTCCAAAACCTCGTTGGCTTACTGAAACAAATCGACCCGGCCAAACTCAACGCCGTCCTCGCGGCGTTCTCTGAGGGTCTGCGCGGGCAAGGACAATCGCTCGGCGAGGCGATCACCGACGCGAACCAGGTTCTGTTGGAGCTGAACCCGCGCTCGGAGACGATTCGGCGCGACTGGCGATCGTTGAAGGGTTTCAGCGACACTTACAGCGCCGCAGCCAAGAACATCATGACGGTGCTCGACGCCGCCAGCACCACCAGTACAACCGTCACCAGCCATGCGGCTGAACTGGATGCGTTGTTGCTCAATATCATTGGGTTGTCGCACAGCGGTATCACCCTGTTCGGCCCCAACAAGGACAACTTCGTCCACGGGGTCAACGATCTTGAACCCACGACGGCATTGCTGCTCAAGTACAACCCCGAGTACACCTGCACGTTGGTGGGCGCTCACAAATCCCTCACCGACTACCACCTCTACGACGTCACCGGAGGAAATGGGTTCTCCGGGGTCTCCTCGGCGAGCGTCGTGTGGGGCCATGACCCGTACCGGTACCCGGACAATCTGCCGATCATCGGAGCCAAGGGTGGTCCGGGCGGCAAACCGGGGTGTGGTTCGTTGCCCGATGTCTCCAAGAACTTTCCGGTCCGCCAATTGGTCACCAACACCGGCTTTGGTACCGGGATGGATTGGCGGCCCAACCCGGGTATCGGTTTTCCCGGCTGGGCGAATTATTTTCCGGTCACTCGCGCGGTGCCTGAGCCGCCGAGCATCCGCTATCTCGGCGGCCCCGCGCCCGGTCCGGCACCGGCTTACCCGGGCGGGCCGCCCTACGGCGCTCCGTGGTACGCGCCGGACGGCACACCGCTGTTTCCGGGCCTGCCACCGGGGGTGCCCTCGGATTCACCGCCGCCGGATCCGTCACACCCACCCCCAGGTGCGCAACCGCCTGCACCGCCGGTGGCGCCGCCACCGTCGCAGCCAGCACCACTTGCATCAGACCCGGGCGCTAGTGAAGGGCCACCAGTAATGAGCGGGCAACAGTAATGAGAAACAAACTGGCAGGCGCCATGTGGCGCGCGGGCATCTTCGTTGCGGTGTGTCTGTTCTTCCTGGGCGCGATGTTCGCGATATTCGCCCAGCTGCGCTTCCAGCGCGAAACCCTGTACACGGCAGAGTTTTCCAATGTGTCCGGGCTTGAGGAGGGCAACTTCGTCCGCGTCGCCGGCGTGGAAGTCGGTAAAGTCAAACACCTTTCGCTGCGTCCAGACACATCGGTCTCTGTGCAGTTCAGTACCGACGACTCTGTGGTGCTGACGGCGGGCACCCGGGCCGTCATCCGCTACGACGACCTGGTCGGCGGGCGCTACCTGGCGCTAGAGGAAGGCGCCGGCAGTACCGCCGCGCTCAAGCGCGGTGCCACCATCCCGCTCGCGAACACCTCACCGGCCTTGGACATAGATGCGCTGGTCGGCGGCTTCCGGCCGCTGTTCCGCGCGCTGGATCCCAATCAGGTCAACGCATTGTCGGGCCAGCTGATCGATGCCTTCGAAGGCCAGGGTGAAACGATCAGCGGGTTTTTCGAGCAGACCGCCGCCCTGACCACCCAGCTCGCGAACCGCGATCAGCTCATCGGACAGGTCATCACCAACCTGAACACGGTGCTGGGCTCGCTAAGCGACCAGAACACCCAGTTCGCCAAGGCGGTCGACTCGTTGTCGCACCTGGTTTCCACCCTGGCCGAGCGCAAGCAGGACATCAGCAATTCGGTGGCGTACACCAACGCCGCCGCGGGCTCCATCGCCGATCTGCTGTCGCAGTCGCGCCCGCCCCTGCAAAAGGTCGTCCATGAAACCGACCGCAGCTCAGGAATCGTCGTGGCCGATCACGACTATGTCGACAATCTCATCGCGACGCTTCCCGAGGCCTACCAGGCACTCAGTCGGCAGGGACTGTATGGAGACTTCTTCGGCTTCTATCTGTGCAACCTATCGCTGAAAGTCAACGGCAAGGGGGGCCAGCCAGTGATCATCAAGGTCATCAGTCAGCCGAGTGGGCGGTGCGCACCGAAGTGAAGTCATTTTCTGAACGTAGCCCCTTCGTCATCGGCGCGATCGGGCTTGGATTGACGGCCGCTATCGTCGTGGCGGCGCTGAATTACGACAAAGTGCCGTTCATCACCCAGGAGAAGCAGTACTCGGCCTACTTCGCCGAAGCCGGCGGCTTGAATGCGGGTGCGGCGGTGCAGGTTTCGGGGATGCGTGTGGGTCAGGTGGAGAGCCTGGGCCTGGACGGGCCTCGGGTTCTGGTCAAATTCAACGTCGACAAAGATATTCGGCTCGGTGACCGCAGCGAGGCGGCCATCAAGACCCGCACCGTGCTGGGCGCCAAGATCGTCGAGCTCACCCCACGTGGCGAGGGCCAACTGCCCGGACCGATCCCGCTCGACCGGACACAGTCGCCCTATCAGCTGCCCGATGCCCTCGGTGATCTGGCGCTGACCATCAGCGGACTCAACACCGAGCAGTTGTCCCAGTCTCTGGCGACGCTGTCTGAGACGTTCAAAGACACCCCGCCCGCGCTGAAAGTGGCGCTGCAAGGAGTTACCCAATTCTCGAACACCCTGAACCGTCGAGACCAGCAGCTGCGCGAGCTGTTGGTCAATGCGAACAAGACAACAGCGGTTTTGGCTGAGCGCAGTGATCAGGTGGTCAGCCTGGTCGCTGACACGAACGCACTCTTGGCTGACCTGCAAGAGCAAAGCGCGGCACTAGACCAGATCTCCAACAACGTGTCGGCGTTTGCCGGCCAGATCAAAGGCTTCATTGCCGAAAACCGTGACACCTTCAAACCTGCTTTCGACAAACTCAACGGCGTCCTCACGATCCTCGACAACCGCAAAGCGGTGCTGCAGAAGATCATCAAAATGCTGAATGCATACACGTTGTCGCTGGGCGAATCGGCGTCCTCGGGGCCATTTTTCAACGCCTACATCGCCAATCTCCTGCCCGGGCAGTTCTTGCAGCCGTTTGTCGATGCCGCGTTCTCCGATCTCGGCTTGGACCCCAACGTCCTGATGCCCTCGCAGCTCACCGATCCGCAGGTGGGCCAGCGAGCGACGCCGGCACTTCCGGTGCCATATCCACGGACCGGTCAGGGCGGTGAGCCACGGTTGACGATCCCAGATGCGATCACCGGCAACCCCGCCGACCGTCCGTGCGGGTTGCCCGGCTTGCCGTTACCCGGTCCTGGTTGCTATCCCTATCGGGAACCGCTGCCCGCACCGCCTCCTGGCGGACCGCCGCCAGGGCCGCCCGCGTTAGCGCCGCCGGCACCTGAAGGAGCTCAACAGTGAGGACACGACGCTTCAGATTCGGTCTGGCCACCGCTTTGGTGCTGGCGTTGATAGCCGGGTTGTTCGTTGTGCTGAGGCCAGGTGGCGAGTTCAATCGCATCCACGTGGCGGGGTACTTCGCCAACAGCACAGGCATTTTCGTCGGCGACGACGTGCGGATCCTCGGCATTCCCGTGGGCAAGATCGACCAGATCGAGCCCCAGGGCACCCGCGTCAAGATCGGGTTTTGGTACGACGGCAGTCAGAAGGTGCCGGCCGACGCGAAAGCCGTCGTGCTGTCGCCGGCGCTGGTGCCTGCGCGCGCCATTCAACTGACTCCGGCCTATACCGGCGGACCCGTGATGGCTGAGGGCGCCGTGATCCCGCAGGACCGCACGGCGGTTCCGGTGGAATGGGACGACCTACGCGCACAACTCCAAAAACTCACGGCGACGCTCGAACCGACGCAACCCGGTGGTGTCAGCACATTGGGCGCCTTCGTCAACACCGCGGCGGATAACCTGCGCGGTCAAGGCGCCAACATCCGACAAACCATCATTGAACTGTCACAAGCATTTTCGGCGTTGGGTGATCACAGCAACGACATCTTCAGCACAATCAAGAACCTATCGATCCTGGTGTCAGCGCTACGGAGCAGCACCGACGTCATCCGTCAGCTGAACGTGAATCTGGCCACCTCGACGACCCTTCTGTCCAACAGTCCTAACGAGATCGGCAATGCGGTACGCGACATCAATGCCGTGGTCGGCGATGTGCAGCAATTCGTCGCCGCGAATAGGGAAACGCTGGGGACCACGTCAGACAAGCTGGCGTCGGTGAGCACCGCGCTGGTGGAGAGCCTCGACGACATCAAGCAGACGCTTCACGTCGCCCCGAACACGGCCCAGAATTTCATCAACATCTATCACCCGGCAGAGGCCGGCATAGACGGTGCAGCCGTGCTGAATACCTTTGCGAGCCCGATCACGTTCCTGTGCGGCGCCATCCAGGCTGCGTCGCGCATGGGTGCCGAGCAGTCAGCGAAGCTGTGCGCACAGTATCTGGCGCCGATCTTCAAGAACCGCCAGTACAACTTCCCGCCTTTGGGTTTCAACCTGTTTGTCGGCGCGACTGCGCGTCCGAACGAGTTGACCTACAGCGAGGACTGGTTGCGTCCCGATTATGTCCCGCCCCAGCCGGCGGGCGCGGCGCAGTCGGCCAACATGCCACCGCCACCCGACGCACCACCCCTACCCGCGGAGGCGCAACAATTTCCCGAGGCACACCAGACCAATCCGGCGGATGGCTTGCAGGGCATGATGATTCCATCCGGAGCGGGATCATGATCCGGCGGTCGGCAGCCGGTGTGGCCGCACTCGGACTGGTGATCGTTCTCGCGCTGTCGGGCTGCGGCTGGCGCGGGGCGAACACGCTGCCGTTACCGGGGACCGAGGGCCGTGGCCCGGGTTCCTACACGATTCAGGCGCAGCTGCCCGACGTCGACAACATTCAGCGCAATTCCCGTGTTCAGGTCGGGGATGTCACCGTCGGCACCGTGACCAAAATCGAACGGCAGGGCTGGCATGCGCTGGTGACGATGACCATCAACGGTGACGTGCATCTTCCGGCCAACTCCACCGCCACGATCGGGCAAACCAGCCTACTGGGGTCCAAGCACATCGAGCTCAAGCCGGCCAAGAATGCTTCTCCGGAGGGCACGCTGCACGCCGGGTCGCTGATCCCGTTGTCGTCCGGAAGTGCCTATCCGACAACAGAACAGACCCTTGCCGCGGTATCGCTGTTGTTCAACGGCGGCGGGATCGGCCAGATCCAAGACATCACGCAGGCACTGAGTACCGCGTTCGCCGGCCGCGAGAACGATCTGCGCAGCCTCATTGAGCAGCTGAAGAAGTTCGCGGCCTACGTCAACGACCAGATCGATGACATAATCGCCGCCACCGACAGCCTGAACAACCTGGCCGGCCAGATCGCTGAGCAAAAACCGGTTCTCGACAAAGCGCTCAAGACTATCCCCGATGCACTAGCCGTCCTCAAGGACCAGCGTCAAAACCTGGCCGAGGCGTTCGACTCGGTTGGCAAGTTCAGTGCCTTGACCGCTGACTCGGTGAACCAAACCAAAGACAGCATCGTCAAGGAGCTCAACCAGCTGGGACCGGTGCTGCAATCGCTGGCCGACTCCGGCCCGGCGCTCACTCGATCGCTGAGCTTGTTCGCCACGTACCCGTGGCCGAAGGAGACCGTCGCAAACTGGTTCCGGGGCGACTTGGCCAACCTCAGCCCGGTCTTCGACCTGACGCTCAGCCGGCTCGACGTGAACTTACTTACTGGCACCCGCTTCGAGGGCGACCTCACCAAGCTCGAATTGCAGTGGGGCCGCACCATCGGCCAGATACCGAGCCCTTACACCGCCGGTAATCCATTGGTCGCTCCCTACCACTTCGACCAGGGGCCCTAGATGCGTAGATTGCATGTAAGAAAGAGAACCGCAGTCCAGCTGGCGGTCTTTGTCGCTGTCTCCCTGGCGTCTTCGACGATTCTGGCACTGGGATACATCCGCTTGCCTGATCTCGCGTTCGACGCCGGCCACTATGACGTCACCGTGGAGTTGCCCGAGTCGGGCGGCCTGTACCCGCGGGGCAACGTCACATACCTGGGCAGCGAAGTGGGTGAAGTGAAGGACGTCCGCCTCACCGACAACGGTGTGCAGGCTGTCCTGTCGCTGCAGTCAAACGTCGCGATTCCATCTGATCTCGACGCCGACGTGCACAGCCAGACGGCGATTGGTGAGCAGTATGTGGAGCTGCGGCCGCGCAATAACACCTCGCCGCCACTGAAAAGCGGTGATGTGATCCCACGGGATCGGACATCGGTGCCACCGGATGTCAACTCGCTGCTCGATGCGACCAACCGGGGCCTGCAGGCCATCCCGGGGGACAATCTCAAGACCGTGATCGACGAGTCCTACACCGCCTTCGGGGGGTTGGGTCCCGAAATCGCCCGGCTTGTCAAAGGTTCGAGCGCTCTGGCGACCGAAGCCCGAAAGCACCTGGGCGACTTGATCAATCTGACGGACAACTCCGCGCCGCTGCTGGACACCCAGACCGACACATCGGAGTCGGTCCAGGCCTGGGCCGCACACCTGGCCACCATCACCAGCCAGTTTCAAACCCGCGACAACGACGTGCAGGGGATTCTCAAAAACGGCCCAGGGGCAGCCGACGAGTCGCGTCAGCTGCTCGATCGGTTCCAGCCGACCCTGCCGATCGTACTGGCCAACCTCGTCAGCGTGGCGCCTGTGCTGGTCACATACCAGCCGAGCATCGAACAGTTGTTGGTCCTGCTGCCCATGAGTGTGGCGGAACTGCAGGGCTCCACTGTGGCCGGTAAGGACACCGGCTCCCCGGGCCTACAGCTGAACTTCACCCAGAACCTGAACCTACCGCGGCCGTGTTCCACCGGCTTCCTACCGCCGCAGCAAATGCTATCCCCCAGCGTAACTGAGCACCCGGACCGTCCGGCGGGTGACTTGTACTGCAGAATCCCGCAGGACTCGATGTGGAACGTCCGCGGAGCGCGCAACCTTCCCTGCATCACGCGGCCGGGAAAGCGGGCTCCCACGGTGAAGATGTGCGAGAGCGACGAGAACTATGTGCCGCTCAACGACGGCTACAACTGGAAGGGCGACCCGAACGCCACGTTGTCCGGCCAGGACATCCCCCAATTGCCTCCGGAGTCGGCGCAGGCGTCGGCAGGTGCCCAAACCCCCCCCGCCCCTGCGGCAGGCGCCGGCTCCGGTCCCGCACCACCGCCGATAGCGGCAGCCCAATACGATCCGGCGACCGGACGTTACATCGGACCCGACGGGCGAATTTACACCCAGAGCAACCTCAGTCAGAGTGCACGCGACAGCCAGACATGGCAGAGCATGCTGGTGCCGCCACAGACGCCCTGAGCGTCCAGCGGACCCGACCAAACCACAAGGAGCACGTATGGCACTCGACACCGAGTCCGTACCCGCCGATGCACCAGAGTGCGACACTTCGGCAGAGGATGGCGAACCCGGTGCCGAACTGCCTTTCCAGGAAAAGCCAAGTGAGACAACAAAAGCCACCCGCACGACTGTGCGACTGGGACTCTTCGTCGGCCTCCTGATCATTGCGGCCTTGGCCGGACTCGTTGGCTGGCTTGGATTCAGGCAAAGCCAGGCACAACACGATCAGCAAAAACGAGGATTGTTCCTTCAGGTCGGTCGGCAAGCAGCGCTCAATCTAACGACGATCAATTACACGCACGTCGATGCCGATGTGCAACGAATCCTCGATTCGTCGACCGGGGGATTCCACGATGATTTTCGCAATCGCTCGCAGCCGTTCATCGACGTTGTCAAGCAGGCGCAATCCACCACCGAGGGCTCGATCACCGAGGCCGGCCTGGAATCGATGCAAGGCGACACAGCACAGGTGCTCGTTGTCGTTTCGGTGAAGATGTCCAATGCCGGTGTGGCGCAGGAACAACCACGGGCATGGCGGATGCGCGTGGAAGTGCAGAAGATCGGCGACAGCGCGAAAGTCTCTAACGTCCAGTTCGTGCCATGAGCATGCCGATACCGATGACAACAGGGAAGGCGATGCCTGTGGGTGTCCGAATCGATGACGACTCCCCGATAACCGACTCGACAATCCGCGAGCATCCAAAGACTTTCGACGAAGCTGATGCCGGCAAATCCGACGATGCTGTGGACGTCGAAACCGTTGAGCCGCAGCGGGATCGGCGCCGATCGTGGCAACGTGTTCTCGCATTTGGCATTCTTCCGGCCGTGGCGATATTGCTAGCAGCGGCATCGGGATACCTGAAGTGGCTGGACTCCAGTGTCCGGGGCTCGCAAGTGGCGGCCGCACAATCGGTGCGTGCGGCAACCGAGGACACGATCACGATGCTGTCCTATCGCCCCGATAGTGTCGACAAAGACCTGACCAAGGCGATGGACCGCTTGACCGGCGCGTTCCGCGATTCGTACACACGCCTCATCAACGAAGTGGTAATACCTGGCGCCAAGGAAAAGCGAATCTCCGCGGTGGCGACCGTTCCGGCGGCCGCGTCGCTTTCAGCCACCGAAAAGCACGCCGTTGTCTTGGTTTTCGTCGACCAGACGACCACCATTGGCAACGATCCGCCGAGCGCCACCGCATCTAGCGTGCGCGTCACCCTCGAGAAAATCGGTGAGAAATGGCTCGTCTCACAGTTCGAGCCGATCTAACTCGGGCCGCCTCCGCGGTGGCGCTTGCGTTCGGTGGCGGCCTGAGTACCAGTAAGGGGCAGAACGAAAGGATGCCACTATGATCCACCGATACCGTCTCGCGGCGGTGACGTCATCGCTGCTTGCCATGGTCGCGGCGACGGTACTAACCATGCCAGCCGCACACGCCGACAACAAGCGGCTGAACAACAGTGTGGTGACCAACGTCTACACCATCCAGCACCAGGCAGGCTGCACTACCAAGATCAAGATCGACCCGCGACTGCAACTTGCCGCCCAATGGCACACCCTCGATGTGCTGAACAACCGGAGCCTTGACGGCGACCTCGGTTCGGACGGGTCAACGCCGCAAGACCGGGCCAACGCTGCCGGTTTCCGCGGCCAAGTGGCCGAAACCGTGGCGATCAACCCGGCACTGGCGATCAGCGGGATCGAGATCCTCAACCAGTGGTATTACAACCCTGCTTACCTCGCCATCATGCAAGACTGCGCGCACACGGCCATCGGTGTGTGGTCAGAGAACAGTCTGGACCGAACCGTCGTAGTGGCCGTCTACGGCCAGCCCGAGTAGACGCTGCAAAGCAGCAGGGACACAACACCGTTGATGCAACGCTAAAGCCGGCGCTTAGACCGGCGATTCAGCTGCGAGGTGGTTCATCGCGACTTTGGAGCTGTTGCCCGACGTGGTGTTCGATTCCGGGGTGGTCGGTCGGATTGTTGAGCTTGCCGAACTCGGTCACGAGGTCACCCATGTCGAAATAGTCGCTCCACTCGGCGATGACGCCGTCGCGCACGCGGAAACTGCCCATGACGGGAATGGCGATGCGTCTGCCCTCGGCGTTGTAGAACTCGTCGATTCGTTCCGTGAGCACCACGTCGTCTGACTGGGCAATCGCCAGTATCTCCCAGTTGACACGAAGCCGAGTGCCGATGCCGAACTCGTCGTTGAACACGCGCCAGGCCTCACGCCCACGAAGGGGCTCCATGGGGATGTTGTGGTAGAAGACATCTTCGGCGAGCAACTCGGCGGCATCGTCAATGCGGTTCTGGTTCAAGCGCTCGATGAACGTCTGAACCACTTCGGTTGGCGTCATGATCGTGGGTTTCCTTCTGAGCATGTGGAGTCAGGGACAGATGACGTAGTTGCTGAAACCGCCGTGGCGGTTCTTCAATAGTGCCAAAGCGTCGTTCACGTCGGCGAGTTTGAAGATCTCGTGCTCGAAGACCGACAGGTCAACTTGCCCGGTGGCGGCCATGTCGGCCATCTCTTGTCCATCTGCGGTGGTGAACCATGTGCTTCCGATGAACGAATGGTCCCTCGACATCGCCGCGAAAAGATCGATCGGCACGTGCTCCGTGACCCCACCGATGTTGACGTGAATGCCGCCTCGGCGCAGTGTGCTCATTGCGGCAAGCAGTGGCTCCTTCGGCGTCCCCGTGTAGAGGGCGTCAATGACAGCGGACACTCCGTCACCGTCGGTGATCCTGCGCGCCCAGTCCGCAACAGGCTCCTCGTTGTCGACGGAGTGGACCTCGATTCGCTCCGGATCAATGGCTCGGACCCGCTCGAGCAGCGCGCGGTCACGCCCCGTTCCGAGAATGCGCCGAGCACCTAGCGCTAGTGCGAACAAGGCAACTCCTAGCCCCAGCGTTCCGCTGATGCCGTTGACCAGCAGGGTGCTTCCGGGCCCTACTCCGGCGCGGCGAACGGCCCGATAGCCGGTGCCCAGATACCCCCAGCGTGCTGCCGTCTCGTATGGGACGTTGTCGGGCAGCTTGACGAGGCTGTACATCGGAGCCGTCATGAACTCGCTCAGTCCGCCGTACGGGTAATCGTCGAACAAGACCTGAGAGTCCTTGCTGAACCCGAAATAGCCATTGAACGTGAACGTAGAGCAGGACAGCGGCTGGCCGACCCGGCACTCTCGGCAGCCGCCGCAATACCGCGCGGGGTTCACGTACACCCGATCTCCTACGTCGATGCCGTGCGCTTGGGCGCCCTTCTCGACAACGACACCGGTGGTGTCCAGGCCGAAAATCGCCGGCAGTTTCGGCATGGTGAGGATTGGAAAGTCGTACAAGCGATTCAACACGTTGCCCAGGTTGGGCACGATTCCGCACGCTTTCACTTCGACCAGGACATCAGTGGGCCGTGGGACCGGCACCTCGATCTCATCTATGCGCAACGGTTCGCCGACCGTGTGCAGGCGCGCAGCGCGCATTGTGCGTGACATCGTCGTCCTCCTTGACCTGTGTGCCGTGCAATTTGCCGGTTAGTGATAAGAAATCGTCGACACGGGTTGGTCACCCATATCGCTTCGGCTCCACGGTGATTCAGGTGATGGTCAGCGGGCCGAGTGTTCGAGGACGTAGCGTTCGAGCGTCATGGGCCGTGGCGGGGTGCCGGGCGCCATGAGCTCGACACCGGTGAACTGCGATGCCTCGAAGTACCATTTCTCCAACGCGGGTAGCCCCCAGCGGTCGGCGGTGTTCAAGGAGGCCGCATCCCAGCGAACCGGCTCGATTTCGAGGTCGATCGACTGGGCGTGGTTGATGAATCCCTCGACCCGGTGTCCGTCAGGGTCGCGAAGGTACACGAACAAGATTCCACCAGGACCGTGCCGGCCGGGCCCTCGCTCGACCGACTCCTTGTAGTTCAGCCGCCCCGCCCAATCGCAGGCGTTGAAGATGTCTCTGGATTCCGGCACGACGTAGGCGAAATGATGCATGCGCGGCCCAGTGCCCTTCACGATCGCCAAGTCCAGCGTCGTGCCCTTGCGATACATGAACACCGCGGCCAAATCGTCGCCGTGAGCGATGTATTCGGAGATTCGAAAGCCCAGGGCGCTGTAGAACTCGACCAGCAGCAGGGGATCGGGCGCGAGGATCTGAAAATGATCGAACTGCTGGGCCATGGCGCCCCGGAACAGCCGGACTTCGTTGTACATCCGGGGCCGAGTCTCCATCGTTGCGCACAGCTCTAGCGGTGTGCCGGCGGGATCGCTGACATGCAAAGTCCGATCTTGATGCGGCTTATCGACCCACTCGGCGGGCAGGCCCCGCTCCGCGAAGTAGCGGTAGGCGACGTCGAGGTCCTCGTCGAAGAACACCCGAAAACCGAGTCGTCGCGAGGTGCCGGCATCCTCGGACTGCTCGAGGACGAGGCTGTGGTGGCATACCTCGGATAAGCCACGCAGATAACAAGTGTCGGCGTCCTCTTCCGTAACGATCAGACCCATGACGTTGGCGTAGAAGTTGCGACTCTCCGACACGTCGGCGACCGCCAGCCGGACGTGGCTAGCCCGGGTGATGTTGAACGGTGGGCGCAGGTCAACCGGAGGCAACATTCGCAGACTTCCCATCTTCGGAGCGTGAACTGATCACGCGGTGGGCAGGGCAGACATCAGCAACTCGATTCGCGGTGGGATGCCAGTCCTTCACCGAACTGCGGCATTCCTCACAACGCATGCGTTGTTGTTACGCGCACCACGGTGGGCAGGCGAGCCCATAGTTCCGCTGGGCGGACCCGCGGCTTCCCGTGAATCCTCCACCGGGTCTCAAGCTAGGGGTGTCGAGGATGCGCCTAACACAAGGAAGTCTGAGTCATGCGGGCTGCAGTCATTACCGCCTACGGCGGACCAGAGAACCTCGTTGTGCGCGATGTGGAAAGCCCCACACCGCGGCCGGGCAATGTCCTCGTGAGGGTCGAGGCGGCTGGCCTGAACTTCTGGGACATCATCGAACGCCGAGGGCGCCTTCCGGACCAGCCGCCGCCGCCGATGCGCGCCGGCGTCGAAGGAGCGGGGACGGTGGTCGCGGCGGCGGCCGACGTTCCAGAGCTGGCTGTCGGGGATCGCGTGATGTGGGCACATATTCCGGGAAGTCACGCGCAACTGGTCGAGGTGCCGGCTGCGGAGACCATGCCGCTTCCGCCATGGTTAAGCGCGACGGACGCAGCTGCGGTATGTGTGCAAGGACTTACCGCGCACTATCTTGCGAACTCCCTGCGCATAATGGCGGCCGGCGACAGCGCGCTGGTCTGGGCCGCCGCCGGAGGTGTGGGCCGGCTTCTCACACAAATGCTCGCCGCCAAGGGTGTACGCGTCATCGCGGCGATATCCAGTGAGGCCAAGGCCGAGGCGGCGCTGGCTGCCGGAGCCGAACGTGCCGTGTGTTATCCCGAGGTCGAGGCCGCCGTAGGGGAGATGACGGGCGGCGGCGTGGACGTCGTCTTCGACGGTGTTGGCGCACCGACGTTCGACACGAGCCTTGCCTGCGTTCGGCGCCGCGGGATGCTCGTTGTCTACGGAAACGCGGGCGGACCCCTAGAGCCGGTAGATCTACGCCGGTTCTTCACCGCCGGCTCGGTGTATCTTGTTCGCCCGGGCCTGACTCATTTCATTGCATCGCGGGAGGAGCTTTTGCACCGCGCGAAAGAACTTTTCGCGGCGATTGAGCGCGGCGAGCTGACCGTCCGGGTCGACAATGCCTATCCCCTCAGCGAAATTGCGGATGCCCATCGGGCTTTTGAGTCTCGAGCAATTGTTGGAAAGGTGGTTCTGTTGCCCCAGCAGGGCGTCTAGCGCGCTCACTTCAATGATGGTTGGCGGTCGGGTTGCTTACCTCACAACTGGAGGAATCGCTGGCCGAAGTCGGTGGGGCCAAATCGTTCGGAAGGCGTCAACAGGCCGACTTTGCAGTGACCGCCAAAGCGCGTTGAAGGCCGGCGGCAGCCGCTGCGACCTGAGCTGACGACCGCTTAAGCGCGGAGCTGTTCCATGGTCCGACACAGCCGATGGCGGCCGTTACACCGCCGGGAACCTTGACGGCTGCGGCGACCCCAGCGGTGCCCAAATGGAACTCCTCGTGGGAGACCGCCACACCCTGAGCCACAACACCGTCAAGGTGGCGCCTGATCAACGCGGGATGAACGATCGTCCGCCGCGTAATTGCTGGCAGCACACCGGGCCCAAGTAGCTTTTCGCGTTGCTCACGATCAAGACTTGCCGCGATAGCCTTGCCGACCGCGGTGCAGTGCAGTGGGACAGCAACACCGATAAGCGGTACTGACCGCAATTCCTGTGTGAACAGCCCGTCGATTATCAATGCCTTTCCACCGCTCAGAACAGCCAAGTCCGACGCCCCAGTGACACGCTGGAGGTCGAGCAGGTACGGCATGGCCGCCGCGCGGATCTCTCTGATGATCGGGTTGGCGTTGGCCAGCGCGAACATCTTTGTGCCGATTGAGAAGCCATCTGCTGAGTGCTCGAGCAGTCCGAGTTCGACGAGCTTCCAGCACATGCGATGCACGGTCGTCTTCGCCAACCCTGTTGCATCGACGAGCTCCATCATCGTCATGGGGCGCTTCAGTGCTGCACAGGCTTCGAGAACCGACAGGATGCGTTGCGCGACGGGATCCCGCGTCTGCAGCGCGCGGGCAGTGGCGCCATCCGGATCAGCCATCAACACCGTTTTGCTCCTCCACACCGATACCAGGGTTGCAGCCTGTCAGACCGATCGTCTGGACGTCGCCCGTTTCGCCGATTCGCATCACTATCGTCACCGTCTCCGTCTGTTACTCAGATCACCACCATAATCCTCGATTTTCGAAAATCAAGCTCGAGTCGGATCAAGCCAGGTGGAGCCGCCCGTGGGGCCACGCCGCCTAGATGAATAGGTCGGGTGCGAGGTCTTGCTCGCTGGCGTTGTCGTGGGCGTAGTGGGATAGGTCGGTGATTCCTGCGGCGGTCAGTACGTCGGCGTCGATGTAGCAGGTGCCGTTGCCGGCGGTGGG
>NZ_DATENY010000087.1:0-79566 GCF_035274705.1 Mycobacterium sp. | reverse complement strand
CGGCTGCCGGTGTCCCTTGGGCGCCTGCGGGTAGTGGTGTTCCCTGGCTGCCTGCCGGAAGCGGCGTGCCCTGACTCCCTGTCGGCAGAGGTGCTCCGGGCACCGTCTCGGTGGACGCCGGCAGGGGCGCGCCTGGCGCAGGAGTCGTAGCGGACGCCGCAGGAGCAGGCGTGGCTCCGGGAGCAGGCGTGGCTCCGGGCGCAGGCGTGGCTCCGGGCGCCGCGGGAACAGGTGTCGCGGGCGTCGCCGCCGGGGCAGCTGTGCTCTGACCCGACGACGGGTACTGCGTCGGCTGGGTTGCCGTCCGGGGAGCGGGCGGCGGCTGGACCCACAGGAGCTGATCTTGACCGCCGGCGTTGTAGACAACGCTGTCAGGGGTGTCGCCCGTGACGTCGAAATAGACCTTGCCCGTTGTCTTTTCGCCCTGAGTCAGCGTGGCGGGGTTGATGCCTTGCGGGGTCGCCGCCCCGAACAACACGCGATACGTCTGGCCACTACGAGCACGGGCATTCAGGTTGGAAACGATTGGGGTCACCGAGCCGGAGATTGCCTCGTCGGTTGCCGTAGCTTCCCACAGCGTTCCATTTACCGCGTATGGGATCGTGTCAGAGCTGGGCTTGAGGTTGCTGACGGTCCAACCCTGAACGATGACACCGTTATTCACGGTGCCCTGCTGCCCTAGCGAGTTGACTTGCGGATCCTCGGCGGCCGCGATCGGTGCGCCGAGGAGGCCGGCGGCGGCGGCTGTTGCCAATACGGTGGTGGTCGTGGTGATCTTCAAGGTGGCGCGCTCCTGAGTCGTCTGACTGGCGGCATCCCCGGAGGGATGATCACTTCACAGGAAAGCTAGCAGGTCGAGCAACGTCGCAAAAGCATTGCCTCAGGCCGAAACTAATTGACGGCAACCGAGAAAACCGGCCGCTTGAAGCGGAATACCGCTAGCCCCAGCGAATCTCGAACCGGACGTCTAGAGTGCGCCGTGCGGCATAATCGGCAGGGCCGACGTTCGACGGCAAATCGAAAGCGCTACTGAAAGTGCGGGCCTTCGCGCTAGGCGGGAACCAATTCGACGCCAGCCAGCGCAACTGCATCATCGCGCTCCGGGGCGGTGACCACTGCCAAGAAGCCGTCGCCTTCCTTCCAGATGCTCGCCTTCAGCGTCTCGCCGGGAAACACGACGCCTGCGAATCGGGCGCCGTAGCTTGCGACCCGCGCGGTGTCACCGTCGAGCAGCGTGTCGACCATCGCCTTACACGTCATGCCATAGGTGCACAGCCCGTGCAGGATTGGCTTGGGAAATCCTGCGGCAGCGGCGAATTCGGGATCAGAATGCAGCGGGTTGCGGTCGCCGCACATCCGGTAGAGCAGCGCCTGTTGCGTCGAAACCGGGATGGCCACTTCGAAGTCGGGGGCGCGCTGCGGCGGCTCCGACGACGTGGACGGACCCCGCTCACCGCCGAAGCCGCCTTCACCTCGAGCGAAGATGGACCGCTTCTGCGTCCACAGCAGAGTGCCGTCGGGCGTAGTGACCGTCGTCTCCGACCAGATCACCGCGGCCTTGCCCTTGTCCCAGATGTCGGTGAAGCGGGTCACCGCCCTACCGGTGCCCGACGCCGGAATCGGACCGGGCACCGTCACCGCCTCGCTCGCGTGAAGCACCTTCGAAAGCTCAATGTCGATGCCGGGGAACTTCACCGTCGGCGCTTCGGTCATGTGAAAGCTTTGCGCCACATTGCCGAACGTCGGTAGCACCTGCGGGGTGTCGTCCACCAGATACCGCAGCTCCCGAGGATCCATCGGGTCCATACCCGCGCCCACGCTGAGGTGGTACAGCTGGATATCGCTACTGGTCCAAGAGAATTCGGCCGCAGGAAGCTCGGCGCCAAGCGCCTCATCCAGGTTGATAGGCATTAGTTCTTCCCCGCAATATGAAGCGCCGCCAGGTATCCGAACGTCATTGCCGGGCCGATCGTCCCGCCTGGCCCGGGGTAGGTGTGTCCCATCACCGGTGCGCTGACGTTGCCCGCAGCGTACAGGCCTTCGATGAGGGAACCGTCGTCGCGCAGTGCGCGGCCATGCACGTCGGTGCGGATGCCGCCCTTGGTGCCGAGGTCGCCCGGCACCATCTTGGCCGCGTAGTACGGCGGATGGCTGATCTCGCCGAGATTCGGGTTCGGCTTGTTGGTCGGGTCGCCGTAATAGCGGTCATAGGCGCTCTCGCCGCGGTGAAAGTCCTCGTCGGTGCCCGACCGTGCGAAGCCGTTGAAGCGATCGACCGTTGCGGTCAGCTCGTCGATCGGCAGACCGGCTTTGGTCGCCAACTCCTCCAACGTATCGGCCTTGACGATGACTCCCGACTCCAGCCACTTGTTCGGAATACGTTGCCCCGGCTGCAACCCCGCGAAAATGAAGCGGTCCCGGTACTGCTGGTCGAACACCAGCCACGCCGGAATGTTCTCGCCGGGGCCGGGCCCCTGCCCGAATTCGCCGCCGTACATGCGGTGGCACGCTTCGACATACGGCATCGACTCGTTCATGAATCGCTTGCCGGCCATGTTCACGATGATGGAACCGGGGGAGTTGCGCTCGGACAGTGCAAACCACGGCGCCCCGACCAGTGGCACCGTCGGGCCCCACCAGGCGTCCTCCATGATGTCGAGCGCGGCACCCAGCTTCTCGGCCGCGAGGATGCCGTCACCGGTGTTGGCCTTGGCGCCGACCGTCCACTCGGTGGTGATCGGCGCACGCTGATACTTCACCCGCATCTGCTCGTTGTGCTCGAAGCCGCCGGAACCCAGGATCACTCCTCGGCGCGCCCGGATCAGCTCCGGCTCAGCGGATTCCGGGGCGTTGGTGTCGCGTACGTAGATTCCGCGGACGACACCGTCCTCGAGGTAGAGGTCGGTCAACGCGGCGTTCAGCCGGACCGGCACACCCGCCTTCTGCAGACCGATACGCAGTGGGGCGATCAACGCGCGGCCCATACCGACGAGGTTCTTGCCCGTGGCCTTGGCCCACATCGTGCGAACGCCGACTTTCAGGCTGCGCAGTATGCCGCGGGGATGACGTTTGAGCTGATTAAGACGAACGTAATCCTGTTGCATCACAACAACATTGAGAGGAACCTTGCCGTATGGCGGTTCAAGGCCGGGCAGGTCGGCCCCAAGTTTGCGGGCGTTGAACGGCTTCGGCTCGATCGAACGGCCGCCGGGCCGCCCGCCTGGGGTTTCGGGGTAGTAGTCGGAGTAGCCGGGGACCCAGCACATCTTCAGCGGCGAGTTCTTCAGCACGAACGACAACATCTCTGGGCCGCGGACAAGATAGGTGTCGATGCGCTCCGGCTCGACGACGTCGCCGATGATCGTGTGCAGGTACTTGCGGGCGGCCTCGGGAGTGTCGGTGACGCCGTCGCGCTTGAGGACCTCGTTGTTCGGAATCCATACGCCGCCACCTGACCGCGCAGTGGAACCTCCATAGTGCGCAGCCTTCTCGACGACTACTGTGGATAGTCCCTGGTGGGCCGCGGTGAGGGCGGCGACCATGCCGGCGGCGCCGCTTCCCACCACGACGACGTCGTACTCCTGACCCGTCATGTAGAACACGTTATAGAATTGCCCGGCCGACCCACAACCGCGCCGGTCGACGAAACGAGGGGACTTCGCATTAATGCTCAGTGTCCAGGTGCGTGAACAGCTGGCTGCCGACCTCGCTCAGGCCGAGCGCAGCCGGGTCCCGATTTCCCCGTTGACCGACGCAAACCCCGATATCGACGTGGTCGATGCCTACGAGATCCAGCTGACCAACATCCGGCAGCGGGTCGCAGAGGGGGCCCGCGTGGTGGGACACAAGGTGGGTCTGTCGTCCGAGGCGATGCAGAAGATGATGAACGTGGGCGAACCGGACTACGGACACTTGCTCGACGAGATGCAGGTGTATGAAGACCGCCCCGTCCAGTCGGCCAATTACCTGTATCCGCGAGTCGAGGTCGAGGTCGGCTTCATCCTGGCCGACGACCTACCCGGCGGGGGCTGCACCGAAGACGACGTGCTGGCGGCGACGGCCGCGTTCGCCCCTTCCATCGAGCTGATCGACACCAGGATCACCGATTGGAAGATCAAGCTGTGCGACACCATCGCCGATAACGCGTCATCGGCCGGATGGGTGCTGGGCGAGGCGCGGGTGTCGCCCAAGGACATCGACATCAAATCCATCGACGCGGTGCTGACAAATAACGGTGAGGTTGTTGCCAAGGGCCGCAGCGATGCAGTGCTCGGTAATCCGGTCACGGCGGTGGCCTGGCTGGCCCGCAAGGTCGAAGGATTTGGGGTGCGACTGAAGGCCGGCGACATCGTGCTGCCGGGCTCGTGCACACGTGCGATAGATGCACTTCCGGGCAGCAATTTCGTTGCCGACTTCGCCGGGTTAGGTTCTGTACGACTGAGTTTCGAATAGCGAGGAACGCATATGCCTCAGAAGGCCTCGGTGGCGATCGTCGGGTCGGGCAACATCAGCACCGACCTGCTGTACAAGTTGTTGCGCTCGGAGTGGTTGGAGCCGCGGTGGATGGTCGGCATCGACCCGGCCTCCGAAGGCCTGGCCCGCGCGCGCAAGCTCGGCCTGGAAACCAGCCACGAGGGTGTCGACTGGCTGCTCGGTCTCGATGAAAAGCCCGACCTGCTGTTCGAGGCGACGAGCGCCTACGTGCACAAGGACGCGGCGCCGCGCTACGCCGAGGCCGGTATCCGGGCCATCGACCTCACGCCGGCGGCCGTCGGCCCGGCGGTGATCCCCCCGGCGAACCTGCGTGAGCACCTGGACGCCCCGAACGTCAACATGATCACCTGCGGCGGACAGGCCACCATCCCGATCGTCTACGCCGTCAATCGCGCGCTTGTCGATAAAGGAGGGGTGCCGTATGCGGAGATCGTCGCCTCCGTCGCGTCCGCGTCTGCGGGCCCCGGTACGCGCGCCAATATCGACGAGTTCACCAAGACCACGAGCAAAGGTGTGGAAACGATCGGCGGCGCCAAGCGCGGCAAGGCGATCATCATCCTCAACCCCGCCGATCCGCCGATGATCATGCGCGACACCATTTTCTGCGCCATCCCGGAGGACGCCGACCGCGACGCGATCGCGCAGTCCATCAAGGACGTCGTCGCCGAGGTGCAGACCTACGTGCCCGGCTACCGGCTGCTCAACGAGCCACAGTTCGACGACCCGTCGATGAACTCCGGCGGGCACGCCGTGGTGACCACCTTTGTCGAGGTCGAGGGTGCAGGGGACTACTTGCCGCCATATGCGGGCAACCTGGACATCATGACCGCCGCGGCGGCCAAAGTGGGCGAGGAAATCGCCAAGCAATCGCTCGCGCTAGCCGAAGGAGCGCAGGCATGAGCGCCGATATCTTCTTCAACCCGGTGTGGGACATCCGCATCACCGATACCTCATTGCGTGACGGCAGCCACCACAAGCGTCATCAGTTCACCAAAGACGAAGTCCACGCGATCGTCGCGGCACTGGACACCGCCGGGGTGCCGGTCATCGAGGTCACCCACGGCGACGGCCTCGGTGGGTCGAGCTTCAACTACGGCTTCTCCAAGACCCCTGAGCAGGAGCTGATCAAACTGGCGGCCGACACCGCCAAAGAGGCCAAGATCGCCTTCCTGATGTTGCCCGGCGTCGGCACCAAGGAGGACATCAAGGAAGCCCAGAACAACGGCGGCTCGATCTGCCGGATCGCCACCCACTGCACCGAGGCCGACGTGTCGATCCAGCACTTCGGGTTGGCCCGGGAACTCGGCCTGGAAACGGTCGGGTTCCTGATGATGAGCCACACCATCGCGCCGGAGAAGCTGGCCAAGCAGGCACGGATCATGGCCGACGCGGGCTGCCAGTGCGTCTACGTCGTCGACTCCGCCGGGGCGCTGGTGCTCGAGGGCGTCGCGGACCGTGTCTCGGCATTGGTGGCCGAACTTGGTGACGACGCCCAGGTCGGGTTCCACGGACACGAAAACCTCGGTCTCGGCGTGGCCAACTCGGTCGAGGCTGTGCGCGCGGGTGCCAAGCAAATCGACGGCTCGTGCCGGCGGTTCGGGGCCGGCGCCGGCAACGCGCCGGTGGAGGCGCTGATCGGAGTGTTCGACAAGATCGGCGTCAAGACCGGCATCGACTTCTTCGACATTGCCGATGCCGCCGAAGACGTCGTCGCCCCGGCCATGCCCGCTGAGTGCCTGCTGGACCGTAATGCACTGATCATGGGCTATTCCGGGGTGTATTCGAGCTTCCTCAAACACGCCATTCGCCAGTCCGAGCGCTACGGGGTGCCCGCGCACGAGCTGCTGCACCGGGCCGGTCAGCGCAAGCTGATCGGCGGCCAGGAGGACCAGCTCATCGACATCGCGCTCGAGATCAAGCGCGAGCGGGACACCGCGCCGGCTGGCTAAGTAACGCTGCGGCCGGATCTGCGAAAACCACAGGGAACCGTCATGACCGAAGGAGCCCCTGTGAAATTTCGTACCGGAGTGTGTGCCACAGCCGTGATCGGCGCCACCTCATGTGCGGCCCTGCTCATCCCTTCTGCGAGCGCGGACCCCGCTGCCACCGACTGCAACGCGAGCACCCTCGCGAAGACGGTCAGTGCGGTGACGGGTTCACTCTCGGACTACTTCGCCGCACACCCCGACGTCAACCAGGCACTCATCGACATCACCCGCCAGCCCGCATACGTGGCGATCGGGCAGTTCGACGGTTACTTCGGCGATCATCCGCAGGAAGCCGACGAGCTGCGGGTCATCCAGCAGCCCTTGACCGACTACAAGAACCGCTGCGGCATGGAGGTGTCGCCGACCGACGCCCTCACCGTGCTCGCCGAGGTCTGACGGTCAGCTGATCTAAGCAAAAGTTCTGGGCGGCTGATTTGTGCCGCCTGCCCTGCGACGACGCCGTCGGCGCCCGCGCAGCGGAGCCGGGCAGGTGTTTAGTGCCCCCCGCTTTCGGGTTAGGCCTCGGGACGCGACAACTGATCGCAAACCGAAGGAGTGATTCGATGCACATGTCCGAAACGACCGTGCGACGCGGCCTGTACGGCATGTTCGCCGGAGGCCTTCTGGCTTTTGGATCGGCGGCCATCGTCATGCCGGCCGCCAACGCCACACCCGATTCGTGCGCGCAAAGCAGGATCGCAACCACCGCGAGTTCGGTGTCGGCGTCCACCGCGGTCTACCTCGCGGCGCATCCTCAGCAGGTGGAGAACGAGCTGAAGGCGATCAACCAGCCCGTCACCGACCTGTCGAGTTAGTGCGGCATTCAGGTGACGCCGACGCCGATCTCGGAGGCACTGCAGGCGACCTAGTCGCTTGACCACGGGCAAGATGGTGCGGTGACCGCTACCCCGACCGATCGCAGGCGGCGTATCGGGTCGATGGAGGTCTTGCTCGCCTCGCTCATCGCGCTGGCCTTGTCGGCCGGCGCGATGAGTGCGTTTGTGGCCGGCAATGCCGACCTCAGCGTGGCCGCGACGGTGTTCTGCGGCGTCTTCGTCCAGGCGTTGCCGTTCCTTGTGCTCGGCGTCGTCGTGAGCGGACTGATCGCCGCGTTCGTTTCGGCAGATCAGCTGGCGCGGTGGCTGCCCCGCCGCCCTGCCGTCGCCGTTGCGGTCGCCGGTGTGGGCGGTGCCGCGTTGCCGGGGTGCGAGTGCGGGTCAGTGCCGGTGGCGCGCCGGCTCTTCGGAGAAGGGCGCTCGGGTGCCGCGGCGCTGACGTTCATGCTGTCCGCGCCCGCGATCAACCCCGTCGTGCTGGTGGCGTCCGCCGTGGCGTTTCCCGGGCAGCCGGCGATGGTGCTGGCCCGCTGTGTGGGCTCGCTGATCACCGCGGTGGCGATGGGCCTGCTGTGGCTGCGCTGGGGCCGGGCCGAATGGGTGACCCGACGACTGCCCACGCCGCACGATGCAGATGCCTCCCGCTGGGCCGTCTTCACCGAGGCGGCCAGGCACGACTTCCTGCAGGCCGGGTCCTATCTGGTGCTGGGCGCCGCGGCGGCAGCCACCCTGCGGGTGGTGGTGCCCGCATGGGTCTTCGAAAAACTCGCCGGCCACCTCGTCCTCGGCGTGCTCACGATGGCGTTGTTCGCCGTTGTGCTGGCGCTGTGTTCGGAGGCCGACGCGTTCGTGGCTGCAAGCCTGACGATGCTGCCGCTGTTGCCCCGGCTGGTGTTCCTCGTGGTGGGTCCGGCCGTCGACGTCAAACTGTCCGCGATGCAGGCCGGCTTGTTCGGCCGTCCGTTCGCGGTCCGTTTCGGGCCTGCGACGTTCGTCGTCGCCACGCTCGTCGCGACGCTGGTCGGCCTGGCGTTCCTCGGCGGTGCGCGATGAGCCGCGGCACCCAGAACGCGCTGCTGCTGCTCGTCGGGCTGAGCGTCGTGGTGATGGTCGTCAAGGGTTCCTACTTGCATTACGTGAAGCCGTCGCTGCTGCCGTGGCTAATCGCCGCCGCCGTCGTCCTGGTCGTGCTCGCGGTGGCCGCGATCGTGGGCGATCTCCGCCATCCGCCCGACGGCGACGGCCATCACCATCGACCGTGGCTGGTGTGGCTGCTGCTGGCGCCGATCGCGCTGACCACCTTCGTCGTGCCACCGCCACTCGGCGCGCATGGCGCCGCCCCGGCGCAGGTGGCCGAACCCACGCGACGCGCATGGCCACCGCTGCCCGCAGGACGGGCCCCGACGGTTTCGATCCCCGATGTGCTCATGCGGGCCGCCACCGACTCTGCCAACTCGCTCGACGGCCGGCTGATCACGATCACCGGCTTCACGCTGAAGTACCCGGGCAGCACGGATCTGGGCCGCGTCGTGATCGTCTGCTGCGCCGCGGACGCGCAGCTGGCCCGCATCCGCCTGTCGGGTCCGGCGGCCGCTGAGGTGGCCGGCTACCCGGAGGACACCTGGCTGCAGGTCGAGGGCCAGGTCGTGCCGGGAACGTCGACGGCTTCGACCAACTACATCCCGACGATGGCCGTATCGCATGTGACGCCGATCCCCAAGCCCGCAAACACCTACAGCTACTAATGCCGTCCGAAGTGCCAAAAAGTTCGCTATTGACGTAAAACAGAAACACGTTCTAGTTTCTAGGGGTGTACTCAGACCCCCTGGCTGACGCGATCGCTGAAGCCGAGAAACTCGTCGCCGCCGCCCCCCATATCGAAACCGAAGCCGATCTCCTCGAGGGCCTGCAGTATCTGGCCGGCTGCATCGCGGCGTGCACGCATGTGGCTTTCGACTACGACCGCGACCACCCGTTCCTGCACAGCGGCACCGGACCGTTCACCAAGATGGCGCTGGACAATCCCGACACGCTGTACTTCGGGACTCGTGTGCACGCAGACCATGACTACGCCGTCGACGGCAAGCGAGGCACCACCACCGACCTGAGCTTTCAGCTTCTCGGCGGCGAGTACACCGACACCGAGGTGCCCGACAGTGAGAACGCGTTCGACGATCGCCAGCTCGACATCGCCGCGGACGGCACCTTCGAGTGGCGGTTCCGGCCGAAGAAACCGTCGCAGTTGGTGATTCGCGAGGTCTACAACGACTGGTCGGCTCAGCGTGGCAGCATCGCCATCAAACGGCTGGACACCGCCGGCACCGCACCGCCGCCGCTGACTCGTGAGACCATCGAAAAGCGCTACGCCACAGCCGGAAAGCAATTGGTGCAACGCGTCAAGACCTGGTTGCAGTTCCCCCAGTGGTTCTACTTGAACATCCCGGTGAACACGATGGTCGCACCGCGGCTCACTCCTGGTGGCCTGGCCACCCAGTACTCGTCGGCCGGACACTACGAGCTGACCGAGGATCAGGCGCTGATCATCACGCTACCGGTGACCGACGCACCGTACCTCGGCTTCCAGCTCGGCAGCCTGTGGTACATCTCGCTGGACTATATCAACCATCAGACGTCACTGAACGGCACTCAGGCACAAGCGGATCCGGACGGCAAGATCCGCATAGTGGTCACCGACCGCAACCCCGGCATCACCAACTGGGTGGAGACTCTCGGCCACTCGAAGGGCTTCCTGCAGTTTCGCTGGCAGCGGGTGTCGCGTGAGCTCAGCGAGGCCGACGGCCCGACCGTCGAGCTGGTCGATTTCGACAAGATCCCAGCGGCGCTGCCGTATTACGAACAGAACAAGATTTCGGACGACGACTGGCGCGCGCGAATCACCGAGCGGCAGATACAAATTGGACACAGGATGGTGGGATAGCGCATGCCCGGCTTGCTCGAGAACAAGGTTGTCGTGATCAGCGGCGTGGGCCCCGCCCTGGGCACCACGCTCGCACGGCGATGTGCCGACGCGGGAGCGGATTTGGTACTGGCCGCCCGGACCGTCGAACGCCTCGACGACGTCGCCAAGCAGATCACCGACATGGGCAGGCGGGCGGTGGCGGTCGGCACCGACATCACTGACGACGAACAGGTCAACAACCTCGTCGAGGCCTCCCTGGCGGCCTACGGCAAGGTCGACGTGCTGATCAACAACGCGTTCCGCGTGCCATCCATGAAACCGTTGGCCAACACCACGTTTCAGCACATCCGGGACGCCATCGAACTGACTGTCCTCGGCGCCTTGCGGTTGACCCAGGGCTTCACGCCGGCGCTGGCCGAGGCGAAGGGGTCGGTGGTCAACGTCAACTCGATGGTGGTGCGCCACTCCCAGGCCAAGTACGGCGCGTACAAGATGGCAAAGTCGGCGTTGCTGGCGATGTCTCAGTCGCTGGCCACCGAGCTCGGCGAGCAGGGCATCCGCGTGAATTCTGTTGTGCCCGGTTATATCTGGGGCGACACGTTGAAGAGCTATTTCAACCACCAAGCAGGCAAGTACGGCACCACAGTCGACGAGATCTACAAGGCCACCGCGGCGGCGTCCGACCTCAAGCGTCTGCCCACCGAAGAGGAAGTGGCATCGGCGATCTTGTTCATGGCCAGCGATCTGTCCAGCGGCATCACCGGACAGACGCTGGACGTCAACTGCGGGGAGTACAAAGCCTGATGAGCACGCGAAGGCGGGCGCGAGTGAGGATCGCAGTGAGGAACGAGCGAGGACCGGGGCGAGTGGGAGTCGAGCCATGAGCCCCCGCACCGACGTCGGCTCGGTAGAGGATCTGCACGCGTCTGCGACGAAGGCATGCGGGCTCGACGACTTCGGCACCGACGACGACAATTACCGCGAAGCGCTTGGTGTGCTTCTGGACTCGTATGCGCGTGAGGCGGGTTTCACCGAGCTGGGCAGCAAGATGTCGCGGTTCTTCCTCCGCAACGCGCTGGTGGCGCGGCTGTTGAGCGAGGCTTCATGGAAGCGGTATCCGCAGCATGCGGATGTAAAGATCGAGCGCCCGATCTTCGTGACGGGACTGCCCCGCACCGGGACCACGGCCCTGCATCGGCTTCTGGCCACCGATCCGCGGCATCAGGGGCTTGAGCTATGGCTCGCGGAGTTCCCGCAGCCGCGGCCGCCGCGCGAAACCTGGTCGGACAACCCGGTTTTCCAGCAGCTCGATGCGCAGTTCTCCAAGGCACACGAGGAGAACCCGGACTACACCGGCCTGCATTTCATGACCGCCGACGAGGTGGAGGAGTGCTGGCAGCTGCTGCGCCAGTCGCTGCATTCGGTGTCATACGAGACCCTGGCGCACGTCCCCACATATGCGCATTGGCTGGCCAAGCAGGACTGGACGAAGCCGTATCAGCGGCACCGCCGCAACCTTCAGCTGATCGGGTTGGACGACGCCGACAAGCGGTGGGTGCTGAAGAATCCGAGTCACCTCTTCGCTTTGGACGCGCTGTTCAAGACGTATCCCGATGCATTGGTGATCCAATGCCACCGGCCGGCCGAGACGATCATGGCGTCGATGTGCTCGCTCGCTCAGCATACGACCGAAGGCTGGTCGGACACATTTGTTGGCGAGACGATCGGCCAGGATTCGTTGGAGACGTGGTCACGCGGTCTGGAGCTGTTCAATGCTGAACGGGCCAAACATGATTCGTCGCAGTTCTACGACATGGACTACTTCGACTTCATCGCCGATCCGGTGCGTGAGGCCGAGGCGATCTACCGCCATTTCGGCATCGAGGTCACCGACGACGCCCGCGTGGCGATGGAGGAGAGCCATGCCGAGAGTAAGCAGGGGCCGCGGGCGCCCAAGCACACCTACTCGCTGGCCGACTATGGTCTGACGGCCGAGCAGGTCCGGGAGCGCTTCGAGGGTCTGTAGCCTTCTGCTGTGGCAGATACGACACGACGGCGTGTACTGGTGGCAGGTGCGGCCTTGATGGGCGCCGCAGCAATACATCGCGCACCGTCTGCGTTGGCTGAGCCGACAGATTCCGCCGAATCGGATCCGCGTGTGCAGGGGCGCCTCGGCGAACTGGAACGCGCGCACAACGCCGTCATCGGGGCGCACTGCGTGGATTTCGACACAGGTCGCAACATCAACTACCGCGACGCCGAATTGTTCGCGGTCTGCTCGACTTTCAAGACCTACGCTGCGGCATCCGTCCTCCAGAAGACACAGTGGGGCCAACTGCGGCTGGACGACGAGGTGCAGATCGACCCCGCGGCGCTGGTCGAGAACTCTCCGGTGACTCAGGCCCATGCCGGGGGAACCCTGCCGCTGGCGGAGTTGTGCCGGGCCGCACTGCAGCAGAGCGACAACACCGCCGGAAACCTTTTGCTGCAGGCCATCGGCGGACCGCCGGCCATTGCGGATTTCGCCCACCAGGTCGGAGATGACGCGACGCGGCTCGATCGCTGGGAGACCGAACTGAACTCGGCGGTGCCAGGCGATCCGCGCGACACGAGCACACCGCACATGATTGGTCGCGGGTACCGAAACCTGCTCACCACAGACATATTGGCGCCGCCGCTGCGCCAGCAGTTGGAAGACTGGATGCGCGGCAATGTCACCTCAAGCATGCGGCCCGGGTTGCCTGCCGGTTGGACGTGCGCGGACAAGACCGGCTCCGGCGACTACGGAAGCACCAACGACATCGGCATGGTCTACGGACCCGACGGCAGGCGCGTCATCTTGTCGGTCATGACACGATCACAGCTACCAAATCCGAAGGCCCCCAACGTCCGATCGCTGGTCGCCGAGGTTGCGAGATTCGCGGTGCCGTACGTGATCGGGGTCGACTGACGACTATGGCGAGTGCAGGGCCGCCGAGGCGATGGCTGGCCACGCCATGTCGATGATGGAGTTCACGGTGTCTTCGTCGATGGCGTCTTCGGTGTAGAGCGCGTGTGCGTGCAACGGAGCGATCATGAGTTGCATCGCGACTGGGTAGTTGACCCCGCTGCGGATTTCACCGCGCCGCTCTGCGCGCTCAAACATCAGTTTCACTCGTTCAAATCTGATCCGCCAGAACTCTGCACGCACATCACCTGCGCCCCAACCTCTGCCATCGACCACCAATAGCCGCATCAGTAGTCGCCCGGTGCTATCGGTGAGGAAGCGCGCGACCGAGTGGGTGAAGGTCGTCAAATCCTCACGGAAGGAACCGGTATCGGGGATGGAGATGATCGCCTCATAATGCGCACTGAGGGCACGTACCGCCAATTCCTCTTTATCGCCCCAACGGTCGTGGATCGTCATTGGGTCAAGGCCGGCGATCGTGGCGACGTCCTCGACGGTGAAGGCGTTCATCCCCCGTCTCCGGATGGACTCCACGATGGCAACCACCACGGAGGCGGGCAGCTCATCGGGCATCCTCGTACGCTCCTCGCCGAAGTGCGCCCGTGCACGAAGCCGGATGGGTACGCCGAAATCGTACTCGCGCCACAACACGGCTTCCAGCGGATACATTATTGGGCGGGGCGTCAATTACTGGTAGCCGAGACTCGGCGGACCGGCTCTGTGGGAACGGGAGTGCGATGCCGGATAAGCAGGGGGAGTCTGATTCGGCCGCGGGCAGGCGGGGACGTCCGCGCAGCGAGCAGTCGCACCTGGCGGTGTTGCGAGCCACATCCGAACTGCTGCACGAGGTCGGATTGCGGGCGATGACGACCGAGGAGATCGCCGCGCGCAGCGGCGTCAGCAAGGCAACGATCTACAAGTGGTGGCCCAACAAGTACGCCGTCGCCGTCGAAGCCTTCCTCACCGAGATGATGGCCGATTGGCGTGATCCCCAGACTGGTTCGGCTACAGAGGATCTGCGTCTTGTGCTACGCGGCTTGGTCAGCTTCTATACCGGAGACAACGGCCGGGTGTTCTCCGAATTGATCGGCGAGGCACAGTTTGACTCGACGGTGCGCACAGAACTACACAAGCACCTGATGCTCGCGCACCGCGACCTGATAAAAACGGTGTGGGCACGTGGAATCGCCGCGGCCCAGTTTCGCGCCGACGTCGATCCTGACGACGCGATCGACGTGCTGATCGGGCCGCTGCTCTACCGACGCCTTCTCGGTCACCCGCACCTGGACGACACCGCCGCCGACACCCTCGTCGAGGTCACCCTGCTCGGGCTGTCCGCCAAGAACTGAGCATGGCGACAGTCCGCGCGGGCGGGGCACTGTAACTCTTTCAGCGGTAGATGGTGTGATTTTCAGCAAATTGACATGAAAACTATTCAGCGCTCGTCCGTTCGGCCGACAGTACGCGCGCAAACGGGCGCGTGCGTCGTATGGATTCGTATCCGTCCGTCGCTGCTTTCGTCTCTGTGAGATTGCTGTAGCCCTAGCGGAACCGATAGTACGGGTGTTCATATAGCGAAACGATGCAAGTGAACCGCTGCTAATCTCCAAAGAGACATTTCAGAAACGCTTCGTTTAGATATTGCCACACAATTGACGGGTGTGTTAGCCTGCCGTCGCGGTGGGTCTCCGGAGTCATGCCCCGGGCGGCGGAGTCCATGGTTTTTCGTGACGTAAAGCAATGCGTTTGCGGTGATCGCAGCAAAGCATTGTGGAGCTCAGTGAGGCGGCAGGCAACCGGTCTACACACACGCACCGAAGGGCACTGACATCGACATCAACACGATTACCGACGTCGTCCGCCAGCCACCGGAACGACCAGGGACCCTTTGGCGCGACGGCGACGCATGGCTCGCGGGCGGAACGTGGTTGTTCTCTGAACAGCAGCCCGAGGTACGCCGATTGGTCGACCTCGTTCCCCTTGGCTGGCAGCCGCTGAGCGCCACCGATGCCGGCTTGACGATCGGCGCGACGTGCACGGTCGCCGAACTTTACGCATTCGACCCGCCCGACTGGGCCGCCGGCTCCCTGCTGAAGACGAGTTGTGAGGCGTTCCTGGCATCGTTCAAGGTGTGGAACTCGGCGACGGTCGGCGGCAATATCTGTATGTCCTTGCCTGCGGGGCCGATGATCACCATGACAGTCGCGCTCGAAGCCGCATACACGCTTTGGGCGCCTGACGGATCCGAACGCACCGTGGACGCAGGCGTTTTCGTGACCGGCAATCATCAGAACATCCTGGAACCGGGCGAGGTGCTGCGACAGATCGACATTCCCCTCAGCGCCCTGCGCAAGCGCTACGCCCATCGCCGCTTCACGCTGACCAAACTCGGCCGGTCGACGATCTTCATGATCGCCACCCAATCACCGGACGCGGCCGACATGCTGCTGACGATCACGGCGGCGACGACGCATCCGATCCGCTTGGCGTTCGACTCACTGCCCGACGCCGATGTGCTGCAAGAGCACATCGATGCGTTGCCCGAGGAGATCTGGTTCGACGACGCGAACGGATCGCCCGACCATCGCCGTCACCTAGCCAAGCACTATGCCGAAGAAATCCGCGGGGAACTGGGAGACTGGCGATGACATACACCGTCAACGGGGAATCATTCGACCAGGAACCGCGTCCCGGGCAGTGTCTGCGCACCTTCGTGCGTTCCCTGGGTTGGCATGGTGTCAAAAAGGGGTGCGACGCAGGCGATTGCGGCGCCTGCACCGTGTGGCTCGACGGTCGGCCGGTGAATAGCTGCATCACACCGGCGTTCCGTGCCGAGGGCCGTGAAGTCACCACGATCGAGGGTCTGGGCACGCCGGATGACCTGCACCCGCTGCAGCGGCAGTTCCGCGACGCCCCCGGCTTTCAGTGCGGCTTCTGTACCGCGGGGATGATCATGACAGCGGCCGCGTTCACCGACGAGCAGAAGCAGGACCTGCCCCGGGCGCTGAAGGGAAACCTGTGCCGCTGCACGGGTTATCGCGCCATCGAGGATGCGATCAATGGCGTCGCCGGCATCGAGCAGGCGCTGCCAGGTCGAGCCGTCGGCACCAGTGTGGGGGCGCCGGCGGGCACTGACGTCGTCACCGGCCGCGCGGAGTTCACCATGGACGCCGAGATGGAAGGAATGCTGCATCTGAAAGTGCTGCACTCCCCCCACGCACACGCGCGTATCACCTCCATCGACAAGTCGGCCGCGCTGGCGGTACCCGGCGTCCATCGCGTCTACACGTGGGAAGACGTCCCGCGCAAGCTCTTCACGACCGCCATCCACACCGACCATCTGGTCGATCCTGACGACACCTACATTCTCGACAACGTCGTGCGATTCGTCGGCCAGCGAGTGGTTGCCGTGCTTGCCGATTCGGTCGGCGCCGCCGAAGAGGGCTGTCGCAAGGTCGTCGTCGAATACGAGCCGCTGCGTGCCGTTTTCGATCCCGAAGAGGCGATGGCCGACGGGGCTCCGCAACTGCATGGATACGACGACCCATTCGTCCACGACCCTGTCCGCAATATCCTGCTCGAGCTGCACGGCGAAATCGGCGACGTGGAACGAGGATTCGCCGAGGCCGACGTGATCCACGAAGGTACCTACTTCTCGCCACGCGTCCAGCACGCACATCTGGAAACGCATGGGTCGATCGCTTGGATGGAGGACGGCCGGCTCAACATACGTACCAGTTCCCAATCGCCGTCGATCGCCAAGGTGAAACTGGCATACCTCTTCAACCTTCGCCCCGACCAGCTGCGGGTGTTCTGCAAGCGCGTCGGTGGAGGATTCGGCGGCAAGCAGGAGGTGATCTCTGAGGATCTGGTCGCATTGGCCAGCTTGGATACCGGTCGCCCGGTGTGCCTCGAGTACACGAGGGAAGAAGAGTTCACCACGGCGTCGCCACGACATCCGATGAAGGTCACCGTCAAGCTGGGCGCCCGCGCAGACGGCACGCTGACCGCCTTCCACTTCCGCAACATCTCCAACACCGGGGCCTACGGAAATCACGGTGGAGAGACGCTGTTCGCCGGTGGGGCGGCCATCGCGATATACCGCTGTCCAAACAAGAAATTCGACGGGTACGCCGTGTACACCAATAACGTGCCCAGTGGGGCCTTGCGCGGGTACGGCATGACCCAACCTGCGTTCGCCGTGGAGTCGGCGATGGATGAGCTGGCCATCGCGCTCGACATCGATCCGCTTGAGCTGCGGCGCCGCAACATCGTCCGGCCAGGCGACGCGTTGCTCGCCATCGACGACCGGCCCGACGATGTCGCCTTCACCGAAGACGGTCTCGGTAAGTGCATCGACTTGGTCGACGCGGCGCTACGTCGCGACGGTGGGGCGCACGATCTCGGCGACGATTGGCTGATCGGTACCGGTGTCGCGAGTTCACTGCATGAAACGGCACCTCCGACCGAACACATCTCGGAATGCTGGGCGACGCTGCGCGACGATGGCATCTACGAAATCGCGGTCGGCACAGTCGAATTCGGTGAAGGAACCTCTACCGCTCACGTACAGATCGCAGCCACCCAGCTCGGCACCACACCGGCACGCATACACCTCGTGCAGTCCGATACCGACCGCACCGGGTTCGACACCGGAGCCTTCGCCAGCGCGGGACTTTTCGTGGCCGGCAACGCCGTGCAGCGAGCCTCCACCGCGTTGCGCGACTGGATCCTGGAAGTCGCGGCGGCGCATACGAACGTCGCCATGGCCGACTGCTGGATGGATGACGACGGGGTGGTGTGCGGGGACAAGCGGCTTTCGCTGCTCGAACTCCTCGAGATCGCCAGGGCCCGGGGCAACCGATTCACCGTGGCGCGCAAGGCATACGGGTCACCACGCAGCGTCACATCCAACACCCACGGTTTCCGTGTCGCGGTTCACCGCGTCACCGGCGAGGTCCGCATTCTCTACAGCGTGCAGGCCACCGACGCCGGTGTCGTGATCAACCCCGCACAGGTGCGGGGACAGGTGGAAGGCGGTGTGACGCAGGGTTTGGGCTTCGCGATGACGGAGAACTTCCACGTCGACGCGAACGGCGTGATGATGAACCCGAACCTGCGCAACTACAAGATCCCCACCTACGCCGATGCTCCGCGCACCGAGGTACTCCTGGTCGATTCCAGCGACTCGGTCGGTCCGATGCGCGCCAAAGGCATGGCGGAATGCTGTATCAACCCGGTCGCGCCGGCACTGGCCAACGCCGTCGCCAACGCGACAGGCGTGCGCTACCGTTCGCTACCCCTGTCGCCTGAACGCATCTACAGCCGGCTCGCGGACAGCCGGCTGGTTCCGACGAGCTGACTTCGAGAAGACTGGCATGCCAACCGAGAACATCACCGACCACGCCGTCACGGTCATCATTGGACAGCGCGTGCGCCCCAGCGCCGAGGAGCAGTTCCTGGCATGGCAACACGGGCTCAACGAGGCTGCGTCACGCTACCCGGGATTCGTCGGCGCTGAAGTCACCGCGCCCACCGAAACGCAACCGGACTGGGTGGTGATCTACCGCTTCGATTCGATCGCCAACCTGCGAGCGTGGTTGAACAGCTCCACTCGCCAGCAAGGAATGGAGACAGGCACACAATATTTCGACGGCCCGCCCACCCAGCAGATCGTCGGTGGTGCCGCCAAACCGGCAGATCAACTGGTGACGGTTGTCGCTACCCATCGCGTCGAGCCAGGTGACGTCGACGAGTTCCTCGCCTGGCAGGAACAACTTCGGTTGGCCGAGAGCAAGTTTGATGGCTACCGAGGCACCGAGCTGTTCCGGCCGGTCGAGGGCGTGCAGGACGAGTGGACGGCGATGTACCGCTACGACAACGTCGCGGACCTGGAAGCGTGGATGACCTCCGACGAGCGCAAGCAGTTGCTCGAGGAAGGCAAGAAGTTCCGCGACTTCCAGCTGCGTACCGTGGAGAATTCCTTCGGCAGCTGGTTCGCCTTCGACGACAAGGGCAACCAGGTGCCCCCGCCATCGGATATCAAGACGTCCTTCGCGGTCTGGGTCGGCATCTACCCCACTGCGATGACGATCATGCTCCTGCTGTTTCCGTTGCACCTGCCGGTCTGGGTAGGCACGCTGCTGGGAAACCTGTGCTCCAGCTTCATCCTCACCTTCGTGACGATGCCGTACTACGCCAACCGACTACTCAAAGGCTTCCTGTGGCCGCCGGCTGGTGAACCGAAATCACGCACGGACATCCGAGGCGCCGCCATCGTCGTTGCATCCCTGGTGTTCTGGGCGGTGGTATTCGGCCTCATCTGGAAGTTCTGGCGCGAGCCCTGACGCAATCTTCTTGCCCATTCGAAAGGACCAAGTGATCACTATGCCAGTAACCAACAACGCAGTACCCGAATTCATGAGTCCGGTCCTCGACGCGAGGCCGCCCGCCAGCGCGCGAGAGGTGGCCGAACACGCCGTCCTGGCGCTGAACTCGTCGATGATGGGTTTGTACGACGAATCGCTGGCGACGTTCAAGCAGAACATGCGTGAGCGAGTGCCCATCATCGTGGCGCTGTTCAGCGGTCAGGGCGGTCAGATGATTCTGTACCCACCCGGACAGCCACCGAAGGTGGCGGCCCCGGTACCGATCGTCTATCAGATCGCCAAGTCGGTTGGCCACAGCACCATGGCGATCTACGAGGTCGTTTCACCCTACTTGGACGATCCCCGCGCGAATCTGCTGTGGCGTGCGCCGTTGGCGACGTACCGGACACAGAACCAGGTGGCCCTCGAAGGCATAGATGCGCTCGATATCCCCGAGGACGACCGAACCGTATTGCGCACGATTCTGGAACGCAACGTGGCCTTCATGGACGACTGCCTGGCAAACGGAAGCTACAGCTACAGCCAACTCGAGGAGTTCATCCGCGGCACGACGCCCTTGTCGGTCAAGGCTATTGGCATTGCCGCAGGTGCTCAGGTGGGCCACTGGATGAGGGTCGTCGAGGACTGGAAGGACGAACTCGGCGCGGCTTGGGAGCACACGTACGCCGTGAACAACACGATGTATGTGACGCGGCAGAACAACATCCTCTACAGCATCCTCGTTCAGTTCATGGGCACCGAGACGATGGGGGAGCGGTTGTTGCTCGTCGAGACAGCGGAGTTCGAGACGACCCCTGAGAAGCTGCTTGACGTGCTGGCCCGCATCGTCGCCGATCGGTCCCTGGGAATGGTGTTCTTCCGTGACTTCTACGCGATGGACGTCGAGCTCCTGGGCGGCGGCGGCCGGGCGGTCATCGAACGCGAGATGGCCAAGCGCGGAAAGACTGCCGTGCTGCCGAGCCTGGCGCCGTTCCGTTCCAACGACTGGCCATGGAAGACGGACCCCACCAAGGGAACCGGTCCCGCGCGGCTGGAGGATGCAGTCCCCAGCTGTCCAGTTCTCTGAGTGCTCAACGCGGATGCCAGAATGCTCTCCACCGTCGGCACGTCCCCGGCCGTGATTGCGGTAAGCCAGCGCGATTCTTGCGCCAAGACGTCAGCGGACGGGTCAGGGACTACCGGCATCGCCGGATTGGAAGCGGAATTCGCGCACGCATCGGGCGTGGCTCGACGCGGGCGTGCAGATGGTTGCGATGGCGGCGGGCGCAGCGGTGACCGCAAGGACAACGATTGCTGCACAACGGATTTAGGCTACTTATGCCGAATCGCAGGTCAATTCCGCACCCAACGGATCTTCTTGTCATTATCCAGCTAATTCGTCGCGCTATGTGTTATGCAATATCGGCGGAAGTACCGGCAAGCCGATTCCAGGGGGAAGGAAGGACCCGTCATGATGATCAAACTCCCGTCCGTGATGACCCTCGCTGCTTGTGTCGCCGCCCTGGCTGCGCCGGTGGCGCACGCAGACCGTGCGGAACCTGTACCGATCTACGGGTCCTACAACACGTTCCTCGACCATTCCAGGCAGACCTTCAATGGCCGCCCCGAGGCATCCGACCCCTCGGTTCAGGGAGCCGGCTTTACCACGTCATGCGACGCGAAGGGATGCACGGCGCATTGGATGCGGCTGACGGACCTCGCGGAAAACCCCAATGCCCCAGCGCTATTCGACTACCACTGGAACGTCGACCGGTGGGAGTCAAGCGGGGACTATCCATTCCACTGCGACGGCGGCGGCGCTGTGACGGCCTTCCGGTCGGACTTCCTGGTACCCAATTCTGACGGCAGCTTCTACGGGGAGCGGACATTTACCGTGGCTGACCCAGGCTGCCCGGGTGATGGAGCAGGAACGTACTGGCTGCCGTTCAACCTCACACCCATCGACGCGCCGCCACCCGCGGGCCAGTGATCGCCGAACGATATGCCCGCATAATGCGCGTCCAAAGAAACTAGCCGTCGCCTGGCGGCGGGGCGGACGACTCTTCTTCTAAGCACCCCTCGGCCACAGCGTGTTTGATGCTGTCGGCCAACTTCGGACAAGCACGCGTGCGGGCTGAGTCGCCGCCCGACTGTCGGATCTCGCTGAAGTACGCGCAGCGCTGCGACGCCTCGGCGTTCCATTGCACCGAGGTGTGCGCCGGACCGAGCTTCTTGACCTGCACCGTGACATGGCAGAACCGGCAGTCGACCGATACCAGGCCGGACGTCAGGTAACGCTCCCGGTCGCGCTGCGTCGCTTCGCGCACAGCTGCCAACCGAACCGGATCGGAGGCGAAATTCGGTGCCCCGGAAAAAGTCCGAGCACGAATCTCCGTATTCCCGTCGTGGCCATGGTCGTCATCGTCATGTGCGCCATAGAGCCTCAGCATCGACCGCGCCAGCTGGTCGACGTCTGGTGCTTCCTCGCTCCGGCTCATTTAAGGGACCTGAGTCGTCTGTCCTTCCGATTTCTCTTCGGCCTGCCGCTTGAGGTTCTCCTCGACCTCGACGTGCCACTTCTCGTTGGCCGCCGTGGTGTCGATCTCGATCTCGAATCGGTCGGTCATATCGGGCGTGACGTCTGCGGCGTCGACGTAGAACTGCTGATACCACCGGCGCATCTGATAAACGGCGCCGTCTTCCTCGACGAGCAGCGGATTGTCGATGCGGGTCTTGTGCTTCCAGATCTCGACGTCCTGCAAGAAGCCCTTGCTGACGCCTTCGGTGAACACCCGGGCCAGCTTGTCGGTGGTCTCCTCGTCGAGCCCCTTCGGCTTTTCGACGATGACGCCCCACTGCAGCATGAACGAGTTCTGGGTGACGGGGTAGTGACAGTTGATCAGTATCGACTCGGCCTTGAAGCCGCCGTAGCTGTTGTGTAGCCAGTTGATCATGAACGACGGGCCGAAGTACGACGCCTCAGAATCCAAATGCGCTTCGCCGTATGTCGTTCCCATGTCGTCGATGTCGGGCCTGCCGACGTTGTGCAGGTACTGCGAGGCGACGTGACCCTCGAAAACGTTCTTGAAGTACGTCGGTAGACCGAAATGGATGTAGAAGAAGTGCGCCATGTCGGTGACGTTGTCGATGATGTCGCGGCAGTTGGAGCCCTCGATCAGGATCGAGTTCCACCGCCAGTCGGTCCACTCGTCGCTGGCCGCCTCGGGGATGTCCGGGATCTGTACCTCGGGCTGCGGCGGGTTGCCCTCGTGGTCGTTCCAGACGAACAGCAGGCCGCCGCGGACGTCGGTGTGCCACGAGCGCGTCCGCGCGAGTCGTGGTGTGCGCTTGGCGTAAGGCACCAGCTTGCACTTGCCGTCGCCGCCCCAGCGCCAGTCGTGGAACGGGCAGGCGACCTCGTCGCCCTTGACGGTCCCCTGCGCGAGGTTGCCGCCCATGTGCCGGCAGTAGCCGTCGAGGACCTTGACGTCTCCATGGGAGTCGGCGAAGACGACCACCATGGTGCCGAAAATCTCAACGCCGTGCGGCTTGCCGTCCAGGTAGTTGTTCACAGGGCCAAGGCAGTGCCAGCCACGCGCGTACCTATCCGGCAGCGCGCCGGTGTCGATCTCGCGGATGCCTGCGGTTTCGGTGCTCACGTCGAGCCTCCCAATCTGTGCTCTCTAACTAGAACACGTTACAGTTTTTGCCTCCCCGCGCGCAATCTAATCGCGTTTACCTGCGGTATATCTAGACGATGCCGTTGTACTCATTCGAGGGCCGTTCACCGACGATCGACCCCGGCGCGTTCATCGCCCCTACGGCCACGCTGGTCGGCGACGTCCACGTCGAGGCTGGCGCGTCGGTGTGGTTCAACGCCGTCATCCGGGCCGACTTCGCGCCCATCATCGTTCGCGAGGGCGCCAACGTGCAGGATTGCTGCGTGCTGCATGCCCCGCCTGGTATCCCCGTCGACGTCGGGCCGGGCGCCACGGTCGCGCACGGCTGCGTGGTGCACGGGGTGCACATCGGCGCCCAAGCCGTGTTGGCCAACCACTGCACGGTGCTCGACGGCGCGGTGATCGGGGTGCGCAGCCTGATCGCCGCGCATTCGCTTGTGGTCGGCGGCACGAAGATTCCCGACGAGGTGTTGGTGACCGGCGCACCGGCCAAAGTCAGGGGTCCGATCGCCGGCACCGGCGCCGAGATGTGGGTGAACACCAACCCAGGCGCGTACCAAGACCTGGCCCGTCGCTACATCGACGGAATGCGGCCCGTCGGCTAACCGTGCGCCGTACCGTTGTCCGCATGCCGATTGGTCAGGTGGCCGAGCTGTGGCGCTATCCGGTCAAATCTCTGGGCGGCGAGCGGCTCGAACACGCCGAGGTCGGTGCCCGCGGAGTTCTGGGTGACCGGCTCTGGGCCGTTCGCGACCTCGAACACGACATCACTGCGTCAGCCCGTCGTCTTCCTAAACTCCTGAACGCCACGGCCCGATACAGCAGCCCAGTTTCATCGGATGCCGGCGCGGGCAACGTGCCGGAGGTTGAAATCACCTTCCCCGACGGCACGGTCATGTCCAGTAGCGACCCTGCGGTGAACGCCAAGCTGTCAGAACTCGCGGGCCGTGACGTCAAGTTGACCGCATTGCCGCCGGCTGAGGACACCAGCCTGCACAGGCTGCGTCGCGAGCACCAGACGGATGGCCTGTCGTCAGCTACGTTGCGCTCCGACTTCGGCGTCGGTGAGGGCGAGAGACTGCCCGACCTGTCGGTGGTGCGGATGGCGGACATCCTGACCCTTGGCCGTTATTCCACTCCGCCCGGCACGTTCGTCGACCTGGCGCCGGTGCACGTTTTGACGACGACCAGCCTGGCGACCATCGGCGCCGAGGTCGGTGACGATCTCGATGTACGCCGATTCCGGCCCAATATCTTTGTGGCACTCGACAATCCCGATGACGAGCTCCCGGAGTCGCAGTGGATAGGAGGTCATCTCGCGATCGGCGGAGTAGTTCTTGATGTCGCGATGCCGACAATTCGCTGTGTTGTCCCCAGCCGCGCGCAACCGGGACTAGAGGTCAATCGGCAAATCACGCGCGCGGTCGCCGCCAGGGCACAGCGGTGCCTCGGTGTCTACTGCGGCGTCACCAGTGGCGGCAGTGTTCGTGTCGGTGATGACGTGTCCGTCCAGTCTGTCTACACGCCGCGGACACGAAAGTTGCTTGGCGACGCCGCGCGCCGTACGAAGCGGCTGGCTTTTGGTCTGGCGACTGCGGCTGCGGATCGTCTGTCGCGCTAGATTTTGCGGGCGCTCGCGGTGGCGCGGTCGAGCTCCCAGTAGGCCCGCAGCGCGGTGATCTTGCCTTCGTCGTTGACCCGGTAGGTGAATACGCCTTCCGCGACGACTTGGTATCCGGCGGCTTTGATCACGATGTTGCCGACGTTGGCTTCCTCGTTGCCGCACTGGTATGTCTCGACGAAGTTGAACTCGAGCTCGCTGGGCGCAATCGCCTTGTCGTAGAAGGCCGCGATGGCCTCTTTGCCGCGATGGCCCTTGCCCTCGGGGTCGAAATGTGACGGTCCGATCGGGTCCTCGACGATCGCGTCGTCGGCGAAATTGGCAAGCCACGCCTGCTTGTCGTGGGCCATCGCCGCTTCACGCGAGCGCTTGCCGGCCACGTGTGCGGGATGGTCGGCATTGGTGACGGTCATTGCTGCCAACCCGAGTGGATGTAAGTGTCGGCGAATCGCTTCAGCGAATCCTTCTTCTTGTCCAGTGGCGCGTCGAAGCCCAGGCCGTCGAAGATCCACGGGATGACGATGTTGTCGGTGACGCCGGCCTCTGCGAGCTCGCGGTGCCCGTCGACGCCGAACTTGTCGATGCAGACCGCCTGGAACTCGAACGGCTCGTCGGCGCGGCCGTATTCGGCCCGCAGCTCGTTGAGCTCGGCGATGGTTTCGGCCAACTGAGCACCGGTCATCATCGCGCTGGTCCAGCCGTCGCCAATCCGGGCGGCACGTTTCAAAGCGACCTCGGTGTGCCCACCGACGTAGAACGGCACCGGCTTCGACGGCGCGGGACTCATCTGCAGCTTGTTGAAGTCGTAGAACTCGCCGTGGAATTCGACCATCCCGCCGTCCAGCACCAGCTTCATCACTTCGATCATCTCGTCGACGCGCTTGCCGCGCTTCGCATAGGGCACGCCGCACCACTCGAATTCCTCCGGCGCCCAGCCGATTCCGACACCCAACCCGAATCGGTTCTTGGTCAGGATTGCTACGGACCCCACCTGCCGTGCCAGCAGCAGCGGATTCCGGGAGCCCAGCTTCATCACATTGGTGTAGAACTGCAGCGTCGACGTCACCGCGCCCATCGCGCCCGCCACGATCAGCGGGTCGGCCCAGGGGGTGTCCTCATTCCACATCCGGGAGCCGTCGGCGGTGTACGGGTAATCTGCGGACTGCTTCTCCATGTAGAAGATCGAATCCGGCAGCGCGATCGAATCGAACCCGACTTCCTCGGCGGTCTTGGCGATTTCGATCAGGTCGTCGAGTGGGCTCATCGCCACGCTGCAGGTGTACTTCACGGCTTATCCGCTGGCTTGTCGGAGCTGACTACCCACATCGAGTAGTACTGCGACCCGCCGCCGTACGCGTGGCCCAGGGCCTTGCGGGCACCCTCGACCTGGTGGTCGCCGGCCTTGCCCATCACCTGGATCGCCGCCTCGGCGAACCGGATCATGCCTGAGGCGCCAATGGGATTCGACGACAGCACGCCGCCGGACGGATTCACCGGCAGTCGACCGCCGATCGCGGTCTCGCCGGCCTCGGTCAGTTTCCAGCCTTCGCCTTCGGGCATGAACCCCAGGTTCTCCAGCCACATCGGCTCGAACCACGAGAACGGCACATAGATCTCGGCCGCATCGATCTCGTCGATCGGGCTGGTGATCCCCGCCGCCTTCCACAACGCCTTGGCGGCGTCACGACCGGCCTGCGGGTTGACCTGGTCGCGGCCGGAGTAAGCCAGCGGTTCTGTGCGCAGCGCCGTGGCGTGGATCCATGCGACGGGGTGACCGTCGGCGACGCGCTTGTCAGCGATGTCCTCGTTGCCGATTACCAGCGCGCATGCACCGTCCGACGATGGGCAGGTCTCGTCGAAACGGATGGGGTCCCATAGCATCTGGGACGCCATCACCTTCTCCAGCGTGATGTCGGGCTGGTGTAGATGCGCCAGTGGATTCTTGGCGCCGTTGAGCCGGTCCTTGACCGCCACCATCGCGCCGATGTGGTTCGGAGCACCCGAGCGACGAATGTAAGACCGCACGTGTGGTGCGAAATAACCACCGGCGCCTGCGCCAACGGGCTTGGTGAACGGCACCGGAATGCTCAACGCCCACATGGCATTCGATTCCGACTGCTTCTCCCAAGCCATCGCCAGCACGCGCCGGTACTTGCCCGACTGCACCAGGCTGGCGGCCACGACGGCGGTCGAGCCGCCCACCGAGCCCGCGGTGTGCACGCGGATCAGCGGCTTACCGGTGGCGCCGACCGCGTCGGCCATGAACAGCTCGGGCATCATCACGCCCTCGAAGAAGTCGGGCGCCTTGCCCACCACGACGGCGTCGATGTCGGCCATCGTGGCGCCTGAGTCCGCCAGCGCCTTGTCGATGGCCTCGCGCACAAGGCCGTTCATCGAAACGTCCTGCCGCTTTGCAACGTATTTCGTCTGCCCAGTGCCCAGCACCGCGGCCAGTTGACCTGCCATGGCTACTTCCCTTCCAGGACGGCGACGAGATTTTGTTGCAGCGCAGGACCGCTCGTGGCATGCGCCAGCACACGTTGCGCCGAGCCGTTGAAGATGTGCTGCGCGGCAAAGCCGATGCGTTCCAGGCCCGCCGAGAACATCGGGTTGGCCGCAAGCGCGCCGCCGGACGGGTTTACCTGCGTCGACGCCGGCAAGCCGATCGCCTCCGTCAGGATGAGTTGCTGGTGGGTGAACGGCGCATAGATCTCGGCCACCTCGATGGAGCCGGCGTCGCCGCCGGTAGCGGCCTTGGCCGACGCTTCGGTCGACGGCGAGGTGGTCAGGTCCCGCGCGCCCAACACCGGGGTTTCGATGCGGTGTTCGAAACCGGTTATCCAGGCTGGGTTCTCGCGGAGTTCACGGGCCTTGTCACCCGCAGCGAGCACGATCGCGGACGCGCCGTCGGTGATCGGCGCGATGTCGTGGCGGCGGAGCGGATCCGCGAAGTACGGCCGGGCCAGCAGCTCATCGATGCTCTTGGCGGGTTTCTCGGAATCGGTGCGCTGGGCGACCGCGAACGAATCCAGCGCCACCTGAGCCATCTGCTCGGCCGTCCACTTGCCGGCGTCGAGACCGAACCGCGCCTGCAGCCCGGCGATCGACACCGAGTCGGGCCACAGCGGCGCGACGGAGTACGGGTCGGTCTGCAGGGCGAGCACGCGGCGCAGGGTGCCCGCCGACGACTTGCCGAAGCCGTAGACCAGCGCGGTGTCCACCTCGCCCGTCAGCAGCTTGATGTAGGCCTCATAGAGCGCCCATGCCGCGTCCATCTCGACGTGCGACTCGTTGATCGGCGGCACGGCACCGATCGAGTCGATCGCCGAGATGAACGAAAAAGCGCGGCCGGCAAGGTAATCCGACGATCCGGAGCACCAGAAGCCGATGTCGGTCTGCTTGAGCCCGAGCTCTTCGTAGATCGAAGCAAAGCACGGCATCAGCATTTCCACGCCGTTGGTGGTGCCCTCGGTGCGGCGCACATGCGGCGCGTGGGCAAAGCCCACGACTGCTACGTCTCTTCCGGCCTGTGTCATTGATCTGCCTTTACAGGTGGTGCTTGTAGGTGTCATAGTCCGCGTCGGGTTCGCCGGTGGGACGGAAGTAGTCGATGTTGTCGATGCCCAGGCCCCACTCCTCGCGGGGCTTCCACACCGCCTCGACCCGCATGCCCATCCGCACGTCGGCGGCCTCGATCTCCAGAATGAGATGCAGGAACGGGATATCCGCACCATCCAAAAGCACATATGCCGCGACGTACGGCGGTTTGATGCGCTGGCCGGCGAACGGGATGTTGATGATCGCGAACGTCGTCACCGTGCCCTTGTCGGGCAGCTCGATGAACTGGTCGAGCTGCTTGCCGGTGGCGGGATCCGCCTCACGCGCAGGGAAATAGACCTTCCCGTTCTTGCCTGTCCGCGCCCCGAGCAGCTTGCCCTCCTCGAGCCCCCGCAGGAACGTGCTCTCCGGAAGCGACGCGGTGTGCTGGATCTCGATGGTCGACGGCGTCACCTGCACGGTCACCGGGTCGCGTTCGTCCTTCGGCCCTCCCGGTTCGGCAACTGGGTCTTGCTGCGCGCCTAGCGCGAAGTACGCGATATCCGTGATCGCCCCGACCGGCTCGTCGACCCAGTGTGCGTGCACCCGTGCCCCGGCGCTGATCGCATCTGCCGACCCGGCGTCCACCGCGTGCAGCAGCGGAGTGTCCGCACCGTCCAGCTTGATCAGCGCGAATGCGAACGGCCGGTCCAGCGGTTGGCCCTCCAAGGGCTGCGGTTGCCAGGTCCAGGACACGACGGTGCCGACGCTGGCCACCGGTACGATTTCTGTCAATCGTTCATAGGTGACGGGGTCGAATTCGGCCGGCGGCACGTGCACTCGCCCATCCGAACCTCGCACGCCGACGATGCGTCGCTCGCGCAGGGCAGTGAAGAATTGGCTGAGGAGTGGTCCGACTGAACGGGTGTAGTCGAAGGACAGCTTCAGCGGCGCCGAAAGCGGCGGCTCATGCTGATCGATCTGCACCGGGCTGCTTTGGCTGGTGGTCACGGCATCGAGTAGAACAGGTTCTAAGAGCGGTTTCAAGCGACCGCCAAAAGGGTTAGAGAGGCGAGCTAATGAAGCTGGGACTTCAGCTGGGTTATTGGGGCGCACAGCCGCCGGAAAACGCGCCTGACCTGGTCGCCGCCGCCGAAGAGGCCGGCTTCGACGCGGTGTTCACCGCCGAGGCGTGGGGCAGCGACGCGTACACGCCGCTGGCCTGGTGGGGATCGCAGACCAAGCGCCTGCGGCTGGGCACGTCGGTGGTGCAACTGTCCGCACGGACTCCGACCGCGGCCGCGATGGCGGCTCTGACGCTCGATCACCTGTCGGGCGGGCGCCACATCCTCGGAATGGGTGTGTCCGGGCCGCAGGTCGTGGAGGGCTGGTACGGGCAGAAGTTCCCCAAGCCGCTGGCCCGCACCCGTGAGTACATCGACATCGTGCGCCAGGTGCTTCGCCGCGAAGGGCCGGTGGCCAGTGACGGGCCGCATTACCCGCTGCCGCTGACCGGTGAGGGCACCACGGGGCTGGGCAAGAGCCTCAAGTCGATCACCCATCCGTTGCGCGCGGACATCCCGATCATGCTGGGCGCGGAAGGACCGAAGAACGTCGCGCTGGCCGCCGAGATCTGCGATGGCTGGCTGCCGATCTTCTACTCGCCGCGGCTGGGTGAGATGTACAACGAGTGGCTGGACGAGGGTTTCGCCAGGCCGGGCGCTCGCCGCAGCCGTGAGGACTTCGAGATCTGCGCGACGGCCAACATCGTCATCACCGAGGACCGCAGCGCTGCGTTGGCGGCGATGAAGCCCTACCTTGCGCTGTACATGGGCGGGATGGGTGCTGAGGACACCAACTTCCACGCCGATGTGTATCGCCGGATGGGCTACGCCGAGGTCGTCGACGACGTGACCAAGCTGTTCCGCAGTGATCGCAAGGACGAGGCGGCCAAGATCATTCCCGACGAGCTGGTCGACGACGCGGCCATCGTCGGCGACATCGACTACGTGCGTAAGCAGGTCACGGCGTGGGAGGCGGTCGGCGTGACGATGATGGTGGTGGCCGGTCGTTCGCTCGAGCAGATCAGGGAGCTGGCGACACTCGTCTGATCGACTATTGCCGTGCGACTAGAACGCGTTCTAGATTGACCGGATGACTGCTTCGCAGCACACCATCGCCGGAACCGTGGTCACGATGCCGGTGAAGATTCGCAAGGCGAATCAACATATGGCGATGTTCTCCGTGGACGCCGGCGCCGCGCAGCGGATGATCGACTACAGCGGAATGCAGGTCTGCCGGTATCTGCCCGGCCGCGCGCTCGTGATCCTGATGCTCATGCAATACGTCGACGGCGACCTGGGCCCGTACTACGAGTACGGCACCAACGTGATGGTCAATCCGCCAGGGTCGAATGCGAGCGGCGTACGTGCCCTGCAGTCGGCCGGTGCGTTCATCCATCACCTTCCGGTCGACCAGTCGTTCACTTTGGAAGCGGGCCGGACGATCTGGGGTTATCCAAAGGTAATGGCCGACTTCACCGTGCGGAACGGCCGGCAGTTCGGATTCGATGTCAGCATCGACGGCCAGCTTGCCGTGGGCATGGAATTCCAACCGGGGTTGCCGGTGCCGTCGGCGTTCACCTCGCGCACGCAGGCGCACAACACGTACTCGCATCTCGACGGGGTCACGCGGGAGACACCGGGGGAGATGACGCTGACCGGGGTGCGGTACGGGCTGGGCGGTGCGCGCGTATGGCTGGGGGACCACCCGTATGCCAACGAACTGGCGGCGCTCGGCCTGCCCAAGCGGGCGCTCGTGTCGAGTTCCGCCGCGAACGTGGAAATGTCGTTTGGCGACGCGCAAGTCGTCCACTGAGAAAGGGCGGTCAATGACGGGAAGCTCGATCGCGGCTTCGCCTCCGGCTACGAAGCCGGACGTAGATCTGACCGACGGCGCGTTCTACGCCGGTGATTCGAGGTCGGTCTACAAGTGGATGCGCGAGAACGAACCGGTGTTCCGGGACCGCAATGGCTTGGCCGCCGCGGCGACGTACGCGGCGGTGATCGAGGCCGAGCGCCAGCCGGAGCTGTTCTCCAACGCCGGCGGCATCCGGCCCGATCAGCCGGGCGTGGAGATGATGATCGAGATGGACGACCCGCAGCATCTGTTGCGGCGCAAGCTCGTCAACTCGGGATTCACGCGCAAGCGCGTGAAAGATTTGGAGTCCTCGATCGGCTCGCTGTGCGACACGCTGATCGACGCGGTCTGTGAACGAGGGGAGTGCGACTTCGTCTGGGACCTCGCCGCGCCGCTGCCGATGGCGGTCATCGGAGACATGCTCGGCGTGCGTCCGCAGGAACGCGAGATGTTTCTCAAGTGGTCCGACGATTTGGTCAGCTCCTTGAGCAGCACTGCGGCCGATGCGGACGTGCAGGTGACGATGGACGCGTTCGCGGCCTACAGCGAGTACATGAACGGCATGATCGCCGAACGCAAGGAGCAGCCCAGCGACGACCTGGTCAGTGTCCTCGTGCACGCGGAGGTGGAGGGGTCGAAGCTCGAGGACCATCAGATCGTCACCGAGGTTCTCCTGCTGCTGATCGGTGGCGACGAGACCACTCGGCACACCCTGTCAGGGGGAACCCGGCAGCTACTGCTTCACCCCGACCAACACCGGCGTCTTGTCGATGACTTGAGCTTGTTGCCCAACGCAATCGAAGAGATGCTGCGCTGGACGGCGCCGGTCAAGAACATGGCTCGAACGATCACCGCCGACACGGACTTTCACGGCACTCGTCTCAAGGAGGGCGAGAAGATGATCCTGCTGTTCGAGTCGGCGAACTTCGACGAGAAGATTTTTGAGAGCCCTGAGTTTTTCGATATCGAGCGCTATCCCAACAACCACCTGGCGTTCGGCTTCGGCACGCATTTCTGCCTGGGCAACCAGCTCGCGCGGCTCGAGCTGTCGATCATGCAGTCGAAGCTGCTGAAGCGACTGCCGAATATGCGTCTGGCGTCCGACGACGAGTTGCCGCTGCGCCCAGCGAACTTCGTCAGCGGCCTCGAGTCGATGCCGGTGAAATACACCCCGACAACGCCACTCGCCAGCTAGCGCGAGGTCCGTCACAGGTCGCGGCGTCAGATCGCCGCCGATGCATACACTGCGGTCATGGCCGGGCTGTTGCAGATCGAGGACTGCCTCGACGCCGACGGCGGCATCGTGTTGCCGCCTGGGGTCACGCTCATTTCGCTCATCGACCGCAACATCGCGAACGTCGGCGACACGGTGGCCTACCGCTACCTCGACTTCACCCGGTCGGACGCCGGACAACCCAGCGAGATCACCTGGACCCAACTCGGGATCCGCCTGAGAGCTATCGGTGCGCGCATTCAGCAGGTTGCCGATCGGGGTGATCGGGTTGCGGTGCTGGCGCCACAGGGCCTTGACTACATTGCAGGGTTCTTCGCGGCGGTGAAGGCGGGAACCATTGCGGTGCCGTTGTTTGCGCCCGAATTGCCCGGCCATGCCGAGCGTCTGGAAACGGCGCTCAACGACGCCCAGCCCATCCTCGTGCTCACCACCGAGGCCGTCAGGGAACCGGTGCAAGCGTTCCTGGCGACGATTCCGCCTTCACGACGGCCGCACGTCATCAACATCGACGAGATACCCGACTCGGCGGCAGAAGCCTTCACCCCGGTGGCAATTGACGTTGCAGACGTCTCTCATCTGCAGTACACCGGGGGCGCGACGCGACCTCCTGTCGGCGTGGAGGTCACCCACCGGGCGGTCGGCATCAACCTGCTGCAGATGATCCTCGCGATCGACCTCCTTGACCGAAACACCCACGGCGTCAGCTGGTTACCGCTCTACCACGACATGGGCTTGTCGATGATCGGCTTTCCCGCGGTATATGGCGGCCACTCGACGCTGATGTCGCCCACCGCGTTCATCCGCAGGCCGCAACGGTGGATACGGGCGTTGTCGGCCGGATCCCGCGAAGGTCGCGTCGTCACCGCCGCGCCGAACTTCGCCTATGAGTGGGCCGCTCAGCGTGGGCTACCCGATCCCGGTGACGATATCGACCTGAGCAATGTCGTGTCGATCATCGGATCCGAACCCGTGAGCATGGACGCGATCCGCGCCTTCGATAAGGCGTTCGCGCCCTTCGGTTTACCGCGATCGGCCGTCAAGCCGTCCTACGGAATCGCCGAGGCGACACTCTTCGTCTCGACCATCGAGCCGAGCGCCGAGCCGACTGTGAGTTACTTCGACCGCGAACAATTGGCTGGCGATAGAGCGGTGCGGATTGCGGCCGACGCCCCCAATGCGGTGGCGCACGTGGCCTGCGGTCAGGTCGCGCGAAGCCAGTGGGCCGTGATCGTCGATGCCGAAACCGCCGAGGAACTGTCCGACGGCACTGTCGGTGAGATCTGGCTGCACGGCGACAATGTCTGTCGAGGCTATTGGGGCCGGCCCGATGAAAGCCGCGCCACCTTCGGCGCAAGGCTGCAGTCGCGATTGTCCGCCGGTAGTCACGCGGACGGTGCGCCGGCCGCAGGCGAGTGGCTCCGCACCGGGGATCTCGGGACGTATCTGGATGGTGAGCTCTACGTCATCGGCAGGATCGCCGACCTCGTGACCATCGACGGTGCGCATCACTATCCGCAGAACATCGAGGCCAGCGCGGCGGAGGCGTCGCCGATGGTGCGACGGGGCTACGTGGCGGCGTTCACCGACGAGCGCCAACGCCTGGTGATCGTCGCCGAACGCGCGGCGGGTACCGCCCGTGACGATCCGCAACCTGCGATCGAGGCGATTCGCAAGAGGGTGTCGCAGGAACATGGGCTAGCGGTGTTCGACATTCGGTTCCTGCCCGCGGGCGCCATCCCGCGCACGACCAGCGGCAAGCTTGCCCGGCGGGCGTGCCGCGCGCGCTACCTCAGCGGGAAATGTTGAAAGTGCCCGCCTGGGAGCGACAACTCAGCGACAACGGTCGACCGCAGCGGTTTGTCGCTCGAAAGTTGCGCCGAGGCGGGCAAAAAGTGGCCCGCGCGTTGCGGCGACGGATGTGGTTGAAGAGACCTAGCGCATCTTGAAGTTCGGCGACCGCTTCTCCTTGAAGGCCAGCGGGCCTTCCTTGGCGTCCTCGGAGAGGAACACCTCGATGCCGATCTTCGTGTCGATCTTGAAGGCGTCGTTCTCGTGCATGCCCTCGGTCTCGTGGATCGTCTTGAGGATCGCCTGCACCGCCAGCGGGCCGTTGTTGTTGATCACCTCGGCGATCGCCAGTGCCTTCTCCAGCGCTGAGCCATCCGGGACGACGTAGCCGATCAAGCCCATCTCCTTGGCCTCGGCGGCCGTGATGTGCCGCCCGGTCAGCAGCAGATCGCACGCCACCGTGTAAGGAATCTGGCGCACCAGCCGCACTGCCGAGCCGCCCATCGGGTACAGGCTCCACTTGGCTTCGGAAATGCCGAACTTGGCGCTTTCGCCCGCGATCCGGATGTCGGTGCCCTGCAAGATCTCCGTGCCGCCCGCGATCGCGGGGCCCTCGACGGCGGCGATCAGCGGCTTGGTGAGCCGCCGGCCCTTCAGCAGGGCGTCGATGCGCGACGGGTCGTAGCTGCCGTCCTTGAACGAGTCCCCCGGTGGTTTGGCCGTCGCTGCCTTGAGGTCCATGCCCGCGCAGAAGTAGCCGCCGGCGCCGGTCAGGATGCACGACCGGATCTCGGGATCGGTGTCGACGCGGTCCCACGCCTCGACCATGATCGAGAGCATCTCGGTGGAAAGCGCGTTGCGGGCCTCGGGCCGGTTCAGCGTCAAGATCAGCGTGTGTCCGCGCTGCTCAACGAGGGCGTCGGGGCCTTTTTCGGTGTTTTTTGGGTCGATCACGGACCGGCCGCCTTCCTGCCTCATTGCCACAGACTTGTCAGAAAATGTAACACGTTCTAATTTAGGGCCGTGGCCCTGAATATTGCCGATCTCGCCGAGCACGCCATCGACGCCGTGCCTGACCGCGTCGCACTGATCTGCGGTGACGAGCAAGTCACCTATGCCGAACTGGAGGAGAAGGCGAACCGCCTCGCCCACTACCTCCTCGACCAGGGCGTCAAGAAGGACGACAAGGTCGGGCTGTACTGCCGCAACCGCATCGAGATCGTGATCGCGATGCTCGGCATCGTCAAGGCCCGCGCCATCCTCGTCAACGTCAACTTCCGCTACGTCGAGGGCGAGCTGAAGTACCTCTTCGAGAATTCCGACATGGTCGCCCTCGTGCACGAACGCCGCTACGCCGATCGCGTCGCCAACGTCCTGCCGGAGACCCCGAGCGTCAAGACCATCCTGGTTGTCAACGATGAGAGCGCCGGCAGTGACGAAACATTCACGCGTTACGGCGGCGTCGAGTTCTACTCGGCGATCGCGCAGGGCTCTGGCGAGCGCGACTTCGGTGAGCGCAGCGCCGACGACATCTATCTGCTCTACACCGGCGGCACCACCGGCTTCCCCAAGGGCGTGATGTGGCGCCACGAAGACATCTACCGAGTGTTGTTCGGCGGCACGGACTTCGCGACGGGTGAGCCCATCAAGGACGAGTACGAGTTGGCCAAGGCCGCCGCCGAGAACTCGCCGATGATCCGCTACCCGATCCCGCCGATGATCCACGGCGCCACGCAGTCGGCCACCTGGGGCGCACTGTTCGCGGGGCACACCGTCGTACTCGCACCGGAGTTCAACGCCGACGAGGTGTGGGAGACGTGCGAGAAGAACAAGGCCAACCTGCTGTTCTTCACGGGTGACGCGATGGCGCGCCCGCTGCTGGACGCACTGATTGCGGCCCAGGCCAAGGGGAGGGAGTACGACCTCTCGTCGCTGTTCTTGTTGGCCAGCACCGCGGCATTGTTCTCGACCAGCATCAAGGAGACGTTCCTCGAACTGCTGCCGAATCGCGTCATCACCGATTCGATCGGCTCCTCGGAAACAGGCTTCGGCGGTACCAGCATCGTGGCCAAGGGTCAGTCGCACACGGGTGGGCCGCGGGTCACCATCGACAAAACCACTGTCGTCCTCGACGAGGACGGCAACGAGGTCAAGCCGGGGTCCGGCGTGCGCGGTCTCATCGCCAAGCGCGGTCACATCCCGGTCGGTTACTTCAAGGACGAGAAAAAGACCGCCGAAACGTTCAAGACGTTCAACGGCGTCCGCTACTCGATCCCCGGCGACTACGCCGAGGTCGAAGCGGACGGCAGTGTCACGATGCTTGGCCGTGGCTCGCAGTCGATCAACAGCGGTGGGGAGAAGATTTACCCCGAGGAAGTCGAGGCCGCGCTAAAAGGCCATCCAGATGTGTTCGACGCGTTGGTGGTCGGCGTGCCGGACGATCGATTCGGCCAGTGCGTCGCCGCTGTCGTCCACCGGCGCCCGGGCACCAACCCGACGCTGGCTGAACTCGACGCCTTCGTGCGTCAGGAGATCGCGGGATACAAAGTGCCGCGCAAGGTTTGGTGGGTGGATGAGATCCACCGCACCCCAGCAGGTAAGCCCGACTATCGGTGGGCAAAGGACACCACCGAGGAGCGGCCCGCCGATGATGCTCACGCCAGCCACGTAGGAACGCCGTCCTGATGCGAACCGAGCTGTGTGACCGCTTCGGCATCGACTATCCGATCTTCGTCTTCACGCCATCGGAAAAGGTTGCCGCTGCGGTCAGCAAGGCCGGCGGGCTCGGTGTGCTCGGCTGTGTGCGGTTCAACGAGCCCGACGATCTCGAGGCCGTCCTGAATTGGATGGACGACAATACCGAGGGTAAGCCGTACGGGGTCGACATCGTCATGCCCACCAAGGTGCCCACCGAGGGCACGGCCGTCGACATCAACAAGTTGATCCCGCAATCGCACCGCGACTTCGTCGCGAAAACCCTTGCCGATCTCGGGGTTCCGCCGCTGCCGGACGACGAGGCACGTAGTGAGGGCGTGCTGGGCTGGCTGCATTCGGTGGCGCGCTCGCACGTCGAGGTGGCGCTCAAACACCCGATCAAGCTGATCGCCAACGCGCTTGGCTCACCGCCGAAGGACGTCATCGACCAGGCTCACGAGGCCGGCGTCCCCGTGGCGGCGCTAGCCGGTAGCGCCAAGCACGCTCAGCGGCATGTCGACAACGGTGTCGACATCGTCGTCGCGCAGGGCCATGAGGCCGGTGGACACACCGGCGAAATCGGTTCGATGGTGCTGTGGCCGGAAATCATCGATGAGTTAGCCGCGCTTGGCCATAAAACTCCGGTACTGGCGGCAGGCGGCATCGGCACGGGCCGCCAGGTCGCAGCGGCGTTGGCCCTTGGTGCGCAGGGAGTCTGGATGGGCTCGGCGTTCCTGACGTCCGCCGAATACGACCTCGGCCACCGCAAGCCAAGCGGTGTCTCCACGATTCAAGAAGCACTGCTGCGCGCGAATTCCAGCGACACCGTGCGCCGCCGCATCTACACCGGAAAGCCGGCGCGGCTGCTCAAGACGCGCTGGACCGATGCGTGGGATGCGCCCGACGCGCCCGAGCCGCTTCCGATGCCGCTACAGAACATTCTGGTCAGCGAGGCCCATCAGCGGATGAACGAGTCCGACAATCCCGACACGGTCGCGATGCCCGTCGGCCAGATCGTCGGGCGCATGAACGAGATCCGCCCGGTTGCCGACATCATCGCCGAGCTGGTGGCCGGGTTCGCGGATGCCACCCAGCGCCTGGATGACATCCGCGACAGCTGACCCTGCGTCAGGGCGTGATCTTCGTCTGCTCGTCGATCACATCCGTTGCCGCGCCGATAATGTCGATCTGATCCTCGAGACTGTCGGCGTTGAGTTGAAGCACGTACAAACCGTCGTTGCCAGGGATCACGACCGTCTTCTGCGCAACGACCTTGGTCTGCCCGTCCTGCACCCAGGTACCGCCCAGCTGATACGCGGGATATTCGCCGAGCGTGCTGGTGGACCCGTCGTTCATCGCTTTCCAGCCGGGCAGGTTGTTCAGCTCGCCAGACGCCAGGTCGATGATCTTCTGCGGGTCGACATTGCCGGTCAGCTTGGACACCAGCGCGACGACGCTCGGCGTGTACTCGCCGGCGTTCGGCCCGGTGTAGATGATGGCGCCGTAGGCCCAGTCAGGAGTGTCCTCGCCGGCCGGCTCCCAGCCGTCGGGCACCGGCAGATCGATTGTGGGAGAACCGGGATCGCCGCGCTTGACCGGCGTTTCCTGAATCTTGTTCTCCGCGATGTAACTTGCGATCGTCGGGTTCGGCCCCGCGGCGTCCTCGTCACGCGGCGCCACCTTTGGCTTGGTCGACGGGGCCGCCTTCGTACTCGTAGAAGCGCTGGTCTTCGACGACGAGCTCGACGTGCTGGGCGCGGTCTTGCTGTCCGAGCCGCAGCCCGATAGCACGATCGCCAACGCCGCCGCTATCGCGGCAGTCCCAGTGATGGCTGTGCGTTTCACGAATTAACTCCTGTCCGTCTGATGTTCACGTTTGGGCAAACTTGTTGCGCCTTCATTGCCGTAGCGAAGCGTAGTGCAAAAGTGTGTTTGTACAGGGTGAGTAGATATACCTAATCTGCGGCAACGGCGATGACCGCAATTCTTCGGGAGCTCCCGACACCAATTTGCTTCGCATACTGTCCGACTTGTTCAGGACAGCACCGGTCGCGCCGCCCTACGGTGGCGACCATGGATACTCGCCTGACGTCGACCGTCTTTAGATCTTCACCCAGGACAAGTACCTCCGACGAGACTGCGGGCAGATCGCAAATATCGTTGATCTGACGATCTGTGCGCAGTTTGGGCGTTCAGCGGGGGATCGGCCACACCGCGTCGGTGCATTCGGTGCCCTCCGCTGAGAGCTGGCGCTTGATCACCTTGAACGTCTCGGTGCGTGGCAATTCGGTGCTGACCCGCACGAACGACGGCCACTGCTTAGGGCCGAGGTCGGGCTGGTCGGTGAGAAATACCCGAAACTTCTCGGCGTCGAATTCGGCACCCGCGGTCAACACCACCGCCGCCATCACCCGGTCACCGACGGCAGGGTCTGGGATGGCGTAGACCGCGACCTCCGCGATGTCGGGGTGACGCAACAGGACTCGTTCGATCGGTGCGGTGCCGAGGTTCTCACCGTCGACTCGCATCCAGTCGCCGATACGGCCGGCGAAGTAGGCGAATCCGTTCTCGTCGCGGTACGCCAGGTCGCCGCTGTGATACATCCCGCCGCGCATTCGTTCGGCTTCGGCGTCGGGGTCGTTGTAGTAGCCCTCAAAACGCCCTGCGTCCGCGACGTTTACCAATTCACCGGTCACGCCCGGCGGGCACGGCTCACCGGTATCGACGTCGACGATCTCGGTGCCCTGCGGCAGCGGGCCGAGAGCGCCCGGCGGAGTGTCCGGTGTGCGGGCGATCGCAATTCCGCCCTCCGTCGACCCGAATCCGTCGACGACCACAGTGCCGAACCGGCGGCCGAATCGCTCCAGATCGGCAGGCGCACCTTCGTTGCCGTACACCGCCCGCAGCGGATTGTCCGCATCGTCGGGCCGCTCAGGCGTGGCCAGGACATACGACAGCGGCTTACCGACGTAGTTCGCATAGGTCGCCCCGTAGTGCCGGACGTCCGGCAGGAATTGGGATGCAGAAAACTTGCGGCGCAACGCAAGCGAACTCCGCGACGCCACCGCCACCGCCCAACCCACCAACACTGCGTTGGAATGAAACAGTGGCATCGAGACGTAGCAGACATCGCTCGGTCCCAGCTCGAACCGCTGCGTCATCGTCATACCGGCGATCGCGACCTTGCCCTGACTGCACTTGACGGCCTTGGGTTCGCCGCTGGTGCCCGATGTGTAGATCAGCATGAACAGGTCAGCAGGGTCGGCGACCCGCGCCTCGACCGGGGCGTGCCGGGCCGCGGCCACTTCGGCAGCCCACTGCAGCGAGTCGACGTCGATGTAGTTCATGTCGCCGAGGACCGATGCGGATGCCGAATCGGCAAGTACCACTTGACAATCGGCGCGGGTGACGTCGCGGGCCAGCGCCGCGCCGCGGCGGACGGGATTGAGACCGACAGGGACGATACCCGAGAGCCCGGCGGCGACGAGCACTGCAGAGAAGAACGGCGTGTTCTGTAGCAGCACCCCTACATGCGGCGGCCGCGCCGGATCGAGACGTGCCCGCAGGGCGGTCGCCACCGCTGCGCCGTGCTGGATGTGGTCACGCCAGCTGGTGAAGGTGTCCTCGAAGTACACGCCCCGGTCGTCGATGTCGACCAGCGGGGTCAGCAGGTCTGTGACGGTGGGCAGCCCCGAGAGATCCGCGGCCACGAATCAGGCGGGTGTGTCGGCCAATTCGCGGCCGATGCGCAGCAGCTGTCCTGTCGCGCTGCCGACCGCGAACTCGGTCTGCTTGGCGGCCAGGAAGTAGCGGTGCACCGGGTGGTCGAGATCGATCCCGACGCCGCCGTGCACGTGCACCGTCGTGTGGGCCACGCGGTGTCCGGCATCGGCCGCCCAGAACGCCGCGGTGCCGACCTCGAGGTCGGCAGGCAGGTCCTCGGACAACCGCCACGCCGCCTGGGTCAGCGTCAGCCGCAGCCCCTTGACGTCGATGTAGCCGTCGGCCAGTCGCGAAGACACGGCCTGGAAGCTGCCGATCGGGCGGTCGAACTGCTCGCGCTCCCGCGCGTACTGCGATGTCAGCTCCAACGCGCGCTCGAGCACTCCGAGCTGAAAAGCGCTGCGGCCCAACGTGCCGTGCGTAGTGAGCCAGGCCGCTACCTCATCACCTCCGACGACACGGTCGCCGTCGACCTCGACGCCTCGCAACTCCAGATGCCCGACGCTGCCGTGTCCGGTGGTGTCGAGCGCGCTGACCGTCACACCCGAATCACCGGCGGCCACAACGAAAACCATGGTGCCCGAATCGGTTTCCGCCGGAACGAGGAAGGCGTCGGCGACGGCGCCGTACGCGATCTGGGTGCGTGAGCCTGTCAAGTTGTATCCACCACCACTTGCGGTGGCTTGCACCGGCCCCTCGCCCATCTCGCCGTCGAGCGCGATCGCGATGATCGTCGAGCCGTTGATCGCCGGCGTCGCCCACTCCTGCTGCAACGCCTGCGAACCGAACTTCGCCAGCGCGCCCGCGCCGAGCACGGCCGACTCCAGGTATGGCACCGCCGCCATCTGGCGGCCCAACGCAACCAGCACCGCCACTTGCTCCAGCACGCCAAAACCGCCGCCGCCCAGGGATTCCAGCGCGGCTGCTGAGAGCACGTCCGCCTCGATCAGCTTGCCCCACAAGTCGCGGTCGAACCGTTGTTCCAGCCCGTCGAGCTCACGATGATGCTCTGGCGTGCACACAGACTCGGTAATGGTGCGCACCAGGCCGCCCAAGTCGTCGGCGGCTTCCGTTGTCGTGAAATCCATTGTGTGTCCTTACCGGTTCACTCGGGGCAGGCCGAGCGCGATCATGCCGATGATGTCGCGCTGAATCTCGTTGGTGCCGCCGCCGAACGTGAGGATCAGGCAGCTGCGGTGCATCCGTTCGACGCGACCCCGCAACAGCGCGCCGGGCGAGTTCGGCCGAAGCGTCGCGGCGGTGCCGAGCACCTCCATCAGCAGTCGGTAGGCCTCGGTGGCCAGCTCGGTGCCGAACACCTTGGCGGCTGATGCGTCCGCGGGGGACGGGGCGTCCTCGGTGGAGGCGAGTTCCCAGTTGATCAGCTTGAGGACCTCTGCCTTGGCATGCACGCGCGCGAGGTTCAGCTGCACCCATTCGGAGTCGATCAGCCGATTGCCATGCACGTCCTTGGTGTTCTGCGCCCATTCGCGAACGCCGTTGAGCGCCAAGAAGATCGGCTGGGCAGACACCAGCGCGACTCGTTCGTGATTGAGCTGGTTGGTCACCAGCTTCCAGCCGGCGTTCTCCTCCCCGACCAGATTGGCGACCGGCACCCGCACATCCTGGTAGTAGGTGGCGCTGGTGTCGACACCGGCCATCGTGTGCACCGGCGTCCAGGAGAAGCCCTCGGCCGTCGTCGGCACGATCAGCATCGAGATGCCCCGGTGCTTCTTGGCCTCTGGGTTGGTGCGCGCCGCGAGCCACACGTAGTCGGCGTATGCGATGAGGCTGGTCCACATCTTCTGGCCGTTGATCACGTAGTCGTCGCCGTCACGTACGGCGGTGGTGCGCAGTGCGGCCAGGTCGGTGCCCGCGCCCGGTTCCGAGTAGCCGATGGAGAAGTGCAAGTCGCCCGAGGCGATCTTGGGCAGGAAGAACTTCTTCTGCTCGTCGGTACCGAACGCCATGATGGTCGGCGCGACGCTGTTGATCGTGAGGAACGGCACCGGGACGCTCGCGATGGCGGCCTCGTCGTTGAAGATGAGCCCATCCATCGGCGGACGCGCCTGGCCGCCGAACTCTTTCGGCCATGACAGCGTCAACCAGCCGTCCTTGCCCATCTGCGCGACCGTTTCGCGATAGACGTTGCCCCGCCCCATCTCGCCGTCGCTTGCGGCGAGCGCCTCGGCGCGTTCCGGGGTCATGAGCTTGGTGAAGTACGCGCGCAGCTCGCGGCGCAACTCCTCTTGCTCTGGGGTGTAGCCGATCCGCATGGCGGTGTCCTAACTTCTTCTGTGAGAGCCCGTCGTCTGACCCTGATTCACACCTGGTTGTAACACGTTCTAGTCTTGGGGTCCAGGGCGGTGCCGCACTGGTGCTCAGCGCGGCTCTGACTGCAAGGAGGTTGTCATGCGTGTGGAAGTGGACCGTGACCGCTGTGAGGGCAACGCGGTTTGCGTGGGAATTGCCCCCGACCTGTTCGAGCTTGACGACGAGGACTACGCGGTGGTCAAGGCGGACCCGGTGCCGGCCGACCAGGAGGACCTGGCGGATCAGTCGATCGCCGAATGCCCCCGAGCTGCCCTGATCCGCAGAGACTAGAGGTATTCATAAATTGACAAATCATTCCGACGCGGCTGATCTGTCTGGTCACGTCGCGGTGGTGACAGGTGCGGCCGCGGGACTGGGGCGCGCAGAGGCGATCGGCCTTGCTCGCGCGGGCGCGACGATCGTCGTCAACGACATCGCCGGTGCGCTGGATAAGTCGGACGTCATCGACGAGATCACCGCGGCTGGATCGAAGGCCGTGGCCGTCGCCGGTGACATCAGCCTGCGCTCTACCGCCGATGAACTCGTGCAGACCGCTGACGGCCTCGGCGGCTTGGCCATCGTCGTGAACAACGCGGGGATCACCCGCGACCGCATGTTGTTCAACATGAGCGACGAAGACTGGGACGCGGTAATCGCGGTTCACCTGCGTGGCCACTTCCTGCTGACGCGCAACGCCGCCACGTACTGGCGCGCGAAAGCCAAGGAATCCGACGGCACGGTTTACGGCCGCATCATCAACACGTCGTCGGAGGCCGGTCTGGCGGGCCCGGTCGGCCAGGCCAATTACGGCGCGGCCAAGGCCGGCATCACCGCGCTGACGCTCTCGGCGGCGCGGGCCCTCGAGCGCTACGGGGTGCGGGCCAACGCCATCGCCCCGCGGGCGCGCACGGCCATGACGGCCGACGTGTTCGGCGAGGCGCCCGAGCTCACTGACGGCCAGCTCGACGAACTGTCCCCCGAACATGTGGTGACCCTGGTGCGCTTTCTCGCCTCACCGGCGTCGGTAGGCGTGAACGGACAGCTGTTCATCGTCTACGGTCCTACAGTGACACTCGTTGCGGCGCCTACGGCCGAAAAGCGGTTCAGTGCGGATACCGATGCGTGGGACCCTGCAGAGCTCAGTGCAACGTTGCACGAATACTTTGCTGGCCGGGATCCTGAGCGGAATTTCTCGGCCACCGCACTGATGGGTTAGTAAGCCTGACTATCTTGGATGCCAACGTTTCGAGTGCACTAGAACACGTTTCAGAATGACTTGGGTCACACTGGCTTTGACCTGCACAAAGGTTACAGTTTTGAGTAGTTTTGTTGTTCTTTGACACTGCGAACGTGTTCTAGTTAGTATGATCCGGCTCACTAAGAGCAACGCTTAACACTGGGGTGGGAGAACCGTCGCGGCGAGCAGTCCCAAACTCTTCGCCATGGCGTACGGATCGCCAGCACTCCGCCCGAGAACGGAGCCGAGGTTGATCGAACAGCTTGCGGCACCGGCTCGGGCCGTGGGCGGGTTCGTCGAAATGTCCCTGGAGACTTTCGTCAAGATCTTCCGGCGCCCCTTCCAATTCCGGGAATTCCTCGACCAGACGTGGATGATCGCGCGGGTTTCGCTGATCCCGACGCTGCTGGTGGCCATCCCGTTCACGGTTCTGGTGGCCTTCACGCTCAACATCCTGCTTCGCGAGATCGGCGCCGCAGACCTGTCCGGTGCCGGCACCGCGTTCGGCACGATCACCCAGCTTGGTCCGGTCGTCACGGTGCTGGTGGTGGCCGGCGCTGGCGCGACAGCGATCTGCGCGGATCTGGGCGCGCGCACCATCCGCGAAGAGATCGACGCGATGCGCGTGCTGGGCATAGACCCGATCCAGCGCCTCGTGGTGCCGCGGGTCCTGGCCTCGACGTTCGTGGCGCTGCTCCTCAACGGTCTGGTCTGCCTGATCGGCCTGTCGGGCGGCTACGTCTTCTCCGTCTTTCTTCAGGGCGTCAACCCGGGAGCCTTCATCAACGGGCTCACGGTGCTGACGGGGCTGGGCGAGCTGGTGCTCGCGGAGGTCAAGGCTTTGCTATTCGGCGTGGTGGCCGGGCTTGTCGGCTGCTACCGCGGACTGACGGTGCAGGGCGGCCCGAAGGGTGTGGGGACCGCGGTCAACGAGACCGTCGTCTACGCGTTCATCTGCCTGTTCGTGATCAACGTGATCATGACGGCCATCGGCGTCCGGGTGCTCGTGCGATGACGGGATGCGTAGCGATGAGCCTCTTGGGCGAAGCGCCGAATGGTGAGAGCCGAGGCCGCCGATGAGTTACGACGTCACGCTCCGCTTCCGCCGCTTCTTCAGCGGCGTGCCCAAGGCCGTCGACACCGTCGGCGAGCAGGCGCTGTTCTACGGCGAGACGATCCGATACCTCCCCAACGCGATCAGGCGCTACCGCAAGGAGACGATCCGGAACATCGCCGAGATGACCATGGGCACCGGCGCGCTGGTGATGATCGGCGGGACCGTGGGCGTCGCGGCCTTCCTCACCCTCGCCTCCGGCGGTGTCATCGCCGTGCAGGGTTACTCCTCGCTGGGGAACATCGGCATCGAGGCGCTGACCGGATTCCTGTCTGCGTTTCTGAACGTGCGAATCGTCGCGCCCGTAATTGCCGGCATCGCGCTGGCGGCAACTATCGGTGCGGGCACCACCGCACAACTCGGAGCGATGCGCGTCGCCGAGGAGATCGACGCCGTCGAATCGATGGCCGTGCACTCGGTTTCGTATTTGGTGTCCACCCGGCTGATGGCGGGCATGGTCGCGATCATCCCGCTGTACTCGCTGTCGGTACTGGCCGCGTTCTTCGCCGCGCGGTTCACCACCGTCTTCATCAACGGACAGTCCGCCGGCCTCTACGACCACTACTTCAATACGTTCCTGGTACCGACCGACCTGCTCTGGTCGTTCCTGCAAGCCATCGTGATGGCGGTCGCCGTCATGCTGGTGCATACGTACTACGGCTACAACGCTTCTGGCGGTCCGGTCGGCGTCGGGATCGCGGTCGGTCAGGCGGTGCGCACCTCGCTGATCGTTGTCGTGACCATCACCTTGTTCATCTCACTCGCCGTCTACGGCGCGTCCGGCAACTTCAACCTCTCCGGATAGGCGGGGGAGAATGTCCGACGGTGACGCCAAGCGCAGCCACGTAAGGATCGCTGCGGCGATCCTGGCTGCGATTCTGGTGGCCGCCACTGTGTTCACCTACCTGGCCTACACCGCTGCGTTCACCGACACCGACACGGTGACCGTGACGTCCCCACGCGCCGGCTTGGTGATGGAGCAGGACGCCAAGGTGAAATACCGGGGCATCCAGGTCGGCGAGGTGAAGAACATCGAGTACGCCGGTAATCAGGCGAAGCTCACGCTGTCGATCAACAGCAATGAGATGCGATACATCCCGGCGAACGCGACGGTGCGCATCGCGGGCACAACGGTTTTCGGTGCCAAGTCGGTCGAGTTCGTGCCGCCTGACAAACCGTCGGGCACATCGTTGCGGCCGGGTGCGCAGGTGGAGGCCTCGGCGGTGCAGCTGGAAGTCAACACGCTGTTCCAGACGCTCACCGACGTGCTACACAAGATCGATCCGATCAATCTGAACGCGACGCTGTCCGCGCTCGCGGAGGGACTGCGCGGCAACGGCGATGATCTCGGCGCCACTCTGTCCGGGCTGAATTATTATCTGCAGCAGTTCAATCCGAAGCTGCCGACATTGCAGGACGACTTCCAGAAGACCGCAGTGGTGGCCAACATCTATGGCGACGCCGGTCCCGATCTGGCCCGTATCTTCGACAATGTGCCGACCATCAACAACACGCTCGTCGATGAGCAGGACAACCTCAACGCGACACTGCTCGCGGCGACGGGGCTGGCCAACAACGGCACCGCGACGCTGCAGCCCGCCGAAAACGACTACATCGCGGCCATTCAACGGCTGAGAGTGCCGCTGAAGGTCGCGGGCGACTACTCACCCGAATTCGGTTGTGTCCTGCAGGGCGTGGCGAAGGCCATCGACACGTTCGCCCCGGTCATCGGTGGCACCCGGCCGGGCCTGTTCGTGTCGTCCAACTTCATTCCGGGCGCGCCCGCATACACCTACCCGGAGAGCCTGCCGATCGTCAACGCTTCCGGCGGTCCGAACTGCCGCGGGTTGCCCGACGTTCCGACCAAGCAGTTCGGCGGCTCCTGGTATCACACGCCGTTCCTGGTCACCGACAACGCCTACGTCCCTTATCAGCCGAACACCGAATTGCAGTTCGACGCGCCGTCGACGCTGCAGTTCCTGTTCAATGGCGCGTTCGCGGAAAGGGACGACTTCTGATGAGCGCTTGCGCGAAGAGGCGAGGGCACTGATGAGCGCTTGCGCGAAGAGGCGAGGGCACTGATGAGCGCTTGCGCGAAGAGGCGAGGGCACTGATGAGCGCTTGCGCGAAGAGGCGAGGGAACTGATGCGCCGCGACAGGACGCTGCTCAACGTCTCCATCTTCACGGTGGCGATGGTCTTGGTGGCCGCGTTCCTGGTAGTGGTGTTCGGTGAATTCCGGTTCGCGTCGGATAACACCTACCACGCCACCTTCACCGACGCGTCCCGGCTGAAGGCAGGGCAGGACGTGCGCATTTCCGGTGTCCCGGTCGGGACCGTCAACGGCGTCAAGCTGAATCCGGACAACTCGGTCGATGTCACGTTCGACATCAACAAGCGCTACCAGCTCTATACCTCGACGAGGGCGGTCGTCCGCTACGAGAACCTGGTGGGTGACCGCTATCTCGAGATCACTTCCGGCCCAGGCGAACTGCGGAAGTTGCCGGCGGGTTCGACGATCCCGAAGCAGAACACTCAGCCGGCATTGGATCTCGACGCACTGCTCGGCGGCCTTCGGCCGGTGCTCAAGGGCCTCGACGGCGCGAAGATCAACGAGGTGAGCAACGCCGTCATCGAGTTGCTGCAGGGGCAGGGCGGTGCGCTGTCCACCTTGTTGTCGACGACGAGTGCATTCACTCAAAACCTCGCCGCCCGTGACCAACTCATCGGCGATGTGATCAACCACCTCAACGAGGTGCTGGGAACCGTCGACGACAAGGGCGCGCAGTTCAACGCCAGCGTGGATGAACTGCAGAAGCTCATCACTGGGCTGGCGGAGGGCCGCGACCCGATCGCCGGCGCGATTCCGCCACTGGCGACGGCGGAGAACGATCTGACCGACATGCTGGCCCAGTCTCGGCGCCCGCTGCAGGGCGTTATCGAGAACACCCGCCCGCTGGCGCAGCGGCTGGACGAGCGCAAGGCGGACGTCAACAAGGTCATCGAGCCTCTCGCCGAGAATTACCTGCGCCTCAACGCGCTTGGCGCCTACGGGTCGTACTTCAACATCTACTACTGCTCGATCCGGATGAAGATCAACGGCCCGGCAGGCAGCGACATCCTGATTCCGTTCGGCGGCCCGCCGGACCCGTCGAAGGGGAGGTGCTCGGAGAATGGCTAGACCTGACGGCGGCAATCCGTTACGCACCGGGATCTTCGGCATCGTGCTGGTGGCGTGCCTGGTGCTGGTGTCGTTCGGCTACACGCAACTGCCGTTCTGGCCGCAGGGCAAACCCTATGAGGCGTATTTCACCGACGCGGGCGGCATCTCGCCGGGTAGCGATGTGAACGTGTCCGGTATCCGGGTCGGGAAGGTCACCGGCGTCGCGTTGGCGGGAGACGCCGCCAAGGTGGCGTTCACCGTCGACCGGGACATCAAGGTCGGTGACCAATCCCTTGTCGCGATCAAGACCGACACCGTGCTCGGCGAGAAGTCTCTGGCTGTCACCCCTAAGGGTTCCGGAGAGTCGACGGTTATCCCGTTGGGCCGCACCACAACTCCGTACACCCTGGCTACTGCTCTGCAGGACCTCGGCCAGAACGCCAGTGAATTGGACAAGCCGAAGTTCGAGCAGGCGCTGCAGACGCTGACCGACACCTTGCGTGACGCGACGCCGCAGCTCCGCGGCACACTCGACGGTGTCGCCAATCTGTCGCGCAGCCTGAACAAACGCGACGAGGCGCTCGAACAGCTTCTGGCACACGCCAAGAAGGTGTCCGACACGCTGGCCCAACGCTCCGGACAGGTCAATCAGCTGATCGTCGACGGCAACATGCTGTTCGCCGCACTTGACGAACGCCGTCAAGCGCTGAGCAATCTGATTGCGGGCATCGACGATGTGTCGCACCAGATTTCGGGCTTCGTCGCCGACAACCGAAAGGAGTTCAAGCCAGCGCTGGAGAAGCTGAACGCCGTCTTGGATAACCTCCTCGAACGTCGTGAACACATCGGTGAGGCTTTGCGCCGGCTGCCGCCGTACGCGACCGCCCTCGGTGAGGTGGTGGGCTCCGGACCCGGCTTCCAGATCAACCTGTACGGCCTGCCGCCTGCCACTCTGTCGGAGGTGCTGCTGGACTTCTACTTCCAGCCGGGCAAGCTGCCGGACAGTCTCGCCGACTATCTGCGCGGATATATCTCCGAGCGGCTGATCGTTAGGCCGAAGTCGCCATGACATACGCCAACCCGTCTGCCGCACAAAGCCGGTGGCTGCGCATAGCGCTTGCCGCCGTGCTGGTCATCTCCCTGGTCGTCGGCGTCTATCTGGTGTGGCCGTCACGCGCCGGCCACAAGGTCGTCGGTTACTTCACCTCGGCGGTCGGTCTATATCCGGGTGACGACGTGCGCATCGTCGGCGTCCCCGTCGGCAAGGTCGACTCGATCGAGCCGCGGGCCACCGACGTCAAGATCACCATGACAGTGCAGGGTGACGTCAAGGTGCCTGCCGATGCCAAGGCATTGATCATCGCGCCAAATCTGGTGTCCGCCCGCTTCATTCAGCTGACTCCCGCCTACACCGGAGGCGCAGCCATGGCCGACGGCGCCCAAATCGGCTCGGACCGCACGGCGGTGCCGGTCGAATGGGACGAGGTCAAGGAGCAACTCACGCAGCTGAGCGCCCAGCTTGGGCCGCAACAGGGATCCATGCAGGGGCCGTTGTCCGCGTTCGTCAATCAGGCCGCCGACACCTTCGAAGGCAATGGCGACTCGTTCCGACAGGCGCTGCGGGAGTTGTCACAGACGGCGGGACGGCTTGGCGACTCGCGCACCGATTTGTTCGGCACCGTCAGGAATCTGCAGGTGCTCGTCAACGCGCTCTCCAACAGCAACGAGCAGATCGTGCAGTTCACCAACCACGTCGCATCGGTGTCGCAGGTGCTCGCCGACAGTTCGGCCGACCTCGACAACACGCTGGGCACGCTCAACCAGGCGCTGGCCGATGTCAAAGGGTTCTTGCACGAGAACAATCCGGCATTGATCGAGCAGATCGGCAAGCTCGCCGACTTCACGAAGATCCTGACCGACCACAGCGACGACATCGAGCAGATCCTGCACATCACGCCCAACGGCCTGGCCAACTTCTACAACATCTACAACCCGGCCCAGGGCACCGCCGGCGGACTGCTGACACTGCCCAACTTCGGCAACCCGGTGCAGTTCATCTGCGGCGGCACGTTCGACACCGGCGCGAACCCGGATAACTACAAGCGGGCGGAAATCTGCCGCCAGCGAATGGGCCCCGTGTTCAAGCGCATCGCGATGAACTTCCCGCCGTTGCTGTTCCACCCGATCAACAGCATCACGGCCTACAAGGGGCAGATCACCTACGACACCCCGCAGACCGAGGCCAAGGCCGAAACCCCGGTGCCGTATCTGCAATGGCAGAACGCGCCAGGAGTTGCGCCGCCGCAGCTGCCGCCAGACGCCGACCTCACGTCGCTGATCCTTCCGCCGGCACCACAAGCCGCATCGACGTCACACGCTGGGGGACCTGAAGCAGCTCCTGCACCAGCACCGGCCGCACCGTTGCCAGCCGAGGGGGCAGGCGGATGATGCGCAAAGCGTTGGCCGTCTCGTCGGGCATGATGCTACTGACGGGGTGCTCTTTCGGCGGCCTGAACTCACTCAACATGCCGGGCACGGCGGGTCACGGCGACGGCTCCTACAAGATCACGGTCGAGCTGCCTGACGTGGCGACGCTGCCGCAGAACTCGCCGGTGATGGTCGACGATGTCACCGTCGGCAGCGTGTCGGGCATCGACGCCGTGCAGCGACCCGACGGCACGTTCTACGCGGCAGTTCAGCTGTCGCTGGACAAGAATGTGAACCTGCCCGCCAATTCCATCGCGAAGGTTGCGCAGACGTCGCTGTTGGGTTCGCAGCACATCGAGCTCGCGCCGCCCGAAGGCGAGCCGGGCGCCGGGAAACTGACCAACGGCTCCGAGATACCGGTCGCTCACACGGGCCGATATCCGACCACCGAGGAAGTGTTGTCCTCGCTGGGTGTCGTGGTGAACAAGGGCAATCTCGGTGCGCTGCAAGACATCACCGACGAGACCTTCAACGCGGTCGCCGGCCGCGCCGGAACCTTCACCGACCTGATCCCGCGGCTGGCTGAGCTGACGACTTCGCTGGATCGGCAGACCAACGACATCATCGCGGCGGCAGAAGGCCTCGATCGGTTCTCCGGCATTCTCGCTCGCAGCAAGGACAGCCTGGGCCGAACGCTGGAGTCCCTGCCCGCTGCGCTGAAGGTCCTCAACGACAACCGCGCCAACATCGTCGATGCCTTCGGCGCGCTGCGCAGCTTCGCGACCATCGCGGCGCGAGTTCTCGAGCAGACCAAGGACGACTTCGCCGCGGACTTCAAAGACCTGTACCCGGTGATCAAGTCGCTCAACGACAATGCCGATACCTTCATCAAGGATCTGGAGTTCTTGCCGACGTTCCCGTTCCATTACAAGTACCTGCGCAACGCGGTGCGTGGCGACTATCTCAACGTGTTCGTGACGTTCGACCTGACGTTGCGGCGGCTGGGCGAGACGGTCTTCACCACCTCGCTCGGGCTGGATCCGAATATGAAGCACCTCGACGAGGTGGTCAATCCGCCCGACTTCCTGACCGGCGCGATGTCGAACCTGTCCGGCCAGGCCGCCGATCCGTTCAAGATTCCGGTGGGAACCGCCACCCAGCACGGGGGGACGCCCTAGATGCTGGCCCGGCTGACCCGAATCCAACTGTCGATCTTCGCGATTGTCACGATTATCACCGTCAGCGCGATAGCGATCTTCTATCTGCATGTGCCCGCCGCGGTCGGTCTGGGCGCGTACAACGTCACAGCGAATTTCGTTGCGGGCGGCGGTCTTTACCAGAACGCCAACGTCACCTACCGCGGCGTGACCGTCGGGCGGGTGGAATCGGTCGGACTGACCGACAACGGCGTCGTCGCCCACATGCGGCTCAACAGTGGTACCGCCGTGCCCGACAACGTCACCGCGACGGTCAAGAGCGTGTCGGCGGTCGGTGAGCAGTACATCGACCTGGTGCCGTCCGATCAACCGTCGAAGTCCAAGCTGCGCAACGGGTCGAACATCGACCAGCAGCACACCGCGATCGGTCAGGACGTCGCGGGGCTGCTTCGCGAGGCCGATCAGCTTGTCAGCAGTGTGGGCAACAGCCGCCTGCAGGACGTGCTGCGCGAAACGTTCAAGGCGTTCAATGGTTCTGGGCCCGAACTGGCGCGATTGATCCAGTCGTCGAGACTGCTCATCGACGAGGCGAACTCCAATTACGGACAGATCACCCAGCTGATCGATCAGGCCGGCCCGTTCCTCGACGCGCAGATCCGCGGCGGGGACGACATCAAGTCGCTAGCCGGGGGGCTGGCCCGGTTCACCGGGGAAGTCGCGAATGCTGATCCGCAAGTGCGGTCGGTGCTGCAGAACGTGCCGGGTGCGGCGGCCGAAGCCGATACGACGTTCGAGGGCATCCGGCCCACCTTCCCGATGCTGGCCGCCAACCTGGCCAACTTCGGGCGCATCGGCGTGATCTACCGCAAGTCGCTCGAACAGGCGCTGGTGATTTTCCCCGCGTTGATTGCCGCGTTGGAGACGGTGGCCGGCGGTGTGCCTGTTGACGAGGGCGGCAAGCTCGACTTCAAGATCGACCTGCAAGATCCCCCGGGCTGCTCGACGGGTTTCATCCCGCCGCCGTTGATCCGCTCGCCCGGCGACACCACGCTGCGTGAGCTGCCGACGGACCTGTACTGCAAGACGCCTCAGAACGATCCCACCGTGGTGCGTGGCGCGCGTAACTACCCGTGCCAGGAGTTCCCCGGCAAACGTGCGCCCACGATCCAGCTGTGCCGTGACCCGCGTGGCTACGTGCCGATCGGCAGCAACCCGTGGCGCGGGCCGCCAATCCCGGTCGGCACGCCGATGGACGAACGCGAGGACAACCACTACGAGCCGCCCGGGCGAAACATCCTGCCGCCCAATAAGTTCCCGTACATCCCGCCGCAGGTGGATCCCGATCCGGGTCCGCCGGTCGTGCAGCTGCCGCCGGGTGTGCCGCCTGGGCCGGGGCCTGCGCCGCACGCGCCGTTCCCGCTGCCGGTGCCGCCGAACGAGCCGGGTACACCACCACCGCCGTGGCCGTTCTATGCGCCGCCGGACCAGGTCGTGCCGCCGTATGGCAGGACGCCTCCTGAGGCACCTGCGCCACCACCGGCCGCACCACCGGCCGACGGGGGAGCGCCGCTGCCTGCGGAGGTGCCGATGGCCAGTGGGCCGTCGGTCGCGACGTACGACCAGAACGGCAAGTTCGTCGACCCCTCCGGCGGAACTGGCGTGTACGCGCCCGGTGATGCCAAACTGGCGCCCGCGGAGAATTGGGTTGATCTGATGTTGGCTCCAAGGCAGGCGTGATGGCAGAAGACACGGTTTCGACGCCGACGGCGCTGAGACCGGGGCGGCGCCGTGCGTCGCGACCGGCCGGGCCGACCGGTGCGGCAACGACAACAGCCACCGGCGTTGCCGTCGACAAGGCGGCGCCGGTCAAGGTCCGGCTGGCTCGGCCCGCGAGTCCGCCGCCCCGCCGACAGCCGCACCGCACGCTGGTCGCGGTCGTCGCGTTGGTGACCGTGTTGGTTTCGGCGGCGATCTTGGCCGGCGGGGTGGCATGGATGCTCGTCCAGCAGCGGCATGCGGTGGCCGGTCAGGACCGCGACCAGCGCTTCGTCGATACCGCGTCGCAGACCGTGGTCAACATGTTCAGCTACAACCAGAACAACATCGACGAGAGCGTGAACCGGTTCGTCAACGGCACCAGCGGCCCGCTGCGCGACATGATGAGCCAGGGCAACAACGTCGACAATTTGAAGGCGATCTTCCGCGACACCAACGCGAACTCCGAGGCCGTGATCAACGGCGCCGCGTTGGAAAAGGTCGACGACATCGCGAAGAATGCGGCGGTGCTGGTGTCTGTACGCGTCACCGTGACTGACATCGACGGCGTCAATTCACCGTCGCGCCCGTACCGGCTTCGGGTGATCGTGCACGAGGACGACAACGGCCACATGACCGCCTACGACCTCAAGTACCCCGACGGGGGCAACTGATGCGTCGTTGGGCGGGAAGGCTTGTCGGCGCCGTAACGGTATTGCTGGCCGTGGGATTCGTCGGGCTGGCGGGCGTCGGTGGCTGGCTGTACTGGAATCGCGTGGAGATGCGCGGCGAGCAGACCACACGGGCCGAAGTCGCTCCGTTGGCGGCCAAGCAGATTCCGCAGGTATTCGGCTACGACTACCAGACCGTCGAGCGCAGCCTCAACGAGGTGTATCCACTGCTGACTCCGGATTACCGCCACGAGTTCGAGGACCGCGCCACCAAGGACATCATCCCGCAGGCGCGGGAGCGGCAAGTCGTCAGCCAGGCCAACGTGGTCGGAGTCGGAGTGCTTAGCGCCCAACGGAATTCGGCATCGGTGATGGTGTACATGAACCGCACGGTGACCGACAAGTCCAAGCAGCCCGTCTACGACGGCAGCCGGCTGCGTGTCGACTATCAGAAGATCGACGGCAAGTGGCTGATCAAGTACATCACCCCGATTTAGCGGCGTCGTCCGTGCGGGTGGATGCCAGCGCATCCAAGAACGATCGCGCCCAGCGGTCGACGTCGTGGGCGAGTACCTGCCTGCGCAGGGCGCGCATCCGCCGCCGGCCCTCTTCCGGTGTCTGATTCAGCGCGGCCTCGATCGTGTCTTTGACACCTTCGAGGTGATGCGGGTTGGTCAGATAAGCCTGACGGAGTTCGGCTGCGGCGCCGGTGAATTCGCTGAGCACCAGCGCGCCGCCGAGATCGCTGCGGCAGGCCACGTATTCCTTGGCCACCAGGTTCATACCGTCGCGTAACGGGGTGACGAGCATGACGTCGGCCGCGACGAAGAACGCGATCAACTCGTCGCGCGGGACGGGCCGGTGGATGTAGTGCACGATCGGATGGCCGACTTCACCGTATTCACCGTTGATGTGGCCGACCTGCCGTTCGATGTCTTCCCGCATCTCGATGTAACTCTCGACGCGTTCGCGGCTCGGCGTTGCGAGTTGCACCAACACGGTGTCGTCACGCTTGGCGCGGTGTTCGGCCAGCAGCTCCGAAAAGGCCCGCAGCCGAACGTCAATGCCCTTGGTGTAGTCCAACCGGTCGACGCCGAGCAGGATCTTGCGTGGGTTGCCGAGCTCGTTGCGAAGCTCGCGTGCCCGCTGCCGGATAGCACGCGAGCGCGATTGCTGGTCAAGCGCCGCCGAATCGATGGAGATCGGGAATGCGCCGACCTTCACGGTCCGGAAGCCGACGTTCACCTCGCCGAAGCGGGACCGCACACCGATCGTCGCGCGTGAGGTATTGGCGCCGACGAGTCGCCGCGCCAAGATCAGGAAGTTCTGCGCACCGCCAGGCAGGTGAAAGCCGACGAGATCGGCGCCGAGCAGGCCCTCGATGATCTCTGTCCGCCAAGGCATCTGCATGAACAGCTCCACCGGCGGAAACGGGATGTGAAGGAAGAAGCCGATCGTCAGGTCGGGCCGCAGCATCCGGAGCATCTTCGGAACAAGCTGCAGCTGGTAATCCTGCACCCACACCGTCGCACCGGGGGCCGCCACCTTCGCCGTAGCCTCGGCGAAGCGCCGGTTGACATCGACGTAGGCGTCCCACCACTCGCGGTGGTAGATCGGCTTGACGATCACATCGTGGTACAGCGGCCACAGCGTCGCGTTCGAGAAGCCCTCGTAGTAATTGGCTACGTCGTCGGCGGACAACCGGACCGGGCAGAGGAGCATGTCATCCTGTGCGATCGGGTCGTCATCGGCGTCGGGTATGCCCGGCCACCCGATCCATGCGCCGCGCCGGCGCCGCAGCAGCGGCTCAAGAGCAGTAACCAGCCCGCCGGGGCTGCGTTTCCACTCCAGGCTGCCGTCGGGCAGTCGCTCCATGTCGATGGGCAGCCGGTTGGCCACCACGACGAAGTCGGATTCCCCGGAGCCGGCCGGCTGGCCGCCCTCCGGAGTCATTTACGCCTCGAGCTTTGCCGGTCCAATGCCGAGCATCGACAAGAAGATCCGGCACTCATCCGCGTCGGTTGCATACGCGGCGACGACGCGCCGGGCCTGGCGTGCAGTGCTGTCGGCTAATGGCTCGACGTCGCCGAGCTCGGCGGGGTCAGATTTCGCAGGCATACGACAACTCTAGGCGACAGCGGCGTCGCTCTGCTGCTCGGTAGTGGAGCTAAGGGCTCGAACTGACGCTCGAATGCGGTATGGCTTGAGGTCCAGCCGCCTCGGCCTCTTCGGATAGCCCGATGCACTGGCCGGAGTTCGCCCCAGTGCATGGGATGGAGCCGCCACCGCCCGGCACGCTGACGGCGGGCAGGCTGGGATTACCGGAGATGCTGGTCAGGGGCGAATTGGGGACGGTGTGCGGCAGGCACTCGCCGGTATAGAGGTCTTCTTCTTCCCCCGATGGGCAGGCAAGCGGAACGGAACCGCTGGGCATGGTGACGACGGCGATCGCCGGGGCGGTGGCAACTGCGAGCGCAAACCCTCCGGCAATGATCAGTCGTCGTGCTGAAAGCTCAAAAGTCGCCATCGTCACGCTTTCTCTAGTTATTGACTAGGTCGTCGAACGGATTGTAGGGAAGCTTGCAGAAATCTGCATAGATTCCACCAGTTCCCTGGGAATTCGGCTCGACGACTTGCGGCCGACGGCGTGGCCCACTAAGGGCTGGAGCTGATGGTCGAGCGTGGTACCGGCTGAGGCCCTTCGGCCGCCTGATCTTCGGCCAGGCCAATGCAGGCGCCAGAGTCGTGGCCTGTGCACGGAACGCCCTGGATTTCCGGAATGTCGGGATTGGCCGCTGTCGTCGTGAAACCCGACGGCGAGTTAGGCACCACGAATGGGGTGCAGCTCGTCGTGAAAACGTCCTCTTCCTCACCGGTATCGCAGGCCGCCACAGCAACGACGTGATGGGGTTGTGCCAGCAGAGCTGCGGCTGGCGCGGCAGCGACCGCTAGAGCAAACCCGCCCGCGAGGACGAATCGTGCGGAGATCGGATATGTCGCCATTGCGCCGCCTTCTGATTGGTTTGTTTGTCTGCGCAATTGTATGAAGGCTGAAAGGTGTCTGTGCGCATTCGGCGGGTTCACTGAAACCGTGTCGATTCAACGCATGAAAAAAAGCCGGGGCACATTCATGCGCCCCGGCTTTAATCGAAGGATCGGGTTACGGGCTCGAGCTGACCGAAGAGTGCGGTACCGCGATCGGCCCCTCGGATTGCTCCTCCTCGGACAGGCCGATGCACTGTCCGGAATTGGCGCCGGTGCACGGAATGTTGTCGACCTCGGGCAGTCCGCCGGGTGAGGTCTCGGGTGAGTTGGGCACGAGCTCAGGGGTGCAGACTCCGGTGAAGGTGTCTTCGGATTCGCCGTTGGGGCATGCAGTGATCGACGGGGTTCCAGCGGTCGGTACCGCAAGGACGGCGACCGCCGGCGCTGCGGCCACTGCGACCGCAAATCCACCCGCAAGGAGCAGTCGTCGTGCTGGAAGCTTCAAGGTCGCCATCGTCACGCTCTCTGTAGTTATTGCTGGTAGCGCAGACATTACGCCGAGCACAGGGAAACCGCCGTGTCATCGTCAATAAAAGTGGTTCGGGTGTCCCATTTCTGGAAGCTTGCTGTCAGCTTGCTGTGGCACTACGTCACGTGCGCTTATCGGGGCACCGTAATGTGCGTGGCGTAGATAGTTTTCCAAGCGAACGAGGTGGTCCGCTGTGGCGAGCCCTGATCTGACAACTACCGAACAGGCCGAGGGTGATGCGCCCCGGCAGGCGACCTACGAGACGCTCGACGAAGGGCGCATCGCAAGGATCTGGCTGAATCGCCCACACGCGCAGAATGCCCAATCGAGAACGCTGCTCGTGCAGTTGGACGAGGCGTTCGGCCGCGCCGAGGCAGACGATCAGGTGCGGGTGGTGATCCTTGCGGCTCGCGGCAAGAACTTCTCGGCGGGGCACGATCTGGGCTCCGAGGAAGCGCTGCTCGAGCGCAAACCCGGCCCCGCGCAACATCCGACCTTTCGTTCGCACGGTGCCACGGTCCCGGCGATCGCGGAAAGAACGTATCTGCAGGAGTGGCATTTCTTCTTCGAGAACACCCGTCGCTGGCGGGATTTGCGAAAGATCACCATCGCTTCGGTACAGGGCAACGCGATCTCGGCTGCGCTGATGCTGATCTGGGCCTGCGATCTGATCGTGGCCGCCGACGACGCCAGGTTCAGCGATGTCGTCGGTGTGCGAATGGGTATGCCGGGCGTTGAATACTATGCCCACCCATGGGAATTCGGCCCTCGCAAGGCCAAAGAACTTCTGCTGACCGGTGATTCGATCGATGCCGACGAAGCGCATCGGCTTGGCATGGTGTCGAAGATCTTCCCCCGGGCCGAACTCGAGGACAAGACGCTGGAGTTCGCCCGCCGTATTGCAGAGCGGCCGACGATGGCCGCGCTGTTGATCAAGGATTCCGTCAACGCGGCCAGTGACGCGATGGGTTTCACCGAGGCGCTGCGGCACGGCTTCCACATCCACGAGCTCGGTCATGCCCACTGGGCGGCACACAACGAGAACCGCTATCCGATAGGGCTGCCGCCCGACGTTCCGGACTGGCGGTCGCTGGGAGCGCCGAAGCTTGCACGCCGCGACGAGCCGTGACGTATAACTAGAACCTGTTCTAGTTATCGGACGAAGGGGTCGCGGTGCAGCTGTCGTTGGCGGATCGAACATTCCTGGTTACTGGCGGTGGCAGCGGGATCGGCAAAGGTGTCGCCGCGGCCGTGGTCGCCGCGGGCGGCAACGCGATGCTCGTCGGGCGCAACGCCGACCGGCTGTCGGCCGCTGCTGACGAGATCAAAGCTGCCGGTGGATCGGGGTCGGTGCGCTACGAACCCGCCGACGTCACCAACGAGGACGAGGTCGCGCGGGTGGTGGACGCCGCGACGGCTTGGACCGGCCGGCTGCATGGTGTGGTGCATTGCGCCGGCGGCAGCGAGACCATCGGCCCGATCACTCAGGTCGACTCTGATGCGTGGCGGCGCACCGTCGATCTGAATGTCAACGGAAGCATGTACGTGCTGAAACATTCGGCGCGTGAGATGGTCCGCGGCGGCGGCGGATCGTTCGTCGGGATCTCGTCGATCGCGGCGAGCAACACACACCGGTGGTTCGGCGCGTACGGGGTGAGCAAGTCGGCGCTCGATCACCTGATGATGCTCGCGGCCGACGAGCTCGGACCGTCGTGGGTGCGGGTCAACTGCATCCGGCCGGGTCTCATCCGTACGGATCTGGTTGCGCCCATTCTGGATTCACCAGAGATCAGCGCGGACTACGCGTCGTGTACTCCGTTGCCGCGGCCCGGCGAGGTGGAGGACATCGCGAACGCGGCGGTGTTTCTGCTCAGCGATGCGGCGAGCTGGATCACCGGTCAGGTGATCAATGTAGATGGTGGGCATTGCCTGCGCCGCGGGCCGGATATGTCGGCGATGCTCGAACCGGTCTTCGGCGCCGAGGGTCTGCGCGGCGTGGTGTCGAGCTAAGCCCGTTTTCTCCACAGTCGCTTCGTCGCAGGACAGGGCCCCACCCCCAGCTAAGTCGCAGCGCGGTGACAGCCTTTCTCAAGCATCAAGGCGTCCACTCTTAGCAATTGGGGGCACTTCAGGATCGCCAAAGGTTGGGGGCAACATGGCGCAGTCGACAGCTGGTGAACGTACCAAGCTCTTGTTCGCAATAGTCGGTGGCAGTGCAGTGGTGGCGATGGCGGGATTTTCCGTGGCTATGGGCACGAGTGGTAGCTCGGACCCGTTACCTGTGGCCCACCCAGTCCTGGTCGGCCCAATGACCCAGGGCGACACAGCTACCACTACCATTCCGCCTACCGCATTGGCTACGGAGAAGGCCGTGCCAACAGTCAAAGCTCCGCATCGCTGACCGGTGGCTCGTGGGCACAAGGTCCCATGGCGTGCAAGGAGTGCCGGACCCGCGACGTACGGCAACAGCGGAACTGAGGCGCTTCTCAGCATCACCGGGCGTATCGAAGCCGAACGCACCAACCTCAGCAGTTCTAAGCCCGACCGGTCGGGCTCGGACCGCCGGCCTCCCAGGCCGACAGCGCGCCGACCGCCGCCCAATCCAAATCGGCGCCACCGTTGGCCAGCAGTGTCAGGAAGCGATCACGCAGTAGGCTGGCGATCGGCAATGGCACTGCAAGACTTTCACCTGCGGCAAGCACAAGCCGGATGTCCTTGAGGCCAAGCGCGGCGGCGAAGCCGGCCGGTTCGAACTCCCCACGCGCAACGATCTCGCCATACGTCTTGTAGACCGGTGCGCCGAACAGGGTCGACGTCAGGACCTCCAGATAATCCTGCTTGTCCACTCCGGCCTTGGCGACCAATGCCATTGCCTCGCCGAGTGATTCGATCACCGAGGCGATCAGGAAATTGCCACTCAGCTTCACCAGGTTGGCGGCCTTCGGTTCGTCCGATGCGACAAACGTCCGCTGCCCTATCGCGTCGAACACCGGTGAGATGGCCTGCACCTTCTCGCGCATCCCTGCTGCGACGACGAAAAGTTTTGCCGCAGCCGCCGCTTCCGGTCGGCCGAAAACCGGTGCTGCCACAAAGGCTTGGCCCGCTTCGGCGTGTGCCTCGGTCAACCGCTCGGCAAGCGCGACGCTGATCGTGCTCGACGAGACATGCGTCGCATCCGGTCGCAACGACGCGACGATGCCGTGGTCGCCGAACGTCACCGCCTCCACCGCCTCGTCGTTGGCCAGCATCGAGATCACAACATCACCGCCGCACGCCTCCGCGACGCTCTTCGCAGCCTTCGCGCCCTGCTTCGCAAGTGCCTCGACCTTGTCCTGCGACCGGTTGTACGCCGTCACCTCGTGCCCGGCCTTCAGCAGGTTCGCCGCCATGCCGGCACCCATGTTCCCCAGTCCGATGAACCCAATCTTCATGGCGTCCACGATGCCCGGTATTCCTGTGTGTATGAAGTTCTCTTCGACGATGCAGCAGATGGGCAACAACACCGGCATCGAGGTGCCCGCCGATATCGTGGCCGACCTCGCCGCTGGCAAGCGGCCGCCTGTCGTGGTCACTGTCAACGGCTACGAGTACCGCTCGACCGTCGCACCCATGGGTGGCAAATGCCTGCTGCCGTTTTCCGCCGAGCGGCGCGCGCAGCGCATCGCCGCGGTCGTCGCAAAGCTCGAGGGCTAACGCCCTACTGCGGAAGCTTGTCCCTGCAAAAGGCGTACAGGGCCAGGCCGCCGAAGTTGACCGACTTCTCGTCGGACCACTTCGTCTTGGCCTTGATCTGGTAAAGCGCCTTCTCGACAGTGCCGCCGCCGTTGAGCAGATCGCACGTCGAATGGGCCAGGTCAAGGGCAAAGGCGTCGGACTTCACGGCGATGCCCTTGTCCTTGAGTGCCTGCAAGAACGCCTGGTCAAGCTGATCGTCGGCAGAGGCCGGCGCCGCAACAACGGTCGCAGCGCCGACGGCGACCACCATCGCCGCCAACACGTGCCTTTTTCTCATCCGTCTCCCCAGTAACGTCCCCGGCCACCACGAAGAGTACGCCAGCAAACGAAACTCTGCCTAGAGAGGGGGTCAGGTGCGACTGATCTCGGCGGCGCGGTGCACCGCGTTGACGATGCCTTGATAGCCGGTGCACCGGCAGAAGTTCCCCGACAGCCCTTTGCGGATCTCCTCGTCGGTGGGATTCGGGTTATCCCGCAGCAGTGCGGTGATCGACGTGACGAAGCCGGGTGTGCAGAAGCCGCATTGCAGTCCGTGGCACTCCTTCAACGCGGCTTGCACCTGCGACAGCTCACCGTCCGCGGAGGCGATGCCCTCGACCGTCGTGACCTCCGTGCCGTCGGCCTGCACAGCGAAGATCAAGCACGAACGGACCGCCTGGCCGTCCAGCAGCACCGTGCAGGCACCGCACGCGCCATGCTCGCAGCCGAGATGGGTGCCGGTGAGGCCGCACTTCTCGCGCAGATAGTCGGCGAGAGTCAGCCGTGGTTCCACGGTTTCTTCGGTGTGCTGCCCGTTGACGGACACCTGAACCGGCCACTCATGCATTGCTTGCCTCCGTTGTCGCAGATTCCCACGCACGGGCCACCATGGTGGCTCCGATCTTGGCTCGATAGGCGGCAGACCCCTGGAGGTCGGCCGGTATGTCGTTGAGCCCACTGATGGCAAGGTGGCCGACCTCCTCGGGGGTGATGTCGTCCACCGGACGGCCGAGGATGGCCCGCTCTGCGGCCGATCCGCGCAGCGGTGTCGATCCCAGGCCTAAAAGCCCTATGCCGCAACGGCTCACACGCGCTTGATCATCCAATTCGACCGCGATAGCGGCGCCCGCGATGGCGAAGTCCCCGTGCCGGCGGGCGAACTCCTCGACGGCGAAGCCCGACGGTGCGCCCCATACCGGAAAGCGCACGCCGGTCAGGATTTCGTCGGACGCCATCGAGTTTTCCCACAGTCCGGTGAAATACTCACTCGCAGGGATATCGCGGGACCCCCGGGGCGACACCGCTTCCATGCGCGCGTCGAGAGCCAGTGCCACCGCGGCATATTCGGCCGCGGGATCGGCATGCGCGATAGCGCCTCCCAGCGTGCCGCGGGTGCGGATCTGGAAGTGGCCGATGTACGGGGTTGCCAGGGTCAGCAGCGGCGCCGAGTCGGCCACCTCGTCATCCATCCCGACGAACGCGTGCGGTGTCGCCGCTCCGATCCGAATTTCGCCGTCGCACAGGTCGATACCAATCAGTTCGTCGATCCGCGAGATGTCGATGAGGTTGTCGAAGTGCGTGAGGCGCATCGCGAGCATGGGCACCAGGCTCTGACCGCCGGCGAGGATCTTCGCGTCGTCACCGTATTCGGCGAGCAGGTCGACGGCCTCCTTCACCGAGTCAGGGCGGTGATAGGCGAACGGGGCGGCTTTCATGAGACGAGCCGCGACAGGGCGGCCAGAAGATCCTCGGGCAGCTGGTGTGCGCGCGCCCGGCGGTTGCGTCGGCCCAACAGGAATCCGACCAGCGCGCCGACGGTCAGCGCGGCGATCGCCGGGGCGGCGCGCTTGGCCGTCGGCACGGCGACGACCTTGAGCAGGTCGACGGAGTCACCAGCTCCGGGTTGGCTTGCCGCCGAGATGGTTTCGGCCGTCGGTGCGGCAGTGGCAGCCGACGGGCCACCGGTCAGATCGGCCTCCAGCGCCTTGGCGAACTGCGCGATCAGGTTGCTCGCGACGTCGGCGAGTACACCGCGGCCGAACTGAGCGGCCTTGCCGGAGATGGTCAGATCGGTGGTGATCACCACACTCGTGGCGTCGCCTTCGTCCTTGAGCTGGGCGGTGACGACGGCCGCCGCGTTGCCGCTACCGCGGGTCTCTTTGCCGTTGGCCTTGAGTACTACGCGCTGCGCCGCTGCGTCCTTCTCGACAAACGCCGCATCTCCGTTGTAGGACACGGTGATCGGACCGACTTTGACCTTGACGGCCCCGGTGAACTCGTCGCCGTCGACAGACAGCAGCGTGGCGCCGGGAAGGCACGGGGCGACGCGCTCGACGTCGGTGAGCACCTCCCATGTCTTGGCCGCAGGCACCGCGACACGAAATTCGTTGTTCAGTTCCATGTTCGGTGTCCTTACTTCTGCGCCTGTTCCAGCAACCCGACGATCGCCGCGGGTGTTGCCGGCAGACGGGTCAGGGTCACACCGAGTGGCGCCAACGCGTCGTTGATCGCATTGATCACCGCGGGCGTCGCGCCGATCGCGCCGCCCTCACCGACGCCCTTGTAACCGCCGATGCCGGGGCCGGGGATCTCGATGTGGCCGTATTCGATGGGCGGAACGTCGGTCGCGGTCGGCAGCAGGTAGTCGACAAACGTTGACGACAGCGGGTTTCCGTCGTCGTCGTAGACCATGTTCTCCAGTAGCGCGCCGCCGATGCCCTGGACAGTGCCGCCCGCGATCTGGCCCTCGACCACGTTCGGGTTGATCATCGCGCCGACGTCCTCGCTGACGATGTAGCGCGTCAGCGCGACGTCCCCGGTCTTGACGTCGACCTCGCACGTGCATGCGTGCGTTGCATTCGCCCAGTGGATCATTGCCTGTGACGTGAAGCGTGCCGTCGCTTCGAGCGTGGCAGCCATCCCTGGCGGCAGCTGCTGCGGCTCGTAGTACGAGCGGTAGGCGAGCTCGGCGAAGGTCACGCTCTTGGAATCTCCAGCTCGGTCATTCCTTACGTATGCTTTCGAGCCGCCCAGTTCGATCTCGTCTTCCCCGACGCCCAACCGGGCCGCGGCCATCGCCACGATCTGCGTGCGCAGAATCGTCCCCGCCTCGTTCACCGCGCCGGCCGTCATCGGACCGGACCGGCTGCCCTGGGCTCCGGCGCCATACGGTGTCACCGCGGTGTCGCCCTGGATGGTCGATACGTCCTCGATGTCGGCGCCAAGCACGTCGGCGGTGAGCTGCACGACTGTGGTCTCGATGCTGTTGCCGGTTGATCCGCCGTTCACGTACACGTTGATCTTGCCCGTCGGCTCCATGCGGATGGTCGCGCCTTCCGTGGCAAGGTGACCGGTCGCGGCGCCCGTCGGCTCGATGTAGGCCGAAAAGCCAAGACCGATGTAGCGGCCCTGCTCCAAGGCTTCACGTTGTTCGCGGCGGAAGCCCTCGTGGTCGAGGATCTTGACGGCCTGATCAAACGTGTCCGCCGGAGCGACGTGGTCGTAGGGCATGCCGTTGGGATTGACGTACGGCATCTCGTCGCCACGCAGGATATTGCGCCGGCGCAGCTCGACGGGGTCCATGTTCATCTTGCGCGCGGAGATGTCGAGAAGTATTTCGCGCGTGAGGGTTTCGTACTGCCACGGACCACGATAGGCCGCCAGGCCCGCGGTGTTGGAGAACACCGTCTTGTAGTTGAAGCTGGCCTTCGGCACGCGATACGGGCCGGGGAAGAACATGCCGACCGCGGCGGTCGTCAGCACGGGGTATGGCGTCGGATATGCACCGATGTCGTAGGAGAAGTCGATGTCCGCCGCGAGGATGTTGCCCTCGTCGTCGAACGCCATCCGGGCCTTGCCGTCGACGTGGCGAGCCTGGCCCGCCGACATCAGGTTCTCGCGCCGGTCCTCGATCCATTTCAGCGCGAAGGGCACCTTGCGCGCGGCAAGCAGGATGCACATGTCCTCGCGCATCGGGACGACTTTCTGGCCGAATCCGCCGCCGGTGTCGCGCATGATGACACGGACGCCCTGCGCTGGGATGCCGAGCAGTCGTGCGGCGAACGCCCGCAGCTCGTGCGGGGTCTGGGTGGACGCCCACACCGTCAGTTCCTCCGATGACGCGTCCCACTCGGCGACCATGCCTCGGGTTTCCATCGGCACCGGCGCGTAGATCTGTTGGTAGACATGGGCCTCGACAACGTGAGTCGACGTGGCGAATATGTTCTCGTCCGGCGGCGCTCCGGCCATCCCGCCCGCGACGTTGTCGGGGTACGCGTCGTGTACGACCACATCGGCGTTCACGGCTTTGGTGAAGTCGGCGATGGCGGGCAGGGGCTCGTAGTCGACGTCAACCAACTCGACGGCGTCTTCGGCGATATAGCGGCTCTCGGCGACGACGAGCGCGACGGGGTCGCCGACGAATTTCACCGTGCCCTCGGCCAGCGGCGGGCGTGGAGTGTCCGGGATGTCCTTGCCCGCGACCGCGTGCCAAGCCTCCTTGACGTCAGGGTTGAGGTCTTCGGCGGTGAACACCGCGCGCACCCCGGGCAGCGCGAGGGCCGCGGCGGCGTCGATGCCGTTGATCTTCGCGTGCGCGAACGGGCTGCGCACGAAGCAGGCATACAGCATGCCGGGCCTGGTGACGTCGTCGACGAAGGTGCCGCGGCCGGTGAGAAGGCGGTTGTCCTCGACGCGAGCGACCCGGGTGCCTGCGTATCGGGTCGCCACCGTGTCAGTCACGCAATCACTCCCTCATACGACTGAAAGTGACGTTATCGCATCTGAGAGCGACATTTCCACCCTATTTGTCTCATCTAATCAATCGTGGTGGATTGGGCCGTCTACCTGGGTCAACGGCCGGCCGCGGCCGCCCCAACGGCGCGCGATGATCTCGGCGGCGATGGATACAGCGGTTTCCTCCGGCGTGCGCGCGCCGAGGTCGAGCCCGATCGGGCTGGCCAGTCGGCTCAGTTCGCGGTCCGTCACGCCTGCCTCCCGCAGCCGCTTCACCCGCTCGTCGTGCGTGCGTCGTGACCCCATCACCCCGATGTAGTCGACCTGAGGGAGTTGTAGTGCGACTTTCAGGGCTGGCACGTCGAATTTCGGGTCGTGGGTCAGCACGCAGATCGCAGTGCGGGAATCGATCGCGCCGTTCTCGGCTTGCGCAGCGAGGTAGCGGTCGGGCCAATCGACGACGACCTCGTCGGCGCCGGGGAACCGGGCGGGGGTTGCGAAGACCGGGCGCGCGTCGCACACGGTCACGCGGTATCCGAGGAGGGCGCCCTGCCGCACCAGGGCCGCGGCGAAGTCGATGGCGCCGAAGATCAGCATCCGCGGCCGAGGCGCGTGGCTGGCCACGAAGACCTCCATGCCGGCTTCCTGGCGCTGGCCGTCGGGCCCGTAGGTCAGCACCGCGGTGCGACCGGCGCCGAGCAGCCCGCGGGCGTCGTCGGCGACGGCGTCGTCGGCCCGATCCGATCCGAGCGACCCGTCGACGGAGTGCGGGCCGATGACCAGCCTGCGTCCGACCCACTGCGGTTCGGGATGTGCGATGACAGTCGCGATCGCGGTCGGCCGGTGGGCGGCGATGTCGTCGGCGACGGCTTGCAGCTGAGGGAAGGTATCCCGCGACATCGGCTCGGCGAAGATATCGATGATCCCGCCGCACGTGAGCCCGACGGCGAAGGCGTCGTCGTCGCTGAACCCGTAGCGATGCAGTTCGGGCCGCCCGGTTTTCACGACCTCGTTGGCGAGTTCGTAGACGGCCGCCTCGACGCAGCCTCCGGACACCGAACCGGCGACCGTTCCATCGGGGGAGACCACCATCGTCGCGCCGGCCGGACGCGGCGCCGATTTGATCGTGCGCACGACGGTCGCCACGCCAGCCGTACCGCCGGCCTGCCAGACCGTGAGCAACTTGTCCAGTACGTCACGCACGTGCCTGATCCCTTCCGCTGTGCGGCTGCTCAGCGCTCAGCGTAGTGGAGTCTTTCGTGACGCCGAGTGCCGATCTCCGCGAAAATGCTCTCGTGCGACAAGTCGTGGCGGGGGTTCTGGTAGCGATGTACAGCGCGTCCTGTGGCATGGCCTCCGCGGCGCCGCCCCCGGTGCCGCCCGTGTCGGACGCCGCGCGTCGCGCGGGGTTGGTCGACGTCTTGACCGTCGTTCCGGACGCGATCATCGATCTGCGCTACGCAACTCCGAACAACTTCGTGGGCATACCGCTGTACCCGGCAGGCGCCCGCTGTCTCGTGCACGAATCGATGGCGCAGGGCCTGGCCGCGGCCGCCGATGCGTTGCGGCCCCAGGGTGAGGTGCTGGTCTTCTGGGACTGCTACCGGCCACACGACGTTCAGGTGCGGATGTGGGAGGCCGTCCCCGATCCGAACTGGGTGGCGCGACCGGGATCGTATGCGCGCAGCCACGAGGCCGGCCGATCGGTTGACGTGACAATCGCTCGCGGCGGCGCACTCGTCGATATGGGAACCGATTTCGACGACTTCACCCCAAAGGCACTGGCATTCGCGACCGACGGCGTCAGCGCAGCAGCTCAGGCGAACAGGGCGGCCTTGCGCGACGCCATGAAAGCCGGTGGGTTGACGGTCTACAAGGGCGAGTGGTGGCACTTCGACACCGATGATGCCGACGTCAAACGCCCGATTCTCGATGTGCCCGTGAATTAGGTTCGGTTGATGCGGAGATGTATCGCTGCGCTGTGTGTGGTGGTTGTGGCGCTATTGCCGGCCTGTAGTCGCAACAAGCCGCCCAACTCGCTGTTCGACGCCGCCGGCTATCACGTTCGCGGCGAGAAGGTCTATTACCTGAACGCCTTCCCCGGCAACGCATTCGAGATCAATGGGGCCGACGCGGCGTCGTTTCATGCTTTCGATGCGACCTATGCGCGAGACAGCTCGGCCGTCTACTTCGACGGTCATCCGATTCCCGATGCAGACGCCTCGAGTTTCCAAGTGCTCGACCGCCCCGGCTTCGCGAAAGATCGGCGCCACGTGTACCAACTCGACCGCCCGATCAGTGACGATCCCACTCACTTCGAATTGCTCGACGCCTCGCTGTCCAGGGACAGCGCGGTGGTGTACTGGTCCGATGGTGGGGTGCTATCCGATGATCCGGCGCACTTCGTGATCCTCTCGAACACCGACCACTACCTGTTCACCAAGGACAGTCACACCGTCCACGTCAACGGCAATCCGATCGCCGGTGCCGACCCTGCGACCTTCCACGTGCTGGCTGGCGCGTATGCCCAAGACCGCCAACGCATTTACTACTTCTCCGATTCGGTCGCGGACGTCGATGCGCCGTCGTTTCGCGCACTCGATGGGCCGTACGCGGTCGACGTGCGCCGCGCCTACTGGATGGGCAAGGCGATCCAAGGTGCGAACCCCGCCATGTTCCGCGTGCTGAACGCCGCGTTCGAGTGCTCAGCCGACGCCGAGCATGCGTACTACCGGCAATCCGTCATCACGAATGCCGATCCGCACAGCTTCCCGCCCGACCGCGCCGTCACCGGCTGCACTGAAACGTCAATCTCGTTCGCGGATTAGGCGGCCGGCGGATCTTCGCCGAGCAAGCGATCGCCGGTCAGCACAGTCAGCCGTTGGCAGAAAGCGCACATGGCCTGTCCCAGAGTCGGATACCCACACCCGGCGCAGACACGGATGCATGTGGGCTCGTCCGCTGTTGGCATGTGCGCTGACATACCCGATTTGAGGCGATTCAATCCTGCCTGGCCCACTCGCAGTATCCGCTTAGTTGAATTGAGAACAATCTCGGAAGCAGCTGAACCTCGAGAGGTTGGCCCGGTTTTCCTTCCGCTACTTGCGGAGCACCGAGGACGCCCGGGCCCACCACGGTCTGCTGCTCTGCGCGGCACTGGGCGTTCGGGTCCTGCGGCGTCGCGGTCCAGTCACCGGACTTGACGCTGGGATTTCGCATTCCTTCGCCGTGCAACAACATCGGCGGATCGAAGCTCAACCACCGGTCGCTGGGAGGTTGGGGAGTCGTGACTTCCTGCCATTGCCGGTTGGCGCATACCAGCGGCATCTTGGCCCCCTGTGGCCAGGTCATCACGCCGGCAAGATCCGCGGTACACGGTGCATCTTCTTGTGGGACAACAGGATCCGCGGATGCGATGGGCGCCAGGGGCAGCGCGACGGCTAGCGTGCCGATGACGAACGCCTTTGCGTGCACAGGCTTACACCTTCGTCAGGTCGGTCTTCATCAACATCACGTTGTACTCAGACCACAGCGATAGGTTCCAGTACAGGTCGGTGCCCTGTCCGAGGGTGGACGGCGACCACGGATGCATCATCGGCGCGTAGATGCCGCCGCTCTGCTGACCCATCAACACTTTGGCCGATCCCCAGGTGCCCTGCGGGGTGTCCGACGTACGCATCACGATGTTGTTGAACTGGTCGCCGTAGAGCACGACGTACTTCTTGAGTTGTTTGTTGTACTGGACCGACATTTCGCTGACTTGGTTGCCCGCATTGGCCACCCCGCAGGCGCCGGTGTCCACTCCGAATACGGGTGTGGCCGCGGTCGGGTTGTTCCGGTACCAGCCCGGTGGTGTGCTCCAGAACCAGCCCTGCTGGCCGCCGCTGTAGTAGTCGTACTTGGTCACGTCGAGGATGTCCTTCTCCGCGACGCGTGACAAGTACGCGGCGCCCTGCCGGCCGTTGGGTGTGCCGTACATGTAGACGTAGCCGTCGCCGGGGCGCACGAAGGCCGACTGCTGGAAGTTCTGGTTACCGCTCCACGAGTTGTTGTAGCGCACGGACGTCGGAGCGACCTTCCAGTTCTCCCCGTTATCCGTGGAGTACGCGATCGCCGAATAGTTCGTCGTCCACTGGCCTGGTGAGCCCCACTGCGTTACAGACATGAAGCTGACGTACTGGGTCGCCCCGAACTGCGTGCCCGAGGTGGGCACGGAGATGCCTGCCGTCGGGATGAGGGTGACGCCTGCGGGCAGTCCGTCGGGGAAGATGATCTGCCTCGCGGTGGTGGAATTCGGGCCCAGCGGCGCTCCGCCGAACATATTGCCGTTGAACCACTGGCCATTCGGGATGGTCATTCCATCGGCAAGGGTGGTGTCGGAGCTGCGGAACAACGTGTTCGAGCGCCACAGACCCGTCATGCCGGGGCCGCTGAACGTGTCGCCGACCGCGATCAGGATCTGGTGCTCGTTGATCGGTGTGCTGGGATCGTCGGGAATCCCGTTGTCCCACATGGTTCCGACGTCGGTGCCCCATACCGAGTAACGCGTGGAGGTGTTGGCAAGCGTTGGATCGCTGGCGTATTGGTAGTTGCCGGTGACCCATCTGACGAACTGCGTCGACGGGCTCAGCTGCTGACCCGGCGCCGGGAACGCCGGCGGCGGGTTGGTGACCACCGCGGTCGCGGCAGCTGCTAGCGCGAGGCTCGTGGTCGCCGGGGCCGCCAGCGTGCTGGTCGGCGTGGACCGACCGCCCAGCGCGTTGAAGAAGTTCTCGAATTCGCGTCGGGCGAACGCGAGCAGGCTCCATAACACCGGCGCCCCGGCGGGTGTGGTCGGGCTCGTGCCCGCGGTGAACGGGCTGAGCACCATGTTGACGAAGCTCGACACCAGGTTCGCCACGGCGGTCAACGGGTTCGGCGGTGTCTGGGCCACGGGTGCCATCGGCTGGATGGTCGAGGCCTGCACGAGGTCGGTCGCCGATGGGTCGGTCGCGGCCATGCTGAAGGTCAAAATGCGCGGCGTGGCGGTGTCGTTCGACTGAGCCGTGGCGGAGGCGGTCGCCGAGGGGCTGTTGGTGGCCGTCGGGGCGCTCGATGCAGCCGTGGAATTGGATGCGGTATCCGTTGCGGTCGCTGTGGCGGTCGAACTCGATGAGTGCTTGGAAGTTTCGTCGGCGGTTTGAGTGGCCGTGGGCTGGGTGCTCGGCTCGGGCTCAGCGGTGGGCGTCGCGGTCGCGGTGGCTGACGGCGTGGGCGTTGAGGCTTGCGTCGTCGGAGTCGGCGATGCCGTTGCGGTCGCGCTCGGCGTTGCGGCCGTCGACGTCCCCGCTGAGGTCGCCGTCGACGTCCCCGTTGAGGTCGACGTGTTGGTCTGCGCACTCACCACGACGCCGGGGGCAACCTCTGTCGCGGTGGACGTGGCACCCTGTGTCCCCGTCGTCGTCGTGGTGGTGGACGGCTCGGTCGTGGACTGTGTCGTCGACCCTGACGTGGGCTTCGGGTTAGGGGTGCCCGTTGAACCCGTCGACGTCGAATCGGACGTCGACGAGCTGGATGAGGATGTCGAATCGGTGGTGTCGGCCGATGCCACGCCATAACCCGTGGCCACGGCGGTGCCGACGCCGAGGACGACGGCCAAACCGCCGACGCGACCGATGAAAGCTGATGCGGGCATGGTTCTCCCCTACGACGTTTCCCCCGACGTCAATACTTGGTTATTAAAGCGAACCCTACAGCGCCTCACAGCAAAAGGGAGAAAAGTCTCATAAACAACAGCTGTCGCTGTGGTGATGATCTTGTTGGGCTTTTAGTCGACTATCCAAAAAACGAGCTACGGCGTTAGCCCGGCTTTCCGGAGGGCCTTCTCGTAGAGGCCGGTTGCCTCAGAAAGCCCCTCGTCGACCCATGCGTCGACCATTCCGACCCGGTCGGCGACGAGCTGGACCTGGTTGACCCAGACCTGGAAATCCTCGTCACGGCGAAGTGTGTCGATCTGCGGTTGGGTGCCCTGGATGAGGATGAAGCCGCCCAATTCAATGGTTTGAGGTTTGAGAATTGCCGTGTCGAAGCGCTCGATACGGCCGTCCTGGACGAGCCGCTTGAAGTAGTCAGTCGTCGTCTCTTTGAGCAGATCGAGTGCTTGCGTTTCGCGTCCGCTGGTCGGCAGTCCCCACGCAACCCACAATCCGGCTTCAGCCATGGGGCCCATCATGCGCCGTCGGCTACGTCGGCCGCGTGTCGACACTGCGGACAGATCGCGATCGGCGTCGAAATGACGGTCTGGCTGGGCCCACGCGAAGCCGGGGACAGTGTCGGCGAAGGAGATGTCACCCTCGGCCATTGCACAACTCGACGAGCCGGTTGGCGTTCCATGCCGGTGCGACGCCCGGCGCACGCAACAAATACCGCACCCTGGCATGCACAGCCCAGTCGAACGCCTCGCCGAGCCCATCGAGCATGACGCGAAGGTAGGGCCCCGACGGCGTCGTGGCATCGACCTTCTGCAGAGACGTGAGGGTGAACATCGGTAAACCGTCGCGGTCGTCCAGGCGTAGAAGCGTTTCGTAGGTACGGGAATTCGTTGCCCACCGTCGGTCTGCTGCTCTGCCGAGCGGCAGGTCGCTGCCAACTGGGCGCCTGATCTCCTGTGCGACCACATCGCTGAGCTGTCCGAACGTCAGCAGGTAAGCCCGCGCCGCAACCTCGCCATCGGCGTGAGGCTGGTAGACGGCGATGCCCCCGCCCCACACTCTCGAATTGCCCGCAAAGATGAGGCCACCGGCCAAACGGATCCCAATATCGCGTCGGGGTGGCGACCGATCGCGGCATCCGGCGTATGTGCGGCGCGCACCGCGTGGTCTTCCACCCGCGATGTAGCAATTGAAGCGCGCGGAGTGAAGATTGGATCCGTAGGCGACGTACCAGACGTGATCCTTGCTCGCCAAACGCAGACTCAACCGACGACGCATCCTTCCTCTAACGCCAGCGCCGCCTCTCTGAGGACTTCGGATTGAGCCTCCTGGTAGATCTGCCACGCGTCCTCGGGGGTGTCTCCGACGGCGGTCAGCCCGACGCGGCCGCATTCGGTGAGGCAGCTGATCATGTGGAAGACAACTCCCGTGCGCCGGGACTGATCGAAATGCAGACCGTGGCGGACGACGATGTCGAACAGTTCCCTGACGGTGAGTGCCTTGAGCCGTTCGTCCTCGAAGTGGTCGGTCGCGACGAGATATTTTCTGCTGCCACTTGGCGTCAGGAAGACTCCTTGGGCGCCGTCGTAGGTCCCGTCGGTGAGGAACTGCAGGGTGAGGAACGGATGCGTGGTTCCACCCTTGCGCAGGTTCAGTTCGATCGCATACGGCGTCCACACGCCGCTTTCATCTTGTACGACAACAAAATCCACCGCGAACCGGCCGAGCACCCCGAGCCTCGACAGGTGTCGTCCGATCACCATCGCAGGCTCTGCGATCGCCGCGGCGTATCCGGGATCGGCTGGGAACACACAGCCGAGGTACTTCTGACCGCTCGCGCCGCCGAGAAGCTGGTCGTGCGTGGACAGCAGCTCGACCGTGCCGTCCGGCAGTGCCCGCATCTGGACACTTGGACTGGTCAGTGCCACTCCAGTGATCCGCTCCTCGACGATCCCGCCGTGCTTCTCGAAGGCGGCCAGGTAGACGTCGACGGCAAGGTTTTCGCTCTCCGGTTGCACGCGCAACACACGTTCTCTGATTTCGGCCGCCTCGCTCGGCGAGCCAGGGGCCGGCAGCCCTTGTAGGTCCAGCGAGGCGTTGCCCGCACCCGAGACGCCCTCGTTGAGCTTCACGATCGCTTGAGTGAGCGACGCCCGTCGCGCGCGCATGCTCTGCACGCCGGCCACGATGTCGTCGACGGTGTGGAGGTCCTCGGCCCCGACCGGGCACGGCACCCCGAGCTCTTCGAACATCCGGCGGCAGCCGGTCTTGCTGCCGAGATCCGCGAGCCGCGGGTCCGAGCCGTACATCGGGATCTGCAGGCTCAGCGCGACATCCCGCTCGAGCGGTGTGGTGTTGTAGGGGATGAGGTGACTGCGGGCCGGGTTGGGAATCAGGGACCGGATCTCCCGCAGAAGTCGCGGTCGCGCAAGCAATTTCGCACTCAGCGACACCCCTGACGCATCACCGACCGGGACCAGGGTGAGCCGGGCACGGGCATGACTGGGAATCACCCCGGGAAGCAACCCGAGGTAGTACTCGATGATGGACTCCGACACCGGCTGCGAGGTCACGTAGATCATGCGCAGCCGCGGTTGGCGAAGCAGCAGCAGCAAGAACAGGGCCCGCTCCTCTAGCGCCTGCGTGACGGTGCCACTCCCAGGCGTGGTGCGTTCGATGCTGATCGACGGGATCACGACGACGGATTCGTCGTCCAAGTCGAGCCTCATCGACTCCCAGACGGTCGGCATCGCCAGCTGCAGATCGTCGAAGCAGCGGTAGCGCTCCGTCTCGTCCAGACTTGACAGTTGGCGGCCCGAGGCTCGTTGATCGGCGACCGTTAGCTGTGTCATGTCCTCACCTACTCGTCGTTTAGCGCGTTGATGTTGTGGACCCGCACCGAGCGGCTGAATCCCTTGGGCTGTACGTCGCCAACCATTTCCGCGACAACCAGGTGCTCGGTGCGTGCGAGCACACGGTCGGTAACCAATACCTGCCACGGACCGGCGTCCGAACACAGCCGGGCGGCTAGATTCGTGACGCTGCCGATGGCGGCGTAGTCGAAGCGGCCCTCGAAGCCGATCCTGCCCAGCGTCGCGTAACCCTGGGCGATTCCGATTCCCAGGGCGAGGTCATGGCCGTCGCGAAGCCATTGCACGGCAAGCTTTTTCACGGCGTCTCGGATGTCGAGGACCATCCGGACCGCACGCTCCGTGTAGTCGTCGCACGGAATGGGGTCGTTGAAGAACACCATGACCCCGTCGCCCGTGAACCGCTCGAGCGTGCCTCCGTATTCATGAACCAGCGTCCCGATGACCTCGTGATAGTCGCCCAGCACACCCATCACTTCCTCGGGCTCACTGGTTTCGGCGAACGGTGTGAAGTTCCTGAGATCGGTGAATACGACGGTTATTTCGCGGCGATGGCTCCCTAGCAGGGTTTCGTCGCCAACGACCAGATCGGCCAGTTGCGGTGACAGGAAGCGGCGCAGCCGATTGGTGCGCTCCAACTCGGCAACCTGCCTGGCGACGCGAGTCTCGAGCTCCGTGTTCCACTTGGCCAGCTCGTCGGCCTGTCGACGGATCGTGTCGTGGTATCGCTTGATTCGCGCCAGCGACGCCACCCGGGCCAGCAATTCGGTCTGGTCGAAGGGCTTGGTGACGAAGTCGTCGGCCCCCGACTCGAGCGCGGCCAGACGCTGCTGACTTCCGCTGGCGGTGATCATCACGACGGGAAGGAATTCGGTAGCCGGCGCAGACCGGATCTTTCGGCAGACTTCGTGACCGTCCATCCCCGGCATCACGATGTCGAGCAGGACAATGTCCACGTCTTCGGTTTCTAGCAACGCCAGCGCTTCTGCCCCTGTCGCCGCGCTGAGAACCCGGTACCCGCGAGGCGTGAGCACCGCGTCGAGAAGCCTCACGTTGGCAGGCTCGTCGTCGACAGCCAACACGGTCACCGGGATGTCCATCAGTTCGCCCGCCTGTCGAGAAACGCCTCGATCCGGCCGGGCAGATCTCGCACGCTGATCGGCTTTTCGATGTATCCGTCGAAGCCGGCCAGAGCCGCGCGCTCCCGATCCTCGGCCATTGCGAAAGCGGAAACAGCGACGACGGGCACATCGCGTCCGAGGTTGCCCTGCCTCAACTTTCGCAGCGTCTCTGTTCCGTCGATGCCGGGGAGCTGGAGATCCATCAGCACCAGATCGGGCGGATCGTCCTCGGCGGCGCACAGGCCTTCCTCGCCCGAATTGGCCGCGATGACGTGGTACCCGGCGAACTCGAGGACGTCCCGAACCAGTTTGAGGTTCAACGGATTGTCTTCTACCACAAGGATTCTGCGCGGCGTCACGGCGACTCCAGGGCGCCCACGCGTCGCAGCGAATCGATGAGGTCGTCGCGACGAACCGGCTTGAGAAGGTAGGCATCAGCGCCGAGGGCAAGGCCGCGGGGACGATCGTCGACGACTGAGGCGATGACGACGGGGATCGCGGCGGTGGCGGGGTCAGCCTTCAGCTCGGTCAAGACCTTCCAGCCGTCTACCTGTGGCAGCTTGATGTCGAGCACGATCGCGGCCGGCTGTACCTTGCGCACCACCTCGAGAGCCTCCACGCCGTCACGGGCCCGCAGCACCTGAGTCGGTGACCCGTCCAAGTAGGCCGCGAGAAGATCGAGCGACGCCCGATCGTCGTCGACGAGGACGATCGCCGGAAACTCGTCACTCCCGGGCGAGGTGACGTCCTCCGCCACCGGGGTGAGCGGCACGGAGAAGCCGAACGTGCTTCCAACGCCGGGGGTGCTCTCGAGCCACATCCGCCCTCCGAACAACCCGACGAGGCGTCGTGACAACGTCAGCCCAAGACCGGTGCCCTCCTCCTTCGGAGCACCCCGGCGGCCCTGCTGGAAGGACTCGAAGATCCGCTCCTGATCCTCGGGAGGCACCCCGATGCCGGTGTCGGTCACCGTGACAATGAGCTCGGTCCCCTTGCGGCAGGCGCGGACGGAAACGCGTCCGCCATCGGGCGTGAACTTCACGGCGTTGGCGACCAGGTTGAGCACCACCTGCCTGAATTTCCGCTCGTCAGTCTCGATCGTCCCGACGTCTTCCGCGACCTCGCATGTCACTGTGATGGCATGCGCGTCTGCGCGCCCACGCTGCAGTCCCGCCGCCCACTCCACGGCGCTGCTGACCACGAACGTGCTGGGCTCGAGCACCTCTTGACCCGCCTCGACCTTCGATAGATCCAGGATGTCGTTGAGCAGCGCCAGGAGGTGTCTGCCCGAACTCAAGATGTCGCGCAGGTACTCGTCCTGGCGCGCGTTGATCTCCCCGAACATGCGATCCAGCAGCACCTCGGAGAAACCGATCACCGCGTTGAGCGGGGTCCGCAGTTCGTGGGACATGCTGGCCAGGAACTCCGATTTGTGGCGGCTTGCGATCTCCAGCTCTTTGGTCTTGGTCTGCAACTCCCTGAACAGGCGTGCGTTGACGATGGCCAGCGCCGACTGGCTGGCGAAGGTCTGGAGCAGCTCGGTCATATCGGCTGGGAACGTGCCCGTGCCCCGGCGCCGGATCACCAGCACACCCACCAGCTTGTCGCCGCGCAGCATGGGAACCGCGAGCACCGAGCGCCATCCGTCCCGGAACAGAATCTCGAGATGGGGGTCGAGCTCCGTCTTGGCAAGGTCGGAAACCTCGGCCGGCTGATGAGTGAGTGCGGTCCGACCAACCAGGGTCGATTCCCGGTGGATCGTGATCGCCCGCAGCTGATCGAGTAGCTCGGGGCTGCTTCCGGACGCGGCACGGACGTGGAACGAATCGGCCGACTCGTCGTACTCCATGATCGATCCGCCGTCGGTTCCGGTGAGCCGCACGGCGTTGCTGACGATCCTGTCCAGGACTTCGTCGAGGTCGAGGCTCGATCCAACGACCTCATCCAGCTCCCGAAGCGCCTCGAGCTGTGCGACCTTCCTCGCCAGCTCCTTGCCCTTGGAGTCGAGCGCGAGCATGAGGTCGCGCTGTCGCAACGCGATCGCCCCCTGAACGGCGAATTCCTCGAGGAGCTCGCGTTCGCGCGCATCGAAGGGCTTGACGTCGGTCCGCCACATGGACAGCACGCCAACGAGCTCGTCCTGCAGGATCATCGGCGTGGCGAGCATGGTTCTGAAGCCGGCTCGTTGCTGGAGATCCGTGCGCCCGTATTCCGCGTCGTTGAGCACGTCGCGGATCTGATGGGTACGCATGTCCTCCGCCGCGCGCCCGACGGCGGAGGAACGGTTTCTGAGAACCGGGTGGTCGTGCAGGTACTTGCGATACTCCTCCGGGATTTCGCCGGAGACTTGGGAGAGGCGGAACACGTCGCCCTCAAGGAGGTACAGCTGGGCGACCTGTGCTTCGCACAGTCTCGCGGCCTCTTCAAGGACGGTGTCCAGTACGTCCCCGGGGTTCGCGACCGCACGGCCGAGTGCCGCGACGATCTTCCGGCTCGCCGCCGACTGGCTGCGGGCGTCTTTCAACTCCTGTCGGAAAGAGGCTCTCGTAACGCGCGCAGTGCGGGACGAGTGTTCGCTCGGTTCGGCCACAGTTCCCCTTTCGTGCCTGATGACAGTCTGTGCCCTTGTTGCTGGTCGGGGCATGAAAACTGTGGATTCGCTGAGATAGCCGACTGGGTCCGATCGGATATCAGCAGACGATGTCGACGTAGACCGTCTTGCCTGTCACCGTGGTGACAATGTCGCCCCAGGATCCGGGTAGACCGGACCCGGTGTCGCTGCGCGAAAACGTCTGGCCGGGGCGAACCGAGCTGAGCGTGCACTGCGCCGACGGAGCGGTGCCGATTCGGTTCACGACGACGTCATAGCCTCGCGCGGTCAGCTGGTCGATCACGGCGTCGACGGACGATGGGCCCGCCGGGGCGGCGTTGGCGGTGGCAGTGAGGCCGAGCGCCGCGGCGGCCAGCGAGCCCGCTGCGAGGGAAGTAACGAAGCTCTTCATGGTTTTGTCCTTCTTGCGTTCCTGTGCGGATTCAGTTGGTTCCGCATTGGAATCGTCACTCGCATTCGCGGCGGCGAGCGCAGTAGCGCGCCACTGCAATCCCGCCTGGTTAGGCGCAGTACTACGTAGCCGCGAAGGTGTTTACTGTGTCTTCGGCTTGCGGTGTCGTAGCAGCGCGGCGAGTTCCTCGCGGGTGCTGGTTCCGGTCTTTGCCATTGCCCGGTAGATGTGGCTTTCGACGGTGCGCACCGAGAGCGTCAGTCGCTCGGCGATAGCGCGGTTCGATTCTCCGTCGGCGATCAGCATGACGATCTCCAGTTCGCGATCGGTGAGCGG
>NZ_DATENY010000086.1:0-11786 GCF_035274705.1 Mycobacterium sp. | reverse complement strand
CGACCTCACCAGCTTCGCCGCCCTCACCACCCAGGTCGACGCCCCCGCCATGTCCGACATGCTCAACGATGCCATCACCACCGGGCCCGTCTCGCTTCCCGAGGCCGTCGCCATGCTCGACACCGCCTACCTCGGCCACGTCATCGTGCTCTGGTCCTGGGCCCTCAAGCAGCCCAACCCTGACGCCATCGAATCGGCCACTGTCCGCTTCCGTTCGCTCGACGGCCGCGACCGCGAAATCGCTGTCCCCCGTTTGACATTCACAGAATCCATTACCGGAGCCGCCACGTGACCACAGAAGCCGACATCGACTTCTCCTCACTCCCCCAGGTCGACCAGACAGCCCGCCCACCCGTTCAGCGCAGACCGCGCTTCGACGGCGACGTCTCTGAACTCCCCGACCGCGCCTGCTGGGCCCTGCAGCACCTGCTCACCCGCCGCTACATCAGCGCCGAGGCCGACGCCGACGTCTACAGCTGGGTGCTCGAATACCGCAAAGAACTGTCCGTCCGCCTCTCCGAACTCGACCTGCTGCTGCGCATCGTCGACACCACCGACGTCGCCTTCGTCGAACAGGCCCGCTACGAATCCGCTAGGGGCATCAAGCTTCTGCGCCGCGAACCGCTCGGCACCTACGACTCCATCCTCGCCCTGCACCTCGCCCAGATGATGCGCGCCTCCGGCGGGCAGACCGTACTCATCAGCCGCGAGGAAATGCACGGCCTGTTCTCCGGCGTCCTCAACGACACAGACCGCGACGCCGTCGGTTTCGCCGCCCGCATCGACGGCGCCATCGCCCGACTGGCCGGCCTGGAGATCCTCCGCAAGACCCGCGACGACGAGGACAGCTACACCATCAGCCCCGTGATCACCGCCATCATGACCGCCTCGGTCATCACCGAACTCCAGCAGCAGTTCGAACAACTGCTCAACGGCGGAACGCCAGCCGAGGAAGAAGCCGACGTTGACTGAACAGTTCCACCTGTCCCGGCTGCAGGTCATCAACTGGGGCGTCTTCGACGGCTACCACTCCATCCCCTTCAGCTCCGGCGGCGCACTCATCGCCGGCGCCTCCGGCAGCGGCAAATCGTCACTGCTGGACGCGATCTCGCTGGGCTTCCTGCCGTTCAACCGCCGCAACTTCAACGCCTCCGGCGACAACACCGCCGCCGGCTCCAGCGCAGGCCGCCGCACCGTCGACAAGTACGTCCGCGGTGCGTGGGGCCAACGCAGCGACGGCGGCACCAGCCGCGTGATGTACCTGCGCGGCGACGGCACCGCCTGGTCGGCCGTCGCGGTCACCTACGCCAGCGACTCCGGCCGCACCGTCACCGGCCTCGTGCTCAAGTGGCTCACCGGCGAGTCCCGCAACGACTCCTCGAGCCGCTTCGTGCTCGGCGACGGCGACCTCGACATCGAGGACGTCTGCAACCGCTGGGCCGCCGGCCGCTTCGACGCCGGCGTCTTCAAGGAAGACTGGCGGTTCTCCACCAAGGTCGAGTCGCAGTACCTCGCCCAGCTGTACGCCACCATCGGCATCCGCGCCTCCGACGCCGCCCAGCAGCTGCTCGGCAAGGCCAAGTCGCTGAAAAGCGTTGGCGGACTTGAGCAGTTCGTCCGAGAGTTCATGCTCGACGAACCCGACAGCCTGGCCCGGCTGCCCGAGGCGCTCAAGCAGATCGACCCGCTCGTCGAGGCACGCGAACTACTCGCCGTCGCGCAGAAGAAACGCAAGATCCTCGGCGACATCGAGCAGATCCAACACCGCTACGCCTCCGAATCCTCCGACCTCGGCATCATCGACCTCGTCGACGCGCCGATGGTGCGGGCCTACACCGACCACGTCCGGCTCGCCCAGTGCCCAGAGCAGATCGCGACACTCGACGGCACCATCGACCAACTCGAGAACGAGTACGAAGACGTCACCCGATCACTGAATCTCGCCAAGGCCGAGGCGGATTCGCTCAACGCGCAGATCAGTGGAACGAGCGCGAACATCGCTCCGCTGCAGTCACAGGTGACCGCCGCCGAGACCGAGGCCGAGCAGGTGGAGCGCCGTCGCGCTGCCTACGAAGACCTGCTCACCGCCCAGGACGTCGAGATCCCCGACACCGCCGACGAATTCTGGAACCTGCGTGAGGAACTGCTCACCCAGGCCACCGAACTGCTCGCCAAGGTCGAACGCAACCGTGAGGAGTCCACCGACGCCGAGTACGCGCAGAAGTCCGCCCGTATCGCCCGCGACGACGACGCCAAGGAGCTCAAGCGCGTCGAACACGTCGGCTCGGCACTGCCCGAGTTCGCCCTCGCGATGCGCGACCACATCTGCGCCGAAGTCGGCGCCGAAGCCACCGAGCTGCCCTACATCGCCGAACTCCTGGACCTTAAGCCCGACCAGACCCGCTGGCGGCTCGCCGTCGAGAAGGTGCTGCGCGGCGCGGGCCTGCGGCTGCTGGTGCCCGATCAGCACTGGGAGAAGGTGCTGCGGTTCGTCAACGACACCGACATGCGCGGCCGACTGCAGCTGCACCACGTCCGGGCGAAGCTCCTCGGCGCCGAACCCGTCGACCCCGAGCCGAACACGTTGGCGGGCAAGCTGTTCGCCGTCGATCCGAAGCATCCATGCGCCGCCGAGGCCGTCGACGTCATCACCGCCGCCGGCGACCACGTCTGCGTCGACACCCCCGACGTATTCGCCCGGTTCCGCCGCGCGGTCACCGACGCCGGCCTGTACAAAGACTCCGAGCGGCTGGCCGTCAAGGACGACCGACGCCCGGTCAAGCAGTCCGAATACCTCTACCAGGGCGACGTCACCGCGAAGATCAATGCGCTGACCCTCGAACTGGCCGCCGCCGAGGAGGCCTACCAGAAGGCCCGCCGCGCAGCCGACGACATCGCCGCGCAACGCCAGCAGTGGCGCGACCGAGCCGCCACCTGCAAGGCGATCTGCGAGCAGTACCCACAGTGGAGCCAGATCGACACCGAGACCGCCGACGGCCACGCCGACCGGCTGCGCGAGCAGTACGAGTTGCTGATGGCCGACCACCCCGATCTCGAGGCCCTCAACGCACGCGCCGACGAATGCTGGTCCCAGATCCAGAAATTCATGACACGCCGCGGCGCCATCCAGACCCGGCGAGACAACCTCGACGAGCGCCGCACCCGGCTGATGGAACTATCCGAGCGGCTGTCACCGGCGTTCGTGTCCGAGCCGCTGACCGAGTTACTGCACCGCTACGCCGCGCAGCTGCCCGTGGCACTGGAACTCCTTGATCCGGAACCGCACCGCGACGCAATCTTTACCGCGGTAAAGAAGGAACGCGAACACCTGCGCGAGAGCCGGCGCCGCTCCTACGACGAACTGGCGCGCATCCTCAACACGTTCGACACGTCGTTCCCCGACGCGATCCCCAACGACAGCGACGACTTTGATGAGCGCGTCCACGACTACGTCGCACTGTGCAAGCACATCGACGAACGCGAACTGCCCGAGGCGTACGAGCGGATGATGCGGCTCGTCACCGAACAGGCACCCGACGCGATCCTGACGCTGCACCGCGTCGCGGAGCAGGAGGCGCGGCGGATCAGCGACCAGATCGACCGCGTCAACACCGGTTTGGGCGCGGTCGAGTTCAACCGCGGCACCCGGCTGACGCTCCGCGCCACTCCTCGCCAGCTGACGGCGGTGTCCGAGCTCACCGAGATCGTGCGGTCCATCTCGCGGCGCATCGCCGAAGTCGGCCTGGGCGATAAGCAGGCGATCCTCGACCAGTACGCCGACATTCTGCGGCTGCGCAACCGGATGGCGTCGACGGCGCCCGAGGACAAGGCGTGGACGCGTGATGCGCTCGACGTGCGCAACCGGTTCACCTTCGACTGCGCCGAGTGGGACGTCGCCAACGACGAGCTGATCCGCACGCACAGCAATGCGGGCGACAACTCCGGCGGCGAGCAGGAGAAGCTGATGGCGTTCTGCCTCGCGGGCGCGCTGAGCTTCAACCTGGCCAGCCCCGAAAGTACCGACAACAGACCGGTTTTCGCACAGCTGATGCTCGACGAGGCGTTCAGCAAGTCCGACCCGCAATTCGCGCAGCAGGCGCTGCAGGCGTTCCGCAAGTTCGGTTTCCAGCTGGTGATCGTCGCGACGGTGCAGAACGCCACCACCATCCAGCCCTACATCGACAGCGTGGTGATGGTGTCGAAGACGGAGGCGACGGGCCGCAACGCGCGACCGGTCGCGTCCGTGGCGACTAGGACGATCTCGGAGTTCACATCCCTCCGCCAGGAGATGCGCGCGAAGGATCGGGTGCCGGCCGCAGTCTGAGGCAGGCTCAACAGCCGCTGAGGTGCGCAGCACTGCATCGCGATCGAAGGCGGTCTATCTCGGACGTCGTTTCTACTAACCGTGAACAGAGAGAATCCATGGGGTACAAGCGATTTCGGATCACGCTGGTCAGAGCGCTGCAGATCTGTCGAACCGGACCCCGCGGCGTCCGTTAGCGGCTTTTGTTCCACTGAAATGGCACGTTGTCTCGGGAGTCGAACATGTGTTCTAATAGACGCTCAGTGCCAGCCCGCTCACTGCGGGCGTTGTTCAGGAGGAGATCGCCGAAACGATGACTGTAGACACTCTGGCAGTAGAAGCGCCATCCACCCACTCCGACACTCCCGACGTCTTGGTTTCATCGATCGAGAGCACCGGCCCGAGGAGTACACCAGCGCCCGCCGCTGAAGCTCCTGCCGAGGAGAAGCCTAAAAAGACGCCGGCCAAGAAGGCGGTCGGAAAGAAAACCAAGACTATAGAGCTGACCCTCACTGTCACCGGTACCGCCGACGGCGAATGGCACGCAGAGCTCAAGCAGGGCACCACCTACCTGGCCCGCAACCTAGCGGTCGCGGCCGCCGCCGTCTCCCGGGCGGCTAAGGAACTGCACGAGGACCTCTCCACCCCGATCGACGAGGTCATCGAAGAGGCGCGCTCCCAGCAGGCCGCCAGGGTTGCCGCCCTCGAAGCCGAACTAGAAGCCGCCCGCAAGGCCCTCGCCGACCTGGACTGAGATCCCTGAACCAACGCGCTCCTCGCCGTAATCCGGGCACGCCACAACGGAATTCGCGGTCACACTACGAGTGGCGCTGCTGGGCGACGGATGGCTGTCCCTGTATGCCTGCACCACTTTGACCGCAATGCGCATGGTGGTTTCCGGTGCGCCGCGGCCGGCCCGAGTTGGCCACCCGTGCTGTCCCGGGAGAGTGATACCGCTGCCGCACGTGGCGCCGAATTGTCGGGAAGCCTCGAGCCTGAAGCTGTTGTCAAATTTGCCGCCGGTCTTCGCCGTGGTTTCACACTCGGCGCGGGTGCCGGCCGGCGGCTAGGGCGACACCGGGATCGTCGTCACGGGCACTGAACCGGAACCTCCACTGCCGCTTGATGATCCGCCGCCACTGCCGCTCGACGGTGACTGTGGAATCACCTGCGCTGGTGCGGGAGCCGGTGCAGGCTCCGGCGCAACCGCAGGTGGCGTGTAGGCCGGCGCTGGCGGGATATACGCGGGCTCCGATGGCGCCGTGTACGCGGGCGCCGGCGTGTATGCGGGTTCCTGCGTCACGGGCGGCGCTGTCTTCTGGATGACCGGAGGCACTGATTGCGACGTCGGAATCGTGGTGGGCTCTGAAGCCGACGTGGTCGTCTCAGAAGACGTCGTCGTCGGCGTTGTCGTCGTCGGCGTGGTCGTCGTTGTCGTAGGGGTCGTTGTCGTCGTCGTCGTGGTGGTCGTTGTCGTCGTCGGCGTTGTCGTAATCGTCGTCGTGAACGTCGGCAATGTCGGGAACGGGTTGAACGGCGGGAACGGGATGACGGGCACCACAGGCACCACCGGCACCTCTGGCGCAGGAGCGGGCTCGGCCGGCGGCGCCTGCTCAATCGGCGGAGCCGCCGGCACATTGTTGTTCACCGGCCCACGATTGATCGGGACACTCGGAGCGGCCGGGGCCGCGGGCGGCGGCGACACCACCGCGATCGGCAGCGCCACCGGATCCGGCTCGTGCGGCACCGGCGGCAGGTATCGCCCCGGCACCGTGTCCGACTGAATCGCCGGGACCGGCTGCGCTTCGACGTCGGCCACTGGACGGATGTTGATCGCGACCGTGACCGCCAGCGTCGCGAAGCTCACCACCACGAACCCCAGCGCGCTGCCCATCAGCAATTTCCTTGGCGGCGGCGGCGCGATCACCGTGGTGTACGGCGCCTCATCCTCCTGCTCGGGAACGAATTCCTCGATCGAATCCGCGGGCATCTCGTAGTAGTCCGGCTCCGCCTGCGAGTACGCCAGCTGCGGCCCGACCGCTGCAGGATCCGTAGTCGGTGCCATCTGCGTCGCGTCCGAAGCCGGTGCCATCTGCGTCGCATCGGCCGCCGCCGGCGCCATCATCGTCGCGTCGGCAACCGCAGGCGCCATCTGCGTCGCCGCGCCTGCCGGGAAACCGGAGTCCTCGGCCGTCTGCGCCGCACCCCGCGCGATCGCGTAGCCCGCATCGGGCGGCACCTCGACCGGCGCCGTCGAATGCAGCTCAGCCGCAATCGAATCAAGGTCCAAGCGCTGCCCGACCAACGTGATCCGAGTGACCTCCGGGCCGGGCACATGCTGTAGCACAGCGGCACACGCGACGGCCGCACCAGCCGCACCGATCGGCACCGACGCCAGCACTGACGTCGAATCCTCGTCCTCGCCAATCACTGTCAGCGACACAGTGTCGTCATCGGCCAGCAACAACGCGGCGTCCGCGCCGACACTACGGGCCAGCGCCGCGGCCGCCTCGGCCTCCGTGACCACTTCGACGTTCTGCACTCCCGCGCTCAACACCGTCTGGCGCAGGGTCTCGGCCGCAGACGCATCGGGCAGACAGAGCCGTGTCGCGGCCACCCGGTTGCCCGAGTCGGCCACCGCACGGTAAGTGCCGACGATGGTGTCGGCCAGGTCGGTCATCGCGTCGTCGGGCAGGTCCAGCGCATACTGGTCGAATACCTGACCGCCAGAAGCCGGCGAGCCGACCATCGCCAGACGCGCCACCCGTCCGGTGACCGCCACCCCGACGATTACGTCCACCCGGTCCACTCCTTGCCTTAACAACGATCCAAAGCTACCCCGGCGCCCATCCGCGTTGCTTGTGTACAGGAGCAAAAGTGAGCACCCTGAGGTGGCAACACCTCGCGGCGTCATTCAGAGAGGAAATCGTCACGTGAGCGACCAGCGTTACGACGCGTCGGCCACCGTCGCGGTGCCCACCACCGCCGCGCCGGCCGTCGCCCGCTCGCCCCGCGTCGGCTACGTGCCCGTCCGCACCAACACGGTGCGCGACGGCGTCGCGGTCGCCTTGCTCGTCCTCGCGCTGCTGCTGCCGTGGAACCTCGACTTCGGTCTGGGCGTCCCCGGCAGCGACGGCCTGCTCTTCGGCCTCGTCGGCGTCGTGACACTGCTCGCCGTCGCCGCTGCGCTCGCGCCACACGTCGGCCCGTTCCGGCTCACCGCCCCGCAGCCCGACGTCCGCCGCACCAGCCGGATCCGGTTGCTGCTCTCCGTCTCCTACCTGATCGTCGTGCTCGGCTTCGTCGGGTACCACCTGGTGCACACGGTTCGCGACGGCGGAACTGGGCTGGTACCCCCGGGTATCGGACCTGGCCTGATCGTGGGCATCGGCGGCGCAATGCTCGCCGCGCAGCCGCCGATCACCAGTATCACCATCGAGGACAACGGCTTTCGACGCTGGTATAGCGTCGCTCGGTTGCTGGGCGCCGTGTCGATTGCGCTCGCGACTCTCTCGGTTGCTTTCAACCTGTATTGGCGGCTGCGCTATCTGTTCGTCACGAACGTCGACTTCGGCGGTCAGGATGTCGCTGTCATCATCACCACGCTGCTCTACGGCGCGGAGGCGATGATCGCGTTGGTCATCGCGTCGCGGTGGCTCATCGAGAAGTCCGCCGCCGCACGACTGGCCACCACCGCACTGGGCGCCGCGGCGGCGCTGGCCTCCACGCTGGTGTGGGTCTTTCCCATCGGCCGCGACATCGACTCCTTCCACGGCATCGCCCAGAACACGTCGACGGCTGCCGTCGGTTACGAGGGGTATCTGATCTGGGCGGCCGCCGCCGCGATCGTCGCTCCGACGACGCTCTACTCCGTCTTCCTGATCAAACCGCCGACGCTGGGCGCGTTCCGCTCAGCTGCGCAGAAGTGTCTGACACTCATCGCGTTCTGGGCGTTCGCCGCGGCCGCACTGCGCGTCGTCGACTACCTGATCGCTGTGTCGCTGGATCTGCCTCGCGCCCCGTACGACAGCGTTGCGATGACAGCGTTCAATGTGATCACCGGCTTGATTGCGCACTGGCTACACCGTCAATTCGGCAAGGGCGCGGCTACGCCGACCGTCATCGCGGCGTTCAGTGGGGTGCTGTTCGTCTTCACGGTCGCGAACCTCGCCATTGGCGTCGCGCTCGCCCCGCGTTATGCCGAACCGCCGCCCGATGCGATCTACGGCAACAACCTGGCCCAGCAGATCACCAGCACGTTCGACGTCGTGATCTGCGCGCTGACCCTCACTGTCCTGGTTGCCATGCTGTTCACCGGTCCGCTCGCCGGCTATCTGATGCGCCGCCGCAACGCCCGGGTCGCGACCGCTTCCAAGCCTACGAAACCACCCTCACCTGAGCCGACGACCTCCGCGGCACCGACGATCGTGCGGCATCCTCAACTCTCGGAAATGCCGAGAATCGTTCGGCTCAAGGAGGATTCGACGACGGTGCTCCCGGCTCCACCGACGCTTCGGATCCTGCGCCGCGAGCCGACGTCCGACACGACGGCACGGGGCCCCGCCGCCCCGAATGATGCCGATAACCCACCCACGCGGTGAGGGCTCGTCGCCGGTCCACGCTTGGCGGATCGTCACGCTGGCCGTAGCCTGCGCCGTCCTTGTGCAATGCGGCTCCACGCGGCCCCCTCCTGCCGCGACGTCACCACCGTTCGTCAAGACGTCACCGACTTCCACACCCACAGCGCCCACCGCCGCGATTCAGCCGGTCACCGCAGCTGACCTCGGCCCGAGCTGGCATCCCGGCTGCCCAATTGATCCGCGGCAGCTGCGCCGAGTCGAGGTCGACTACATCGGCTTCGACCGACAAACCCACCGCGGCGCACTGATCATCAACGAAGACCTGGCGGCGGACGTCGCAGCGATCTTCGAGCAGCTTATTCAATTGCGCTATCCGATCGCGAAGATCCGCACAGTGGACAACTACCCGGGCGCCGACGATGAGTCGTCCATGGAAGACAACAACACCTCGGCGTTCAACTGCCGAGACATTCCCGGCACCGGCCACTGGTCACTCCACGCTTCCGGTAGAGCCATCGACCTCAACCCGTTGCTCAATCCCGAGATCGATCAGACGGGCGCAGTCCAACCCAAGAATGCCGCGCCATACCTCGACCGCAACCGCACAGACCCCGGAGTCCTGCACGCGGGAGATGCTGCCGTACGCGTGTTCACCGATCGCGGTTGGCGCTGGGGCGGTGACTGGCGAACGCCCAAGGACTACCAGCACTTTGAGCAGCTGCCGCGTTGACACCGTATTACCACTTGAGGACTAGAGCCCGCGAAAGCGACGGTGCAGCACTTGTCTGGAAACGCCTAGGGCCCGGCCGATCTCGCCCCATGAGAGCCCCGCCGTCCGGGCGCTGCGTACCGCGTCTGTGTAACGCGCGCGGGCGTGTTCAAGGTCGTCGCGCGCCGCGGCTAGCTCCTGCAGGCTCTCGCCGCTGTAGAAGTCCTGAACAACGGGATCCGGCTCGTCGGACAGGATCGGCTCGTGGCATGCCTGTTCGAGTTCCTCTTCGACGCGGCGACGGATGGCTGCGATCTCCGAGTCATCCGCCCACCAGGGCTTGCTTTTCTCCATCATCGAGGGATCGCCCTTTCGACGACGTCATCATGTGCTGACGCTCTGCAGAAGCATGCCGCGACCCACTGACAACTCGGGTAAGCCGCCGCTGGGTCGTTGGCTGGGCGGCTCCACTGTTCTCAACGCGGTGTACTGCCGTAGAGACGCAACGCCTGGGCAGCCGCCGTCGCCACTTCACCCCGCAGCTCCTGGATCGGTGGACTGCCTCGCACATGGATTGAATTCGACAGCAGTACGACATACGTATCCGAACCCGGGTCTATCCACAGCGTGGTTCCGGTAAAGCCTGTGTGGCCAAAGCTACCGATGGGAAAGACCAGGCCTCGCGGCGTGGAAAGGCGAGTATCGATATCCCAGCCGAAGCCGCGCAGGTTCTGTCCCGTGATCGCCGGATAGTGCGGAGCGAGTAGCGGATCCGCCGTGTTCGGTCTCGTTGCGACGGCTTCTCTGCTGGCATCGTTCGCGGCTTCGAGTTGTTGAGCTGTATGTCCAGGCTGCTGCGGAGTCGTCATCAACTCCAGAGTCGCTTGTGTCAGCGGAAATTCGCTCGGACGGCCCGCAAGCCGATCAAGCAAGGCCTGCGCATAGACGCTGACGTCATGCGCCGTCGAGAACACACCGGCATGCCCGGCCACCCCACCCATGCGCCGCGCCGTCGTGTCATGCACAGTGCCCCGCAGCAGGTAATCAAGATCCGGATTCTTGCCCGGGTCGGCTCTGTTCTCCTCATCACGTGCTGTCGGTGCGATGCGCGACAACAGATCGATGCTCCACGTACCTGCAGAACAAGCGACGCTTCCCTGCGGAGCCGGAGCCCACGCAATCGCAGCCCCTCGCATCGTGTACGGACCACATGCTTTAGCCGGAGGGAGATAGCGGGTGTCTTCCATGCCAAGCGGCGCGAAGACGTTCTGCTGAACGTAAACGTCTTCGGCCTCGCCGGTGACTTTCTCGATCAGCCCGCCCAGCAGAATGAAGTTGATGTCGGAGTAGCGAAAGACCTCGCCGGGACGCGACTCCAGCGGCGTGGTCAGCGCACGATGAATGCCTTCTGATTTATCGGCTCCGCTCAGTCCCCACGGATCCTTGAGGTCGACGTCGCCCGTTTCGCCCGAAGTGTGCGTAAGCAACATGCGAACGGTCACCTTGGCGCGCTGTGGATCGTCGGCCGTGTTGAAGTCCGGCAGATACTTCTGCACGGGATCGTCGAGCTGAACCACGCCTTGTTCGTAAAGCTGCATGACGGCAGTCGCCGTAGCGAGGATCTTGGTCAAAGACGCCAGGTCGAAGATCGTGTCCTCGGTCATCGGCTCCGCAGGTGCCGGCGATCCATCGGGACCTGGTTCGTCTGCAAGCTTGCGCACGCCGTACGCCTGGTGGAAGACGACCTTGCCACCGTGCCCGATGACAACCACAGCACCTGGCAGCCGATGCGCGGCAATCGCATCGTTGATCGGTTTGGAGACTGGTGCGAAGTCGGGTGCGGGTGCTGCCTCCGGCGACAACCTAGGCGTCGGAGCCGCGACGGGCGTCTGCGTTGGCGTCGAGCTGTCGCCGACGTCTGTGTGCGCTGCATCGCCGCGCGAGCAAGCCGTAGCGAATGAAAGCAGCACAGTGCCAACAGCAACGGCCCTTCGCGCAGATGGCGTACCGAACATAAAGCTGGCCCACTCGTTACAGAAGTTGTCCGCGGCGGATCCGTGCCACGCGACCTCCGCGACTATCGTGTCACTGCTCGTCAGCCGTGTCCGCCCAGATGTCGAATTCCCCACGGACGCGGTGTGAGAGGGGGACCGTTGGGGAATGCGATCAACCACTACCTGCTCGCGAAATAACC
>NZ_DATENY010000085.1:0-7242 GCF_035274705.1 Mycobacterium sp. | reverse complement strand
TCCGCTTAAGGCAACCCGAGGCGCTGCGAGTCAACCCCGAGCATCCCATTCCGGTTTATATCGCTGCCGATGGGCCGAAGGCGCTGCAGGCGACGGCCGAGGGTGCCGACGGAATGATTTCCGGGCTTACCGCGGGAACCGCCATGGGCAACTGCCCGGAAGTGTTCGCCGACGAGATCACGGCTTTGCGTGCCGCAGCCAGGACAGCCGGCCGCAATCTTGACGACTGCTACACGATGTGGCCGGTGTCCATCTGCGTCCTCGAGCCCGGCGAGTCAGCGATTTCGCCGCGCGCGCTCAAGCAGGCTGGGCCGCTCGCAGCCAGGGCGTTTCATTTCTACACCTGCAATCCCGAGATCGGACCGTTCCTGCCGCCGGCCATCCGCGAGCGACTCGAGATCTTCGAGAAGGAGGTGCTTTCGCGCATTGACCTTCCGCGCGAGCTCCTCTATCAGGAGGTGAACGCCGGTCATCTCGAGTACCTGCTGGATGGTGAGGCTGCGGTGCTCACCGAAGAGATCATGCGCATGACAACCCTGACGGGAACAGCAGAGGAGATCGCGACCCAGCTGCGCCGCCTCGAGAGTGCCGGCCTCGGTTGCGTACTGCTCTGCATCCCATCATCAGTCATGCGTGAGGTGATCCTCGATGTCGAGGAGAAGATCATGCCGCTCATGGCGTCGGTCACAGCCGATCCGATCAGCGGAACCTGAGGCTGGCCGTCGAAGGCCGACAGCTGTTATCACCGTGATACGGAAGTGTCACGTCCTGGCGAGTATTCGATGCGACTCGTCGTAGGCGGAAGGAAGTTCATGCGCACGATCGATACCGGCGTCCTCGTTGTAGGCGCGGGGCCGACCGGTCTCGTCGCGTCCAATATCCTTGCGGCGCAGGGCATCCCGGCGATCACCCTCGCGCGCCATCCCGGCACGGCACCCCAGCCGCGCGCGACTGTCACGAATATGCGGACCATCGAGGTCTTCCGCGACCTGGGCATCGAAGATCGCGTGCGGTCTGTCGGCAACTCGTTGAGATTCCTGAAGTACAACGTGCAGGCGACCAGCTTGGCCGGCATGGAGATCTTCCGTTACACCTCCTACGGGACCGGTCGTAGGCTGTCGGACTACCTCGCTGCGAGCCCGTGCGAGCCGTTGCATGCGCCTCAACACGTGCTCGAGCCGGTGCTGTTGACGGCCGCCATCGAGCGGGGCGCCGACATCCGCTTCTCGCACGAACTGGTCGAGATCGAGCAGTCTTCCGACGAGGTCCGGGCGCGCGTGCTCAACCGCATCAGCGGCGAGGAGTATCTCGTTCGCGCCCAGTATGCGATCGGCGCTGATGGCAGCCGCTCGCGGGTCGCAGAGCAACTCGGCTTCCGCTTCAAGGGGGAGTCCGGCCTCAAACACATGCTCAACATGTGGATCGAGGCCGACCTGGCCGAGTATGTCGCACACCGGCCCGCAGCTCTCTACCAGATCGCACAGCCGCAGAATATTTCGTGGGTGGGCACGGCGTCGTTCATGTGCGTGCGCCCGTGGAACGAATGGATGATCACACGCTCCTATAACCCGGCCGAGGGCGAGCCCGACACCTCCGACGCCGCCGTCGTCAAATTCGCGCACGACATGATCGGGTCGCAGCGACCAGAAGTTCGGGTCAAGGGCACCAGCACCTGGCAGGTCAATCACCTGGTCGCCACCGAGTACCGCCGAGGCCGGGTGTGTTTGGCCGGCGACGCCGCGCACCGGCACCCTCCGGCAGGAGGCCTGGGCAGCAACACCTCGATCCAGGACGCCTTCAACCTGGCGTGGAAACTCGCCTACGTCGTCTCTGGACGGGCCGGCGCTGGCCTACTCGACAGCTACGAGCCGGAGCGCCATCCTGTCGGCCAGCAGGTCGTGGAACGGGCGATGAAGGCCCTCGCGGGTCAGATGAAGTCTGTGGAAGCGGTCGGCCTTCGGCCTGGGCAATCAGCTGAAGACGGCTGGGCCGCGCTGCATGAACTCTGGTCGGACGCTCCCGGCGCAAGCGAACGGCGCGCCGCGCACAGAGCGGCGGTCAAGCTGCAGGACTACCGGTCCAACGCGCTCGGCGTCGAACTCGGCCAGCGCTACACCTCATGCGCAGTCGTCGGCGACGGCACACCATTCCCGGAACCCGACCGCGACCCCGAACTGCACTACCACCCGACCACACACCCGGGCGGCTACCTCCCACACGCCTGGGTCGAACACGACGGTCGCCAGATTTCGACGCTCGACCTTGCCGGTCACGGTCGTTTCTGCTTGATCACCGGCATCGGAGGTCAGCCATGGGCCGAGGCCGCGAAAAAGATCAGTGCTGAGTTGGGCGTCGACTTGCCGGTCTACTTCGTCGGCGCCCGTTGCGATTTCGACGATGTGCTCGGCGACTGGGCCTCCGTCAGGGAGATCGAGGACCACGGTGCACTACTCGTACGACCCGACCGCCACATCGCTTGGCGGTCGGCGGATCGGCCGCAGTCGCCGGAGGACGCGCTGCGCGCGGCATTGCGTCAGGTACTAGCGCTGGATGCGCCATCTGACGATGCCGGCACAGCGACGGCAAGCGCTACTCACTCCACTGGCAGCGCGGTCAAGCAGGGGATCGACGCCTAGCTGGTGGATCACCAGCTCTGTTGCGCGGCAGGGTAATTCGGCGCTGCTCCGGCTCAGCGGTCCTCACAAGATCGGTTTTCCGAGGACGGCGGCCAGCGCGTCCCGGAGCTGTGCGACTGCCTCGTCGTCATCGCCCACCGGCGTAGCGTGGCGCCACGCGATGTAACCGTCAGGGCGAACGAGCAATGCGCCCGCCTCGTGTATTTCGCGGACACGGGCCCACGCAAGGTAGGGGTCTTCAGTGCCCTTGCTGCCGATGACGACGGTGCGCAGATAGGGCAGGTCCAGTTGCTTGGCTGCGCTGACCCACGCGAGGCCGGCCAGACCGGTCACCAGCGAGAACCGGCCTCTGCCGGTGGCGTCCAGGGTGGAGAGGCGGCGGCCTCTCGCGTCGACGAGCCACACGTGCGGCAACTTCGCCCCTGGCCGCGTTGTGGCCTGCGCGTACAGCTGAGGGTCGCGAGCCCATTGCTCCTCACCAGCAACGGGGTCGGGGATGACCGCCGTTGATGCGTAGCGCTGGTTGAGTTCGACGCCGTGGGAGTTGTACTCGGAGTTCTTCAGCTCCAGGGCTTTCGCCAGGGCTTCCCGGACGGCGACGCCTTGGGTGCCGGGGTCGCGCAGTTTGGCGACGGTGGCCGCCACAGGGTCGGCTTCGCCGACCGTGCGGAAGCATTCGTTCAATCCGGCGTACTCCAGACGGGACTGGTTGGCACGCACGACAATCTGTTGACCCACCGGGGCCCGCTCGGCGGAGTACGTCTCGAGCAGCGACCGGTCGGCGTGGCCGTCGAGCACAAACGCCAGTTTCCAGGCGAGGTTGAAGCCGTCCTGGATGGAGGTGTTTGAGCCCAGCCCGTTGCTCGGCGGGTGGCGATGGACGGCGTCGCCGCCGCAGAACACCCGACCCGACGAGAACGAGGTGGCGTAGGCCTGGTTGACGTACCACGTCGACGTGGATTTGATCTCGACCTCGAGCTCGGGATCGCCGACGAAGCTGCGGATCCTGGCAACGACGGCTTCGTCGGAGAAGTCCGGTTCACCAGCCGACATGTCGAATCCCCAGCCGGCGATCCAGGTGTGCCACGGACGGACGGCGCGAAGCATGCCCAGCCCGATTTCTCCGTAGCTGGCAGCGGGCGTCACAGCCCAGTGAATGATGCTGGGGCGGTGCGCGACGTAGCGCGAGAGGTCGGCCTCGAACAATACGTACGCCGTAGCGGCTCGCGCCAGGTGTCCCTCCAGCGGCAAGCCGAGCTGGTCTACGACCGTCGAGCGGGCACCGTCGGCGCCGACCATGTACTTCGCGCGCACGCTGTAGCGGCGCCCGGACAGGCGGTCCTGCACGTTTACCGTCACCCCGGTGTCGTCTTGAACGTGGTCGAGGTATTCGGTGTTGAAGCTGAAGCAGGCGCCTCGGGCGGCCGCGTTCTTGACCAAGACCGGTTCGAGATAAGACTGCGGAATGTCGAGCATGGTGCACGGACTCGCCTGGATGTGATCGCCGACCCGGTCGTCACCGGTACCGCAGATGCGCAGGCGCGCCAGCTCCTCTCCGGCGAGGCTGGTGGTGAAGACCATGTCGCCCATGAGTTCCCACGGCGTCGCGTACTTGGCTGCCTCATCCTCGACGTCAAGGTCGCGCAACACCTCGACGGTGCGCTGGTTGGTGATGTGGGCGCGCGGTGAGTTCGCGAGCCAGTTCCAGCGCGTCACCACGTGCACCCGGACCCCGTAGGTGGCAAGCGCCAGTGCAGTCGCTGCGCCCATCGGGCCGCTCCCGACGACAAGGACGTCGGTGTCGAAGTCGACGGTGTTGCTCATTGCGAAACGCTCCCTACGGCCGCATCACCAATCGGTGAGATGATTGTGCTGAACATATGTTCCTGCGCGCTAACAACTTTCGGCGGCGCCGGCTTCCCGCAGCATTGTGGCCGCCGGCATGCTGCAACGATGTTGTGTCGCGTGCCGGCACCCCCGAAGGCCAACAACGCGACTGTGAAATTCATGAATCGTGCTCCGCTCGACCAGCTCAGATCGCGAAGTTAACACCACTCGCGCCGCCTGCTCCAGCGCTTGGTCCCGCTAGGTGGAAACCCGTCCCCACGAGGCAATTAGCGTCCGCCCCACCGTCGATGGCGACGGCTTGGCCGTAGGCATTCCGCCCATCTGCTTCAGGTTGCGCGCGACCTGGCAGTGATCGAACGTCTCGGTATGGACCCGCGGAAGGAAAGTAACTGCCCCACCTTGCGGGTCATTTCGAGTCAGCGTCATGACCGCGCCCGTCGTGAGCGTGGTGTGGTCGACGCGAGACTGCAGCCTGTTGACAGGCATGTAGCCACCCCATACTGTCCCTCTATACGGTCCGTGTGATCCACAATACGGTCCGATGCAAAGCGGAAATGTGGATCGCGTCGGCGAGCATTCTTCGAGCAAAGGCGGCGCAGCCGGTGGACAACCGAAGCGACGAGCAGGTGCGGTCAGACATGGCGGTCTCATGACAACGAGCATCAAATTGCATCTCGTCCTCGGTGAAAACTGGACGATGACTGATCCCCGTGACCTGCGTCGGCTGGTCGACTATGCGCGCGTTGCCGAAGAAGCCGGAATCTCCGGCGTGATGATCGGCGAGCACATCGCGATGGGCCCGAACTCCTGTTACAACGGGCCCCCGCTGAATCCTCGCGATTGGCTGATGGCGGGCAATCAGCCGCCGCGGTATCCCCAACCGAGCAACCTGCCGCTGCTGAGCGCGATGGCCGCAGTGACGACCAATCTTCGACTGATCGCCGCGGCAGTGCTGAGCACTCTGCGTCCGCCGCTGCTGCTGGCCAAAGAGCTTGCCACGATCGACCTCATCTCGAAGGGACGTCTGGTAATGCTGCCCGCCGTCAGCTGGCAAAGGGAGGAGTACGACGCGATGGGCGTTGACTTCACCAAACGCGGGAAGATGCTCGACGAGCAGTTGGAGATCTGGCAGCGCCTGTGGAGCCAGGGCTCCCCGGTCTCCTACGACGGGCAGTTCTATCAGTTCTCGCAGATGTACGTCGAGCCGTCGCCATACCGGGACGGCGGGCCGGTCTTATGGACTGGGGGCAAGACGTTGACCCCGTGGCTAACGCGCAGGACGGTCCAGTACGCAAAGGGCTTCTTCCCGCTCCTACCGCCAAAGCCAGACGAGATGGGGCAGCTCGCCGCCGCGATGAAGGCCGCTGGGCGCGACATGTCGGAGCTCGAAATGGCGGCAGTGCTGTTCGGCCCGAAGTTCACGGATGCGACGGGGCTGCTCGATCTCGACGCCACGATCGCGTCTGCGCCTGCGCTGGTGGAGAAAGGCTTCACGACGCTGTTCATCAAGCCTTCGCAGTACATCGACGACGGCGCGCAGCTCGGGGACTTCTGTCGTACCGTGCTGCGGAAGCTCGACCAAGAGCTTGCGTGACTGTTGCCATGGCCGTGCGTGTTGTGGATCCGGATCAGCACGGCTTTGGCGGCGTTGTTGACAGGAAGAACGTGGGCGCTCCTCCTCTGCACTCTGGCAAGGTGCAGCCAACTGTGGGCACGGTGGGAACAATTGAGGCGAAGGCAGATTCTGCCACCACGTCATGGGTGCGTCCGCTGCAGACGCGCGATCCCGTCGCGGAGCGCATCCTGCTGGTCCTCGAAGCCTGCGCGGCCAAAAAGCGCCCACTTACGCTGACAGACCTTGTCGATGCGACACGTCTAGCAAAGACGACGGTGCATCGCATATGCGGCAAGCTGGTTCAGCTTGGACTGCTCGAGCGCTCGGCAGAAGGCTTCTTGATTGGAACGAAGCTCTTCGCACTCGCCATCACCAACCCGCTCATCAACGAGATCCGTATGGCGGCCATACCGCATCTTCTCGAGCTTCAGCACGCGGCCGGAGCATCGGACTTGGCGATCCTCACCGGCGGCAAGGCATTGATCGTTGATGGACTGTTTACCCGGGAACTCCGCTTGGCCCCGCTTATCGGAGTTGCCCTGCCGTTGCACTGCACGGCAATTGGGAAGGCGATCGCCGCAAGCCTCGAGCCCGAACACCGCGAGGAGCTGCTGGGGCCGGGCGTGCTACCGGTCGCGACGCGTCGAACGATCGTTCATCCGGTGCTGATCAGGCGGCACCTCGAGAGTGTCGCGGAGGAAGGCGTGGCGTTCTCCCTCGGGGAGTTCCAGTTAGGCACGCACGCAGTTGCCTCGCCGTTCAAGGTTCGCGGCGACATCACCGCCGCAATCGGATGCGTCGGCGCCTGGAACAACCCGGCAATCAACCGTTCGTCAGCTCTGGTCGCAGAGGCTGCCAAGGACCTTCAGCGCGCTTTAGCGATATCTGAGCAGCCGCCTTGCTGAGTCGATCGCGGCCGACGGCTTCTCTCGCGGATGTCGCTCGGCAAGCGAAACATTAACCAGCCCTGGGTCTTTGAATTTCAAGGCACAGGACGCTTTCGGGCCACGCCGCCTAGATGAATAGGTCGGGTGCGAGGTCTTGCTCGCTGGCGTTGTCGTGGGCGTAGTGGGATAGGTCGGTGATTCCTGCGGCGGTCAGTACGTCGGCGTCGATGTAGCAGGTGCCGTTGCCGGCGGTGGG
>NZ_DATENY010000084.1:0-25581 GCF_035274705.1 Mycobacterium sp. | reverse complement strand
TTTCTTTCAGCGCGAGCGTTACCCACGACGCGGCTCGTGGTCGCTGTTGGGATGGCTCACCATGACGACCGAACGCATCGCAGACCACGTCAAGTTCGCCTACTGGGTGCCCAACGTCAGCGGCGGCCTGGTCACCAGCGACATCGAGCAGCGCACCGACTGGAACTACGAGTACAACGCCAAACTCGCGCAGACCGCCGAGAACAACGGCTTCGAGTACGCGCTGTCCCAGGTCCGCTACGAGGCCAGCTATGGCGCCGAGTACCAGCACGAGTCCACGAGCTTCAGCCTGGCGCTGCTGCTCGCCACGCAACGACTCAAAGTGATCGCCGCCGTTCACCCCGGCCTGTGGCAGCCCGCGGTACTGGCCAAGCTCGGCGCCACCGCCGATCAGCTGTCGAACGGCCGCTTCGCGGTCAACGTCGTGTCGGGCTGGTTCAAGGACGAGTTCACCCACTTGGGCGAGCCATGGCTCGAGCACGACGAGCGCTACCGCCGCAGCGCGGAGTTCCTGCAGGTGCTGCGCGAACTTTGGACGAACGACGGCCCTGTTGAATTCCGCGGTGACTTTTATCGCATCCACGACTTCACGCTCAAGCCCAAACCCGTCAACACCTCCGAACGGCCGAACCCTGAGATCTTTCAGGGTGGCAATTCGACCGCCGCGCGGCGCAACGGCGGTTACTACGCCGACTGGTACTTCTCCAACGGCAAAGATTTCGACGGCATCACCGAGCAGGTCGTCGAAGTTCGCGACCACGCGCGAGAAGCGGGTCGCGAAGTCCGCTTCGGACTCAATGGATTCATCATCGCCCGCGACACAGAGAAGGAAGCAAAAGAGACGCTCCGAGAAATCGTCGAAAAGGCCAACCGGCCAGCGGTAGAGGGGTTCCGGGCCGCGGTGCGACAGGCAGGCAACTCGACGTCGGACAAGCGCGGCATGTGGGCCGATTCGACGTTCGAGGATTTGGTTCAATACAACGACGGCTTTCGCACGCAGCTGATCGGAACACCCGAGCAAATCGCGGAACGCGTTGCGGCGTACCGCAAACGCGGCGTCGACCTGATCTTGGGTGGCTTCCTGCACTTCCAGGAAGAGATCGAATACTTCGGCTCGCGCGTGCTGCCTCTCGTGCGTGAAATTGAGGATTCCGAAGAGAATTCGGTCGATTCGCCCATACTCGCTTCTGCTTGACGCGCGGATGCTCATCACCCTCACATGCGGGTGCGCTAGCGTGGATGGTCGACGCCCGTCCAGCACAGGAGAGGTCATGACCTACTACCCGCCCGGTAGTCCGGATTACCCGCCGCCGCAGCAGCAGCAGCAGCCGACGACTCAGTTCGCAGCGCCCACCCAGCAGTTTGGCAAGGCGCCCGAGGCTGCCCCGGCCGCCGAAGGACCGAGCAAACTGCCCCTGTACCTGACGGCGGCTGTGGCCGCACTGGGCTTGGCGGTATACCTGTCGAGCTACGGCCCCCTGTTCCAAGCGATCGGCGTCAGCGGCGAACTCTTCACACCGACGCTGCTCGACCTCGGCGTGAGCGCGTCGATTCTTGCCGCGTTGATCGCAGGTGTCGGCCTGTTGCCCAAACAGAAGGTCGCCCCCGCCGCGGCGGCGATCCTGTCGGTGCTGGGCTTCTTGCTGACGCTCGAAATCGTGCTGACCGTGCCCGACGGCGTCTCCATCGACTGGGGGCTGTATCTGGTCATCGCGTTCAGTGTGGTCCAGGCGATCGTCGCCGTTGCTGTGCTGCTCTTCGACGCGGGTGTCATCACGCCGCCTGCGCCGCGGCCGCGCTATGAGCAGCAGCAGTACGGCCAGTACGGGCAGCCCTACTACGGACAGCCGCATCAGCCTGGCCCGCCGCATCAGCAGGGCCCGCAGCACCAGCAACGACCTGGGTATCCGTCGCCGTACGGTGGTGGCTATCCGGGTGGACCGTCGACGGGCGGCTTCTCGGGCGGACCGCAGAGCGGGCCTCCCACGCCGCCGACCGGCTTCCCGACCTACGGCCAACCGCCGTCCAGCAACACGCCGACACAACAGGTGCCGGCGCAGCCGCAATCCTCGCAGTCCGGCCAGGCGCCGTCGTAGTCTGAGCCGCGCGTGCGCGAACGTCGCGCGCGTGAGCTTGCGCGAGGAGCGGCCCAACCAGTGGATAACCGACCAGTCGGCACGCGCCAGGCGCGTGAGCTGCTTCGGGTCGCATTCGGGCCATCTGTCGTGGCGTTGGTGGTCATCGCGGCGCTGACGCTGCTGCAGCTGCTCATCGCCAACAGCGACATGACCGGCGCGCTCGGTGCGATCGCCAGCATGTGGCTCGGCGTCCATCAGGTGCCGGTATCGATCGGCGGCCGCGAGCTGGGTGTGATGCCGCTGCTGCCGGTACTGGCGATGGTCTGGGGCACGGCGCGCACCACGGCGGCGGCCACTGCGGCTTCCGGAGCCGTTCGGCCGGGGGCATCGGGTAACGCGTCGTGGTTCGTCATCCGTTGGGTCGTCGCGTCGGCCCTCGGTGGCCCGCTGCTGATCGCCGCGATCTGTCTGGCCGTCATCCATGACGCCGCGTCGGTGCTGACGGAATTGCAGACACCTAACGCGCTGCGGGCGTTCTGCGGGGTCTTGGCCGTGCACGCCATCGGTGCGGTGATCGGCGTCGGGTGGCGCATCGGCCGTCGTATATTGCTCGGCTCACCGTTGCCGAACTGGCTGCCCGACGCGTTCCGGGCCGCCACCGCGGGCGTGCTCGCGCTGGTCGGGCTTTCCGGTGTCGTCACGGTCGGGTCGTTGGTCGTGCATTGGGCGACCATGCACGAGCTGTACTCGATCACGGACTCGGTGTTCGGCCAGTTCAGCCTGACCGTGTTGTCGGTGCTGTACATCCCGAACGTGATCGTCGGCACCGCCGCGGTCGCGGTCGGGTCGAGCGCCCATGTCGGCCTGGCCACGTTCAGTTCATTCACGGTGTTCGGCGGCGACATTCCGGCGCTTCCCGTCCTGGCCGCGGTGCCGAGCCCGCCGTTGGGTCCGGTCTGGGTGGCGCTGCTCATCGTCGCCGCAGCGTCCGGCGTCGCGGTTGGCCAGCAGTGCGCGCGGCGTCCGCTACCGCTGCTCGCTGCGGTGGCCAAGCTTGTGGTCGCCGGATTGGTCGCCGCACTGGCCATGGCGCTGCTCGGATACGCCGGCGGCGGTCGGCTCGGCAACTTCGGCGACGTCGGTGTCGACCAGGTCACCTTCGGTCCCGCCGTATTCCTGTGGTTCGTCGGCATCGGTGCGCTGACCGTCGCCATGTCGGGCGGCATCTCGCGGCGGCCCAAGGTGCGCAAACCGGTGCCCGAACCCGAGCCCGAAATCGAGCCGGAGCCGGTAGCCGACCCTGACCCTGGCGACGAGCTGCTTGACGAAGACGCACCGGCCGAGGAGGCGCCGGTGGAGGATGACTTGGCGGTTGCGCCGCTGGATCCCGATGACCCTGAGGAGCACTTCGTTGCTGACGACGACGCCAAGCCGGGCGCAGCTGGCGCCGAGAGACTCAAGGACGAATAGGCACCCACTATTGTTGTGGCGTGCAGCAACCGCTCCATGTGCCCCCAAGCGTGCCGGCACGAGTAGTGGTGCTGGCTTCCGGCACCGGTTCGCTGCTGCGGTCCCTGCTCGACGCCACGGGTGTCGACTATCCCGCGTCGATCGTCGCGGTAGGCGTGGACCGTGACTGCACCGCCATCGATATCGCCGCGACGGCGTCGGTGCCGACCTACACCGTGCGGCTGCGCGACTACCCCGACCGCGATACGTGGGACGCGGCAATGACGGAAGCCACCGCCGCGCACGACCCCGACCTGATCGTGTCCGCGGGATTCATGAAAATCCTTGGACCGCAGTTCCTTTCACGGTTCATGGGCCGTATCCTCAATACCCACCCCGCGCTGCTGCCGGCATTTCCCGGTGCACACGCGGTTCCCGAGGCGCTGGCCTACGGTGTCAAGGTGACCGGTTGCAGCGTGCACCTCGTCGACGCGGGAACGGACACGGGCCCGATCCTGGCGCAGGAGCCGGTGGCCGTCCTCGATGACGACGACGAATCCACCCTGCACGAGAGAATCAAGGTCGTCGAAAGACGGCTGCTGGTAGAAGTTTTGGCTGCGGTGGCTGTCCGCGGCGTGACCTGGACCGGACGAAAGGCGACAATAGGATGACCCAGGACGGACGCAGACCGATCCGCCGCGCGCTGATCAGTGTCTATGACAAGACGGGTCTTGCCGAACTCGCCCGCGGGTTACACGAGGCCGGGGTGGACATCATCTCGACCGGGTCAACCGCGAAAACCATTGCCGGCAAGGGTATTCCCGTCATCCCGGTGGAGGAGATCACCGGCTTCCCGGAGGTGCTCAACGGGCGGGTCAAGACGCTGCACCCACACGTGCACGCAGGCCTACTTGCTGATCAGCGCAAGATGGAGCACGTCGCCGCGCTGGAGGAACTCGGCATCGCGCCGTTCGAACTGGTGGTGGTCAACCTGTATCCGTTCACCGAGACGGTGAATTCGGGAGCCGATGCCGACGACTGCGTCGAGCAGATCGACATCGGCGGGCCATCGATGGTGAGGGCCGCGGCCAAGAACCATCCCAGCGTCGCGGTGGTCGTCGACCCGCTGGGCTACGACGGGGTGCTCGCCGCGGTGCGGGCGGGCGGCTTCACTCTCGCGGAGCGAAAGATATTGGCATCGTTGGCGTTTCGGCATACGGCTGAATACGACGTGGCGGTGGCGTCGTGGATGGGTTCGGTGCTGGCTCCCCAAGAAGATGGGGCGCCGGCATCCTTACCGTCCTGGCTGGGCGCGACGTGGCGGCGGTCGGCGCAATTGCGTTATGGGGAGAACCCGCATCAGCAGGCCGCGCTGTACCTCAACGAAGGCGCGTGGCCCGGCCTGGCCCAGGCCGACCAGCTGCATGGAAAAGAGATGTCCTACAACAACTACACCGACGCCGATGCCGCATGGCGGGCCGCCTTCGACCACGAAGAGATCTGCGTGGCGATCATCAAGCACGCCAACCCGTGCGGTATCGCTGTCTCGTCGGTGTCGGTCGCCGATGCCCACCGCAAGGCCCACGAATGCGATCCGCTGTCGGCATTCGGCGGCGTGATCGCGGCCAACACCGAAGTCACGGTGGAGATGGCCGAGACGGTCGCCGACATTTTCACCGAAGTGGTCATCGCGCCCGCTTATGAACCCGGCGCCGTGGAAGTGCTTGCGCGCAAGAAGAATATCCGCGTGCTGCTCGCCTCGGAGCCGCAGCCGGGCGGTGCGGAGTTCCGTCAGATCAGCGGCGGGCTGCTGCTGCAGCAGCGCGACGCGCTCGACGCACCCGGTGATGACCCGCTCAACTGGACGCTGGCCACAGGCTCACCGGCCGATCCTCCGACGCTTGCCGACCTCAAGTTCGCGTGGCGAGCCTGCCGCGCGGTGAAGTCCAACGCGATCGTCATTGCCGCCGACGGCGCCACGGTCGGAGTCGGGATGGGTCAGGTCAATCGTGTGGACGCCGCGCGGCTCGCTGTGGAACGAGGCGGTGACCGCGTGCGCGGCGCCGTCGCGGCGTCCGATGCGTTCTTCCCGTTCCCCGACGGGCTGGAGATGCTGACGGAGGCCGGCGTGAAGGCCGTCGTGCACCCCGGCGGCTCGATGCGCGACGACGTCGTCACCGAGGCCGCGGCCAAGGCCGGGATCACGCTCTACCTCACCGGCGCTCGCCACTTCGCGCACTGAATTCTCGGCGCCGAAAGTGGGTTACCCGCACGCTTTCTTTTATGGAAGCGTGACATAAGCCCACACCCGGCGGGCCTCGACTCGACAGCGGTCGTAGCGTGGAGAGGTGACCCAACCCCATGATCTGCCCCGGACCCTCGGCGAGCTGAAAGCCTCTGGTCATCGCGAGCGGGGCGTCAAACAGGAAATCCGGGAAAATCTACTGGTCGCGCTAGCAGAGGGCCGAGACGCGTGGCCGGGCATCCTCGGCTTCGAGGACACCGTGATCCCGCAGCTGGAGCGGGCCCTGATCGCCGGCCACGACTTGGTACTGCTCGGTGAGCGCGGGCAGGGCAAGACGCGGCTGCTGCGCGCGCTGAGCGGCCTGCTCGACGAATGGACTCCGGTGATCGCCGGCGCGGAACTGGGTGAGCACCCGTACAGCCCGATCACTCCCGAGTCCATCCGGCGCGCCGCCGAATCGGGTGACGACCTGCCGGTCGCGTGGCGCCATCGCGGTGAGCGCTACACCGAGAAGCTGGCCACCCCCGACACCAGCGTTGCCGACCTCGTCGGCGACATCGACCCGATCAAGGTCGCAGAGGGCCGCAGCCTCGGTGACCCCGAAACCATCGCCTACGGCCTGATACCCCGAGCGCATCGCGGCATCGTCGCCGTCAACGAGCTGCCCGACCTCGCCGAGCGGATCCAGGTGGCGATGCTGAACGTGATGGAGGAGCGGGACATTCAGGTGCGCGGCTACACGCTGCGCCTGCCGCTCGACGTGCTTGTCGTCGCCAGCGCCAACCCCGAGGACTACACCAACCGTGGGCGCATCATCACCCCGCTCAAGGACCGGTTCGGCGCAGAGATCCGCACCCACTACCCGCTGGAACTCGACGCCGAGATCGGGGTCATCAAACAGGAGTCGCATCTGGCGGCGGACGTGCCCGAGTACCTGTTGGCTGTGCTGGCCCGGTTCGCCCGGCACCTGCGCGAGTCGCGGTCGATCGACCAGCGTTCGGGTGTCTCTGCGCGGTTCGCGATCGCGGCGGCAGAAACGGTGGCGGCGTCAGCGCGACACCGCGCCGCAGTTCTCGGGGAAACCGAGGCGGTCGCCAGGGTCGTCGATCTCGGCAACGTGATCGACGTGCTGCGCGGCAAGCTGGAATTCGAATCCGGTGAAGAAGGCCGTGAGCAGGCAGTACTCGAGCATCTGCTGCGGCGAGCGACCGCGGACACCGCACAGCGCCTGCTGGGCGGCATCGACGTCGGGCCGCTGGTGATCGCGATCGAGAACGGTTCTGCTGTCACGACGGGCGAGCGCGTGTCGGCGCGCGACGTGTTGGCAGCCGTCCCAGAAGTCCCCGCGATCGCCCAGATCCAGCAGCGAGTCGGCGCGCATTCCGACGGCCAGCGCGCGGCTGCAGTCGAATTGGCCTTGGAGGCGCTGTATCTGGCCAAACGCATTGACAAGGTGTCCGGAGAAGGCGAAACCGTCTATGGCTAAACACAGCCGCACGACGATCAAGCAGCGAGGAACGAGCCGCGGTGAGGAGTGCGGGTATGGCTAAACCAGGATCTGAGCGCCACGCGCGATCGTCGCGATATTCGGCGTACACCGGTGGACCCGACCCGCTGGCGCCGCCGGTCGACCTGCGCGAAGCGCTGGAGCAGATCGGGCAGGACGTCATGGAGGGCAGCTCGCCAAGGCGGGCGTTGTCCGAGCTGTTGCGTCGCGGCAACCAGAACATGCGCGGCGCCGACAAGCTGGCAGCGGAAGCGAATCGGCGTCGACGGGAGCTGTTGCAGCGCAACAACCTTGACGGCACCCTGCAGGAAGTCAAGAAGCTGCTCGACGAGGCTGTGCTGGCCGAACGCAAGGAACTGGCCCGTGCGCTTGACGACGATGCCAGATTCAATGAGATGCGCATCGAGTCGCTGCCTGCGTCGCCGGCCAAGGCCGTCCAGGAGCTCTCGGACTACGACTGGCGCAGCGCCGAAGCACGCGAAAAGTACGAGCAGATCAAGGATCTGCTAGGTCGCGAGATGCTCGACCAGCGCTTCGCCGGGATGAAGCAGGCGCTGGAGAATGCCACCGACGACGACCGTCAGCGCGTCAACGAGATGCTCGACGATCTGAATGACTTGCTGGACAAGCACTCAAAAGGTCAGGACTCCCCGGAAGATTTCCAAGACTTCATGGCCAAGCATGGTGAGTTCTTTCCCGAGAACCCGCAGAATGTCGAGGAGCTGCTCGACTCGCTGGCCAAGCGCGCTGCCGCGGCTCAGCGGTTCCGCAATAGCCTGTCTGCCGAGCAGCGGGCCGAACTGGACGAGTTGGCGCAGCAGGCATTTGGCTCACCTTCGTTGATGAACGCGCTCAACCGGCTCGACGGACATCTGCAAGCGGCAAGGCCAGGGGAGGACTGGACGGGTTCGTCGCGGTTCTCCGGCGATGATCCGCTCGGCATGGGCCAGGGCACGCAGGCGCTGGCGGATATCGCCGAACTCGAGGAACTCGCCGAGGCGCTGTCGCAAAGCTATGCCGGCGCCACGATGGACGACGTCGACCTCGACATGCTCGCCCGCCAGTTGGGCGAGGACGCGGCCGTCGACGCCAAGACGCTCGCCGAACTCGAGCGTGCGCTGGTCAATCAGGGCTTCCTGGACCGCGGCTCGGACGGGCAATGGCGACTGTCGCCGAAGGCGATGCGTCAGTTGGGTCAGACGGCGCTACGCGATGTGGCGCAACAACTTTCGGGCCGTCATGGTGAACGCGACACCCGTCGTGCAGGTGCGGCAGGTGAGTTGACCGGCGCGACGCGCGCGTGGCAGTTCGGCGACACCGAGCCGTGGAACGTCACCCGGACATTGACCAATGCGGTGCTGCGTCAGGCCGGCAACGGAGTCGCGGAGATGCCGTTGAGGATCAGCGTCGACGACGTCGAGATTTCCGAGACTGAGACGCGCACGCAGGCGGCGGTGGCTCTGCTTGTGGACACGTCGTTCTCGATGGTGATGGAGAACCGCTGGCTGCCGATGAAGCGCACAGCGCTCGCGCTCAATCATCTCGTCAGCACCCGGTTCCGCTCGGATGCGTTGCAAATCATCGCTTTCGGTCGTTATGCGCGAACCGTGTCGGCGGCCGAACTGACCGCGCTGGAGGGTGTGTACGAGCAGGGCACCAACTTGCACCACGCGCTCGCGCTGGCCGGTCGGCATCTGCGTCGCCACCCCGCCGCGCAGCCGGTGGTGCTCGTCGTCACCGACGGCGAACCGACCGCGCATCTGGAGGACGCCGACGGGGAAGGGTCGGCGGTGTTTTTTGATTACCCGCCGCACCCACGCACGATCGCCCACACGGTCAAGGGTTTCGACGACGTCGCGCGGCTCGGCGCGCAGGTGACTATCTTCCGGCTCGGCAGCGATCCCGGTTTGGCCCGCTTCATCGACCAGGTCGCCAGGCGGGTGGAGGGCAGAGTCGTGGTGCCCGATCTCGACGGGCTGGGCGCCGCGGTGGTCGGCGATTATCTGCGTTCGCGGCGCAGGCGATGAGCGCTTGCGCGAAGAGCAGAAGGCAGCGCTGAGCAGACTGCTCTGTTGCGCTAGCCGTCCTGAACCGGGGCCTTGCGCTTCTTGCGTTTGATGCCGACGCTGCCCCACAGCGAAAAGCCGCGGATTCGCACACACGGTGCGCCGGGCGTGCCCTGGCCGTCGACGGTGTGATCGAAATTACCCATCACGCCGACCCCGCGTGAATCCACATTGACCTCTGGCGGCACCAATATCGTCTGGCCGCCCATGATCGAGTACGAGTGGATCTCGACCTCGGGCGATGTGAAGTCCGCGTAGCGCAAATCCACCACCCCGCCGCCGAACAAGGCGATGGTCGTCATGCGTCTCGGCACGTTCCAACGGCCACGGCGCTCGAAGCCGCTCATGATCGCCAGCAGCAGCGTCGACGGCGCCGGGCGGCACGGGCCCCCGCTACGCGGTCGGGTGACGGCGCCAGGCAGGTCAGCACTGATCCGGTCGAGTTCGTCGTACGTTTGCGCGGCGTAAGCCCTGGTCAGGCGCTCCTCGTATTCGCTGATCTGCAGCTGGCCCTGGGCGGCGGCTTCGGTGAGCAACTGCGCCACCTGAATCCGATCGGTGTCAGCAGCACGCATCGAACCGTTTCGCGACGCTGGAGTGCTCATCAACGTCGAGCCTACGACGAACCCTGGCACATGCAAGGCCGTTGACTAAACTGTGCCCTCGCAAGCGCCGGCGAAGCCGATAGATGAGCAAACTTTACTTGCTTTGGGCGAGGTGCTCGGCGAAGCCGATGGTGCCGACGGGCTTGTCCGGCGCGAGGTTTGCCCCGGTCCGGTACCCCGCAACGATGCGTCCGGGCACCGGCACCTCAACCACAGGACGCCGGCTGCCGCGGGCCGACAGGTACATGCGCGCGAGATCAGCATGTGTGTGCACGGCCGGGCCACCGATATCGGCGGCCCGACCTACGGGGGCACCACCGACCAACTCGACCAGCCGCGCCGCAACATCGCGGGTGGCGATCGGCTGAAACCGCACCCCGCGCAGGGTGCACAGCAGAGGTGAGAATCGCTGGATTGAGAAACTCGTCGTGATCAGATCGTGGAACTGAGTGGCGCGCAAGATCGTATGGCCAACGCCGGAGGCTTCGAGCGCGCGCTCGACGCGAAGCTTCGTTTTGTAGTACGGCAACGGGATTCGATCGATTCCGACGATCGACACGTACACGATGTGTGCGACGTCGGCCCGGCGTGCCGCCGCGATGAGGTTCTGGGTCGAGGCGACGTCCTTGTCCCGGGTCGCCTGCGTCGCGCAATGCACGATCACCTCGATGCCGTCGACCGCTGCGTCCACGCCGTCGCCAGTGAGCAGGTCGCCCTGCGACCAATGCACACCGGTGTAGCCGACGTGACTGCGCCGGCTCAGAGCGCGCACGCGATGACCTGCGGCCGTGGCCTCACCGACCAGCTGTCGGCCCAATGTGCCGGTCGCCCCTGTGACAAGAACGTCGCGAGCCATCAGTCAAGGTTAGGCAGTGCAGCGGACGGAGGGAACGCGGGTTCACAGTTCTGCGATGATGATGCGGTATCCAAGGTCGATCTCGGTCTTGCTGAGCAGTGAGGCATTTCGGCGATGCCATTCGCCGCTGCGCAGATCCGCGTGCAGAACTGACAGCTCGTGGTCGACGGCTGGAGCGGTGGTTTGAGTGAACAGCGACATGCCAGCACGTATCTGAGGGTCAAGGTAGGCCTCGGGGCGTCGCCAGTACGCGCCGGCGAACCCGTCGGTGCAATCGTGCGGGACGAGCACCCGCTGGACCGTGACGGTGCCGGGCAATTCGCTGAACCGGGAGATCGGGACGGCGAGCCGCTCGTCGGTCTCGGCCGCCGCGCGAAGGTAGTCGCGCAGCAACCAGAAGTGTTTCGTCACGGTGTGGTCCCAGGTCATGATCACCACCCGGCGCCGGGCCACGCGGGTCAGCTCGGCCAGGCCGCCGTCTAAGTCAAACCAGTGGTGTGCGGTCAGCACCGCTAGCGCGGCATCGACCGAATCAGTAGCGAGCGGAAGCTTTTCGGCCATCGCGCGCACTGCCGGCGCGGAACCCGCCGGACGCTGAGCGATCATCACACGACTGGGCTCCACGGCGACGACGGTGGTCGGCGGTTCGTAGGAGCCGGTGCCAGCGCCCACATTGACGACCGAAGTCGTCCCGGAAAGCGCACGCTCGATACATGCCGCCACGCGCGGATCGGTTCGGCGGGTGCGCGCGTAGTGGCGACCCGTCTGGTCGTAGCGCGCCGGCATCAGCCGATCCAGCGCGGCGGCCGTTTCTGCAGGAAGGCCAACATGCCTTCGCGCGCCTCCTCGGACGTGAACAACTGGGCCGACTGTTCCGTCAGTTCCTCGGCATGGCGGTCGAACGCTTCCAAAATGCTCGCGGTCGTCAATGCTTTTGATGTCGCCAGGCCCTGCGGAGACGCCTTACCGATCTCGGCGGTGAGCTCAGCCACCGTGGCGTCGACGTCATCAGTGGCGACGGTGGTCAGGCCGATGTCCGCGGCCTCGACGGCACCGAACTTCTCTCCGGTGAGGAAGTAACGGCCCGCGGCGCGGGCGGTCAGCTTCGGCAGCAGCGTCAGTGAGATGATCGACGGCGCAACGCCGATGCGCGCCTCGGTCAAGGCGAACGTGCTCGCCTGCCCGGCAACGACGATGTCGCACGCGCCGACGAGCCCGAGGCCGCCGGCGCGGACGTGGCCGTTGATCGCACCGATCACCGGCATCGGCAATTCGAGAATCCGGCGCAGCAGGTGGGTCAGTTCACGGGCGCGGTCGACGGCGACATCGCCGAGATCAGCGGCCGGACCGCCAGCAGAAGTTTGAGCCAAATCGGCTCCGGCGCAGAATGTTCCACCGGTGTGTGCCAGTACGACAGCTCGGACCCCGGATTCCGCTGTGGCATCGGTGAGACCTTGATGCAGCTGGTGTACCAGGGCGGTCGACAGCGCGTTGCGGTTGGCTGGCGAATCGAGGGTGAGCCGGGCGACCGGGCCCTCGACTGTGTAGTGGACGAGTGTTGGCATTCTGGCGGAGCCCCTAATAGGACCTGGGCAGACCGAGCGACGTCTGCGCTACAAAGTTGAGAATCATTTCACGACTGACCGGGGCGATGCGGGCCAGTTTCGATGCCGTCACCGCCGCGGCGACGCCGTACTCCTTGGTCAGCCCGTTGCCGCCCATCGACTGCACGGCCTGGTCGACGGCCCGTACCGAGGCCTCGGCCGCCGCGTACTTGGCCATGTTGGCGGCCTCGGCGGCGCCCGCGTCATCGCCGATGTCGTAGAGCGCGGCCGCCTTCTGCGTCATCAGCTTGGCCAGCTCGACCTCAATATGGTTCTGGGCCAACGGATGCGACAACCCCTGATGTGCGCCGATCGGCGTGTTCCACACCTGCCTGGTCTTGACGTAGTCGACCGCCTTGCCGATCGCGAACCGCCCCATGCCGACCGCGCTGGCCGCGCCCATGATCCGCTCCGGGTTCAGGCCGGCGAACAGCTGGGCGATCGCCGCGTCCTCCGAGCCCACCAACGCATCGGCCGGCAACCGCACGTCGTCGATGAACACCTGGAACTGGCTTTCGGGGCTGATCAGCTCCATGTCGATCTTGGTCCAGCTCAACCCTGGCGTGTCGGTGGGCACGATGAACAGCGCCGGGCGGAGAGATTCGGATTTGGCCGCTGTGCTGGACTGGGGAATGCGGCCGACGATGAGCACCGCTTGCGCCTGGTCGATTCCGGAGATGAACACCTTCTGGCCCTTGAGGATCCAGTCGCTGCCGTCGCGGCGCGCGGTGGTGGCGATGCGGTGGCTGTTTGACCCAGCTTCGGGTTCGGTGATCGCGAACGCCATGGTGATCGAGCCGTCGGCGATGCCGGGCAGCCAGCGCTTCTTCTGCTCGTCGGTGCCGAACCTGGAAATGATCGTGCCGTTGATGGCGGGGGAGACCACCATCATCAGCAGCGCGGACCCGGCGGCGGCCATCTCCTCCATCACCAGCGACAGCTCGTACATGCCTGCGCCGCCGCCACCGTACTCCTCGGGCAGATTGACCCCGATGAACCCGAGTTTGCCTGCCTCTCGCCACAATTCATCGGTGTGTTGGCCGGCGCGGGCCTTTTCCAGGTAGTAGTCTTGGCCGTAGTTGGCGGCCATGCCCGCCACGGCCTTGCGCAGCGCCTGCTGCTCTTCGGTTTCGACGAAGCTGGTCATCGCTCTCCTTGCGGGTTGTCGACACGGGCGAGTACGGCGCCGACGTCGACCTGCTGGCCTGGTTTGACGTTGAGTTCGGTGAGCACCCCGTCGGCCGGCGCGGTGATGGTGTGCTCCATCTTCATTGCCTCCAGCCAGATCAGCGGCTGGCCGGCTGTGACTGCCTCGCCGATCGCCGCGCCGATGCGCAGCACCGAGCCAGGCATGGGTGCGAGCAGTGAGCCGGCTGCGACGGCGGCGTCGGGATCACCAAAGCGCGGCAGCACAGCGAGTTGCACTGGGCCCAATGGGGAGTCGACGAACACTTGCGAGAAATCGGGGTCTCCGTAGCGCGCCACGTCGAACGGTCGGTCGACTCCGTCGACGGACAGCACGACGCGGTCCGGTGCAGACGACACGAGGCCCACACCGTCATGGTCGGGCAGTTCAACGCCGGTGCGGGTGAACCGGTACCTGACCTCGTGCGTCTCACCAGACGCGTCGCTGTAGAGCTTGGTCTGCAGCCCGGATGCAAGGTTGCGCCAACCATTGGGTGCGGCCGCGAAAACCGTTGCCGCCTGGCGGTTCTGTGCAGCATCGGCGAACGCCGCGGCCAGTGCCGATAGTGCGACGGTGCGGGTATCGCTGAGCGGCGCGGCCAGTTCGGCAAGGCCGTGATAGTCGAAGAATGCGGTATCCGTGGCGCCGGCCAGGAAGCTCGGATGCCGCAGCACGTTGACCAGCAGGTCACGGTTGGTGCGCACCCCATGGATGCCAGCGCGGGCCAGCGCGTCGGCCAGCACACCGGCGGCCTGACGCCGCACAGGCGCGTAGGAGATGACCTTGGCAATCATCGGGTCGTAAAAAATGGACACCACCGATCCGTCGACGATGCCTGTGTCGACACGGACATCACCTGGTACGTCGAAGTGGTGCACGATGCCTGCCTGCGGACGCCAGCCGTTGGCCGGGTCCTCGGCATAGAGCCGGGCCTCGATCGAATACCCGTGCGACGGCGGCGGTTCGGCGTCGAGCCGATCACCGTCGGCGACGTGGATCTGCAGCTCGACGAGGTCGAGGCCGGTGGTGGCTTCGGTGACGGGGTGCTCGACCTGCAGTCGAGTGTTCATCTCGAGGAAGAAGAAGTCTCCGCGCTCGTCGGCCATGAACTCGACGGTGCCCGCACCGGTGTAGCCGATGGCCGTCGCGGCCAGCCGGGCCGCGTCGAACAGCTTGGCACGCATGCCCGGTGTGCGTTCGACAAGTGGAGACGGCGCCTCTTCGATGATCTTCTGGTGACGCCGCTGAATCGAGCACTCGCGTTCTCCGACCGCCCATACGGTGCCGTGCGCATCGGCGAGCACCTGTACTTCGACGTGGTGACCGGCGGCCAGGTAGCGCTCGCAGAAGACGGTCGGATCGCCGAACGCCGACTGCGCTTCGCGACGCGCGGCGGCCACTTGCGAAGCGAGCTCGGACAATTCACGCACCACCCGCATGCCCCGGCCGCCACCGCCGGCCGACGCCTTGATCAGCACCGGCAGCTGATCGGCGGTCACGGTATCCGGGTCGAGTTCGTCGAGCACCGGGACGCCCGCCGCGGCCATCATTTTCTTGGCTTCGATCTTCGAGCCCATCGCCGCCACGGCGATCACCGGCGGCCCGATCCACGTCAGCCCCGCATCGGCGACCGCCCCGGCGAACTCGGCGTTCTCCGAAAGGAATCCATATCCCGGATGAATAGCGTCAGCGCCGGCAGATTTCGCGGCGGCGATCAGCTGCTTGCTGTCCAGGTAGCCGGAGGTGCCCTCCAATCGCACCCGCGCATCGGCCTCGGCGACATGGGGTGATGTGGCGTCGGGATCGGTGTACACGGCGACGGTGCCGATGCCCAGGCGCCGGCACGTGGCGAACACCCGCCGCGCGATCTCACCGCGGTTGGCGACAAGTACTCGGGTAATCATGCTGCTGCTCACATCCGGAAGACGCCGAAGTTCGACGTCCCCTTGATCGGGCCATTGGCGATGGCGGACAAGCACATTCCCAACACCGTCCGGGTGTCACGCGGGTCGATGACGCCATCGTCGTACAGCCGTCCGGACAAGAACATCGGCAGCGACTCCGCATCGATCTGCGCCTCGACAGCCGCCCGCAACGCGGCGTCGGCGTCCTCATCAACCTGCTGGCCACGGGCGGCCGCGGCGGCGCGGCTGACGATCGACAACACACCCGCCAGTTGCGTGCCACCCATCACCGCGGACTTCGCGCTCGGCCATGCGAACAGGAATCGCGGGTCGTAGGCGCGCCCGCACATCCCGTAATGGCCTGCGCCGTACGACGCGCCGATCAGCAGCGAGATGTGCGGCACGGTCGAATTCGACACGGCATTGATCATCATCGAGCCGTGCTTGATCATCCCGCCTTCTTCGTACTGCTTGCCGACCATGTACCCGGTGGTGTTGTGCAGGAACAGAAGTGGCGTGTCGGCACGGTTGGCCAACTGGATGAACTGCGTGGCCTTCTGAGATTCTTCGGAAAACAGCACACCGCGGTGGTTGGCCAAGATGCCGATCGGATAGCCGTAGAGCGTCGCCCAGCCAGTCACCAACGACGAGCCGTACAAAGCCTTGAACTCGTCGAACTCCGAGCCGTCGACGACGCGCGCGATGACCTCGCGCGGATCGAAGGGTACGCGCAAATCCGACGGCACAATGCCGAGCAGTTCCTCGGCGTGGAACAGGGGCTGTGTGACCGGACCAGGGGCTGGGCCCTGCTTGCGCCAGTTCAGCCGGGCGACGATGCGGCGTCCGATGCGAATCGCGTCGGGCTCGTCGACGGCGAAATAGTCCGCCAGACCCGAAGTGCGGGCATGCATTTCGGCGCCGCCGAGCGATTCGTCGTCTGATTCCTCGCCGGTGGCCATCTTGACGAGCGGCGGACCGGCCAGGAACACCTTGGAGCGCTCCTTGATCATCACGACGTGATCGGACATGCCCGGGATGTAGGCCCCGCCGGCCGTCGAGTTACCGAACACCAGCGCGATGGTCGGAATACCCGCGGCTGACAGCCGCGTGAGGTCGCGGAACATCTGCCCGCCCGGGATGAAGATCTCCTTCTGCGTCGGCAAGTCCGCGCCGCCGGACTCCACCAGCGAGATCACCGGCAACCGGTTCTCCAGCGCGATCTGGTTGGCGCGCAGGATCTTCTTCAACGTCCACGGGTTACTGGTGCCGCCCTTGACGGTCGGGTCGTTGGCCACCACCAGGCACCCGACGCCGCTGACCGCTCCGATGCCGACCACGGCGCTCGCACCGACTGCGAAGTCCGTGCCCCACGCGGCCAGCGGGCTCAGCTCCAGAAACGGTGAGTCCGGGTCGAGCAGCAGTTCGATGCGTTCGCGCGAAGTCAGCTTGCCGCGGGCGTGGTGGCGCTCCACGTACTTCGGACCGCCACCCGCGAGCGCCTTGGCGTGCTCGGCGTCGAGCTCGGCGAGCTTGGTTGTCATCACCTCTGCCGCCTCGGTGTAGGCGGGGGCCTTTGGGTCGAGCGTCGAACGCAGAGCCGTCATGACTGGAATCCAAGCGTTTTGGCCGCAAGCGCGGTCAGGATTTCGGTTGTTCCGCCGCCGATGCCCAGGATGCGCATGTCGCGGTACTGACGTTCGACCTCGGACTCGGTCATGTAGCCCATCCCGCCGAACAGCTGCACCGCCTGGTTGGCCACCCATTCACCGGCCTCGACGGCCGTGTTCTTGGCGAAGCACACCTCGGTGATCAAATTGGTTTCGCCGCCTAGTTGACGCTCGACCAGATGATGCGTGTACACCCTCGCGACGTCCACCCGCCGGGCCATTTCGGCCAGCGTGTTCTGCACCTGCTGGCGGGAAATCAATGGCCTGCCGAAGGTTTCGCGGTTGCGGCACCACTCGACCGTGAGATCGAGGCAGCGTTGTGCGCTGGCATACGCCTGCGCGGCAAGACCGACGCGTTCGGACACGAATGCGCCTGCGATCTGTGCGAAACCGGTGTTCTCGCCGCCGATCAGGTTGGCCGCCGGAACCCGCACGTCGGTATAGGACAGCTCGGCAGTGTCCGACGAGCGCCAGCCCATCTTGTCGAGCTTGCGGCTGACCTCGAAGCCCGGCGTGCCCTTGTCGACGACGATCAGCGACACGCCCGCGGCACCCGCACCGCCGGTGCGCGCCGCGGTCACCACGTAGTCGGCCCGCACTCCTGAAGTGATGTACGTCTTGGCGCCGTTGATGAGGTAGAAGTCGCCAGCCGAATCAGTACAGCGGACCGCGCGCGTGGTCAGGTGGCCGACGTCGGAGCCGCCACCGGGTTCGGTAATCGCCAGGCTGCCGATCTTGTTGCCCTGCAACGTCGGCCGCACGTAAGTGTCGATCAGCCGCTGATCACCCGAGGCGACCATGTGCGGCACCGCGATACCGCAGGTGAACAGCGACGCGAACACCCCGCCCGGCGAGCCGGCATAGTGCATCTCCTCGCAGATGATCACCGAGTCCGCGCCGTCGCCGCCGCCCCCGCCGACCGCGTCGGGCAGGCCCGCGCCGAGAAGCCCGGCCTCGCCGGCCTTGCGATGCAGATCGCGCGGCAGCTCGCCGTTGCGTTCCCACTCGTCGACATGTGGAAGAACTTCACGTTCGGCGAACGCGCGCACGGTCTTTCGCAGCTGCTCGCGTTCGGGGGTGTGCCAGATGCTCATAGAAAACTTTCGGGTATGTCGATATGCCGGCTGCGCAGCCACTCCCCCAGGCCCTTGGCCTGCGGGTCGAATCGGGCTTGGTACGCCACGCCCTGGCCGAGGATGCTGTCGATGACGAAGTTGACCGCCCGCAGGTTCGGCAGTACGTGGCGGGTGACAGGCAAATCGGCTGTCTCGGGCAGCAATTCGCGCAGCTTCTGCACCGTCAACGTGTGTGCGAGCCATCGCCACTGCTCTGCGGTGCGCACCCATACGCCGACGTTCGCGCTGCCACCCTTGTCGCCGCTGCGCGCGCCGGCGATGACGCCGAGCGGCACCCGTTGCGTCTCGCCGAACGGCAGCGGCTCGGGGAGCGCGAAGGGCGGAACGGCTGCCAGTTCCAGCGTCTGGGACGCCGGCGCGATATCCACACGTGTGCCGTCGGAATGCACCGAGACGTGCGGCACGTCGGCGGCAGCCACGAACCCGGCCGTGAACACTCCATACGCCTGGCCGTCCCCCGGAGGCGAGGTGCTGGTGAATCCGGGATAGCTGCCCAGTGCGAGTTCAACTGCAGCCGAAGAGAATTGGCGCCCAACGTTCGCGGGATCGGGATCGCGGACCACGCACCGTAACAGCGCGCTGGCGGCTTCCTCCGTGGCGGCATCGGGATGATCGGTGCGGGCCAGTGTCCACTGGATCTCGGCGGGCTTGACGGTCAGGCTCGTCTCGAGTTGCCGCCGCACCAGTTCGGCCTTGGCCTCGATGTCGAGTCCTGTCAACACCAACGCCATCTCGTTGCGGAATCCGCCGATGCTGTTGAGCGACACCTTCAGCGTGGGCGGCGGCGGTTCTCCCTTCACACCGCTGATCCGCACGCGGTCGGGCCCGTCGTCGGACAGCTCGATCGTGTCGACGCGCAGTGTCACATCCGGATTCGCGTACCGAGCGCCGGTGATCTCGTAGAGCAGCTGGGCGGTGACGGTTCCGCGGCTCACCGCACCGCCGGTGCCCGCGTGCTTGGTGATCACCGACGAGCCATCGGGATAGATCTCGGCCAGCGGGAATCCGGGATGAGTCAGGTCATCGATTTCGGTGAAGAACGCGTAGTTGCCGCCGGTCGCCTGCGCCCCGCATTCGATGACATGGCCTGCGGCCACCGCGCCGGCCAGCGCGTCGTAGTCGGTGCGCGCCCAGCAGAAGTGCGTGGCGGCCGGACCGACGATCACCGATGCGTCGGTGACGCGGCCGGTGACGACGACGTCGGCGCCACTGTTCAGGCAATCGACGATGCCCCAGGCGCCGAGATAGGCGTTGGCCGCCAGCGGCGTGCCGAAACCGAGCTCGGTGGCCCGCGCCACAATGTCGTCACCCTCGACGTGGGCGACGTTCACCGAGAGCCCGAGACGCTGGGCGAGCGCGCGGACTGCAGCCGCCAGGCCCGCGGGGTTGAGCCCGCCCGCGTTGGCCACGATCCGCACGCCCTTATCCAGGGCCAGGGCCAGGCATTCCTCGAGCTGGGCAAGAAACGTCTTGGCATACCCACGGTCCGCGGACTTGGCCCGGTCGCGGGCCAGGATGAGCATGGTCAGCTCGGCCAGGTAGTCGCCGGTCAGATAGTCCAGGTCGCCGCAGGTGAGCATCTCTCTCATCGCCGCCAGGCGATCACCGTAGAAGCCCGAGCAGTTGCCGATGCGGACCGGATCAGTCACGCAAGGCCTCCCATCGCCGATCGCCCCAACCAACCGGTAGGTTAGTCGCAACCGTCGGTATTCCGTCAAGGCGGTCCTCGTCGAGATTTCGGCGCGCGCACCGGCGCGAAGCGCATGTAAGCGCACCGAAACCACTGTTTTGGAGCCTATGCAGCTCACCGGCTATCCTGAAGTGCAATTGCCGCCAACCCGACCCTTGGGTTCTGTGCGGCGAAAGCTGGATTGCCGGCTCGGCCGGTGTCCCCCTCAAGAGGAGATGCTCGATCATGGCTGTGCCCAAGCGCAGGATGTCGCGCGCGAACACCCGTAGCCGGCGCGCGCAGTGGAAGGCCAAGCGACCCGAACTGGTCGGCGTCACCGTCGCCGGTCAGCAGCACAAGGTGCCGCGGCGCCTGCTCAAGGCCGCTCGCCTCGGCCTGATCGATCTCGACCGCCGCTAACTCGGCGCGGCGCGCATGGCGCGCCTCTCAGGCGCGTCTCAGGTGGTAGATAGACACTGTGCCTGTGCGCATTCTTGTCGTTGACGACGATCGCGCGGTGCGCGAATCCCTGCGTCGGTCGCTTTCCTTCAACGGGTATTCGGTCGAGTTGGCGCAGGACGGCCGCGAAGCCCTCGACCGGATTGCCAGCGATCGGCCCGACGCCCTTGTGCTCGACGTGATGATGCCGAGACTCGACGGGCTGGAGGTCTGCCGTCAACTGCGCAGTACTGGCGACGATCTGCCCATCTTGGTATTGACCGCCCGCGACTCGGTATCCGAACGAGTTGCAGGCTTGGATGCGGGCGCCGACGACTACCTGCCCAAGCCGTTCGCGTTGGAGGAACTACTCGCGCGGATGCGGGCCTTGCTGCGCCGCACCACACCAGACGACGCGGCTGATTCGCCCGCGATGACCTTCTCGGATCTTTCCCTCGACCCGGTGACGCGTGAAGTCACCCGCGGCGACCGTGAGATCAGCCTGACCCGCACCGAGTTCGCGCTGCTCGAAATGCTGATCGCCAACCCGCGGCGCGTGCTCACCCGCAGCCGCATCCTCGAAGAGGTCTGGGGCTTCGACTTCCCGACATCCGGTAACGCGCTCGAGGTGTATGTCGGATACCTGCGCCGTAAGACAGAAGCAGAAGGAGAGCCGCGACTGATCCACACCGTGCGCGGGGTGGGTTACGTTTTGCGCGAAACACCCCCCTGATGGTCGCCCAGAAGTTGAGATTCCGGCCGCGGGCATATGGCCGGCCTCCCCTCTCAGCAACCAGCTCACTATCGCTGCGCTGGCGCGTGATGCTTCTGGGCATGTCGATGGTGGCCATGGTGGTGGTGCTGATGTCCGTTGCGGTCTACGCGGTGGTCTCCCGCGCGCTCTATGACGACATCGACAACCAGCTGCACAGCCGGGCCCGGCTGTTGATCGAGAGCGGTTCGCTGGCCGCCGATCCTGGCAAGGCCATCGAGGGCACCGCGTATTCGGATGTCAATGCGATGCTGGTCAACCCCGGCCGTTCCATCTACACCGCCAACCAGCAAGGCCAGACACTGCCGCTGGGCGAGCCGGAAAAGGATGTTGTGTCGGGCGAGCTGTTGATGTCGCTGCGCACCGCCAACCACCAGCGGGTGCTGGCCGTGCACCTCACCAACGGCAGCTCCCTGCTGATCTCCAAGAGCTTGGCTCCGACCGGTCAAGTGCTCAAGCGGTTGGGCACGGTGCTGCTCATCGTCGGCGGGCTCGGTGTAGCAGTCGCTGCGGTCGCCGGCGGGGCGGTGGCGCGTGCGGGATTGCGGCCCGTTGGACGGCTCACCGAAGCGGCCGAACGCGTCGCCCGCACCGACGACCTGAGACCCATCCCGGTCTTCGGCAGCGACGAACTCGCCCGTCTCACAGAGGCTTTCAACATGATGCTGCGGGCTCTCGCCGAATCGCGCGAACGCCAGGCGCGGCTGGTCACCGATGCGGGCCACGAGCTGCGCACTCCGTTGACGTCGTTGCGCACGAACGTGGAATTGCTCATGGCGTCGATGGAGCCCGGTGCGCCGAGGTTGCCCGAAGATGAGATGGCCGGACTGCGCGCCGACGTGATAGCGCAGATCGAGGAATTGTCCACTCTGGTCGGCGATCTGGTGGATCTCACCCGTGAGGAGGCCGGCGGCGTCATTCACGAGCCGGTCGACATGGCCGAGGTGGTGGACCGCTCTTTGGAGCGAGTTCGACGGCGCCGTAGCGACATTGACTTCGACGTCTCGGTGACCGGCTGGCAGGTGTACGGCGACAGCGGGGGATTGGCGCGCGCCGTGCTCAACCTGTTCGACAATGCCGCCAAATGGAGTCCGCCGGGCGGCCGCGTCGGCGTTCGGTTGACCCAGATCGATCCGATGCACGCCGAACTCGTCGTGTCCGACAACGGTCCTGGCATTCCGCCGCAGGAGCGACGGCTGGTGTTCGAGCGGTTCTTCCGTTCCACGTCGGCGCGCGCCATGCCCGGCTCCGGACTGGGCCTCGCGATCGTCAAACAGGTTGTGCTCAAACACGGTGGCACGCTGCGGGTCGAGGACGCCGTCCCGGGTGGCCAACCGCCTGGCACGTCGATTCACGTCGTGTTGCCCGGCAGGCCGATACCGCCGACACAGCTCACCGAAAATACGGACGAACCGGTCGTCAGCGCGGACAATGGGTGATCAGGCCGGGGGGTAGGTCGCTGTTTTTGCGGGGAAGAAGTCTGTGGATGTCCCGAACGTTCTCTAAGTGGATTCTCAGCCCAAATGGGCACCCTGAGCTTGCATCCGCCGTTGTTTCTGATGTCGGACCCTACTGAAGGAAGAGCACCGCAGCGATATGACGAACCACCCGAGGTACTCGCCGCCACCGCAGCCAGGCCATCGGCCCGGTGGTCATGAGCACGCGGCGCCTGGATACCCCGGAGCGCCTCGGCCGGGTCCGTACCAGCAGCAGCCGTACGACTGGCGCTATGCGACGCAGCAGCAGGCAGCGCCTTTTCGCGCGCCATTTGACCCGTACCGCGGTGCCCCACAGCCATCCCTCATGCCGTCGCCTCAGCATCCGCAAAAGCGTTCTCGCGCAGGGGCTTTGACAGCCGGCGCAGTCGCAGTCGCGATCGTCTCTGCCGGTATCGGCGGGGGAGTCGCGCTGCTGGTCGAGCCGGACCGGCACGCGACTAGTTCGAGCGTTGCCGGTGTCGCGCCCAGTGTGCCCGCGGCCAGCCTGCCGGCCGGCTCCGTCGAACAGGTCGCGGCGAAGGTGGTGCCCAGCGTCGTCAAGCTCGAAACCGATCTGGGTAAGCAGTCGGAGGAGGGCTCCGGCATCATCCTGTCCTCCGACGGCCTGATCATGACGAACAACCACGTGGTGTCTGCGGCCAAGGACGGCCCCGGCGGCCCCGGTGGCGCGCAGACGAAGGTGACCTTCGCCGACGGCCGCACCACGCAATTCACCGTCGTTGGCACCGACCCCAGCAGTGACATCGCCGTGGTCCGCGCCCAAGGCGTGTCCGGGCTGACCCCGATCACGCTCGGGTCCTCGGCTAACCTGCGCGTCGGCCAGGACGTCGTGGCGATCGGCTCGCCGCTCGGCCTGGAAGGCACCGTGACCACCGGCATCATCAGCGCGATGAATCGGCCGGTGGCCGCGGGCGGCGATGCGCGGAACCAGAACACCGTGCTCGACGCCATCCAAACCGACGCAGCGATCAACCCCGGAAACTCAGGTGGTGCGCTGGTCAACATGAACGGTGAGCTGGTCGGCATCAACTCGGCGATTGCGACATTGGGGGGCGACGCCGGGCCTCAGGCGCAGAGCGGTTCTATCGGTTTGGGCTTCGCCATTCCCGTCGACCAGGCCAAGCGGATCTCCGACGAGCTGATCCAGAACGGCACCGCATCCCACGCTTCGCTGGGCGTGCAGGTCGGCAACGACTCGACCACCGACGGCGCGAAGATCGTCGAAGTCACCAGCGGTGGTGCGGCCGCAGCAGCAGGGCTACCGAGCGGCGTCGTGGTGACCAAGGTCGATGACCGCGTGATCAACAGCGCCGACGCGCTCGTCGCGGCCGTTCGATCCAAGGCCCCCGGCGACAAAGTGACACTGACTTACCTGGATTCATCAGGTAAGCCGCAGACCGTGCAGGTCACCCTCGGCAAGGCGCAGCAGTGAAAACCGCTGAAGGACCGGCCATGCTGAGAGTGGCCGCGCCGCTGTCCTCCCCCAGATATACGGTTGCACTCATGGAACAGCCAGGGGAGTTGGTGGGCCGGGCACTGGTCGTTGTAGTCGACGACCGGACTGCTCACGGCGAGGAGGACCACAGCGGTCCGTTGGTCACCGAATTGCTCGGTGAGGCGGGTTTCGTCGTGGACGGCGTGGTCGTGGTCTCCGCTGATGAGGTCGAGATCCGCAACGCTTTGAACACCGCGGTGATCGGAGGAGTGGACCTTGTGGTGTCCGTGGGCGGCACAGGTGTGACGCCGCGCGATGTCACGCCCGAGGCGACCCGCGACATCCTCGATCGCGAGCTGCTGGGGATATCTGAGGCGCTGCGCGCGTCGGGCTTGTCGGCCGGCATCGTCGATGCCGGGGTGTCCCGCGGCCTGGCCGGAATCTCCGGGAGCACGCTCGTAGTTAACCTTGCCGGCTCCCGTGCCGCGGTGCGCGATGGCATGGCGACACTGAGCCCGCTGGCCGTCCAGATCATCGGCCAGCTATCCAGCTTGGAGATCTGACCGATTGCCCTTTCTGGGCTTGGGCCGACACGACGCAGAGCGGGCACCTCGCGCTGCGCCGGTTCACAAACCGCAAAATGGCCACGCCGCCGCGTCTGTTACGCGCGCGTGAACGGCAATCTTTTCCAAAATGTGATCTTCATCACACAGGATGGCAACTGTGACAGAACCTTCAAAGCACGTGCGCGATGCAGTTAACAAGATCTTCGGGGATCCCTTGCCGGAGTTGCCTTCTGACGAGCGCGACAATTTTTCGCCGGAAGACGAGGCTGAGCACGATCGATGGTTGCGGGACAATATTCCTCCTCACCATGATTGACCAGTGATTTCGCGTCGAGCGCGGAAAACGACGGGTGGCCTGTCGACGCCAGGATCTGCCAATGATGTGCGAGGCGAAGACGGCCAAGTTATCTCGTCGAGTCGTCAAGCCTGGCTAAGTGAGAGTCGTCTGCACCCGCCACGGCAATTTCAGCAAACTCGCTGCTTTCGGCGGTGGGCTTAGTGATGTTGATGCTCACGCGTTGCCGGTCGGATGCCTCCCCGTTATGTTCCTCGTGTCAACGATGAGCGAAACGTAAGAGCAACATGTGAGGTCTCTCATTTGCGTCACATGAGGCTCCTGCGTCGTGTGTGGTGATGCAGTAGGGCCACGCACGAACAACAACGCGGTGAGCCCTGCCGGTTCACCGCCGACATAGCTAGGGAGAACATGAAGGCAATCAGTCGGGTGCTGATCGCGATGGTCGCGGCCATCGCGGCTCTGTTCGTGAGCACTGGCACCTCTCACGCAGGTCTGGACAACGAGCTGAGTCTGGTTGATGGTCAGGACCGGACTCTGACGATCCAGCAGTGGGACACCTTCCTCAATGGTGTGTTTCCCCTGGACCGCAACCGGTTGACCC
>NZ_DATENY010000083.1:0-6081 GCF_035274705.1 Mycobacterium sp. | reverse complement strand
CTTCTTGGCGACTTCCTTGACCAGCTCAGCGCCGATCTTCTCGTACGGGTCCTCCAGCTCGATCTCCTTGGCGATGGACACGCCATCGTTGGTGATCGTGGGGGCGCCCCACTTCTTCTCCAGGACGACGTTGCGGCCCTTGGGACCCAACGTCACCTTTACCGCGTCGGCGAGGGCGTTGAGGCCCCGCTCGAGGCCGCGACGGGCCTCTTCGTCATACGCAATTGTCTTGGCCATTGCGAAGTGTTCCTCCGGATTGGGGATGGCACGTCTGTCGGCCGGGTGCAGTGCCCGCGACGGACGACCAATGAGCTGTGCGGCTCGGTCTCACCGTCCCGACCTAGCACTCACCGGTCGCGAGTGCCAACTGCATTCTTAGCACTCGACCAGGGCGAGTGCAAGGTCGTCCGGTGACGAAGGCGGCCACGAAGTGGCGGACGAGGAATCGGACGATCAAGCACTTCACACTCAGCGAACAGGCCGCCACAGCCGATTGCCAGCGGGACAGGCGACCCTGAGGCGGTGACGGTTCCTGGCCTGGGTCTGCTGTCGTTGTCGGGGTTCGAGAACCCGACGTGGCTGGCGCTTCTGGTGGCGCCCGCCGCGCTATTGGCGGTGTACCTGGCAGTGCACGAACGCCGACGCCGACGGATGCGCCGATTCGCCGGCCCCGCAGCGGTCGACTCGGTCACGCCTCGGCGACCGTCGCTGTGGCGACATCTACCCGTGCTGGTGCTGCTGCTGGCGCTCGTCCCGTTGACCATCGCGCTCGCCCAGCCGAGTCACGACGTGCGGGTCCCCCGCAATCGCGCGGTGATCATGCTCCTGATCGACGTGTCCCAGTCGATGAAGGCCACCGATGTCGCGCCGACCCGGCTGACGGCCGCCCAGCACGCCGCGCAACAGTTCGCCCGGCAGGTGACCACCGGCGTGAACCTCGGACTCATCGCGTTCGCGGGAACCGCCAACGTGCTCGTGGCCCCCACGCCCGATCACTCGCTCACCGTCGCGGCCCTCGACAAGTTGCAGCCGTCCGACAGTACCGCCACCGGCCAAGCGATTTTCGCTGCGCTGCAATCCATTCAAACGGTCAACGCGGTGCTCAAGGGGCCGAAGGACAAACCGCCGCCCGCGCGCATCGTGCTGCTATCCGACGGCAAAGAGAACAAGCCGGACAATCCGAACAACCCGCAGGGCGCCTATACCGCGGCGCGGGCCGCAAAGGATCAGGGCGTGCCGATCACCACGATCGCGTTCGGTACGTCCACCGGGCACGTGACCATGAAGGACGAGACCGTGCCGGTGCCCGTCGACGACGGAATGATGAAAACCATCGCCCAGTTGTCCGGCGGCCAGACCTCGAAGGCCGGCAGCGTCGACGAGCTCAACAAGGACTTCGCCGCGGTCGAGGACCAGATGGGGTATCAGGTCGAACGCGGCCCCGCGAGTGCGGGCTGGTTGCGGATCGCGGTCATCATCGCCAGCGTGGGTGCGCTGCTGGGGCTGCTGATCAATCGGCGCCTGCCCGCTTGAACGGTCAATCGGGTAGCCGCCTGTTGAGCAGCACCGCGGCCAGCAGCGCGGCGATCAAGACGAACGCTCCCAGCCGGATCCACGCGGCGCTCGCATCACCGCGAACCGTCTGGTAACCGATGATGTTCTGCAGCGTGGCGTACACGCTGTTGAGCTGATCCAGGCTGGCGGCGTGAAACGCCTGCCCGCCCGAGATCTCACTGATCGTCTGCAGCGTGGAATCGTCGACCGGCACTGGAATGTCTTGGTCGTTGATCTTGACGGTGCCGTCCGGAGTGCCGAATGAGATCGTGGAGATCCCGACGCCTTGGTCCTTGGCGGCGTGCGCCGCCGTGAACGCGCCCCGCGGCCCTTCCGGCTCTGACGGCACGGTCTCTTTTCCGTCGGATTCCAGCACGATGCGGGCGGGCGGCGGTCCGTCCCCGCCGCCGAGCACGCCGGTGGTGGCCGCTATCGCCTGCAGCGCGGTGAAGATCCCCTCACCCGTCGCGGTCCGTTCGGCGGGCTGCAGCGTGTCGATCGCCGCCTTGACGGCGTCGCGGTCTGTTGTCGGTGACATCAACAGTGTTGCGGTTCCCGCGAACTCGACCAAGCCCAGGCTGATTCCCGGAGTCAGCTCGTCCGCGAACCGGTTGCCCGCGTCCTTCGCGGCCGCCAACCGGTTCGGCGCCACATCGGTGGCGACCATGGACTCCGAGACATCGATGACCAACATCACCACGGCCCGGTTGCGGGGGACCCGCAGGTCGTACGTCGGCCCCGCCATCGCGGTGGTCAGCAACGCCAGCGACGCCACCAGCAGCGCGGCGGGAAGGTGCCGCCATCGGCGCGGCCTCGGCTTGCTGACCGCTTGCAGCAATTCGAGATTGGCGAACCGCAGCACCCTTCGTTTGCGCGCGCGCTGCGCCACGACGTACATCAACACCATTGCGACCACGACGACCAGGAACAGGAAGAACCAGGCGTTGGCGAACCCCGACACGCCGAGCGTGCCCAGCAGTGGAACGGTCATGCTCGACGCATCCGCTCACGCAGTTGAGGATCGTCCTCCCACCAGAGCCCGGAAACCTGTTGAGCTTCAGCATGATCCGTGCGGTCGAGTTCGGCGTCGACGACGGCTGCACGCCGGTTCTCATCGGCCGAGAAGTACCGCATCAGCACCACGATGAAGCCGACACCGAGCACGTCGCCGAGGAGCCAGAGCACACCGGCGCCGATCGACTGGTCCGCCCGCGGGCTCGGTCCCCAATGCCGGTCGATGTGCGTGTAGTAGTCGACGGCGATCAGGGGCCCGAGCCACAGCACCATGCCGAGCAGTCCGTCGCCCAGCGATTCCACGATGCTGATGACGAGCGAGATCAGTTGCGAGTACCGACGCGGCACCGGATCCGCCTGCAGTCGCGCGTAGTAATACGCGAAGCCGATCAGCACCAGCAGCGCATTGGTCGCCGACGCCACCGCCGCGTTCCGCAGGGCGGCGGTGTACCAGGGCGTCAGATACAGCAGCCAGGGTGTGGCCAGCATGGCCACCGACGTCGTCGCCGGGTGCGCAATCAGCCGCGCGGCACGGGTCGCCGACCACCGCTGTAGGCCCAGCACCGTCACGGGCCTGCCCATCGCCAGAAAGAACGGCGCCACGTACAGCAGGAGAAGCACCTGCAACGCCCTGACCCAGAACAACATGGTGGCGTAGACGCCGACCATGCTCATCGTCGCCACTGCTATCAGCACGAGGCCTAATGCGAACCACCACGCATATCGCCGCGTCGCCGGTTCGGCGTGCCGCCACGCCCAGCCGTATCCGACACCCGCCGCGACGATCACCGCGGCCGCACCGATGTCCCAGTGCCAACTCGCCAGGTCCATAGCACGCAACTATGCGTCGGCGACCTGTCAGCGCCCTGTGGGACTACGACGCTCGCAATCCGTCGAGGATGACCTCGAAGAGACGCTCGGCCGCGTCCGGCCGGTAGGCCTGCATCGCCTGGCTTCCGACCACGATCGCCTTCACGTCGGGCACGCTGACGTCGGGCCGCGCAGTGCCTGCTTTCTGTGCCGCACGCAGCAACTCGCCGAGCACCCCGAGGAATTCGCTCTCCGCCTCGGGCATCGCGGCCGCGACATCGATGCCCAACCCTGCGAGCGCGTCGGTCAACCCGCGATCGGTCGCCCCCCACTCGAGCACCATCGACCGCAGGAAGGTGAACAACGCCTGCCCCGGGTCGTCGCCGGCCACCAGCGCGCGCCCGTCGCTCACGATGCGCTGTATCCGGTCCTGCACCACCGCCCGGTACAGGTCCTCCTTGGTGGGGAAATGCCTGTACACGGTCCCCGCGCCGACGCCGGCCCGCCGCGCGATCTCGTCGATCGGCACGCCAAGCCCCTCGGCGGCAAAGGTTTCGTAAGCGACCTCCAGCACCCGCGCGCGGTTGCGCGCCGCGTCGGCGCGTAACGGCCGGGCCGTTTCGGTCATCTCGACCTCACCTCGGGAATAGATAAGCGGGGCGCACGTTCCGTATAGTCGTAATCAAACGGAGCGTCCGCCCCGTTTACCACCATTCTAGGAGATTCCCATGGGCAAGTGGACCACCGCCGATGTCCCCGACCAGACGGGTCGCACGGCCGTCATCACCGGCGCCAACACCGGCCTCGGCTACGAGACCGCCGCGGCGCTCACCGCGAAGGGTGCTCACGTCGTGCTCGCCGTCCGCAATCTGGAGAAGGGGAAGGCCGCCGCCGACCTCATCAGCAGGCGCACCCCCGGCGCCAGCGTGGCGCTACAACAGCTCGACCTGACCTCATTGGAGTCGATCCGCAGCGCCGCCGATGAACTGCGCTCCAAGCACGACACCATCGACCTGCTGATCAACAACGCGGGTGTGATGATGACGCCGAAGTCCACCACCAAGGACGGCTTCGAATTGCAGTTCGGCACCAATCATCTGGGCCATTTCGCGCTCACCGGGCTGCTGCTCGATCGCGTGCTGGCGGTACCGGGTTCACGTGTGGTGACGGTCAGCAGCACCGGGCACCGCTTCGCCCGCGGGATCCGTTTCGACGACCTCCAATGGGAACACGACTACAGCCGGGTCGGCGCCTATGGGCAGGCCAAGCTCGCCAACCTGATGTTCACCTACGAACTGCAGCGCCGGTTGATCGGCACCAACACCATCGCCGCCGCCGCACACCCGGGCGGCTCGAACACCGAGTTGATGCGCAATCTGCCCGCCGCGATACGCGGGGTTGGCACGTTGTTGACACCGCTGTTCCAGGGTCCGGATATGGGCGCGCTGCCCACCTTGCGGGCCGCCACCGATCCGGGTGTGCTCGGCGGGCAATACTTCGGCCCTGACGGATTCGGCGAACAACGGGGCTACCCGAAGATCGTGGGTTCCACCGCCGCATCCCACGACACCGCCGCGCAGCGCCGGTTGTGGGCGGTCTCGGAAGAGCTGACGGGCGTGGTTTATCCCGTCGGCTGATGCCGTGCACCGGCGACGCGAGTCACTGCACGGCTTGGCCGCTGAGGCCTACGAAATCCCAGCCCGCCGAGCGCAGTGTGGTGATCGCGTCGCCTACTCCGGCGGCGGTCCCCGCCTCCGGATGGTTCATGTGCGCGATCACGATCGATCCTGGCGTCGCCCCAACAATGCTGGAACGCACTGACGCGGCCGAGGCCGTTGCGCCCTTGTCGGCGTTGACCGTGAAGCCGAGCGGACGTTCGCCGAGTTCATGGACGATCTCGACGGCGACGTCGTCGTAATGGGCGGTGCCTGGACGAAACCAGGTCGGCGGTTTACCGGTCAACGCAGTGATCTTGTTGTGGTTCGTCCACACCTCAGCGACCACCTCATCGGTCGATCGGGTTCCGCCGATCCCGTATGCGGAGCGCCCGGTCACCGAGAGCGGGATATGGCGAGTGCCGTGGTTGCCGATTTCGAACAACGGATTCGCGGCGAGACGTTCTGCACTGCCGGGGTTTGTGTCGATCCACATCCCGCAGAGAAAGAGCACAGCGGGAACGGCATTGCGAGCCAGAGTCGCCAGCAGCGTGTCATCACACGCGCCGCGACACGCATCGAACGTCAGCGCAATCTGCTTGCCGCCGGCGGCGAACGTCGTGGCGACACCGGGCAGCGACATACCCCACTGGGTCGGCGCTCGCCCTCGGTTGAGAGAGGCGACAGCTCCCGGATCGAGGTCGGGAGGGGCCGCGGCCGCGTCCGCTACAGCGATGCCGGCAGCCGCCACCGAACCCGCAACGGTAGCCAGGAATGCCCGACGGCTGATCACGCGCGCAGGCTAGCGCCGTTACCTGAATGGAAGCTGTCGAGAGCGCGGCGAACCAGCGCCGCTATGGCAAGCTGGAGACGATGTCACTCGTCGTGCCGCCTTATCCCCCACCGCGATACGCCAAAGACGAACCAGAAGTCAGTGCCTGGCTCAGGCGGGCGCCCGAGAACGGCGGGGAGCCGCCGGACTATGACTCGTTCGGGCTTATGCAGTCCCGGCGGCATCCACGGCTTCCGTAACGAAGCCGATGAGCCT
>NZ_DATENY010000082.1:0-23751 GCF_035274705.1 Mycobacterium sp. | reverse complement strand
GCTGGCGGCGCCGGCGCTGGGGGTGGCCCGGGCGGTGGGGGTGCGGGCGCAGTCACTGTGGTGGGAGTCTCGGGAGCCGGTGTCTCACTGCCTGGTTCGGGAATGCCGGGATTGGCGGGCGTTTCCGGCAGATGGGAAGTCGTCGTGGTGGTGGGCGTCGGCGTCCGCGGGGCGCACGCCGGCAGGACGGAGCTACGGGCGAGCTCCTCGATCTGGGCGATGGCGTCGTCCAGAGTGCCCGACGGCAGTCCGGCGATGACCTGCGCTCGCTCCGACGGGCGCATGTCGTTGACGCCGAGCAGGTGGCAGTCGAGGTTGTTCTTGGCTTGGCCGGCGCTGATGAGCGACAACTCATTTCGCGCGTTCAGACAACCCAACAGATAAGGCTCCTGAAGCGCTAGGCCTAAAAAAGACCCCTGAACACCCCGCATGATCGACACGGTGCCGTCGTGTTCGCTGACGTAGTAGTTGCTGCGTACGATCTCGCGGCCAATGGCCAGACCTGCTAGTGCCACCAGAACCACCAGCGCCGCGGCAATCAGGATGCGACGGCGTGACCGCGGCCGCCGCGGAAGCTCTTCTTCTGGTTGCGGCACAACACGTTTGGCCGTGTTACGGCGCGGGTTAAACGCTGACGCGCGGCCCGCCGCTGTATTGGGTGGGGCAACCTGGTCGTCGTCGCCGGAAACCGCGCCGGCCAGGATCGGCTGCGTCTGGCCGTAGTCGTAGTCGACGACGTCGGCCACCACCACGGTGACGTTGTCGGGGCCGCCGCCTCGCAGCGCCAATTCGATCAGCCGGTCGGCGCTTTCGGCCACGTCGGGAATTTGCAACGCTTCCAGAATGGTGTCGTGACTCACCGGGTCGGACAACCCGTCGGAGCACAGCAGGTAGCGGTCGCCGGCACGCGCCTCGCGCATGATGAGCGTGGGTTCGACCTCGTGCCCGGTCAGCGCGCGCATGATCAGCGACCGCTGCGGATGGCTGTGCGCCTCCTCGGCGGTGATGCGGCCCTCGTCGACGAGCGTCTGGACGAACGTGTCGTCCTTGGTGATCTGGTTGAGCTCGCCGTCGCGCAGAAGATAGCCACGGGAGTCGCCGATGTGGACCAGCCCAAGCCTGTTGCCTGCGAACAGGATTGCCGTGAGCGTCGTACCCATGCCTTCGAGCTCGGGGTCGGCCTCCACGTGAGCGGCGATGGCCGAGTTGCCTTCGCGCACCGCGGCGTCGAGCTTGGACAGCAGGTCGCCGCCCGGCTCGTCGTCGTCGAGATGGGCGAGCGCGGCGATCACCAACTGGGACGCGACTTCGCCTGCGGCGTGCCCACCCATTCCGTCGGCCAGGGCGAGCAGGCGTGCACCCGCGTAGACGGAGTCCTCATTGTTAGCGCGGACCAAACCACGGTCGCTGCGAGCGGCGTATCGAAGGACAAGTGTCACGGGCGCAGCTCGATTACCGTCTTGCCGATTCGAACCGGCGTGCCCATCGGAACGCGTACCGCCGTCGTCACCTTCGCCCTGTCAAGGTATGTGCCGTTGGTCGATCCTAGGTCCTCCACGTACCATTCCGAACCTCGCGGGGACAGCCTGGCGTGGCGCGTCGAGGCGTAGTCGTCGGTGAGCACCAATGTGGAGTCGTCGGCCCGGCCGATCAGCACCGGCTGGCTACCCAGCGTGATGCGGGTGCCTGCCAACGCGCCCTCGGTCACGATGAGCTGACGCGCGACGTGGCGGCGGCCCCGATTGGGCAGCAAGGATCCACGCAACGCCAGTCCCCGCCGCACCATCACCGCTCCGGTCGGCGCATAGATGTCTGTTCGCAAGATCCGAAGTACCGACCAGATAAACAGCCACAGCAACAACAGGAAACCGACGCGCGTCAGCTGCAGTACTAACCCCTGCATCTGACGTCCTCTCCGTCCCCGTCCCGTTCTCGTCGCGTCGGCACCACAATAAGTTCAGCCACCATCGGCAACGTCACGATACTTGGACGGCGTTCGACGTGAGGGGGAAGCGATCAGCTTCACCCTCCCCTTCGACCGGCAGAAGCCCTCAGTGAACTCGGACGATGATCTCGGAATGGCCCAGCCGGATCACGTCGCCGTCTGCGAGCTGCCACTCCTGCACCGGCGCGTTGTTCACCGTTGTGCCGTTGGTCGAATTGAGGTCGGACAGCAGCGCGACCTGGCCGTCCCAGCGGATCTCCAGGTGACGCCGGGACACACCGGTGTCCGGCAGCCGGAACTGTGCGTCCTGGCCGCGGCCGATCACGTTGGCACCTTCACGCAACTGGTAGGTCCGGCCGCTGCCGTCGTCGAGCTGCAGTGTGACGGCGGTGCCACCGGCCGGGTACTCGCCCTGGCCGTAGCCTCCGGCGTAGCCGCCCTGGCCTGCAGGCGGGCCGTAGTCATATCCGCCGCCTGCAGGTTCGGCATAGCCCGGCTCGCCGTAACCGCCGCCCGCTGTGGGCTCGCCGTAGCGTCCGTAATCCGGCTGGGCGTAGTCCTGCCTGCCGTAGGACTGGCCGCCGTAGCCGCCCTGATCCGGGTAGCCACCCTGATCGGGATAGCCGCCTTGGTCTGGGTAGGCCGGCCGCGGCTCGGCACGGCTGTAGCCATCGTCGGGACGACCCGGGCCGGGAGGGCGGCCGTGGTCGTAATCGCCGCCTGGTGCGCCATAGGCTTGGCCGCCCGGGGGAGGGCCGTAGCCGCCGGGCTGCTGCCGGTAGCCCTGATCGGGATACCCGCCGCCGGCCGGAGGGCCGTACCCCGCGGGCGGGCGCTGCTCGTATGACTGCGGTGGATAGCCCTGGTCGGGATAACCGCCCTGGTCGGGGTAGCCGCCGCCTTGTTCGGGGTAAGACTGGCGTGGCGGATAGCCCGGCTCGCCCTGCGCCGGGTAGCCGCCCTGCTCTGGTGGGGGGTACTGACCGCGCGGTTCCTGGCCCCGCGGATCCTCCTCGTGGCGGCCGTACCGGTCGTCGTAGTACTCGTCGGCGGGCCTGCCCTGTCCCTGGCCGCCGCGGTATGTCGGATTGTCGGTCATCGGTGCTACTCCTGGTTCTGCGGTGAACGCACGATGGGGTTGGTCTGCGGCGGGTTCGCCAGCGGTCGAGTCGGGATTGACCGCACCACGCGCGCGGAATTGTCCGGTGTGCAGGTTCGGTGACTGCTCAAATCTGACGACCACATCACCATACGTTTGCCACCCCTGCTCATGGATGTATCCCTCCAAGTGCTTGGCGAAAGCAGTCGATGTGAGGTCCGGGTCGGCGCTCACCTTCTGATAGTCAGGCACACTGAGGGTAATGACGTAGTCGTTCGGGGCCAAAATATGTCCGCCCAGCACCTCACGTGCGCCGGTGTCGGCTTCGCGGCGAAGCATGGCTTCTACTTCTTGGGGCACAATCGATCCGCCGAAAACCCGGGCGAACGCGTCGCCGACGGTGGACTCGAGTTTGCGCTCGATGCGGTCGGCCAGACCCATATCACCGCCCGCCTCACTCGTAGTTTCCGTCGATCCTGCTCACGCGCCCGCAGCCCAGCGTGTCGCGTGGCCACATCGCGTACTTGCATGGTATCGGCCCAGCGCAGCGCTGAGGGACCAACAGAATTCTGAGAATCGAATCGAGCCAGGTCAGCTGCATGATCTTGATCTACTGACCGGCTGCTGGCAGGGCCCAATAAGCACCGGTACGGTTGGGGAGCCGGGTGCGTCGCGTGATAGGCTCCCCCGGTTGTTGGGGCGAGTGGCGGAATGGCAGACGCGCTGGCTTCAGGTGCCAGTGTCCTTCGGGACGTGGGGGTTCAAGTCCCCCTTCGCCCACACAAAGAGCGGTTCTACCAACTGCAGCTTCAAGGCCACGAATCCAAAAGGCTTCGTGGCCTTGGTGTTTCGTGGGTTTGACGTCTACGGATCTCGTCAGGTACCAAGCGGAAACGGCGGGTACTTGTCCGTCGCCAGCAGAAATGCGTAAGCGATCACTGGGCAATTCCAGCGCAGGACGCCCGCGCTGAAGTTGAACAGAGACCGGGGGTGACGCCCGGTGATCACGACGGCGAACCAAGCCCCGACGACTGCCACCATCGACGCCACGGTGAGTGCACGCACCACGACGTAGTGCGGAATCGCCAGCAACCGTGCCTTACATGCTGTAGGCGATGACCGCGATGGCAGCAATCACTACCGCGATGAGCCCTAGGTAGCCGAGTACAAGACCAGCCAGCGCCAGTCCGTCGCCCCGTTCGCCGGTCCGGAGGATCTGCTCTCGCGCGACGTGCCCGATCGGGATGGCAAACGGGGGGAAAACAATGCCCAGCACTAAAGCGACGACCGCCAGTGGATTCGTTCGCGGGTTCACCTGTTGCACAACGTTGCTCATCGCGCTCCTTCGTGACAGTTGAGGACCACCCGGCTCAGCAGGCGTCCAGGCAACGTATAGACGGTTCACAGGCTCGCTCGGTTCAACGGTTCTGCAGATCTCTACCGACTGAGCGAGTCCGACAACTCGCCTCGGCCTCAATTGGTTTGGACATCGCGCCGGCGGCGCGTGGTATTTGGCTGCGCGCACGGTAGCTTCTTGCGAATGCGGCTCGCGTGTATTGCGCTTGTTTCGGTTGTGACTCTGGTTTCAGCGTGCTCCACGGCGGTGGAAGGCTCCGCGGTAAAGGGGGAGAAAGCTCCGCCAGCGCCATCCGTGGATATAAGCAAGCTTGATGTCGGCCCGTACCCGACAGAACCGAGCGCTCCGCTGGGAGGCGCGGGTAATCCGATGCGGGGCGCGTTGGTCGAGGCGCAGCGGATGGCCAACAACGTCGTCGGCCCGTGGGAGGTCGATCCCACGCTGACGAAGTGGTTCGGGTTGGGCGCGATGGTGTTGAAGAGTCCCGACGCGCTGACCCTGATCGGGCCGGAGCAGTTCGCGCCGGCTGTGGGCCGGCACGACTTCATCAACGGGTTTGCATCGTCGCGCGCCGCCGAGGGGCAGAAGATCCTGCTGAACGCTGTGCTGCGGTTCGGCGACGATGGTTCGGCCGCAGCGGCCGCAACCGATCTCGGCGAGGTCGCGCAACAGACGGGGACTCCGCCAGTACAACGGGCCACGATCCCAGGCCATCCCGACGCGCAGGCGGCGAGTTACTCCGTCACCGAGAACAAGACCGGCAAGAAGTGGGCGGCGGTGCGCGCGTTCACTGCGCACGGCCCGTATGTGTTCATGCAGCTGGCTCAGGTGGCCGACGGTAACGATGTGGCCGTTGGACTCGTGGCGAAAACCCTTGATATGCAAGGACCGTTGATCGACAAATTCCGGGCGACCGATCCTTCGGAGTTCGCCGACATCTCGATCGACCCGACCGGGCTGCTGGCGCGCACGCTGCCGGTGCCGGAGAAAGAGGCCACCGTCGTCCAGAACACGACATACGAACAGCGCGGTGCGCTGCAGTTCCAAAGCGATCCGGCGCGCTCGTCGAAACTGTTCGCGGAGACTGGGACGGATCTGGTGGCGATGGCGAAGACGAATGTCTACCAGACGAAGGACGCTGGGGCAGCGGCCAAGATTGTCGACGGATTCTTCGCAGAGCTGCAACCGACGTCGCAGCCCGCCGACGCCGTGGTGAACCTACCGGGTAGCCGCTGTCTTCAGTTGGAGGACAAGACTTTCTACTGCCTGGGGGCGGCCGACAAGTACGCGATCGAGACGACTTCGAAGAATCTGCTGGATGCACGCCAGCAGATCGCTGCGCAGTACGTCATGCTGACGAAGAGCTGAGCACTCCACGCAGCACCAGCTCGGCCAACTCGTTGGCCGCGGTGTCGACATCTTTGACGCGGCGTACACACACCGCGTGCCAGGCGCCGCCGGCGATGACGTCCATGATCGTGTGGGCACCGATGCCTGGCCGCGCCGTGCCGGCACGCGCATGACGATCGCCAATGGCTGGCCGGGTGTGAACACGAATGTCCTGTCCCCGCCGACGTTCATCGACGAGCCGTCGGGAAACGGGGCGCTGAACGGCATCCCGGTGACGGTCACCGCCGTCGGGGCCTGATAGGCATTAGGCGTGGGCAACAACGAACGCGCGAAGATCGTCATGACCGATGACGAGATCGCGGAATTCATCGAACGCAGCCGGACCGCGACGATGGCCACCGTGCTGCCCGACGGCCGACCGCACTTGGTTGCGATGTGGTACGCGGTCGTCGACGGCGAGATCTGGTTCGAGACCAAGGCGAAATCGCAGAAGGCCGTCAACCTGCGTCGCGACCCGACGATCACGGTGATGATCGATGATGGGCAGAGCTACGACACGCTGCGCGGGGTATCGATCGACGGGCACGCCGAAATCGTTGACGACCCGGAAACCATTCTGCGCGTGGGGATTAGCGTCTGGGAGCGCTACACCGGGCCCTACACCGACGAGATGCGCCCGTTCATCGACCAGATGATGAACAACCGCATTTGCGTGCGGGTGGTGCCGCAGCGGATGCGCAGCTGGGACCACCGCAAGCTCGGTATGCCGGCGATGCCGGTCGGCGGCAGCACAGCGGAATACCTCTGATGCCGCAGGAACGTCCCAAGCAGCTGGACTCGCCGCTGCTGCCGAAGATCTTCAAGTACGCCGGCAAGGCGCACGTGTGGGTGTACCGGCGCTCTGGCGGGAAGATCGGCGGTAAGTGGCGCATCGGCGCAGGTTTTCGCAAGCCGGTGCCGACGCTGCTGCTCGAGCACCGCGGCCGCAAGTCCGGCAAGGTTTTCGTCACGCCATTGCTCTATATGTTCGACGGGCCCAACGTCGTGATTGTCGCATCGCAAGGCGGACGCCCCGAGCACCCGCAGTGGTACCGCAACCTGGTTGCGAACCCGGACACCTATGTCGAGATCGGCGCCGATCGGCGCGCTGTCCACGCCGTGACGGCCGGTCCCGAGGAGCGCGCGCGGCTGTGGCCGAAGCTGGTTGAGCTCTACGCCGACTTCGACAACTACCAAGCCTGGACCGAGCGCGAGATCCCCGTGGTGGTCCTGTCGCCGCGTTAAGGATGCGGCGGGTCGAAGCCGGGGTTCGACAATGCGTTGGCTACCCCGCTGCCGATCGGGCCATGCTGATCGACGATGGTGGCGGTGCCGGTCGCCACCCCGTCGTGGCTGTAGTGGGTCAACGCCGCCAACCCGAGGTATGGCCCGTCCGGCAGACGGCTGAGCGTCAGCGTGTAGTCGGCGTTGATGAACTGCAAACCGTCTGTCCCGTAATGGGTTAACGAACTGACCATGTCGCCGGCCATGGCGGCCCTGGTAAACGGTGTGAGCGGTTCGCCGTCGATCAACGGCCTGATGTCGCGCACCCAGATGTATTTCGGTCCCGCATGCGCCCAGGCTTCGAGTCCGAATCCGGGACCCGGGGTGTGGTCATTCTTGCCATACGTCCACACCAGCATCGCCAAGCCTCTCGGGATCGGATCAGGTGTGGGCGGGACGGGCGGCATGGTGATAGGCGAGGACCAGATTTCGTCGGACGGCTGCTCGCCCCGACGCAGAAACAGTCCGCTCGCGCGGGCGACGACCGTGTCGGATTGCGTCATCACGGCATCGATCAATCTGAGCCGGCGGCCCTGCCGGGTGACCGTGGTGTCGACGCGCACAGGCGCCAGCGCGGCGGGCCGAAACAGGTCGACGGTGAGGCGCGCGGGCTGGAACTCGGGATCGCCGGCGTCACGTTCGAGGACATGGCCGAGGATGCCGCCGACGTAGTTGCCGCTGATCGTCTGCCCCCACGGACCCCGAGCGATGGGCTGCGGTACGAAGGTGTCGCCATCGGCGACGAAGAATGCTGACGGCCCGCCGCCGGCAGCGGGGAATTCGGTCGCGCGATCCTCGGTGGTCATCGCGACCGACGATAGCGGGCTAGCTCACCTAAGAATTCGCCAGCCAGCGTTTGATGTCGCGATCAACCGGGTCGGCGACGTTGGCGAACTCGGCGTGCTTGTCGACGTATGCGGCGACCATCGGGCAGACCGCGACGATGCGCAAGCCTGCATCGCGGGTGGACTGCAGCGCCTCACCGATGAGAATCGTCGCCAGACCGCGGCCCTCGAACTCGTCGCGGACCTCAGTGTGGGGGAAGACCCGCTGGCCGTCGCGATCGGCGTACTCGGTGAAACCGACTTTCCGTCCATCGACGGCGATGCTGAAGCGGTCGGATTCCTGGGTCACGGTCGTCGGTGCGCCCGTCTTGTCGGTCGTCATGACGTCCTCTATACCCCGGGATTCGGTCGCGGACGCAGGGTCGCGTTGGGCAGGGCAGGAGCGGGCAGGCGTGATCCCCGGTAACCCTGCACCGCACCGAAGCGGTCGTCGTGGGCCTCCCATAATCGCCGGTACGCCGCAATGTCGTCGTGGCTGCGACCGACGAAGTTCCACCACATGACCAGCTGTTCGGGAAATGGTGGACCACCGAGGAGCAGTACACGTGCTGGGCCCTCACCCCGGTTCGTCACGGTCAACCGATCACTGCCCACGCCTTGAAACGCAAGGTCGGCCACGCCGAGATCCGTGCCCGCGACCTCGACATTGCCCTGGTCGAGCAGCACGCCGTGCTCGAACGCTGGATCGACGTCCAGCGTCAGCTCGGCGCTCTCGTCGAGGTCGATCTGCGCGCCGAGCAGCGCCGTGAAGGTATGCACGGGGGAGCGGTCGCCGGCGAGCTCACCGAGGAAGACCCGCAACGTGGCACCCGGGACCGTGCGAGGCTGTGGAACGTAATGCGCGAAGTCACGGCCCGTGTCACGGTCGGCGTCGGGGAGTGCCACCCACAGCTGTACCCCGTGCAGGATCGTCGTCGCCGGTGTGGACACCTCCGAATGACAGATGCCCGCGCCGGCTGTCATCAGGTTCAGCTCGCCGGGGCGCACCGTCGCATGTACGCCTGCACTGTCGCGATGCTCCACCTCGCCGCTGAAAAGCCAACTGACGGTTTGCAATCCGGTATGTGGGTGCGGCGGGACGTCCATTCCGGTGCCGCTGCTGACGTCATGGGGGCCGTAGTGGTCGAGGAAACACCATGCGGCGATCAGCGACCGCCCGCGCTGCGGCAGCGTGCGTCGCACCCGGATGGCTCGCGGCCCACCCAGCGGCACCTCGCGGGGATGCAGCACACCGGCGAATGGCGAAGCTGCACAGGCGACTTCGGTGGGCGCGGTGTCGGTGTTGCTCACGGAGTCACCGTAGCCCTTAGGCCGCTATCCCGTCATCGCCGATCGGATCACCTCGAAGTCGCGATCGCTGATCGTGAACACCCCGAAGCGGAACTTGTACCCCCATCGGGACTTGTCCTCGATGAAGTCCAGATCTTCGATCAGCGGCCGGATCGGCGTCTCGGCGCACTCGAGGAAATCGACGTTGCGCCGCCACGGATGAAGATCGGGCGACATCTCGGCTTCATACGGCTCGTCGTCGGCGACTTGTCCGATGGCGGTGAACGCCTGCAGCGGCTCACCGTCGGGATGGACGGTCTTGGGTGAGTAGAAGATGATCCAGTCACCGCGCGCCATCTTGCGCAACATGTTCGGCTTGCCGTGGTTGGCCTGAGTGAAACGGCCGCGAACCCCGCGCTCGACGTGGTCGCGGCTCACAGTATTGATCCAGTTCGTCATGTCCGCACGGTAAGCACTACGGCCGACAGAATCGCGGCGTCCGCCGGCAACCTGTGGATAACTTCTCCGCGTGGTGTCTAGCATCGGACGCCATGGGCGACGGCGGCTTGACGGCAGAAGATCTTCGGGGCGCGACGTTCGAGAAGCCGCCGTGGAACAAGCGGGGTTACGACCCCAAGTCGGTGAACGACTTCCTGGCTCTCGTCGCCCGCCGGCTCGACGGACGCGGCCACTTGTCTGCAGACGACGTGCGTGGCGTGCGGTTCGGAAAGCCGCCGATCGGCAAGCGTGGCTACAACGAGGACCAGGTCGACGTGATGCTCGACCAGATCGCCGCGGCGATCGCAGACCTCGATGCCTGACGAGCCGCTTCGCGACGATCACGCCGAGCTGCTGCGCAGGCGAGCGCTGACCGAGGACTCGACGCGACCCGACGCTGTCCAACGCCGGCACGCCGCGAACGGACGCACCGCGCGCGAGAACATCGCCGATCTCGTCGATGCCGGCTCGTTCGTCGAGTACGGGCGCTTCGCCATCGCGGCGCAGCGTTTTCGCCGTGACCTCACCGACCTGATCGAGCGCACGCCCGCCGACGGGCTCGTCGCTGGTACCGCCCGCATCAACGGCGACCTCTTCGGCGCCGAACGCAGCGCCTGCGCCGTGCTGTCGTACGACTACACCGTGCTGGCCGGCACGCAAGGCGCACTCGGTCACCGCAAGAAGGACCGGTTGTTCGAGCTGATCGAGCGGATGCGGCTACCGACCGTGTTCTTCGCCGAAGGCGGCGGGGGACGACCAGGCGACACCGATTACCCCGTTGTCTCGGCGCTGGACGTCCGCGCGTTCAAGCTATGGGCCGCGTTGTCCGGGGTCGTTCCGCGCATCGCGATCGTCAAGGGCCGATGCTTTGCGGGCAACGCAGTGATTGCAGGCTGCTCCGATTTGATCGTCGCCACGCAGGACACGTCGATCGGCATGGGTGGGCCCGCGATGATCGCCGGCGGTGGGCTCGGTGACGTGCACCCCGACGACGTCGGACCGATTTCCATGCAGGAGCCCAACGGCGTGGTCGACGTCGTCGTTAACGACGAGGCCGAAGCCGTCGCTGTCACCAAAAGGCTGCTCGGATATTTTCAGGGTTCAACGCCGCCGGGTCACGTCCCCGACCAAACATGCTTGCGCACAATCGTTCCCGAACGCGCCCGCCGTGCCTACCCCGTCGCGCCCATCATCGAGACGCTGGCTGACGACGGATCCGTGACATTCCTAAGACCACGCTTCGCGCCGGAAATGGTGACGGCACTGGCTCGGATCGAAGGTCGCGCGGTAGGTGTCATCGCCAACAACACGATGGTGACGGCGGGCGCGATCACCGCGGCAGCGTCCGACAAGGCGGCGCGTTTTCTGCAGCTGTGCGACGCGTTCGGTCTTCCTGTTGTCTCGCTCGTGGACTGTCCGGGATACATGGTCGGGCCCGCAGCCGAAGCGGAGGCGCTAGTCCGCCGCGGGTCGCGGATGCTTGTCGCCGGCGCCGCTATGCGGGTGCCGCTGGTCGCGGTCGTACTGCGCCGCGGATACGGCCTTGGCGCGCAGGCGATGACGGGTGGCAGCCTGCACGAGCCGCTGCTCACGGTCGCCTGGCCGGGCGCACACCTCGGACCGATGGGTCTGGAGGGCGCCATCCGGTTGGGCCTTCGCAAAGAGCTCGAGGCGATCCCCGATGACGACGAACGTGAAGAACGCGTACGTCAGGCAACCGCCGCGGCGCAGGAGAATGCCAAGGCGCTCAACGCCGCTCAGATCTTCGAGATCGACGACGTCATCGATCCCGCGGATACCCGCGGGCTGATCGCTGCGACGCTGGCAGCCGCCACCGCCGGGGATCATCGACGCGCGCGACGGCGATTCGTCGATACCTGGTAGGTGGAAGGAAGACGGGACGGTGCCGCCATGGCGCCTCTCGGCAAGTGGTCGCTCGAAGCGACGATTTTGGTTGGGCCCGGGGCATGCCCGACACCGTCGGATCGGTCAACGGCACTGGGTGCTGGGATATTCCGGCGGTCGTAGGACCGGATTCGACGCCGCCCGTTCGCCGCCGACCCCCCGAAACCGGCGGCGAACGAGCAGCGGGTCAGGCGGATTCGGCGATCAGGCGGCGGTCTCGTATCGGATAGCCGTTGCGCTCGGCGAGATTGCGCAGCTGCCGCAGAGCAAACGTGCGGCCACGGCCGGCTTCCGGGATCTCGATCCCGGCCCACAGGCCCTCCGCACGTGGTAGCTCGCACGCATCGCGCGCACACAGCCATCGACGAGGGCACGCCCGGCAGATGGCCTTGGCTTCTTCGTCAGCCCGCGTCGTCCACCGTTCGGGATCTCGAGTGCACGCGCCGATCGGCGTCTCGTCCCACTCTGCTTCGGTCATGGTGTTGCTCCTCTGCACGCTCTGCGGCGTCACCGCCGCGATGGAGCTAACCGTAGCGCACAAACCGTAGCGATGCAATGGTTGCTGCATACCTGTGGTCGCCCGCGCTTACGACATCGGTGTAACTCATAAGGAAAGTACAGCGGCGAATAGCGCGCCTTTCCTGCGAGAACTGGGCCGCGAACCAGCGAGATTCAATCCGTAGCATCGACACGGTTAAGCGTTCGAAAGGTGTAGCTTCGGCACATATCAATACGGCAAAACATGAGCCCCAAGGCGTAGCAGTACAGGCGGTGATGGTTACTATTGCGAAACTTCTGACGCCACCATTCAACGAGGAATCGCCGCACATGACAGACGCGGAGCCGACGGCTGAGCCGTCCGATGTCCTGGACGAAAGAGTGGCTCGCGCAGGGGCCGCCGCAGCGGCACGTCGACGCGAACTCGACATCAGCCAGAGGAGCCTGGCCGCGGACGGGATCATCAACGCCGGCGCGCTGATCGCCTTCGAGAAAGGCCGCAGCTGGCCCCGCGAACGGACCCGAGCAAAGCTCGAGGAGGTCCTGCAGTGGCCGCCCGGGACGATCGAGAGGCTGCGTCAAGGTGTTCCAGTCGCTCGCAAGAGCGATAGCGAAGTCCCGTCAGGCGCAGACGAAGGTCAGTTGATTGCGCAGGCCGTCATCACCGCGGTCCATACTCTGGACGCGGCGGTCGAGGCGCTGCCTGCGGTCGACGACTCCAACTTCACGCCACGTGTGACGGCTATCCTGGCCGACTTGCGCAAACTCGAGGCGGTGGCCGCCCGCGCCACCCGCATCAGCAGGGTCACGCCTGCGCTCATCAAAGCGCTGGGTACGGTGCGACGGCAGATCGACGACCTGACCATGCGTGCTGCGAGCGCGCCGCGTGCCACACTGGGTCAGCGGATATACGCCATCAGGCGCCGCGCGAATCTCACCATCGCCGAAACAGCGCAAGCCGCAGGCGTTTCCGAGGAGGATCTGCTCAAAGCCGAAGCAGAAGAACCCGTTTCGACCGCAGCGATCGACGCGATCGAATCACTCCTCAAGCAGATCGATTAGCACCCCACACGGGCGGAGGTCAGTAGCGCTCGCGGCTCCGGTCATCCTGCGACGGGAAATGCTCGGCCAGCGCGGCGGCGATCTCCAGGAAGCGGCGTCTCGCCGCCGGAGACATCTCGCTGGTTCGGTCAATGACACCGCCAGGCCGCAGGTGCCCGTCGAACGGGACCTCGATGACTTTCTGACCCTGGGATGCAAACTGCTGCGCCAGGATCGACCTTGTCCGTTTGTCGGCATGCCCGTCGGAATCGTTCAGCACGATCACCGTCCGTTGCAGCAGGCCGGTCAGACCGCGGGCGGCCAGCCAGTCCAACGTCTGACCCGCCGCCGCGGCGCCGTCCACCCACGGCGACGAAACCACAATCAGCGCGTCGAGGTCCCTCAACACCTCCTGGGTCACGGGGGTGTCCATCGTGGAACTGCAATCGATGATGGAGATCGTGAAGTACCGGTCCAGCCTCGTCGTCGCCTCGCGATAGATCGCAGGGTCGAGCACACGGCGCCGCGCGGGGGTCCCCTCTCCCGCCAAGACGAACAGCCCGGCCGCGTTGTTGCCCACCCGACTACGAACGTCGGCGAAGGTCTCCAGATGCTGGTCGGATGCCAGCTCCCAGTACGAGCCCTGGGCCTTTGGGTCCACGCGGCTGCCGAGCTTGCCGAACGCGGTGTCGGCGTCGATCGCGACCACGCGGTCGTCCTGCCGCAGCTCGGCGAATACGGAACCGACGCTTGCCGACACGGTCGTCTTCCCGACACCGCCCTTGCCCATTACGCCGACCTTGTAGTGACCGCGCAGGACCGACTTGATCTTTGCCACCAACTCGGCCCGCTGAATCTCGTCGGGCGATTGTCCCAAGTTGACCAGTCCGAACGTGGCCTTGTAGAGCGCGAGGCGCCAGCCTCGAGCCGGCGGGGTGCGCCGCAGCGGCACCAAGTCGTCTGCCCGGATCCGATCGGCGTAGGAGCCGGTGGGTGCAGGCCGCGGCGCACCGCCGTCCTGCCCGTACCCGTGAGCCGGCCACGGCCGGCCTGGCCGTCCACTCGCCGGCTGCTGGCTGTGCGGCGGTTGTTGTGCGAGAGGGCGCGGCGGGCGCGGGGCTTGCCAACCGGGTGGCGGTCCCCACTGCCCGCTGTCCGGGCGCCCGGCATGGGGTGAGGACTGCCGACTGTCACGGGCCGGTGGCGGGGGCGGAGCCAGATGCGGCGGCTCGCGGAAGCTGCCGCGTGGAGGTTCCGGATCGTGAAACGGCGGTGGCGGGGGTCCTTCGCCAGTTCCGCGAGGACTTTCCTGGTGTGCTCCAGTCACGGGCGGTTCAGGCGGCAATCTGTTCGCGCCGGTGGAAAGTGGCTCGGCCGCATCCGCGGGTGCAGGCTTGTCAACGGTTTCGGGTGGCCTGGAGGGAACGAAGTCGACCGGAGGCCTGCGCGGCACCGGCGCAGCGGCGGGGGGTGGCGGTTCGGCCGGCCCTGTGTCCGGCTCGAAGTCCGACTCTTCTGGACCGGTCCACCCAAGCTCTCGGCGCAGCGCGTCGTCGCGGTCGGTCACTGCAGTTCTCTCCTCCGGATGTCAGACGACGCGAATGTCGGCCACTCTCAAGTATCAACTACGTAGCGTCGAGTAGCCCGAAGCACGCCGTCCAGGTGCGCCATGGCCAGCCAGCAAATAGACGCCAACGATGATCAACGATCGCGACGTGGCAATGTCAAGCGGTGACGAGCACGCAATCCGCAGCAGGCAACGGGCGGCTCCAGTCCTGGCAAGCGGCCCGCAGGGGCGCCCGGTTCAAGTGCAGCTCACGCCGCTGAGTAGATTCGCTATCCGAGCCGAGTAGTTAGCTAACCATGAATAGAACAAACTCCAGAGTTTGCTGACAGTTACGCCGGAGCAGCGGATTGGCGTCGTCGTGGACCGCCAAATTGCTGTACGGAACAGCCACAATGCGCTGGTACGCTGTGTTCCGGCGAAGGGGTTTGCGTGTATAGATCAGTCGTGTTATCCCACGTGCCGTGGCAAAGTGCCACGCGCCGCGGTGATAAGGCTCGTGGGCTCTCGACCGGCCGGATGCTCCAGCCACAGTTAGGTTTGACTCACACAATCCACTTGGGGCCGACGACCGGGTCGTCGCAGCGGGGTCGTGGCGTAGAGGAAGGGGATTGATGTCTGACGACAGCGCCCTGCAGAGTCGGATGCGGACGGGATAGTCATGAGCAGCCCGCACTCCCCGCACCGCGGCGCCACACACATCGACGACGTCGTCGGCGTCGAGGTAACGATCGACGGCATGTTGGTGATCGCCGACCGCCTCAATCTGATGGATTTCCCCGTCGCATTGGGCATCCGGCTCAACATTCCGCAAGTCGACCTGCGCAACATCGTCTGGGAACAGGTCGCGCGTGATCTCACCGCGCAAGGCGTACTGGATCTGTTCGGCGAACCCCACCCGGAGGTCGCCGCAATGGTCGACACCCTGAGCCGGGCCGACCGGACGTTGGAAGGCCGCTGGTGGCGGCGTGACGTCGGTGGCAAGATGGTGCGCTTCGTGGTGTGCCGTAAGGGAGATCGCCATGTCGTTGCCGCGCGCGACGGTGACATGCTCGTGCTGCAGCGCGTCGCGCCTCGAGTCGGGCTGGCGGGCATGGTGACGACGGTGCTCGGGCCGGCGACAGCGGCCGACGTGGAACCGCTGACCGGCGTTGCGAGCAAATTGGCGGAATGCAGAACCGCAAATCAGCTCTCGCAGTACGGCGTCGCCCCGGCATCGGCGCGCACCTATGCGGACGCCATCTCCGAACCCACCAGCTGGGTGGAAATCACCGCGAACGAACGCCATCCCGGCGGCACTTACACCCACCCGGAAGTCGCGGCCGGCGTCCTGGACTCGCGGCACGGGCGCATCGTGTCGATTCCGCGCCGAGTCAATGGCGAGCTGTTCGGAAGTTTTCTGCCCGGTACACAAGAGAACCTGCAGCGCGCCCTGGACGGGTTGATCGGATTCCTGCCCTCGGGCGCGTGGTTCGAGAAAAGCGAAGCGGACCACTACGCGGACTGAGGTGCGATTGAGAAAGGCATGCGACGGTGGCTGACACTGGGCCACACAACCCCGATGACGAGCGCGACGATCTGGCCGCGCTCGATTTTTCCGTCCCAGAAGCAGAGCCGGACGAACCGGGTCTTGATGCGCTGAACGAGTTCGTCGTCGACCAAACAACCGACGCGGAGGATGACGGCGTTGGCGTACCGGGGTTCGCGGTGACGAATCCCCCGGGCACCGTAACGGTGACGACCTTTATGGACGGCCGTGTCAAGCAGATCGAATTATCGCCGAAGGTAACCGACATGACGGAAGCAGATCTCGCTGAAGAGATCGTCGTGATCGCGGGTCTGGCCACCCATGATGCCCAGTCCGCTCAGTACGCATACGTGCTCGAAGGCATGCGTCAACACGGCCACGACGACGTGGCAACGCGTGACTTTCTGACCCGTGACCTGGATCTGCCGACCCCCGAGGATGCGAAAGCCGCTCGGGCGCGGGTCTTCTCGACGCGATATGCAGGTAGCCATGACTGAGCACCTTGCCAGCATGTTCGGTAGTGCCGTCGGCATGCTGCCCAGCGCCCAGGCGCGTTCGTTCGAGATCTTCACCGAGATCACGACCATCGATGAAACCGCCTGCGACGCATGGGTGGGCCGCATCCGCTGCGGCGACACCGATCGGGTGACGTTGTTCCGCGCCTGGTACTCCCGGTCCAACTTCGGCAAGCTCGCGGGCGCAGCCGAAATCTCGATGAACAGTCTCAACGCGCGAATCCCGATCGGTGGGCAGTTCGGCGACATCACCTATCCGATCAACTCGCCGCTCGCGATCACGATGGGCTTCGCCGCCAACGAAGCGTCCGTGGGCAATTACGCAGACGCGATGGAGGCGTTGGAGGACGTCTCGTCCAGCGGCGCTGAGCATTTGGTGTCTTGGGTCAAGGCCGTGATCTACGGCGCGGCCGAGCGCTGGACCGACGTGATCGATGAAGTCAGGGGAGCCAGTGGTTGGCCGGACAAGTTCCTAGCGGCCGCTGCGGGCGTCGCGCACGGAGTGGCGGCGGCCAACCTCGGACTGTTCACCGAGGCGGAACGTCGGCTGACCGAATCGAATTCGTCACCGGCGGGCGAGGCCTGCGCACCGGCGATTGCTTGGTTCCTGGCGATGACCCGCCGCAGCCAGGGCAACGAAGAGGCCGCGTTGGCGCTGCTGGAATGGCTTCAAGCGACCCATCCGGAGCCCAAAGTCGCTGCGGCGCTCAAAGATCCGACCTACCGCATGGTGACGACGACACCGGAGAAGATCGCCTCTCGGCGCGACCCGTGGGATCCGACCAGCATGGTGGCCGACACGTCGGGACGGGAGAAGCTGCTCGCCGACGCACAGGCCGAGCTGGACCGCCAGATCGGACTGAGCAGGGTCAAGGAGCAGATCGAGGCCTACCGTGCCGCGACCCAGATGGCCAGGATCCGCGCCGCACGGGGAATGAAGGTCGCGCAGGCGTCCAAGCACATGATCTTCGCCGGCCCGCCAGGAACCGGCAAGACGACGATCGCCCGAGTGGTGGCCAACATCTTGGCCGGACTCGGCGTGATTTCGGAACCCAAGCTCGTCGAGTCCTCCCGCAAGGATTTCGTCGCCGAGTACGAAGGCCAATCGGCCGTCAAGACCAGCCGTACCATCGACCGCGCAGTCGGTGGTGTGTTGTTCATCGACGAGGCCTACACGCTGGTGCAGGAGCGCGACGGCCGCGCCGACCCGTTCGGTACCGAGGCGCTCGACACGTTGCTCGCACGGATGGAAAACGACCGCGACCGCCTTGTGGTGATCATCGCGGGGTACAGCGCCGACATCGACCGCTTGCTCGAATCCAACGACGGGCTGCGGTCCCGGTTCGCGACCCGCATCGAATTCGACTCGTACACCCCGGACGAGATCGTCGATATCGCGAAAGTCATTGCCGCCGCTAATGATTCGGCACTTGACGAAGAGGCTTCCAAGAGGGTGCTGGAGGCGGCCATGTTGTTGAGTCAGCGAGCACTCAACGGCAAGCCGGCTCTCGACATCGCCGGCAACGGTCGCTACGCCCGGCAATTGGTTGAGGCCGGTGAGCAGAGCCGGGATATGCGGCTGGCTCGGTCGGTGGACTTCGACAGCCTGGGCGTAGAGCAGCTCAGCGAGATCAACGGTGAGGACATGGCCGCTGCGATATCAGCGATCCACGCCCGCCTGAACATCGGCGAGTGAGGTATGGCGAGTTTCCGGCTTACCACCAAGGTTCAGGTCAGCGGTTGGCGATTCCTGCTGCGCCGCGTCGAGCACGCGATCGTGCGGCGGGACACCCGGATGTTCGACGATCCGCTGCAGTTCTACAGCCGTGCGGTGTCGGCAGGGATCGTCATCGCGGTTCTGATCTGCCTGGGCGCCGCGCTACTCGCCTACTTCAAGCCGCTCGGAAAGCGTGGCGGTGACACCCTTCTCGTCGACCGCAGCACTAACCAGCTGTACGTGGTGATGCCGGGGACGTCCCAGCTGCGCCCTGTGTACAACCTGACATCGGCGCGCCTGGTACTCGGTAACGCGGGCAGTCCCGTCGCGGTGAAGTCCGACGAGCTGAACTCGATGTCCAAGGGCCAGCCCATCGGCATTCCCGGCGCCCCGTATGCCACCCCGGTTTCGGGTGTCGCACAGTCGATGTGGACGCTGTGCGACACCGTCGCCAAGCCCGAGAGCGTCGCCCCCACCGTGGAGACGTCGGTGATCGTGCGTCCGTTACTGGTCGACGGCTCGGTCGGGCCCATGCGCCCAGACCAAGGTCTACTGGTGTCATTCAAGGGCGCCGACTGGCTGGTGACTGACAACGGCCGCCACGCCATCGATCTGGCGGACCGCGCCGTCACGTCGGCGGTGGGTATTCCGGTTACCGCCAAGGCGACTCCGATTTCGGACGGGTTGTTCAACGCGCTGACCAACGCCGGGCCTTGGCAACTGCCGGGATTTCCGTCGGCCGGTGTACCGAATACCGTTGGGCTGCCGCCCAATCTGGTGATCGGATCAGTGTTCCAGGCGCTGACGGAATCCGGTCCCCAGCACTACGTGGTGCTTCCCGACGGTGTGGCGAAGGTCAACGACACCACCGCGGCGGCATTGCGAGCCACCAATTCGTGGGGCTTGATCTCACCGCCGTCGGTGGAGGCCAGTGTGGTGGCGAAGATTCCCGAGCAGGTGTACGCCTCGCCGCTGCCGGACAAGCCGTTAGATGTCTTGCTTCGCGAAGACGCGCCGACGCTGTGCTGGGCGTGGCAACGCGAGCCGGGCGATCAGGCGCCGAAAGTCACCGTGATCAGCGGCCGCCACCTGCCGATCGTGTCCTCAGCGCTGACCACCGGCATCAAGCAGATCGGTGGTGAGTCAACCGTTTACATCGACGGCGGCCAGTTCGTGCGCCTGCAGTCACCGGATCCCCGCTACGGCGAGAGCCTGTACTACATCGACCCCCAGGGCGTGCGGTATGGGCTGCCCGACGAGGAGACCGCCAAGTCGATCGGGCTGACCGGACCGAAAACCGCGCCGTGGCAGGTGATCAGCCTTCTTGTGGACGGACCCGTGCTCTCAAAGCAGGCCGCACTACTTGAACACGACACCTTGCCCGCTGACCCCAATCCCCGCAAAGTCGAAGCCGGAGGCGGCTGATGACCACTAAGAAGTTCACCCCGATCATCAAACGTGGCCCGCGTTTGACGCCAGGCGAAATCAATGTGACACCGCCGGACGATCTTGGCATCGAGATTCCGCCGTCGGGCATCCAGAAGGCTCTGCCGTGGGTGATGGGCGGCGGCATGCTCGGGATGATCGCGATCATGATCTTCACGGGCGTGCGGCAGCTCTCGCCGTACATGCTGATGATGCCGCTGATGATGATCATGGCAACAGTCGGCTTCATGGCCGGCGGCGGTCCCGGCGGAAAGCGCGTGCCCGAGATCAACGCCGACCGCAAGGAGTATCTGCGATATCTCGCCGGCTTGCGGACACGCGTGACGTCATCTGCTGCAGCGCAGGTGACCTTTTTCAATTATCACGCCCCGCATCCCGATGATCTGCTGTCGATCATCGGCACCAACCGCCAGTGGTCGCGGCAAGTGAACGCCGACTTCTACGCCGCCACCCGGATCGGCATCGGCACCGAGCCTGCGGTCGACCGGTTGCTGAAGCCCGCCGTCGGGGGAGAGCTGGCCGGACCGCAAGGCGCGCCGCAGCCTCATCTCGAACCGGTGAGCCACATGTGGGTGACCAAGTTCCTGCGCACACACGGGTTGATCCACGATTGCCCGAAGCTGGTGCAGTTACGGACATTTCCGACGATCGCCGTCGGCGGTGACCCGGCGGGCGCGGCAGGGCTGCTGACCGCGATGATCTGCCACCTGGCGGTCTTCCATCCGCCGGACTTGCTGCAGATCCGAGTGCTCACGGACAACCCCGAAGATCCAAATTGGTCCTGGCTCAAGTGGTTACCGCATGTCCAGCACCAGAGCGACACCGATGCCGCGGGCGCCACGCGGATGGTGTTCACTCGTCCAGACGGTTTGAGCGACCTGACCGCGCGCGGCCCTCACACCGCCGACTCCACCCCGAGCGGGCCCTACGTCGTCGTCGTCGACCTCTCCGGCGGCAAAGCGGGTTTCCCTGTTGACGGCCGGGCCGGCGTCACGGTCATCACGCTGGGTAACCATCGCGGGTCGCTGTACCGCATCCGCGTCGACGCCGACGGGACCGCCGACGACAAGCTGCCCAACCAGTCGTTCCGCCTTGTCACGTCGGTGGTCGACCGGATGACACCGGAACAGGCCACACGCGTCGCACGCAAGCTGGCCGGCTGGTCGATCACGGGCACGATCATCGACAAGAGCGTGCGGGTCCATAAGAAGGTCGCCACCGAGTGGCATCAGCTGGTCGGCGCGCAAACCATCGAGGAAGTGACGCCGGCACGGTGGCGGATGTTCACCGACACCGACCGCGACCGCCTTCGGATCCCGTTCGGCCACGAACTCAAGACCGGCGACATCATGTATCTCGACATCAAGGAGGGTGCGGAGTTCGGCGGTGGCCCGCACGGGATGCTCATCGGCACAACGGGTTCGGGCAAGTCGGAGTTCCTACGCACCTTGATCCTGTCGCTCGCCGCGACTCATCACCCGGATCAGGTCAACCTGCTACTCACCGACTTCAAGGGCGGCTCGACATTCTTGGGCATGGAGAAGCTGCCGCACACGGCGGCCGTCGTGACCAACATGGAAGAGGAAGCCGAGCTCGTCAGCCGCATGGGCGAGGTGCTGACCGGTGAGCTGGACCGACGACAGTCCATCCTGCGTCAGGCCGGTATGCAGGTCGGCGCGGCGGGCGCGCTCTCGGGTGTGGCCGAATACGAGAAGCACCGTGAACGCGGCGCCGACTTACCGCCCCTGCCAACCCTTTTCGTCGTCGTCGACGAGTTCGCCGAACTGCTGCAGAACCACCCCGACTTCATCGGCCTGTTCGACCGGATCTGCCGCGTCGGCCGGTCGTTGCGGGTGCACCTGCTGCTCGCAACGCAGTCGCTGAACACCGGCGGCGTGCGGATCGACAAGCTGGAGCCCAACTTGACGTATCGCATCGCGTTGCGTACCACCAGCTCGGCGGAGTCCAAAGCGGTCATCGGAACACCTGAGGCGCAATACATTACGAACAAGGAAAGCGGCGTCGGGTTCCTGCGAGTGGGCATGGAAGACCCGGTCAAGTTCCACAGCGTCTACACCGGGGTGCCCTATGTGCCCACAGCGCCGGTGCAGGAGAACGGCGAGGTCAAGCCCCGCACCCACAGCCAAAGCGAGATGCGGATCCATAAATTCACCGCAGCCCCCATCCTCGACACGGCGGTGACATCGTGACGACCCGAAGGCGACCGCGAGTGAGGATCGCAGCGAAGCGAGGACCGGTGGGCCCACGCCCGGAGGGCAGGGGACGAGTGGGAGCCGAGGCATGACGATCGAATCCGAACAGCGCGTGCTGCGCGAGGTTGCGCTTGACCAGCTGACCACGGGCGAGATTCGCGCATACCGAATGTGGTTGCCGCCGTTGGCCGATCCGACACCGGTCAACGAACTCGTCGAGCGCGACCACCAGCGGCGCCCGCTGCGGTTCGGCCTTGGGATCATGGACGAGCCTCGCCGGCATCGCCAGGAGGTGTGGGGTATCGACGTGTCGGCGGCCGCCGGGAACATTGCCGTCGGTGGCGCCCCGCAGACCGGCAAGTCCACGTTCCTGCAGACACTGATGCTGTCCGCAGCGGCCACTCACACCCCGACGCAGGTCCAGTTCTACTGCGTCGACCTCGGCGGCGGCGGTCTGATGTATCTCGAAGATCTGCCCCACGTCGGCGGTGTCGCAACCCGGTCGGAACCCGACCGGGTGAATCGCGTGGTCGCCGAAATGAAAGCCGTTCTGCGTCAACGCGAAAGCATGTTCAAGCAGTACCGCGTCGGATCGATGGCGGCGTACCGCCAGATGCGCGAGGATCCGACTCACCCCGCGGCGGCCGATCCGTTCGGCGATGTGTTCCTGGTGATCGACGGCTGGCCGGCGTTCGTGGCCGAGTTCCCCGACCTCGAGCCGGTCGTGCAGGATCTGGCCGGCCAGGGCCTCGCGTTCGGTGTGCACACGGTGATTTCGACGCCGCGCTGGACGGAGCTGAAATCACGTGTCCGCGACTACCTGGGCACGAAGATCGAGTTCCGGCTCGGCGACGTGAATGAAACCCAGATCGACCGGATCACCCGCGAGATTCCGGCCAACCGTCCGGGCCGTGCCATCTCGCTGGAAAAGCATCACCTGATGATGGGAGTGCCCCGGCTAGACGGTGTGCACAGCGCCGACAATCTGGTGCCGGCGATATCGGAGGCCGTGCAGATCGTCGCGGCAAGGAACACGGAGCAGGCGCCGCTCGTGCGGGTGCTGCCCGAGCGCATCTACCTACACGAGCTGGATCCGAATCCGCCCGGCCCAGACGCCGACTACCGCACGCGGTGGACCGTGCCGCTCGGTATCCGCGAGTCGGACTTGACCGTGGCCTACAACCACATGCACATGACGCCGCACTTGTTGGTCTTTGGGGCCCCGAAGTCCGGCAAGACTCGGATCGCCCACGCGGTGGCGCAAGCAATCTGCTCCCGCAACAGCCCGGCGCAGGTGCGGTTCATGCTGGCCGACTATCGCTCGGGCCTGCTGGACGCCGTGCCGGAGAGCCACCTTCTCGACGCGGGAGCGGTCAACCGCAACAACGCGACGCTGGAGGCAGCGATCAAGGCGCTCGCCGTCAATCTGCAGAAGCGGTTGCCGCCGCCGGATCTGACCACGGCCCAGCTGCGGGCACGCTCATGGTGGACCGGTCCTGACGTCGTGCTGCTGGTCGACGACTGGCACATGATCGTCGCGGCGAGCGGTGTGGTGCCCCCGATGGCGCCGCTGTTCCCGTTGCTGCCGGCGGCGGCGGACATCGGTTTGCACATCATCGTGACGTGCCAGATGAGCCA
>NZ_DATENY010000081.1:0-5589 GCF_035274705.1 Mycobacterium sp. | reverse complement strand
GTGGCCACCGTCGGCTTCGCTCACACCATCAACGGCGTGGAAGCGCCGGGCGAGCCCATCCGAGTGGAGTTGCGCTCCCCCGACGGAGAGCCATGGATCTGGGGTCCGGACGACGCCTCTGAGTGCGTCGCCGGGACAGCTGAGGACTTCGTCCTTGTCGTCACCCAGCGAAAGCATTGGGCTGAAACGGGATTGGTCGCTGCTGGGTCAGTAGCCGCGAAATGGCTGGACATTGCACAGGCCTTTGCCGGCGCACCGACCCGCCGTGAACGGCCGGCGGTGCGGCCGTGAACAGGCCCGTGCGAATCGGCAACGCGTCGGCGTTCTACGGCGATCGGCTGGCATCCATGCGCGCCCTTGTCGAGGGTGGTGAGATCGACGTCATCACCGGCGACTACCTGGCCGAACTCACCATGCTCATTCTGTGGAAGGCGCGTCACAAGGACCCGGAATCCGGGTACGCCCGAACGTTTCTCACCCAATACCAGCAGGTGGTGAAGACCTGCGCAGAGCGCGGTATCAAGATCATCGTCAACGCCGGCGGCTTGAATCCCGCCGGCATGGCAGACCGCGTCCGCGCCATCGCCGTCGATGCAGCCGTGGACGTCAGCGTCGCGCACATCGAGGGTGACGACCTGATGCCGCGCATCGGTCAATTGTCGGCCACAGGGATTCCGTTCAAGCACCTCGACACGGGCGTAGCTCTGGAAGAGGCCGGAGTTGAACCGGTTTCGGCCAACGCATACCTTGGCGGCTGGGGCATCGCGGCAGCGCTGTCGCGCGGCGCCGACGTCGTCATCACCGGCCGCGTCACCGATGCCGCACTGGTGGTCGGCGCCGGCGCGTGGTGGCACGGCTGGGATCGCCGCGACTACGACGCGCTTGCCGGTGCGGTCGCCGCCGGCCACATCATTGAATGCGGTCCGCAGGCCACTGGCGGCAACTACTCCCAGCTCGCCGAGATCACCGATCGTCGCTACCCCGGGTCACCGATCGCCGAGCTTGCACACGACGGTAGTTTCGTCATCACGAAGCAGGACGGCACCGGCGGGGTGATCTCCGTCGGCACCGTCACCGCGCAGCTGCTGTACGAGGTCGGGGCGCCGACGTACGTCAACCCAGACGTCGTTGCACATTTCGACAGCCTGGCGATCACACAGCATGGTTCCGACAGAGTACGGGTCAACGGGACCAAGGGGTCACCCCCACCGTCGACGCTGAAGGTTGCGATGAACCACATCGGCGGCTTCCGCAACACGATGACAATGGTGTTGACCGGCCTGGACATCGAGGACAAGGCGCGGTGGGCGACCGATGAGTTGTTCGAGATCCTCGGTAGCCGAGAGACATTCGACGAAGTCGATATCCAACTGTTGCGCTACGACCGGCCAGACCCGGTCGCGCTAACCGACGCCACGGCGCACTTGCGGGTGACTGTCAAGGACCAGGACCGGACCAAGGTGGATCGCGCATTCTCCAACGCGGTGATCGAACTAGCGGTCGCCGGCTACGCCGGATTTCACACCACCACCCCGCCGACGTCGGCGACTGAGTTTGGAATCTACTGGCCCACCGTCGTACCGGCCGAATTGGTCGAGCATGTCGTCGTGCATGGCGACGGGACCCGGGAGCTGATTCCCCATGGCATCGAGGTTGCCGACCCATTCACCCACACTGCGTCATTACGCTCGCGGACAACAGATTTCGGGCCGACCACCCGGCGCCCGCTGGGCACGGTGGTCGCGGCGCGCTCAGGCGACAAGGGCGGCAACGCGAACGTCGGGGTGTGGACCGACACCCCGGAGCGCTGGGCTTGGCTGCACGCACACCTGACTGTCGAGCGATTCCACGAGTTGGTGCGCGATGCTGCCGGCCTGGTGGTGCATCGCTACGAGTTTCCGAATCTCATGGCCCTCAATTTCGTCATCGTCGGATTCCTCGGCGAGGGTGTCGCCTCATGCACCAAGACCGACCCGCAGGCCAAGGGGCTGGGTGAGTTCGTACGGGCCCTCTACACCGACATACCGGACAAGTTGGTGTAGTCGTGGACTTCATCGAGCCGCCCGAGCATCGAGACCTCAGAGACGCAATCGCGGCGGTCACGGATAGGTACGGGCCCGAGTACTTCACGCAGTGCGGGATGGCTCACGAACCGACCACCGAGTTGTGGCAAGATCTCGCACAGCACGGGTTCATCGGGATCAACCTGCCCGAGCAGTACGGCGGCGGTGGCGCGGGGATGACCGAGTTGGCCATCGTCTGTGAGGAGACCGCCGCACGCGGCTGCCCTCTTCTGTTACTGCTCGTATCCAGCGCCATTTCAGGTCAGTTGATTTCGCGCTATGGCACCACGCAGCAGCAGCGGGATTGGCTGCCACGCATGGCATCCGGCGAGACTAAGGTGGTCTTCGCGATCACCGAACCCGATGCCGGGTCGAACTCGCACCGGATCGCCACCACGGCTGTCCGTGACGGCGGTGACTATCTGATCCGCGGCACCAAGTACTACGTCTCGGGTGTCGACGAAGCCGAGGCGTTGATCGTCGTCGTGCGTACTGCGCCCGGGCGTCTATCGCTGTTTCTTGTGTCCACCGATGCGCCGGGACTCGTGAAACAGCGATTGCCGGTGGGCATAAGCCTCCCCGAGAAGCAGTACACCCTGCATTTCGATGACGTTCGCGTACCGGCGTCCCACCTCATCGGTACCGAACACGAAGGGTTCCGCCAGGTGTTCGACGGGCTGAACCCCGAGCGGATCGCTGGCGCGGCCGTATGCGTCGGCATCGGCAGGCATGCGGTCGTGCAGGGCGCCGACTACGCCCGCACCCGTACCGTGTGGGACGCCACAATTGCCACGTACCAAGCGATTTCGCATCCGCTGGCGAAGGCGAAGATCGGCGTCGATCTGGCGGCAATGATGACCGCGAAGGCCGCCTGGCTCTACGACCACGAGCGTCCGGCAGGCGAGGAGTCAAACATCGCCAAGTACGCCGCGGCGGAGGCGGCCGCCGCTGCCGTCGATCACGTCATTCAAGTGCACGGCGGCAACGGGCTCTCGGCTGAGTATGGACTCGTGCCCCAATGGGGCGTGGCCCGGCTTCTGCAAATCGCACCGGTGAGCCGGGAGATGATCCTCAATTACGTTGCCCAGCATAGTTTGGCATTGCCGCGTTCATATTGACCTCTCGTGCGCAGCCCACGTTCTCGACGACTGATGGACGCTTCCGTGAAGCTTGCACGTCAGCTGGGTGATTGGGGTGCGCAGCCGCCGGAGAATCCGCCTGAGCTGGTCGGCGGGGCTGAGGAGGCGGGTTTCGACGTGGTTTTCACCGCCGGGTTTCGCCCGCCGGGGACGACCATGTCGTTTTTCCGCCAGTCATGTCGGTGGGTGCGTGTAATTGTTTGAGGCATGCACGACGACTTCGACCGCTGTTATCGGGCAGTCCAATCCAAGGATGCCCGGTTCGACGGCTGGTTCGTCACCGCCGTGCTCACGACGAAGATCTACTGCAGGCCCAGCTGCCCGGTTCGGCCGCCGTTCGCACGCAATATGCGGTTCTATCCGACCGCGGCCGCCGCGCAGCGAGCCGGATTCCGGGCCTGCAAGCGCTGCCGACCCGACGCGTCCCCGGGCTCGCCGGAGTGGAACGTGCGTGGGGACGTGGTGGCCAGGGCGATGCGGCTCATCGCCGACGGCACCGTCGACCGTGAGGGTGTCGGCGGTCTTGCCTCGCGCGTCGGCTACACCACCCGTCAGCTCGAACGGCTGCTGTCGGCCGAAGTCGGCGCGAACCCGCTAGCGCTGGCCAGGGCGCAACGCACACAGACAGCACGGGTTCTGATTGAGACGACCGAGCTGCCGTTCGGCGATGTCGCCTTTGCCGCGGGTTTCTCAAGCATCCGCCAGTTCAACGACACGGTGCGAACGGTCTGCGATCTCACACCGACGGCCTTGCGTCAACGGGCGCGGGCCCGGTTCGGCCGGGGCGACCTCGGCGCAGCGGGTCCGCTGTCTGTGCGGCTGCCGGTTCGCACTCCGTTCGCCTTCGAGGGATTGTTCGGCCATTTGGCAGCCAGCGCGGTGCCCGGCGTGGAGGAGGTGTGCGACGGTGCGTTTCGGCGCACACTGCGACTGCCCAACGGCAGCGGAATAGTCAGCCTCACGCCACATCCCGACCATGTGCAGTGCCAGGTCGTGCTCGATGACTTCCGTGATCTGTCGACGGCGATCGCGCGATGCCGTCGACTGCTCGATCTCGACGCCGACCCGGAGGCCGTCGTCGACGCTCTGAGCGCGGATCCGGACATGACGGCCCTGGTGGCCAAGGCGCCAGGGCAGCGGATTCCACGGACGGTCGATGAGCAGGAGCTCGCGTTGCGAGTGGTGCTCGGCCAGCAGGTGTCACTCAAGGCTGCACGCACCCATGCCCGGCGCATTGTTGAGGCGTATGGCCAGCCAGTCGCCGATACGAGCGGCAGCTTGACGCACGTCTTTCCGGCCATCGAGGACCTCGCCGAAATCGATCCCACACATCTGGCCTTCCCGAAGTCGCGGCAGCGGTCGCTGATCACACTCATCCGCGCTCTCGCGGACGGCGAGGTCGTGCTCGACGCCGGCTGCTGCTGGAACCGCGCCCGAGACCAACTGCTCGCCCTGCCCGGAATCGGCCCGTGGACCGCGGAAGTGATCGCGATGCGGGGCCTCGGCGACCCCGACGCCTTTCCCGTCAGCGATCTGGGTGTCCGATTGGCGGCCAAGCAGCTCGGCCTGCCAGGCGATACCCGCCCGCTGGCCGAGCACAGCACGCGGTGGCGGCCATGGCGGTCATACGCGACCCAGCATTTGTGGACGGCCCTCGATCACGCGGTCAACGAGTGGCCGCCGAAGGAGAAATGATGGAAGCACTGCAATTTCGGTCGATGGCCAGTCCCGTCGGGCAGTTGACGCTCGCCGGCAAGAACGGCCGGCTGATGCATCTGCGGATGGTCGACCAAACGTATGAGCCCAGCCGTGAGGGCTGGGAACCAGACGACACAGCGTTCGACGACGCCGTCGCGCAGCTCGAGGCGTACTTCGCCGGCGACCGGACCGAGTTCGAACTCGATCTGGATCTGGTCGGCACGGAATTTCAGCGACGCGTCTGGACTGCGCTGCTGACCATTCCGTACGGGGAAACTCGGTCCTACGGCGAAATCGCGCGACAGATAGGATCGCCCGGAGCATTTCGCGCGGTCGGGCTGGCCAATGGCCATAACCCGATCGGCATTATTGTGCCCTGCCATCGAGTAATCGGGTCGAACGGAAGCCTGACCGGATACGGCGGTGGGCTCGATAGGAAAAGGGCCCTGCTCGAATTAGAGAAAAGCCGGATAGCGCCGGCATTATTCGACACAACAATGCAATAAAAATGCCTCTGCCCTCCAATCGAAATTGGAGGGCAGAGGGCTTAATTTGTGTTCGGCGGTGTCCTACTTTTCCACCCGGGTTGGGTAGTATCATTGGCGCTGGCAGGCTTAGCTTCCGGGTTCGGGATGGGTCCGGGCGTTTCCCTGCCGCTATTGACCGCCGTAACTTTATTCACTTTTTTG
>NZ_DATENY010000080.1:0-6079 GCF_035274705.1 Mycobacterium sp. | reverse complement strand
CTTGGCCCACTCGGCCATGCGGCGGTCACGCTCCTCGGGCGAGACGTCTTCGACGCGGGTCATCACGGTCCAGCGCTGGCCGAACGGGTCGAGGATCGACGCGAAGCGGTCGCCGGTGACAAACGTCTGCGCAGGCTCGCGGATCGTGGCGCCGGCCCCCTCGGCACGCGCCACCACGTCGTCGACGTCCGCGCAGTAGAACGCGATCGAGTGGGTGGCCGGCGCCTTCGGATCGGGGGCCACAATCTGATATGCCTCCACGGGGTCACCGAGCTGTAGCCGACCGTTGCCGAAATCGAGTTCGGCATGTGCGACGGTGCCGTTCGGACCGTCCATGCGATCGATGACCTTCGCGCCGAACACGTTGAGGTAGAAGTCGATCGCCGCCGCAGCGCCGTCCACACATAGGAATGGGGTCAGGCTGGTGTAGCCCTCCGGAATCGGTTTCACGCTCATATCCGCCAGTTTCGTTGCACGGTTTGCGCGGACGCTTGGAAAAACGCGACATGTCCGCGCCGCTACGCTGACCCGCATGTACGACGACGACGCAGACCGTGACGACGAGTTGGACGAGGACGAAGCGGAGATCGACGAACGGGGACTCAACGCCCATACGCTCTCGATCCGCCGTGCGGATGGCGAAGAGATCGTGACTATCTTCTCGCCGGCCGAAGAGTGGAGTGTTTACCTGCAGCCGGGCGGTGGCATACAGAACGCGTTCGTGGGCTCGCCCAGCGACCCAGCTGTCTGGGTCGATGCAGTTGACCGACAGGTTGAACGCGATGAAGACGGAACGTACGTCATCCGGATCAACTAGCACGGCGGCACCCATGCGCGGCGTAGTCGGCCGCGCTGGCACCACCGAGCTGTTCGACCTCGATCGGTGGGTGCCGGCGGGACCCGTCGCCCATTTCGTCGAGCACTTCTGGGCGGTGCGCTGGAGCCTCGACGAGCCCCACGAGAGCACGGTCATCACGTTCCCCGCCGTGCACTTGACCAACGAGTGGGGAACCGACGGCAGCCGTCACGGCCACGTGCTGCCTGCGGTCCTGGTGCACGGTGTTGTCGAACGGGTGTTTCGCACGACGATCCGCGGCACCGGCGCTGTCGTCGGTGCACGCTTTCATCCCGGCGGGTTCACCGCCCGATACGGCCGCGACGCCGGTTCACTGACCGGCCGCGTCGAACGGGCCGACGAGCTGTTGCCGCAGGCTCCACACGACGTCGAGAAGTGTGTGGATGCAATGGAATCCGTGATCTCGACCGACGCTCCGCTCGACGACACCTATCTTCTTCTGCGCAAGCTGGTCGAGCGGATCCGAGAGGACGACAAACTGCACCGCGTCGCGAACGTGATGGAACTCTCGCCATGGAGTGCACGCACCACGCAGCGGGTGTTCCGCCGCTACGTCGGCGTCCCCGTGAAATGGGTGCTGTGCCGTTATCGGCTGCAGCAGGCCGCGCTGGAGATCGAACGTCAGCCGGGCATCGACTTCGCCGACCTGGCGGTGAGGCTCGGCTGGTACGACCAGGCGCACTTCATCAACGACTTCCGCTCGATGCTCGGCTGCACACCGAGCGAATACGCTGCCGAGCACGGTGGCTAAGCCGTACGCTGCCGCGGTGGATCCAGATGAGCTCGCCTTCGCCGGTGCCGCTCAGCAGGCCCGGATGCTCGCCGACGGCACGATCACCGCGCCCGCGCTTCTCGATGTCTACCTGAATCGCATTCAGCGGTTGGACCCCGAACTGCGGTCGTACCGCGTGGTGCTCGCGGATAGTGCGCGCGAGCAGGCGGGCGTTGCGCAAGACCGGCTGAACGCGGGGGAGCGGCTGCCGCTGTTGGGCGTGCCGATCGCCATCAAAGACGACGTCGACGTCGCCGGCGAAGTCACCACATACGGCAGTGCCGCCCATGGGCCCGCACCCACACAGGATGCGGAAGTGGTTCGGCGCCTGCGAGATGCCGGCGCGGTGATCCTCGGAAAGACCTCCGTTCCTGAGCTGATGATCTGGTCGTTTACCGAGACGGTGACGTTCGGTGCGACGCGTAATCCATGGCAGACGGACTACACGCCCGGCGGCAGCAGTGGCGGCAGCGCCGCGGCGGTGGCCGCTGGCTTGGCGCCTTTGGCGCTGGGTTCCGACGGCATGGGCTCGATCCGTATCCCATCGACATGGTGTGGGCTCTTCGGGCTCAAGCCGCAGCGCGACCGGGTGCCGCTGGCGCCACACGATGACGCGTGGAACGGCCTGAGTGTGAACGGCCCGATTGCCAGGAGGGTCGAGGACGCCGCATTGTTCCTCGACGCGACGACGACCGACGGTGAATTCGTGGCGGCCGCAGCGCGTGCACCAGGCCGGCTGCGGATTGCGTTGAGCACCAAGGTGCCTCCGCCGTTGACCACACGCGTCGGCAAGGCGCAGCGGGCCGCGGTCGAAGAGGCCGGCGCCCTGCTACGCGAGCTCGGCCACGATGTGATCATGCGAGATCCCGACTATCCGCCCTCAGCGGTGCTTGGGCAGGCGCTACCGAGATACTTCCGCGGCGCCTACGACGACATGAAGGCCCTGCCGCGCCCCGACCGCCTCGATCCTCGTACGCGGGGCTTTACACGTATCGGTGGGTTGTTCTCCGACCGGCGGATGACGGCGATCCGCGCTTTGGAAGGTGAAGTGGCCGACCGTATTCAGTCGATCTTCGACGACGTCGACGTCGTGATCACGCCCGGCACCGCGACGGGCCCGTCGCGCATCGGCCAATACCAGCGGCGAGGGGCGGTATCGACGCTGATGCTCGTCGCCGCCCGGGTGCCTTTCCAGGCGCTGTTCAACGTGACCGGACAGCCGGCCGCCGTCGTGCCGTGGGGACTCGACGCGAAGGGCTTGCCGACGTCAATTCAATTGGTGGGCAAGCCCTTCGACGAGTCAACGCTACTGTCTTTGAGCGGCCAGATCGAGAAGGCGCGACCCTGGGCGCAGCGGCGTCCTCCGGTGTCATAGCTCGCCGACCACCCGCCAGGCATCCAGCTTTTGCGCGAACCTCATGGTCTGTGCAGGGCTGGTCGACGGCAGTCTTTGGTATCGCAGATCCGGTGCGACCCGAACGAATCGGTTGAAGTTCTTCTCCGCAGCGGCACCGTTGAAGAACACTCGTTGGATGTCACGATGTTCGTCGAACAGTTTCCGAAAGTCGTTGGGCACCATGCTCTCCGGCTGCACCGCCGAATCCAGGCTGCCGACGCGCCGGCATGACTTCAGTACGTCCCACACGGCGATATGGTGGCTTTGAAGCGCCGTCACGCGGTCTGGGTAGGGCGACTCAGTGTCAAAACCGAACAGATCGCCCATGATTGGCCAGAACGCGTTGCGTGGATTGGCGTAGTACTGCTGTGCGGCCAGCGACATGACGCTGGGCATGTTGCCGAGGATCAGCGTGTGCGGGTCGTCGCCGATGATGGGCGGCAGCCCGTAAAGCATCGATTCCGTCATCGAACTTCAATATTGCATGCTGGCGGCGGTATACGTTTGGCCGGTGGCCGATGACGTCGATCTCGAAGCGTCCGGCTTGCTCGACGGCCTCGAGGGCAAGGCGCGCGCCGAGCGGGCGGAACTGATCGAGTGGCTGCTGGGCAAGGGGTTCACCGTCGAGCAGATGCGTAACGCGGTCGCACCAATGCTGCTGCCGGCTGGTCGCCTCGTTGGCGACGACGGCGTCTACGTGTCCGCGCGGCAGATCTGTGAGGAAATGGGCATCGACCTCGAATTCCTCGAGGCGATCCAACGGGCGATGGGCCTACCTCGCGCTGAGGACCCCGACGCGCTTGTTCATCTGCGCGTCGACGGTGAGGCCGCCGCGCGCGCCAGGGTCTTCATCGACATGGGTTTGAGCCGCGATCAAGTGATCAGTGTGTCGCGCGTGCTGGGGCAGGGCCTTGCCCAGACAGCCGAGGCCATGCGTCAAGTAGTCCTCGAGGCGGTCATCCAGCCGGGTGCCACAGAGCTACAGCTCGCGCAGGCGTACGAGGGCGTGGTCCAGCAGGTTTCGCCGCTCCTCGGCCCACTGTGTGACGACGTGTTGCGCATGCAGTTGCGCCACACACTGGAGACCGAGGCGGTCAACGCCGTCGAGCGAGCCGCCGGCACGATCCCGGGTGCCCGCACCGTCGCCGTGGCGTTCGCGGACTTGGTCGGCTTCACCCGGCTGGGCGAAGCGGTACCGCCGGAAGAGTTGGAGATTCTCGCCAGTCGACTGTCCAGCCTTGCCCGCAACGTCGTCAGCCCACCGGTGCGGTTCATCAAGACAATTGGCGACGCGGTGATGTTTGTCAGCACCGATCCGGTGGCGCTTCTGCGCACCGCCCTGGCCTTGCTCGCGGCCGCCGAGAAGTTCGATGACTTCCCACAGCTACGTGTCGGGATCGCATCGGGACAGGCGGTCAGTCGCGCCGGAGACTGGTTCGGTAGCCCTGTGAATGTCGCGAGTCGTGTCACCGGCGCCGCCAGACCCGGCGCGGTGCTCGTCTCCGAAACAACCCGTGAGGCAATCGGGCAAGCTGACGGTTTCGACTGGTCATTCGCGGGCGCTCGGCACCTCAAGGGGGTAAAGGGCGAGGTGAAGCTATTCCGCGCTCGCGCGGCCGACGAAGAATAGTCTTGACGCTGTGGCGGACCTCGATATCGAGGCATTGGGCCTGCTGGACGGCCTCGAAGGTGAAGCGCGCGAGGATCGCGCGCAGCTGATCGAGTGGCTGCTCGAGCGCGGGTTCTCCGTTGAGCACATTCGCACGTCCGTCGCCGCCCCGCTGATGCTGCCCGCCTACCGGGTGCTCGGCGATGATGGAGAATTCGTCTCGGCGCGTGAGGTCTGTGAGTCGACCGGTGTCGATCTCGAGCTACTTCAGCGACTGCAACGGGCCATCGGCTTGCCGAGGATCGACGATCCCGACGCAGCCGTCCTGTTACGCGCGGACGGAGAGGCTGCAGCGCACGCAAAGATGTTCCTCGACTTGGGTATTGATCCCGAGGACACAGTTGCCGTCATGCGAGTGCTCGTCGAAAGCCTCGGTCATGCGGCGGCGATCATGCGCGAGGCGGCGCTGAAGACCATCCTGCGGCCTGGGGCCAGCGAGATCGAGCTTGCCGCGGGATCCGAGCAGTTGGCGCTCCGGGCGGCCCCGATGCTCGGGCCGCTGATGGAAGACCTGATTCGCATTGTGCTGCGGCATTCGTTCGAGATCGAGGCGGTGACCGCCGCAGAGCGAGCGGCCGGCACTCTGCCCGGTGCGCGGGCGGTGACCGTGGCGTTCGCCGACCTCGCTGGGTTCACACGGCTGGGCGAAGCTCTGCCGGCAGTGGAGTTGGAGCACGTGGCCAGTTTGTTGGCCGAACTCGCCCACGACGTGGCTGTCAGCCCGGTGCGGTTCGTCAAGTCGATCGGCGATGCGGTGATGCTGGTGTCCTTCGACTCCGCGCCATTGTTGTCGGCGATGCTGGACTTGGCCGATGCTGCAGTGGCAAATGACTTGCCGCGCTTACGGATCGGCCTTGCGTCGGGGTGTGCGGTGACCCGCGCAGGCGATTGGTTCGGCAGTCCCGTCAATGTGGCCAGCCGCGTGACCGCCGCCGCGCGTCCGGGGACAGTGCTGGTTGCCGAGTCGACGCGCGACGCCGTAGGCGGCACCGGTGACTTCGATTGGCATTCGGCGGGTGCGCGACGCCTCAAAGGGGTGAGCGGTGAAGTGAAACTGTTCCAAGTCACGCGGAGTACAGACGCCACGCCGTGAACTCACTTGTGTCACTTTGGTTTCACGTGTGGATAGTGGGCGGAATCTGTCGGTGGTTCGAACTAGTGTTCGATGTATGGGTTCGGATCGGGATGCCGTGGTGGCGGCTTACGACGAGCTCGAGGCCGCGGTCGACAAGGTGCTCGGGTTGTCGGTCGACGGTTTGAGTCATACCGAATTGTTGACGCTGTTGAATCGCCGCGAAGTGGTGTCGCGCCGCCATGCTGCTGGTGAACACCGGATCATCAGCCGGCTGGCCGCCGAGGCCGATCCGAAGGCGTTGGGCGGCAAGA
>NZ_DATENY010000079.1:0-3397 GCF_035274705.1 Mycobacterium sp. | reverse complement strand
TGAGCGCCCCACCCCACCCCACCCCTCTCCGCGATCTTGGACTTGTGGTTGCCCATATGCGGCTTTCGGAGCGTTCGTGCCAACCACAACTCCAAGATCGCAGAGAGGGTTGTCGGCGCGGCGGGGTTTTGTCGTACCCCCGCGGCAGAATCGAGGTATGCAACTCCTCATCGATTCGCCGGTCGGCCCGCTCGGCGTCGTGCTCGACGGCGACACCGTGGTCGGCGTGCGGTTCGGAGCGCCGGCGTCCTTCGGCCGATCCGGCTCGCATCCGGTGGTGGACGAGCTCACTGCCTATTTCGCCGGGACGCTGACCGCGTTCTCGGTGCCGGTCGAGCTGCGCGGTGGATCGGACTTCGAGCAGGCGGTGTGGGGCCAGATCAGCGAAATCCCGTACGGCGAGATGCGGACGTACGGCGCGATCGCCACCGCCGTGGGCGACCCGACCCTGGCCCGGGCGGTCGGGACGGCCTGCAACCGCAATCCGGTGCCGGTGATCGTGCCGTGTCATCGCGTGGTGGGCGCCGGCGGCAAGATGGTCGGCTTCGGCGGCGGCATCGAGCGCAAACGGCGCCTGCTGGAGCTGGAGGCCCGCGTGGCACTGGAAAGGACGTGGCGCTGACCGACGGGCGGCGCTGCACCGCCACCTAGCCGCGATCTTGGAGTTGTGGTTGGCACGAATCGGGCCACATGCCGCGAAAGGGCAACCACAACTCCAAGATCGGCGTGGGTTTCAGGGGGTCAGCGGTCGACCTCGCCGCGAATGAACGCCTCGACGGCCTGCTTGGCGTCGTGGTCGGCATACTGCTGCGGCGGGCTCTTCATGAAGTAGGAGCTTGCGGACAACAGCGGTCCACCGATCCCGCGGTCCTTGGCGATCTTCGCCGCCCGCACGGCGTCGATGATCACACCGGCGGAGTTCGGCGAGTCCCACACCTCAAGCTTCAGCTCAGCGTTCAGCGGTGCGTCGCCGAAGCTGCGGCCCTCGAGCCGGATGTAGGCCCACTTGCGGTCGTCCAGCCACGGCACGTGGTCGGACGGGCCGATGTGGACATCGCTTCGCTGCATCTCGTGCGGGATCTGGCTCGTCACCGACTGGGTCTTGGAGATCTTCTTGGAGACCAGCCGGGTCCGCTCCAGCATGTTCATGAAGTCCATGTTCCCGCCGAAATTCAGCTGGTACGTGCGCAGCAGCTCGACGCCGCGGTCCTCGAAGAGCTTCGCCAGCGCGCGGTGCACGATCGTGGCGCCGACCTGGCTCTTGATGTCATCGCCGACGATCGGCAGCCCGGCGTCGGTGAACTTCTGCGCCCACTCCGGGTTGGATGCGATGAAGACGGGCAGCGCGTTGACGAATGCACAGCCGGCGTCGATGGCCGCCTGGGCGTAGAACTTGTCGGCCTGCTCGGAGCCGACCGGCAGGTACGACACGACCACATCGACCTGGGCGTCACGCAGCGTCTGGGCCACGTCGACGGGGTCGGCCGGAGATTCGTCGATGATCTCGCGGTAGTACTGGCCGAGGCCGTCGAACGTCGGTCCACGCTGGACGGTGACGCCGGTGGGCGGTACATCGCACAGCCTCAGCGTGTTGTTCTCGCTGGCGACGATCGCCTCCGCAAGGTCCATGCCGACCTTCTTGGCGTCGACGTCGAATGCCGCAACGAACGTGATGTCCGACACGTGATAGTCGCCGAATACCACATGCATCAAGCCCGGGACGCGGTCGTTGGGGTCGGCGTCGCGGTAGTACTCGGTGCCCTGGATCAGGGACGAGGCGCAGTTACCCACACCGACGATGGCGACGCGGACGGAACCCATCGCGTTTGCCTCCTGTTTCATTCTGAGTTCACCCTGGTTCGTCCGGCTGCGGACTCGGGTCTGGTTGGGGAGATCGGCCGGAACGCTCGTTGGTGATGAGCTCCTCCAGCCAGCGAACCTCGCGCTCACAAGCCTCCAGGCCATGGCGCTGCAACTCGAGGGTGTACGCGTCGAGCCGGTCGGTGGCGCGGGACAGGACCTCGCGCAAACCCTCTCGACGCTCCTCGATCCGGCGGCGGCGGCCCTCGAGAATCCGCAGCCGTGTGGCCCGGTCGGTCCGGGCGAAGAAGGCGAAGTGCACGCCGAAGCCGTCGTCGTCGTACGTTTCCGGACCGGTCTGGGCCAGCAGATCGGCGAACCGTTCCTTGCCTTCCGCTGTGATCTTGTACACAATGCGGCCGCGACGGCTGGTGAGCGGGGGAACGACGCCCTCCGGCACCGTCGCGCTGATCCAGCCCGCGGCGTGCAGCCGCTTCAGCGTCGGGTAGAGCGTCCCGTAGCTGATGGCGGCACGGAGAGTGCCGAGCTTGGTGGCGAGCTCCTTGCGGAGCTCGTAGCCGTGCATCGGTGCTTCCTGGAGCAGGCCGAGGATGGCCAGTTCGAGCACCGGCCACCTCCTGTGTCGTTGCGATGTATCGGTTCGATACATCGCAACCGTAGTTCGGCTGGTCGCGTTCCCGCAACACGGTCAGTTCAGGTCTGTGTGGAGGCAACGACAGCGATCGGTGCGGCACGCTGAGTGATGGCTGTCGCCCTACCGGATCGGACCGCGTACTCTCTTCGCCATGCGCACGCAGCGGCAGATCGTCGACTACTCGCTACGGAAGCGAGCGTTGCTGCGTGACGTGCACAGCGGGAAGGTCGGGACGCTAGAGGTGTGTGACGCGTCGCCGTACCTGAAAAGCGCAGCCAGATTCCACGGCGAACCGACGGACGAGCGTTGCCCGGTGTGCCGCCGCGACAATCTGACCCTCGTGCACTACATCTACGGCGACGAGCTCAAGCAGTCTGCCGGGCAGGCCCGCAAGCTGGCGGAACTCCCGGTGCTCGCGATGACGCTGCGTGAGTTCCAGGTCTTCGTCGTGGAGGTGTGCCGCTCCTGTGCATGGAACCACCTGGCTGAGCAGTACGTGCTCGGCCGGGGCGCACTCAACGCCGACGAACTGGACTCGGTCGAGGCCACCGCCTCGACCACCTCGGGCCGCCACCGCGAGACGGGATCGTCGTCACAACGCCGGGAGGGGCGCCGGTGATCGGAGCCATTCTCGCTAACGTGGGGACGACCTTGACCGACACGGGCATCCAGCACCGCAGTCGGTCCCGCTTGACATCCGACCGGGCGGCCGCGACTGTGCCGTCCAGAACGTCCGCTCGTGGCGCTGTCCCGGCGAGCCTTTCCAGGGCTTCCCGGGCGTGCCACCGCGACCGGTAGGTGTGACCACATGAACTCGTACGGCGATCCGCAGTCTGCGCGCGCCCGGGCCCGCGTGCCCGGGCCGGCCGCTGCACCCACGCCTGACGACGGCACGTCCGGCTCCCGCCCCGCGCCCGACGCCTACCGCCGGCCGTCCGGCCG
>NZ_DATENY010000078.1:0-69258 GCF_035274705.1 Mycobacterium sp. | reverse complement strand
CACCACCAGGGACTACCAACCCCGCGGAGTCCCCTGCGGACGCCCACGAAAAAAGCCCTGAACCCCCAACGAGGGTTCAGAGCTATTCGGATGTCTTGCAACATCACACGCGTGGCAGGTGCAGGATTCGAACCTGCGTAGGCGTTAGCCGACGGATTTACAGTCCGCTCCCATTGGCCGCTCGGGCAACCTGCCTGGGTGCTGCACCACGCCGTGACCCGGTTTGGTGCGACTAGCAGGGTACAACGAGGATGGGCCTAAGACGAAAACGCACCCGAGAGCCCAGGAGGGAACGGATATCCAATGGCGGATTCATCGTTCGACGTCGTCAGCAAGGTCGACCGCCAGGAGGTCGACAATGCGCTGAACCAGGCCGCCAAGGAGCTGGCCACCCGCTTCGACTTCCGCGGCACCGACACTTCCATCGCGTGGCAGGGCGAGGAGACGGTTGTCATCACCTCCTCGACCGAGGAGCGCGTCAAGGCAGCGATCGACGTATTCAAAGAAAAGCTGATCCGCCGCGACATCTCGATGAAGGCCTTCGACGCCGGCGAGCCTCAGGCCAGCGGCAAGACCTACAAGGTCAGCGGGACGATCAAGCAGGGCATCAGCAGTGAGGACGCCAAGAAGATCACCAAGCTGATTCGCGATGAGGGTCCAAAGGGCGTCAAGACCCAGATCCAGGGCGACGAGATCCGCGTCAGCTCCAAGAAGCGCGACGATCTTCAGGCGATCATCGCCATGCTGAAGAAGGCCGACCTCGACGTCGCGTTGCAGTTCGTCAACTACCGGTGAAACAGCAGGTGTCGGCAATACGCTGATCGCCATGGCACCTGAGCAACGCGAGCCCAAAGTCGTCGTCCTCGGCGGAGGATCCTGGGGCACCACCGTGGCGTCGATCTGCGCCCGACGCGGGCCGACGCTGCAGTGGGTGCGCTCGGAGGAGACCGCCAAGGACATCAACGACAACCACCGCAACTCGAAGTACCTCGGCGACGAGGTCAGACTGCCGGAAAACCTCTCAGCCACCACCGACTTCTCGGAGGCGGCGCAGGCCGCCGACGTCATCGTGATGGGGGTGCCGTCGCACGGCTTCCGCGGTGTGCTGACCGAACTCGCCAAGGAGGTGCGGCCGTGGGTGCCGGTGGTTTCGCTGGTGAAGGGTCTTGAACAGGGCACCAACTACCGGATGAGCCAGATTGTCGACGAGGTGCTCCCCGGCCACCCGGCTGGCATCCTCGCGGGGCCGAACATCGCCCGCGAGGTGGCCGACGGGTACGCCGCGGCGGCGGTGCTCGCAATGCCGGACCAGCATCTGGCCGCCCGGCTCGCAGAATTGTTCCGCACCAAGCGATTTCGGACCTACACCACCGACGATGTGGTGGGCGTGGAAATCGCCGGCGCGTTGAAGAACGTCTACGCGATTGCCGTCGGGATGGGCTACTCCCTTGGCATCGGCGAGAACACCCGCGCGATGGTGATCGCCCGCGCGGTGCGCGAGATGTCCAAGCTCGGTGAGGCGGTCGGTGGTCATCGTGATACCTTCGCCGGCCTGGCAGGCATGGGCGACCTGATCGTCACGTGCACCAGCCAGCGCAGCCGCAACCGTCATGTCGGTGAACAGCTCGGTGCGGGCAAGCCGATCGACGTGATCATCTCGTCGATGAATCAGGTCGCCGAGGGCGTCAAGGCCGCAAGCGTGATCATGGAGTTCGCCGACAAGTACGGGATCAACATGCCGATCGCCCGCGAGGTCGACGGTGTCATCAATCACGGCTCCACCGTCGAAGACGCCTACCGCGGACTCGTCGCCGAAACGCCCGGGCACGAGGTGCACGGCTCGGGGTTCTAGGGCAGCTAGCTCTCCAGGTCGTGACTCGTTCGCGAGCCGTCAGCATGTGCTGACGGGCGCAACAGCACTATCCCTTGAGTCAGCCGGCGCTCAGTTCATGAACGGGCTGCCGCCGTCGGGGCGGTACAGCAGCGGAGGCGACTCGTTGAGAACGAAGCTGCCTGCGGGGCTCAGCACGAAGCCCGACTGGCTGCGGTTGTCGACGCAGGTGGTCGTCGCGCCGTCGTTGCCGCAGCTGAGGCTCTGGTAGCTGATTCGCGAACCCGCCGGAAGAGGCTTGGCCGCACCGACATTCGCGAACAGCGGGCCGGCGGAATTGGCGAAGCCCGGCACGCCTCCATACGAACCGCTGACCAGGTTCGCGCCATTGGGTGCCGCGGGAAGTGGTCCGCTGCAGCCGTAGCTGCCGGATTTCTGTAGCACGCAAGTGATTCCGTCCGGCACGGTGAACGCGTACCAGTTGTTGTCCATCACGGCGTATTCGGACAGCTTCACCGGAGTCAACGCGTTGACGTTGGGCGGTGGCGGCGGCTGCGGCGCCGGCTCCGGGGGCGGATCGGCAGCGGCAATGCCTGCTCCGATCAGGACCGCCGCGGCAGACCCGACGACACCGATCAAGACTCTGTTCAGCACGCCCCACACCCTAAGTGGTGCCGTAGTGACTTGCAGCATGCTTGCTACATCGACCCATGATCAAACGGCGTTACCTGCGCCTATCAGTAAATGCCCGGCCCGCGGCCTGCCATCGCCTCCAGCCGCGCGATGCGGTCCTCCATCGGCGGGTGCGTCGAGAACAGCTTGCCGATGCGCTCGCCTGCCCGGAACGGGTTCGCGATCATCAAGTGCGCCTGGTCGGCCAGCTGCGGCTCCGGCGGCAACGGCGCCTGCTGCACGCCCGCGCTGATCTTGCGCAGCGCGCTCGCCAACGCCAGCGGATCGCCCGTCAGCTCCGCACCCGACTGGTCCGCCTGATACTCCCGCGACCGTGACACCGCCAGCCGCACCACCGTCGCCGCGATCGGACCCAACAGCGAAATCAACAGCAGTGCAAACGGATTCGCGCCGCCCTCGCGGTTGCCGCCGAACAACCCCGCGAACATCGCGAAGTTGGCCAGCGCGGTGATCACCGACGCCAACGCACCGGCCACACACGAAATGAGAATGTCGCGGTTGTACACGTGCGAGAGCTCATGGCCCAACACCGCGCGCAGTTCGCGCTCGTTGAGGATCTGCAAGATCCCCGTCGTACAACACACCGCCGCATTGCGCGGGTTGCGGCCCGTCGCGAACGCGTTCGGCGCGGCCGTATCGCTGATGTACAGCCGCGGCATCGGCTGCCTCGCCGTCGTCGCCAACTCCCGCACGATGCGATACATCACCGGCGCCTGCATCTCGTTCACCGGCTGGGCATGCATCGCCCGAAGTGCCAGCTTGTCGCTGTTGAAGTAGACGTAGACGTTCATACCGACGGCGAACAACACCGCCAGGCCCAGAATCGCCCTGCTGTGGAACAGCGCGCCGATGAACACGATCAGCGCCGACATCAGCACAAGCAGCATGAACGTCTTGGCCCTGTTGGCATGCGGATGCCAAGTCATCGGAGCGCCCTCCCTACCAAACGGCGAAGTCTTCGCTGATTTAACGCCGAGCCGGCCTCCGCGGGTTCCGAAATGCGTCAGCCGTGACGGGTCACGGTGTAGTCGACCAATGTCGCCAGTGCGTGGCGGCCCGGCCCTTCCGGCAGGTTGACCAGCTCGTCGCGGGCCTGGGCCGCATAGCGCGCCACAGTGTCCTTGGCCTGCGCCATTCCCGGCGATTTCCGCAGCAGTCGCAGCGCCTCGGCCAGGTCCTCGTCGTTTTCCACCGGTCCCGCCAGCAGCTCGCGCAGCCGGTCGGCGTCCGGGCCGGTTTCACGCAGGGCGTAGAGCACTGGCAGCGTGTGCACACCTTCGCGCAGATCGGTACCCGGCACCTTGCCCGACTCGTCGGGGTCGCTGTCGATGTCGATGATGTCGTCGGAGATCTGGAACGCTGTGCCGACAATGCCGCCCAGACGGCTCAGCCGCTCGATCTGGTCCTCGTCCGAACCCGAGAAAGTCGCCCCGAACCGGCCCGACGCCGCGATCAGGCACGCCGTCTTCTCGTATACCACCTTCAGGTAGTGCTCGACCTCGTCGACGCCCTCAGCGACACCCCGGGTCTCCCGCATTTGACCCGTCACCAGCTGGGCAAACGTATCGGCGATGACGCGCACCGCTTCCGGGCCCAGCCTGCTGACAAGGCGTGACGCCGTCGCGAACAGGTAGTCGCCGGCGAGGATCGCGATGTTGTTACTCCAGCGGGCGTTCGCACTGGGCGCGCCACGGCGCACCTGCGCCTCGTCCATCACATCGTCGTGGTACAGGGTCGCCAGATGCACCAGCTCGATGACGGCTCCCGCGACCGTGACCTGCCACGCGTCGGGTTCAGGGCCGAGCCGGGCCGACAGAACCGTGAACAGCGGACGGAACCGTTTGCCGCCCGCCTGGAACAGATGCTGGACCGCCTCGGACATCAGCTCATCGGCTTTACCCAGCTCAGTGGCCATCAGGTCCTCGATGCGCGCCACCCCGTCGCGCACATCAGCGGCGAAGGCGGGGTCTCCGAAGTCGACTCCCGCCACCACACTCGCTGGTGTCCTCACCCTGCCAACATACTGGGAGGCGTGGATATGCGATCCGACGTGGTCGTCGTCGGGGCCGGGCCTGCGGGTTCGGCGGCCGCGGCGTGGGCTTGTCGTGCAGGCCGCGATGTCTTGGTGATCGATTCCGCGCAGTTTCCCCGCGACAAGGCGTGCGGCGACGGGCTCACGCCGCGGGCTGTCTTGGAGCTCCAGCGGCTGGGCCTCGGCCCCTGGCTCGACGGCCGCGTGCAGCACCGCGGGCTGCGGCTCTCCGGATTCGGCGCCGACGTGGAGGTCGAGTGGCCCGGTCCGTCGTTCCCGACGGTGAGCAGCGCCGTGCCCCGCACCGAGCTCGACGACCGCATCCGGATGGTTGCCGTCAACGAGGGCGCAAAGATGCTTCTCGGCGTGAAAGCCGTTGATGTACAGCATGATTCGTCCGGTCGCGTCGCGTCGCTGACGTTGGACACCGGCGCCGAGATCGGGTGCACGTCGCTGATCGTGGCCGACGGCGCGCGGTCTCCGCTCGGCCGGGTGTTGGGTCGGCAGTGGCATCAGGAGACGGTGTACGGCGTGGCGATCCGCGGGTACATCGGCACGCCGCGGGCCAACGAGCCGTGGATCACGTCGCACCTGGAACTGCGCTCGCCGGAGGGTCACGTGTTGCCCGGCTACGGCTGGATCTTCCCTCTGGGCAACGGCGAGGTGAACATCGGCGTCGGCGCGCTGGCGACGGCGAGGCGGCCGGCAGATATGGCTTTGAGGCCCTTGATGTCCTTCTACACCGGGCTGCGCCGCGACGAGTGGGGCTTCGACGGGGAGCCACGTTTGGCGTTGTCCGCGCTGCTTCCGATGGGGGGCGCGGTCTCGGGGGTGGCCGGCCCGAACTGGATGCTGATCGGCGACGCGGCGGCGTGCGTGAATCCGTTGAACGGCGAAGGCATCGACTACGGGCTGGAGACCGGGCGGCTGGCTGCCGAGCTGCTGGGCACGGGCGATCTGTCGTCGGCGTGGCCGTCGGTGCTCTCGTCGCATTACGCGCGCGCATTCTCGGTCGCTCGGCGGCTGGCGCTGTTGCTGACGATTCCGCGGCTCCTGCCGTCGACGGGGCCTCTCGCGATGCGGTCAAGGTTCCTGATGCACGTCGCGGTGCGAGTGATGGGAAACCTCATCACGGATGAGGACGCCGACTGGATCGCACGCGTGTGGCGAGGCGCGGGGCTGGGGTCGCGACGCCTGGACAGCCGCCCTCCGTTCAGCTGAGTGGACTTGCAAGTCCATTCCGGTTACCCAACCAGGTGACCGGTGGCTATCTGATCGTGAATCTCGTTGCTGATCAACAGCCTTTGTCACCACAGGCCGAATATGGTCGGTTCACCAACGGTCCTAGATAGCCATCCGTTGGTCGTCTGTCCCACGCCAGGCATCGACGGCATCCTGCAGGGGCAAGCCGAGCGCATTGCAGAGTCCAACTACGGTGCCGAAGCTCGGGCTGGGCATTCTTCCGACCTCAATCTTGCGCAATGTCTCTGGCGAGATGCCGGCGTTACGCGCGATCATCTCGGGGTCGCGACCGGCTCGGGCTGTCCTCATCAGCGCGCCGAGGCGTTGCCCGGCTTTCACCTGCTCTGGGCTCAGAGGTACACGCACCATGCCGGTCAGCATAGCCGGTATTTAAGTACCGACACTGGTACCGTCGTAGCGGTATAAAAATACCGATGCTGGATGGAGATCGAACATGATCGAACTCAAGACTGCCGAAGAGATCAACAAGATGGCAGCAACTGGTGAATTCGTCGCGGAAACGCTGGCGACGCTGTCGATCGAGGCGCAGCCAGGAGTGAACTTGATGCAGCTTGAGCACCATGCCCGCGCGCTGATTACTGACCGCGGCGCGAAATCATGCTACTGGGATTACGCGCCCTCATTCGGTCGTGGACCATTCCGGAATGTCATCTGTCTGTCGGTCAACGATGCTGTGCTGCATGGCATTCCACGCGACTACGTGCTACGTGATGGCGATGTGTTGAGTCTGGACTTTGCGGTGTCGATCGACGGTTGGGTAGCCGATTCCGCGGTCACGGTCATCGTCGGTGACAACGCCGACGCCGCTGACAGAGCCCTGATCGAGTCGACGCAAAGAGCGCTTGACGCAGGTATCGCCGCAGCCGTTCCCGGCGGACGACTCGGTGACATCTCCGCCGCCATCGGCGACGTCGCCACCGAAGCCGGCTATCGGGTCAATGCCGAATTCGGCGGGCATGGATTGGGTCGCACCATGCACGAGGATCCGCACGTCTCCAATCGCGGACGGCGTGGCCGCGGATTGCTGCTGCGGCCGGGCATGACCTTCGCGCTTGAACCGTGGTGGGCACGAGGCAGTGATCGTCTGGTTGTCGATGCCGACGGCTGGACCCTGCGCTCGGCAGACGGGTCGAACACGGCGCACTCCGAGCACACCATCGCCATCACCGAAACTGGCCCGCGCATACTCACTCCCGCACGATGCGCACACGAGGCGAAGTGACGTGACGCACCTAGTCACTCGCCGATGACGAGCCGGAATCGCTTGACGACGAGCCGGAATCGCTTGGCGACGAGCCGGAATCGCTTGGCGACGAGCCGGAATCACTCGACGAGTAATCATTCGAGGACGAATAGTCACTCGACGACGAGCCAGAGTCAGTCGAGAAGCTCAAGGCGGTCGACGAAAACGGGTCGTAGGCGCTCGACGAGCTCGAATGGTCGCCGGTGTGGCTGCTGCCGGACTGCAGGCGCTTGGCGACAGCAGTCGCGACGCGGACATCGGCCGGCGTCTTCTTCGGGTCACTGGCGTTGGTGAGCGCCAAGGCGATGAGCACGTCGGCGGCGGTGACGAACAGTCCCGCCCAGTAGGCCCACTTCATCGACGGATCCGGTTGTGTCGCAAAGTAGAGAACCAGAAAGATCGGCCCGACTATGCCGAACACGAACATCATCAGCTGGATGCGGACATAACGCCAGAACGTGGCCACGGGCCGCAGCATATCGCGCAGGATGATCCCTATGCCCGACGTGCTCACGATCGGCTACCAAGACCGCACAGTTGACCAATTCATCGAAGATCTCGTCGCTGCCGGTATCAAAGTGCTTGTCGACGTGCGGCTTACACCGCTGTCACGCAAGACCGGGCTCTCCAAGAACGCTCTTGCGGCACGGTTACGTGACGCCGGGATCGACTATGTGCATCTGCCCGAGCTCGGCAATCCAAGGGAAAACCGAGATGCCTTTCGACGCGGCGACGAGGCCGCCGTCGCGAGGTATCAAGACGTGCTGAGAAGTTGTTCACCTCTGAGCGACAGCGGCGTACGCTAAATGCATACGGGTCGTCGGAAGGATCCACGATGACCGGACGCAAGTTCATAATTCGGGCACTTGCCGCGATTGCAAGCGCGACAGTCGCCGTCGGCCTAGTCCCCATTGCAAACGCCACTCCCGTCGCGCCGTGCGCAGATGTCCCCTACGTCGGAGTCTGCGTGCCCGTGAGTGAACAGCCCACTCCCCCAACGCAGCAGAGTCTTGGCGAGGTTGCTGTTCCGTCCGATGGCGGCAGCGGCGTGAATTTCGTCAACTAACCGGACGCTCAGGACAGGGGCGTCAGACCGGACCTCACGAGGTTCAATGCGGTCGCGGTGATCTCACCCAGATCGCCGGCGCAGCCGCCTGGGCCCCAATTCTCCACTGCCACAACTAGAGCGGGTGCCGGGCGTATCGCTGTAGCGGTCCTTGATGAAGTCTGTGATCACCCCGGCGAACGAGGATTGCACCACCCGCAGATGGCTGGCAATACGGTCGGCGCTGATCAACTCGGTCCGGGCGGTCGGCCATCAGGTTCTCGACGACGCATCGTCAACGGGACGCTAGTGCAACGGTTTCGTCGCGGCATGCAACGCGACGATGCCGCCGGTGAGATTGCGCCACCGCACCGCCGACCAGCCGGCATCGGAGATGCGGCGGGCCAGGTCCGGTTGATCGGGCCACGAGCGAATCGACTCGGCCAGATAGACATACGCATCCGGATTCGACGACACCGCACGTGCGATCCGCGGCAGCGCCTGCATCAGGTACCTCTTGTAGACGGTCGCGAACAATCCGTTCGTCGGTGTCGAAAACTCGCACACCACCAGCCGGCCACCCGGGCGCGTCACCCGCGCCATCTCCCGCAAGGCTGCGGCGTGGTCGACGACATTGCGCAGCCCGAAGCTGATCGTCACCGCGTCGAACACCCCATCGCCGAACGGCAGCCGCGTAGCATCGCCGGCCACCTTCGGCACATTGCGCGACGTACCGGCAAGGAGCATGCCAACCGAGAAGTCCGCCGCTACACACCACGCGCCGGATGCCGCCAACTCGACCGTCGACACCGCCGTACCCGCCGCGAGGTCGAGCACCTTCTCACCCGAGCCGATCCGCAGCGCCGAGCGCGTCGCACGCCGCCAGAACCGGTCTTGTCCGAGCGAGAGCACGATGTTCGTCAGGTCGTAGCGGCGCGCAACGGCGTCGAACATAGACGCCACTTCATGTGGGTCCTTGTCCAACGTCGCACGGCTCACAGAGCCGACCGTACCTGGTTCGCCAGACCGCCTCTTTCGCGGAGGCTACCCAACCACGATGCCGCGGCGGGGCGGCGTCGACAAGGCCACCAACCGACCGGACTCACAGTCAGCCGATTAACCCGATTGGGAATTAGTAACGCCCTGCACGGGCTTAAACCCCAGTGACTGCATGAGGAAGGTTGAATCGTGAGCGAAAAAGTTTGGTTCATCACTGGTACATCACGCGGCTTTGGCCGCGAGTGGGCGACCGCGGCTTTGGAACGCGGCGATAAGGTCGCGGCCACCGCGCGCAACACCGCGACTCTGCATGACCTCTCCGAGAAGTACGGCGAGGCACTGCTACCGCTGCAGCTCGACGTGACCGATCGTGAGGCGGATTTCGCCACTGTCAAGCAGGCCCACGACCACTTCGGGCGGCTCGACATCGTCGTCAACAACGCCGGCTATGGGCACTTCGGGTTCGTCGAGGAGCTGACGGAGCAAGAGGCACGCGACCAGATCGAAACGAACGTCTTCGGGGCGCTGTGGGTCACCCAGGCGGCGCTGCCGTACCTGCGGGCCCAGCGCAGCGGGCCACATCATCCAGGTGTCATCGATCGGCGGCGTCGTCGCCTTCCAGAACGTCGGCATCTACCACGCGTCGAAGTGGGCGTTGGAAGGCTTCTCCCAGTCCCTGGCGCAGGAAGTCGCCCCGTTCGGGGTTCACGTGACGCTGATCGAGCCGGGCGGATTCGACACCGACTGGGCCGGATCGTCGTCGAAGCGCTCCGCGCCACTGCCCGATTACAAAGAGGTGCACGAAGCGGCCGAGGAGGCACGCAGCCAGCGCGTCGCCAAATCGGGCGACCCGAAGGCGTCCGCCGCCGCGGTACTCAAGATCGTCGACGCCGAGCAGCCGCCACTGCGTGTGTTCTTCGGCGAGCTTCCCTTCCAGTTGGCCAAGGCCGACTACGAAAGCCGGCTCAAGACATGGGAAGAGTGGCAACCGGTCTCGATCGAAGCGCAGGGCTGAGGCGAATTCGCTATCAGTTGGCGTTCGGCTAATAGTTGCCGGTTGCCGTTCGCCCGCTAAGGCTATTGTTTGCCATTCACGCGGCCTGGCGACGCGAATTACCGGCTGGTGATATGCACTAACCGTGTCTTCCTGGACTATCGCAATTTCCCGTTGCGCTGGCAAGAGTCGTAGCACAATTGCCGTGCTTGTCTTTGTCGTTTGCCAGTCGTTGTCGTCACGGGACAGATGCGGGGAATCATGGTCGAGAACGCCGGTGCGAATTCGACGGCCCCTGCGAGCGGCAAACGGACATTGCGGCTGGCGTTGGCCATGCGTGGCGGCGTCAGTTTGGCGGTGTGGATCGGTGGCGCCGTCGCCGAAATTGATCTGTTCCGCCGTGCCTGCCATCGAACATCGGGCGGCCCAACGAGTCTGGTCGCCGATGGTGAAAACAATCAACGGCGGGCACGCGCAACCAAGTATCGAGAACTACTGGAGTCGACGAAATACGACGCCGTCGAGGTTGACATCCTGGCCGGGGCGAGCGCAGGCGGGTTGAACGCGGTGTTGTTCGGCCTGGCGCAGTCGTGCGGCACCGTGATGGACGAAGCTGTCCGGCGCACGTGGATCGAGTCGGGTGGAATCTGGGAATTGTTGCGGGACCCGGGAATTGGCCGCGTGCCTTCAATTCTCAAGGGTGACGAGCAGCTGTTCTCCGTGGTGCGCGACGCACTCATGATGATCGCCAGACCCGCCCACCCCGAGACCAAGTGGAAGTCCTTGACACATTCGGGAACTGAGGCGGATCGAATCACCGTTGAGCTGGCCGCGACGTTGCTCGATGACCCGTACAACGAGGAGCGCGGCAACCGTGCGAGTTTCTCGTTCACCAAGACTCCTGGCGGACTCGAGTCTCATTTCACCACGATTCCCGATGCGAAAGAGGCACCGACGTCGGAGGGGTGGATCGCCATCAATCGAATGGCGTTGGCGGCCAGGGCGACGTCGTCGTTCCCAGGGGCATTCGAGCCCGCGAGCATCTTCTCGTCACCTGGTTGCGAGGATGACGTCAACCGACATCACTTCGGCCATCGTTCGGCGCGCTCCGGTGAACCCGCCGACGACGATGACGGTCTCTATGTCGACATGGCACGCGCGTTCCTCTACGCCAGGCCCAGCGGCAAAACGGAGTCCGAACCGTTCGACGTCGTTGACGGCGGCATTTTCGACAACATCCCCGTCGACCGTGCGATTCGAGCGATCCGGCGTGCGCCGACGTCTCAGCCTTCCGAGCGGTGGCTGATCTATCTGGACCCGGAGCCGCCCACATCGCGCGATCCGACCACCGATACGAAGCGCAAGCCGAGCGCCGCCAGTTGGGTGCCGGTCATCCGCGGTTCAATGGCGCTCAAGCAACGAACAGAGAGCGCCTCAGATGAACTGCGTCAGCTGCAGAGCCACAACCAGGCCGTGCTTGCCGGACGGGGTCGGCTCGAAGCGTTGGCTGCGCTGTTGGATGACCTGGGCCCTTCCGCAGCAGCCATGGCTCGGGCCGAGGAGATCATCAGCACCCCGTCCTACACCCAATGTCGGGTGGCCACCGATACCGCGCGGATCGCAACCTTGCTCGCCGAGCCGTGGGCGGAGTTGTGTCAGCCACCTCGCGAGGCGGTCGACTACGCCGGCCTTGCCCCAGAGAAATCGTTGTCGCTCAAGGACTGGGTGCAAAAGGCGTACACCGACTGCGAGGTGAATTGGGAGCTGTCACAGGACTTCTACGCCATGCTCGATTGGGTTCGCATCCTGATCGCATGGGTGCACGGCCTGGAGAAGCTGGTCGAGGGACTGGCCCTGAACTCTCCGCAACCCGCTCTGTCGGGTTCGCTTGAGACGTATAAGGGCCGTCTCTACCGCTGCCTCACGGTCCTCGTCGAGGCCAGGCGACTGACGACAGACCTCGTGCTGGCGGAGCCGTTGAGGGACGATCCGACCGCGGCTTGGAATTACGATCTGACGAAGTTGCCGCTCCGGCTGCAACTCGGTCGCAATTTGCAACGCAACCTGACCCTGCCAACCGAGCTCGCACAACAACTGGGCCGCGACGTCGTGAACGACGAGTGTTTCTACGCGCGCCTGGCGGTGTGGTCGGAAGCTCGCTTCGAAACCCACCGCTGCCTCAGCGCACTTTTCGACGCGGGCCGCTTCGATGCAAAGCTGATTTTGGGCGACCCGTTTGGCGGAGGTGACCGCGCCGAGTCCAGCCGCAGGTTCCTGCGCTTGCTCACGTCCAACTGCGCCGACGCCAGGGCGTTGCGGGAAGCGGCGCCCCGCGGCGAGGACTACCGCATATGCCTGGCAAGACTCGAGACGACCGCAGACAACGCAGCGACCGAAGTCTCTTTTGCAGACACGTTGTACAGAGAGCTCAACTGGCTTCGGGTGCAGCTCCGTCAGGCGTCAAAGTCAGTTGTCACGAACCCGGGAAACCAGCACACGGAAAAGTGGTGGCAGCGGTGGAACGAATCGGTCTTCTCACACTTCTACAGGCCACAGTTGAACGGCTTCTCACTCGACAGGCTGTCGAGACTTTTTGCTACAGCCGGAGTTCCGGACAGTTCGGTCATCGCGTTCGACGAGATCACCGGTAACGAACGTCCAGAGTTCGACGTCCGAGCACTCGAGAATGGCGCACGAGCCAAACAATTGAGCGCATGGGTTCGCCATCTGCCAAAGGAAGAGCCGATGCGTCGCGTGTTGGCCCAACCCCGGAAAGACATGCTGACCGCAGACGGCAAGCTGGCTGGAAACGTCGTATCCCGATTTGGCGGTTTCTTCCGAGCTCGATGGCGAGAGAACGATTGGCAATGGGGGCGCCTTGATGCCGCCGCGGGAATCGTGAAGATCCTCAACAGATCTCGTCCCGTTCAGTTGCCAACCGACAGCCCCAAGCTTCGCCGCGATATCGAAGAGTTACAGGCGTCGATAGTGTTCGAATCGTGCGAATCGATTGAACAGCAGCAGCCGACGGTAGCGGAGCGCCGCGGTCAGACGATCGTCGAGAAGGTCGGTGCCGAGGACCTCGATGCGTTGTCTGCCCACTATCGGTTTGCGTTGGCCTCTCGCATCGTGCCGCTGGTCTACCGAGCGCTGATGCCCTCCAAGGACGCGCGGTGGTCGATCGTGGGTATCGCCACATGGCTCGGTCAAGTCATCATCAGGCCACTGGCCGTACCTCTGACCTTGATCGCGGACCCATTGCGGATGGTGCTGGCACTCGCGGTCATTCTGCTTGCGGCAAGTTTCCTCGGCGCGGCCAGAAGCCAACCAGAGTGGCAGATCGCTTTCTTGGCAATCTATTTGGTGCTTGGCATCCTGATCGCGGTTCGCGCCTGGGTGGCGCATACGAAATGGAAAGACCTGACCAAGCAGCTGACGAAGGTGGCCGACGGTCTGCAGGCGGGGGAATGGGAAAACATCCTGGAGAGGGCTGACAACACCAAGAGGTGGTACATCGGCTGGTCGTATCTTCTCGCTCTCATCACATGTGTGTGGGCGGTTCACCATCTCAACAGCGTGATCCATGACTTGTTGGCACACCGCGACCAGCGCGTCGCGATGCCCCTCGAATCCTTGGTCGCAACGATTGTGCTCATCCTCGGCTTACAGCATTGGTTGAACAAGCGGGCTTACCGGGTGAACCCCGAACCCACCACGGTCAAGACCGTGATCGCCGACTTCCGCCGCCACTGGGTCCGCCGAGTCCTGGCGGTGCTGGCCGTGGTCGCGGGGCTGGCTGTGTTGCGGATATCGAACGTCATCGCCAACTACCACGCCGCCGTGATCGCCAACTGCGACGCCATTTTCGTTGTCCAGTGCGACCAGCAATCGGCACTCGGACATCGTGTGGGCCTTCCGCATTGGTGGTGGCCGTCGTCACTTCCCGGCGGCTCTGTCCTGCTCTCTGCAGGAGAAGTTCACGAGTGGTGGTGGGATCAACCGCCAACCACATTGATCGTTGCCGGCGTCGCCGTTGCGCTCTTGATCCTCATCTCCCTGTGGGGCTGGACGGACAACACCTGGGCCATCGTGTGCACGCTCGTCGGCGCGGGGCTGGCCGTCCTGGCGCAGTGGTTGCTCGATGATCGCTTCGCCCAGAACTGGAGGTTGTGGGACCTGCTTCCCGCGCTGGTGTGGATGGGCATCCTGGGCGCAGTGGTCGCGGTGCTGCCGGTGCGAAGATCGAAAAACGGCAAGCCGGCCAACTACGGAGAAACCGAGATACCGGTCATCCGTGAGAAGATCACGCCGCTTTGAGCTGCTTGAGGCCGATGACGTCCTCGTAGTGGCCGAGCAGTTCGTCGCAGATCGCCGGCCAGGTTCGTCCCAGCACGCTGCGACGGGCGGCCACCGAATAGCGGTGCCGTTCGGCGATCAGATGGTCGACGGACTCGGCCAGCTTGGCCTCGAACTCGTCGACCGCCAGCAGCAGTCCAGTGCGGTAGGGGGCGACAAGGTCGCGCGGTCCGCCGGCGTCGGGAGCGATGACCGGCAGGCCGGACGCCATCGCCTCCTGCACGGCCTGGCAGAACGTCTCGTGTTCGCCCGGATGCACGAACACATCCATGCTGGCGTAGGCCGTCGCGAGCGCCTGCCCGTACAGTGCGCCGGTGAAAACCGCTGACGGCAGGATTGATTCGAGCTTGGCGTGGTCGACGCCGTCGCCGACGACCACCAGCTGAACGTCGTCGCGATTGGCGAGCACTGCAAGCCGCTCGACGTGCTTCTCCGGCGCGAGCCGACCGACGAAGCCTACGATCGGCTTGCCGTCCGCCGACCACCTGTGGCGCAGCTCTGCATCGCGCGCCGACGGCGCGAAGCCCGTCACGTCTACACCCCGGGCCCATCGGTGCACCCGCGGAATGCGGTGCGCAGCAAGATTTTCCATCGCAGATGTCGACGGCGCGAGCGTACGGTCGGCCCGCTTGTGCAGATGACGCGTCCACGCCCAGGCAGCGCGCGACGCCACGCCAATGCCGTAGCTCTCGGCGAAACCCGCGACGTCCGTTTGGAATACCGCGACGGTCGGGATGCCGAGATACCGTGCGGCGTGCACACCGCCGTACCCGAGCAGCGCGGGTGACGCCAAATGTACGACGTCAGGCCGGAATCCGCGCAACACTCCGACCATTCGGGGACGCGGAACACCCAGCGGCAATGACGTGATCTTTGGGAACATACGCGACGGCACCCGGTGTATCCGAACCCCGTCATGCACCTTCTCCGCGGGCGGCTCGCCGCGCGGTGTGTCGGGGGCGATGACCAGAACTTCGTGACCGGTGCGGCGGAGATGCTCGATTACCCGAAGCACCGAGTTGGTGACGCCGTTGACATTCGGGAGGAAAGACTCTGCGACGATCGCAACGCGCACACCAAGAGCATGCCATCACCGCCTGTCGCCAAGGTTGCGCCCAGTTATACGACACGCGAAAACCGAGTGCGGATGATCGGCCGATCCATTGCTCGCGATTCGCGTATCGTGCGCACAAAGAAGGGCGGTTGACATGCGGATTTCTCGGGCTGTAGCGGTACTCATGATAGGCCTGATGTTCGCCGGCGTCGCCTGCTCGCGACAAGTCGCCGGCTCGGCCCAGCCCGATCCGAACAAGGCCCCGCTCACGGTGACCAAGGACGGCTACGGCATCGCCGCCGGTTTCGACAATGCCCCGGTCAAGATCGAGATCTACACCGAGCCCCAATGCAATCACTGCGCCGACCTGCAGCACGACTTCGGCGATCAGCTGGCCTACTACATCGCGGTCGGCCAGCTGCAGGCGACCTATCGTCCGATGACGTTCATGGATGACAAGGACGACGGATACTCGGCGCAGGTCAGCAATGCGTTGTTCTTGGCCACCGACGGGGCAACGGGCACGCAGTTTCAACGGTTCGTCGAGCAGCTCTGGGCCAACCAGCGTCCCGGCGGAAAGCCGCCGACCAAAGACGAATTGCACGAGTTCGCGACGAAGGCGCGTATGTCGGAGGACGTGGCCAAGAAAATCAGCGACGGCGGTTCGGCGGTCAACGTCAAGGACATGGACGACGCGAATTTCGGATACCTCTACGATATCGACAACGAAAACATGGGAACACCAACCGTTTTCGATCTCAAAAAGAGTGAAAAGGTCGATATCTACGACAACGACTGGCTGAACAAGCTCATGCAGTCGTGATGCGCCGCTCCACGACCGTCACACCCATCAGCGCCGCGCCCGCAACCAGCCAGCCCACCACGGCAATTGAGCCTGCCGGGATGATCGCCAGCGACGAGTTGCGGTCCTGAACCCGCACCAAGTCGGGATTGTTCTTGTCGTATTCGACGTAAATCCGCATGCCCGTGTCCAATTCGGACGGATACAGCACACCGAGCTCCGGGCGGTACGTGACCCGGTCGGGTGTGACGAATTCGATCGTCGAGCGCCGCGGACCCGCACTGAGCACATTGGCTTCGGCCACACCCATGTGGCGTTCGATCTGGCGGTCGTTGCGCCATGCGCCAAGGACCAGCAGCACCGACTGCAACGTCACCAAACACGCCGCGACCACGATCCCGATGCGAACGCGCCGCAGGATCCGTGCCGATCGTGTCTCGGTCTCGTCGCCGTACAACCGCGGAAAAAACTTGCGCACCAACGCCATCAGACGCGTCACAGCGCGGCCTTGATCGATGCGTGCAGGGCGCGCAGCGACGACCGGTCGGCCTTCACCTCCAACACCCGCATGCCCTCGAACGGCTCGGCCAACGCGTCGCCGAGTTGGCCGGCCTCGATCTGGCGGCACTCGACGTGATACGCGCGGCACAGCCCGCCGACGTCCACGTCGTGGGGGGTGCCGAAGATCCGCGACGACACATCGGAGAACCGCGGATCGCCCTGCTCGAGCAGCTCGAAGATGCCGCCGCCGTTGTCGTTGGACACGACGATCGTCAGGTTGTGCGGCGTCGGCTCCGTCGGCCCGATGAGCAGACCGGAACTGTCGTGCACGAACGTCAGGTCACCGATCAACGCGATGGTGCGCGCAGGCCCGATAACGCCGGCCGAGCGGCTCCGATCGTGCGCCAGCGCCGCGCCGATCGCCGTCGACACCGTGCCGTCGATGCCCGCCACACCGCGGTTCGAGCGCACCTTGATGCCCTGCGCGTTCAGGCCGACCAGTGCCGCGTCGCGGACCGGGTTCGATGCGCCGAGCACCAGCTGGTCGCCGGGCTTGACGGCGTCGGCGACCGCGGCGGCCACGTGCAGGCCCGTGGTCAGCGGATGAGCCTTCAGCTGACTGCGGACCGCCTCGGTCGCATGCCGGTTGACCTCAGCGCAGCGCTTGAGCCAATTCGCGTTCGGCTCACCGGTAGTGACCGCGCGGGTGCCGGTGGCCTGCGAGTTGCCCGACACGTCCGGCCAGCGCGGGCCGGTCGTCAGCGCATAGACGGGCACCGACGGATCGGCCAGCAGCGCCGATACCGGACGGTGCAGCGTCGGGCGGCCCAGCATGATGACTTGCTGCGGGTGGACCAGCCGCAGGGCGAATGGGTGCAGCGGATTGGCGGCCGGCGGCGCGGTCGGCTCGGCGACCGTCGGCAGCTTGGCGAGATTGGGATGCACACCCGCGCCGTGCCCGGCGATCACGACGGTGTCGGGCGTCAGGTCGATGTCGAGCGGCTGGTCGAACGTGACCGGCGGCGTGTACGTCCACGGCTTGCCGCCGGGACGGCCTTCAGGCGCGTATGGGCCGCTCTCGTCGGCGTCGGGCACCAGCGGCTCACGCAGCGGAATGTCGAACTGCACCGGGCCCGCGTTGGCGGAGCGAGATCCGGTGGCGGCCACCAAAACTCGGCATGTCGCCGAGCGCCACTGCGCGTTCAAGGTAGCCAGATCGCGAGGCGCCGCTCCAGTCAATTCCGGGGCCAGGCCGAGGCTGATGTTCGCGCGGACCTGCGTGCCGAAGTAGCCCAGCTGCTCGAAGGTCTGGTTGGCTCCGGTGCCCAGCAGCTCGTAGGGCCGGTTGGCGCTCAGCACGACCAGCGGCACCCGCGCGTAGTTGGCCTCGACGACCGCGGGGCCGAGGTTGGCCACCGCCGTGCCCGACGTCATCGCCACACATACGGGGGCCCGCTCGGCAACGGCCAAGCCGATCGCCAGGTATCCCGCGGTGCGCTCATCGATGCGCACGTGCAGCCGCAGGCGGCCTGCCCGGTCGGCGTCCTGCAACGCGAACGCCAGGGGCGCGTTGCGCGACCCGGGGCACAACACGACGTCACGCACACCGCCGCGAATCAGTTCGTCGACGACCACGCGGGCCTGCGCCGTCGATGGGTTCACCACTACAGCCTATCGGCGAAGGTTTTCAGTGACGCTTGAGCGTTTCCCAGTCGTGCTCGGCTTCCAGTTTCGCGATCGCGTGCGAGGTGCGTTCACGAAGGAACAGCGTCATGCCGATTCCGATGGCGACGGCGATCACGAGGGCGATCCACGAGAATCTGGACAGCCATTTCTCCGCGGCCAGGCCCGCGTAATACACGACGGCCGTGGTGCCCCCGGCCCAGACCAAACCACCGCTGGCGTTGGCGGCGAGGAAGTGCGGGTAGCGCATCTTCAGCGCGCCGGCCAGGGGGCCGGCAAAGATCCGCAGCAGGGCGATGAAGCGCCCGAAGAACACCGCCCACACCCCCCAGCGCGCGAACAGCTGCTTGGCCAGCGCCACGTGTCCGGGTCCGAAGTGCTTCGGGAAGCGTTTGCCCAGCCGTTCGAACAGCGACATGCCGAACTTGCGGCCGATGCTGTATCCGATCGAATCGCCGATCACCGCCCCGCACGTCGCGGCCACGCCGACCCACACCGGGCTGATGTCGAGCGTGTGGCGTGACGCGAGCAGTGCCGCGCTGACGAGCGCGATCTCACCGGGAAGCGGAATGCCAAGGCTTTCGAGGCCGATGACCATCCCGACGACCAGGTACACGGCAAACGGCGGGATCGTCTGCAGCAGCGCGTCCACATTCACGCCGCCAACAATGCCATTAGGCAGGCGAAACTCGCTGAGTTCAGGTCGCGTCGGCGAAGAATTTCAGCGCGGCGGTGTTGACGGCCTCAGGTTGTTCGATGAATCCGAGATGTCCGGTGTCGGGAATCTCCAGGTAGCTGCCGTTGCGAAGGGCGTCGGCGACCTCGCGGCCGAGGTGCGGCGGCAGCACCACGTCGTCGGCGAACCCGATCACCAGCGTCGGGGTGGTGATGCTTCGGTAGGCGGACAGCCGGCTCCCCTGGGGTCCGATACCCAGCTGGGTGCGCAACCCAGGTGTCTGCTTGGTCGGCCAAATGGTGAACATGTCGATCCATTCGGCAACGGCGCGGTCGTCGTTGAGCGTCCTTGGTGAAAAGCTTTCCAGCAGGCGCACTTTCGCGTCATAGCTCTTCGGTAGGCGGACACCGGATTCGGCGAGCTCCCATTCGGCGACACGGAAGAAGTCGCGAGTGCGGTCCTGGCGGCCGCGGGTGGCCATCAGCACCGCCCTGCTGACCAGTTCCGGGCGCGCCAGCATCAGCTCCTGGGCGATGAACGCGCCCATAGACACGGCGACGATGCGCACCGGAGCGGCGTCGAGCTTTTCGATCAGCGCGGCGGTGTCGGCGATCATCGTCTCGGTCGTGAAGCCGCTGGCGTTCTCGGTCGCGCCCACACCCCGGTTGTCGAAGGTGATGCAGCGGTAGCCCGCCCGCTGGAACTGCGGGACCTGATGCAAATGCCAGGTGCGGCCGGCGCCGCCGCGACCCGCGATGAACAGCACGGCATCGCCGCTGCCGCGATCGTCGTAGGCCAGATTCACCCTGGCGACCGTACTAGAGAGTGGTTTGGGCGCGACTGCGCACCGGAGCACATGGTCAAACACATGCTTTCGAGAAGCGTCAACAATTGCTGACGACGCAAAGAGCCGTGTTCAGTCCCTGAGGACTGTCGCGAGAGAACGAGCCTTCGGATCCCGCCGTTTGCGACGGCCGCGAGCCGCGCGGATCGCGCCCTCCCACAGCAGGGCGGTCATGGCCTTGAGCTGCGCCGGCTTGACCATATCCTTGCCCAACAGCGCGGTGGCCGCGGCTTTGGTGGCCGCCGACGCCTTGGACATGTGGCCGGAGTCGAACGGCGGCTGCGGGTCGTATTCGATCGCCAGCTGGATGGTCTTGGCGCGGCCTTCGCCGCCGATCTGCCCGGCCAGCCACATCGCAAGGTCGATGCCCGCCGACACTCCGGCACTGGTGACGATGCCGCCTTCATGCACGATGCGCTCGTCGTTCACCGGCACGGCACCCAGCGTCTTCAGCGCGGGCAACGCCATCCAGTGCGACGTGGCCCGCTTGCCGTCGAGCAGACCCGCGGCGGCCAGGATGACCGATCCTGAGCACACCGACGCCGTCCACGTCGCCGTCTGATGGGCCCGTCGCACCCAGTCGAGCAGCTTCGCGTCGCGGGCGTGCTCCATGGTCGTCATGCCGCCGGGAATCAGGATGATGTCGGGTGACGGCGTCTCGTCGAAGGTATGCGTGGCGCCGATGAGCAGCACGCCGGAGTCGGCGGCGATGGGGCCGGACTGATGCCAGAGGAATCGGACCTCCGCATCGGGCAGGTTGCGCAACACCTCGTAGGGCCCGATGAAGTCCAGGGCGGTAAAGCCGGGATACACCACAATTGCGATCTGCATGTCGATCTCCTTCTGTCAGGCGAATGTCTTGCGGTACTGATCAGGTGAAATGCCCAGCCGCCGAACGAAATTGCGCCTCAGCGTTTCGGCTGTTCCGAAGCCGCACCGAGCCGCGATCACCGTGAGTGTGTCGTCGGTTTCCTCCAGTTGGCGGCGCGCGGCTTCGGTGCGGATCCGCTCGACGTAGGCGCCCGGCGCCTCACCGACCTCGTCGGTGAACACGCGGGTGAAGTGGCGCGGGCTCATCGCCGCGCGACGGGCAAGCTCCGGAATACTGTGTGGTCCACCAGGTTCGGATTCGATCGCCTCTTGCACGTCGCGGATCGGCGTTCGCTTGGCGCGCGGCATCCAGACCGGGGCGGCGAACTGCGTCTGCCCGCCAGGCCGTCGCAAGTAGAGCACCAACCAGCGGGCGACGGTCTGCGCGGCTTCCGTGCCGTAGTCGTCCTCGACCAGCGACAGCGCCAGGTCGATGCCTGCTGTCACACCGGCGGCCGTCCACACCTTCTCGGAGGTGCGCACGAAGATCGGTTCTGGATCGACTCTCACGGAAGGGAATTCGCGTGCCATCCGGCCGGCGAACGCCCAGTGCGTGGTGGCGGGGCCGCCATCCAGCAGCCCCGCTTGGGCGGCGATGAACGCGCCGGTGCAGACGCTGACGACGCGGCGGGCGTGCTCGGCCGCAATCTTGATCCAGCCGATCAATTCTGGATTCTGGCGGGCGTCGTCGACGCCGATGCCGCCTGGAAGGACGATCGTGTCGACGGGCCGGCGTGGGTCGGGCAATGGCTGGGCGACGAGCGCAAGCCCGGTGCCGGTGGTGGCAGGTTCGCCGTTCTGCGAGACGACGCTGACGGCGTAGCCTTCGCCGCGGCCCTGGCCTGCGAGGTAGATCGTCGCGCCGGTGAAAACCTCCGACGGGCCGACCAGGTCGAGCGCCTGGACACCCGGAAAGCCCAGGATCAGCACGTCGCGCACCATGTACTCAGTGTTGAGGACCGCGAACGTGGCGTCTATGCCACGTATCCCACAAATTAGGACATCAGCGGATAGCACGCCTTCACACGGTCGATCCACCACTGCCGGCGCTCGGGCCCGGCTTTGAGCGCCTCGAGCCGCGCCGGGTCTGGTGTTGCCCGCTGGACCGGCAGATACCCGTCGGCGGGGACCATCGGCTCGGCGACGTCATCCATGAACAGCGCGCCCGTACCGAGCCCGCAGGCGTGTTCCAGTCTTGGCAGCGCAGCGGCGGCGTGCAGCCCGGTCGCGATCCCAACGGCGGAGTCGAGCGCGCTGGAGACGACGATCGGAATATCGATCTGCTCAGCGATCGTCAGCAGCGACGAGACGCCGCCCAGCGGAGCGACCTTGAGCACCGCGATATCGGCGGCCCCGGCGCGCACCACCCGCAAAGGGTCGTCGGCCTTGCGGATGCTCTCGTCGGCGGCGATCGGCACATCGACCCGGTGCCGCACCTCGGCCAACTCCTCGACCGTCTTACATGGCTGCTCGATGTACTCCAACGGCCCGGATTCGGTCAGCGCATGCGCGGCGGTAACGGCCTCGTCGACGGTCCATCCGCCGTTGGCGTCCACCCTCACGGTCGGAACAAGCGCACGAACCACTTCGATGCGGTCGACGTCGTCGACCAGTGTCTGCCCCGGCTCGGCGACCTTGACCTTCGCAGTACGCACATCCGGAAACCGGGCCAGCACCTTGGGCACCTCCAAGGCTGGTATCGCCGGCACCGTCGCGTTGATCGGGATGCGGTCGCGACGCGTCGGCGGTAGCTCGCCATACGCCGCTTCGATCGCCGACGCCAGCCAAGCCGCGGCCTCCGGCGGGTCGTACTCGAGGAACGGCCCGAATTCGCCCCAGCCGGCTGGTCCGTCGATCAGCGCGACCTCGCGAACCATGATGCCGCGGAAGCGAACCCGCATCGGCAGTGAAAGGACATGCAGGCGATCCAGGATGTCGGCGAGCGGCGGTGTCACGGGCCTAATTCTGCCCGGCGGCTCACACCGTCGCCCGGTCGCGCCCCTCCCAGAACGGCTTGCGCAGATCCTTCTTGAGGATCTTGCCGGTCGGGTTACGTGGCAGCTCGTCGGTGATGTCGACGGTCTTCGGGCACTTGTAGGCTGCCAGATGCTCGCGGCAGAACGCGATGAGCTCCTGCTCCGTCGCCTCACCTTCCAGTGAGACAACGGCTTTCACCACCTCGCCCCACTTCTCGTCGGGCACACCGATCACCGCAACCTCTGCCACCGCCGGATGCTCTGCCAGCACCCGCTCCACCTCGATCGAGTAGATGTTCTCCCCGCCGGAGATGATCATGTCCTTCAGCCTGTCCTCGACGAAGATGTAGCCGCCGTCATCGACGCGGCCGATGTCACCGGTGCGGAACCAGCCGTCGGAGGTGATCGCCTCAGCGGTGGCTTCCGGCTTGTTGTGATAACCCTTCATCAATTGTGGTGAGCGGAACCACAATTCACCCTCCTCGCCGGGCGGTACATCCTCGAGGGTGTCGGGGTCGACGACGCGCACCTCGGCGTTGGGAACCAGCGTCCCGGCGCTGCTCAGCCGCTCCTGACGATCCTCGGTGCGATGCGCCTCAGGAAGGAGATGACTGATGACGCCACACAACTCGGTCAGCCCGTACGCCTGGATGAAATCCGTGTTCGGCCACGCCTTCAACGCCGAGCGCAGCAATGGCAGCGGCATCGGCGAAGCCCCGTAGGCATACGTCTTCAACGCGCCGAACAACTTGACCGCGTCCTCACCGGACTCCAGCACCTTGGCCAGCACCGCCGGCACCAGGAATGTTCTATTGGCGCCCTTGAGAATTGCACCGGCCAGCGACATCCCGTCCACATCGCGAGTCATCACACTCGCCACGCCGTCGTGGATGCCGAACTGTACATACGACGACCCGCCGACGTGGAACAGCGGCATCGACACCATGTTCTTGTCGCCTTCGTCGAACTCGAAGCCTTCGTGCGCATTGACGGTGTGCGCGATCAAGTTCGCCTGGGTCAGCTCGACGCCCTTGGGCCGGCCCGTCGTGCCCGACGAGTACATGATGATGGACACGTCGTCGGGCTCGACATCGGTTGAGCGGCCGACGGGCGTGGCCTTGGCCAGCATCGCCTCATACTCGTCGCCTTCCCCTCCTTCTGGCGTGACAGCGATGACGTGCTCGACGTTGGTGAGCTTGTCGCGGATCTTGTCGATCGACGGCTTCAGTTCCGCGCCGACGATCAGCACCTTGGCATCCGAATCGTTGAGGACATAGTCCAACTCATCGGCGGCCAGCCGGAAGTTGATGATCGCGTTGGCCGCGCCGAGTGAGGCCGCTGCGATCGTCGACTCGACGCAGGCGGGGTGGTTCTTGTCCAGAAACGCGATCACGTCGCCGCGCTTGATGCCGCGCTCGGCCAGCGCGCCCGCTAGCCGACGCACCCTGTCGTTCCACTGCGACCAGGTCCAGCTGCGGTCGAAGTAGTCGAGAGCCTCGGCGTCTGGTTTGGTTTCGGCCCAGTGCGCGAGCCGTTCGTCGAGAAAGCGCGGTTCAGCCAGGTCGGACATGGGTCGAGCGTGCCACGCGACGCGCCGCCTCAGTCGCCTTTCGCATAAACCTGCTGGCCCGCCAGGAAGGTGGCCTGCACTTCCAGGTCCGCGATCTCCTCGGGCGGCACGGCCCGCGGGTCGGCCGACAGCACGACCATGTCGGCGTACTTGCCGACCTCCAGCGAGCCGACGATGTCGTCGGCGAACAGCTGCCACGCCGCGTCGATGGTCTGCGCTCGGATTGCCTGCTCGACGGTGAGCCGCTCCTCCGGCGCCAGCACGCGACCAGAGGGCGCCACCCGCGTGGCCGCGACGCTGATGTTGCGCAGCGGCTCCTCCGGCGTCACCGGCGGGTCGTTGTGTAACGAGATGCGCATTCCGGTGGCCACGGCCGACCCGCACGGCATCCACCGCTCGCCGTGTTCGGGGCCGAACAGCCCGTCGACGATGACGTCGCCCCAGTAGTGGATCTGGTCGACGAACAGGCTGCAAGTCACCCCGAGGTCGTGGGCGCGCTGCAACTGCTCGGGCCGGATCGCGCCGACGTGTTCGAGTCGCAGCCGGTGATCTTGGCGCGGCCAGCGTCGCAGCGCCTCTTCGTAGACGTCGAGGATCGTGTCGACGCCGGCGTCGCCCTGCACATGGCAGGCCATCGGCCAGCCGTTCGGGAAATACGCGCCGACGATCGCGGTCAACTGCTCGCGCGTGTAGTTCGCGTGGCCGCACGAACCCGGGACGACGCCGATGGAGCGGGTGGCATCGGTGTCGAGGTACGGGAACGACAGGTCGATGTTGCCGACCCACGGCGATCCGTCGACCCAGATCTTGATGCCGACCTGACGGAACATGTCGTCGCCGTTGGACGGCGTCATGTCCGTGGCCATCCGCTCAGTGGACATCTCGTAGACGCGCAGCCGCACGGAGAGCTCGTCGCGCATCTGCTCGAGCAACGGCCGGAATATCGGATCGAATGCCATCTCCGAGCACTTAGTCAGCCCGCAGCGGTTCAGCCTTGCGAGCTCGGCGTGCAGCATCGCCGGGTAGTCACTGGGCTGAATGGCACCGCCCAGCAGCGAGAACACCGCAGCGGTTTCCTCGGCCGTGCCGTCGAGGTTGCCGTTGGAATCGCGACCGTACTTGGCGCCCTTGGGATCCGGCGTGTCACGGGTCAGCCCGTAGCGAGCGGCGGCCGCCGAATTGAAGTACGCCTTGTGGCCCGAGTTGTGGATGATCACCAGCGGGTCGTTGGGGGCCATGCCGTCGAGCCACGCGAGCGTCGGCTCGGGAAGACCCTTCTGCAGCAACGGATCCCAGCCATTGAGGTATGCGCCTTCCGGACCGCGCGTGGCAGCCTCGCGCCGGATCGCATCGACGACGTCGTCGGCGTTGGGCAACGTGACCGGCCGGATGTCGACCATCCGGTCCGACAACACCATCGCCTCCAGCACCGGATGGCCATGGGCCTCGACGAGTCCAGGCATCACGCAGCCGTCGATGTCGAGCTTCTGGGTACCGGGGCCGATCCAGCTCTCGACCTCGGAGCGGTCCCCCACCGCGATGATCCGGCCGTCGGAAACCGCGATCGCCTCGGCGGTGGGGGCAAGATCGTCGACCGTGAGAACGGTTCCGAAAATGACCAGGTCAGCAGACGGCATTCGGCCATCCTCGCAGCGCGCGGAAAATTCTTTGAAGAAATGTCGCAACGCGTGTCGATTTGGGCCCGTTGCCGTTCGACGTAGTTGCGAGGGGCGCCCGGGCGATAAGAATGTACGGGCCCCTTCCCAACGAAGAAGGAGACACCACAATGTCGCGTTACATGCTGATCATGCGGTCCACCCCCGAGGCCGAGCAGGCGATGGCCGAACAGAACGTCGACTTCGATCAGGTGATCGAGGCGATGGGCCGCTACAACGAGGAGCTGATCAAGGCCGGTGTGCTGCTGGCCGGTGAGGGCCTGACCGGGCCCGAGGAGGGGTTCGTCGTCGATTTCAACTCCGATCCGCCCGTCGTCACCGACGGCCCGTACACCGAGGCCAAAGAGCTGTTCAACGGCTTCTGGATCCTCGACGTGTCGTCGAAGGACGAGGCCAAGCAGTGGGCGCGCAAGTGCCCGCTGGGCACGGGCGTCAAGCTGGAGGTGCGCCGCGTGTCGGAAACCGAGGAGTTCCCGCAGGACAACGAGTGGATCCAGAAGGAAATCCAGTGGAAGGCCCAGGCCCTCGAGAAGCAGGCCCGCCTGGCCCGCGAGGCCGCCAACCGCTGATTTTCCGGAGGCGCAGTAGCTCGTTCTGTAACACGTTCTAGTCTTAGGAACCATGACACAGGTCGATGCTCCCTCGCTCGAGAGCTCGTCAGGCGAGCTGCTGCGCCATCCCCTGCACTCCGGCCACCTCACGGTCGGTGCTCTGAAGCGAAACAAAGACAAACCCGTGCTGTTCCTCGGGGACACCACGCTGACCGGCGGCCAGCTGGCCGGCCGCATCAGCCAGTACATTCAGGCATTCGAAGCGCTCGGTGCGGGCTCCGGTGCGGCCGTGGGGCTGCTGTCGCTGAACCGGCCCGAGGTGCTGATGATCATCGGCGCCGGCCAGACCCAGGGATACCGCCGCACGGCACTACACCCTCTCGGTTCCCTCGACGACCACGCGTACGTCCTGAACGACGCCGGCGTCACGTCGCTGATCATCGACCCCAACCCGATGTTCGTCGAGCGAGCGCTGGGGTTGTTGGAGAAGGTGCCGGACCTCAAGCAGGTCCTGACGATCGGCCCCGTGCCGGAGGCGCTCGCGGGCGTCGCAGTCGATCTGAACGCCGAGGCCGAGAAGTACTCGCCGAAGCCACTGGCGGCCGCGGACCTGCCGCCCGATCACATCGGCGGCATGGCCTACACCGGCGGCACCACCGGCAAGCCGAAGGGTGTGATCGGCACTGTGCAGTCGATCACCACGATGACGACGATCCAGCTGGCCGAGTGGGAGTGGCCGGAGCATCCGAAGTTCCTGATGTGCACGCCGCTGTCGCACGCGGGCGCGGCGTTCTTCGTGCCGACGATCGTCAAGGGCGGCGAGATGGTCGTGCTGTCCAAGTTCGATCCCGGCGAGGTGCTTCGCGTGATCGAGGAGCAGAAGATCACCGCGACGATGCTGGTGCCGTCGATGATCTACGCGCTGATGGATCACCCGGATTCGCATACGCGCGACCTGTCGTCGCTGGAGACCGTGTACTACGGCGCGTCGGCGATGAACCCCGTGCGGCTCAAGGAAGCCATCCGGCGGTTCGGCCCGATCTTCGCCCAGTACTACGGCCAGTCCGAGGCGCCGATGGTGATCACGTACCTGGCTAAGGGCGATCACGACGAGAAGCGGCTGACGTCGTGCGGGCGACCGACGCTGTTCGCCCGTGTGGCTCTGCTGGGTGATGACGGCAAGCCCGTCAAGCAGGGCGAGGTCGGCGAGATCTGCGTGTCCGGCCCACTGCTGTCGGGCGGCTACTGGAACCTGCCGGAAGCCACCGCCGACACATTCCGCGACGGCTGGATGCACACCGGCGACCTGGCCCGCGAGGACGAGGACGGCTTCTACTACATCGTCGACCGCACCAAGGACATGATCGTCACCGGTGGCTTCAACGTCTTCCCGCGCGAGGTGGAAGACGTGGTGGCAGAACATCCTTCGGTTGCGCAGGTGTGCGTGATCGGCACTCCTGACGAGAAGTGGGGGGAGGCCGTGACGGCGGTCGTGGTGCTACGGCCCGACGCTGATCGCAGCGAAGAAGCGGTGGCGACGATGACCGCTGAAATCCAGGCCGCGGTCAAGGAGCGCAAGGGTTCCGTGCAGTCGCCGAAGCAGGTGATCGTCGTCGATTCCGTGCCGGTGACGGCGCTGGGCAAGCCGGACAAGAAGTCGGTGCGCGCGCAGTTCTGGCAGGGCGCCGAGCGCGCCGTGGGTTGAGCTTCCTGCGCGAGCAGACGCAAAAGTGCCCTAAAACGGCGCAAATTGGGCAGTTTTGCGTCTGTCCCCAGCTTGCGCGAGGGCCCACGGCCTAAAGGGTAACCAAGAAATCCGCTCTGTCGCGGGCGTTTTCGATGCGATCAGCGTTGCGTTCGTCGACGTCGCGCACCCACGCCTCGGCGTCGTCGAGTGACTTGCCGAACGTCACGTGCCTGGCGATCAGGCGGCGACGTCGTTCGTCGCGGGGCACGTCGATGAACCACACCTCCGAGAGTTGCGCACGGATGGCCGGCCACGGCTCCTCGCCGTCGAGCAGGTAATTGCCTTCGGTCACCACCAGGCGGTGCCCAAAAGTGACGGGAATGCTGCCCGCGACGGGCTGCTCGATGGTGCGGTCGAAAGCCGGCGCATAGACGATGTGCTGCGGCTGCGCTCGAATACGTTGCAGCAGAGCGAGATAGCCGTAGGCGTCGAAGGTGTCGATCGCGCCCTTGCGGTTCAACCGGCCCAGGCGCTTGAGCTCTACATCGGCGAGGTGGAAGCCGTCCATAGGCAACTCAACAGCGTCAGCAAATGCCGACGCGACCGACCCGGCTAGTGCCGTCTTACCCGCGCCGGGCGGGCCGGTGATGCCGAGGATGACGCGGCGTTCACCGGCCAGCAGCGCCTCGACTCGCTCAGTCCAAGAGTGCATCGATCTCGGCGGCGATCCGCGCGACGCGTTCCTCTTCGCTCGGTATCCCGCGGGACTCGTCGCTGGCTCGTTGCCAGCCCAATCGCCACATGCGGGCAGCGATCCGGTCCCCGATACCGGCGTAGGGGTTGTTGAGCGTATGGGGAAACGCTTTCCGGCCCTCCCGATAGGCCGTGACGAACAGATGCGCCATGGGTATAACTTTGCTGCGCGAGCAGACGCAAAAGCTCCTTTTTCGTCGGCGTGTCGGGACACTTTGCGCCTGCTGGGCAGAATGGGCGACGTGCCGGATCTGCAGCAGACCGTCGACGCGGTGTGGCGGATGGGGGCCGCCAAGATCGTGGCGACGCTGACCCGCGCGGTCGGCGACGTCGGGCTGGCCGAGGACGTCGCGCAGGAAGCGCTCGTCGACGCGCTCACGCAGTGGCCGCAGACCGGTGTGCCGCGCAACCCCGGCGCATGGCTGACGACGGTCGCCAAACGCAAGGCCATCGACTTCTGGCGGCGACAGGAGAACCTCGACACCAAGTACGCCGCGATGGCGCACGAGCTCGAAACACAGGTCGACGAAGCCTGGGACCCCGACCGCGTCGACGACGACGTACTGCGGCTGATCTTCATCTCCACGCACCCGGTGGTGTCGCGGGAGGGGCAGATCGCGTTGACGCTGCGAGTCGTCGGCGGCCTGACGACCGAGGAAATCGCCCGCGCGTTCCTGACGTCGACGGCAACGATCGCAGCGCGCATCACCCGGGCGAAGAAGACACTCGCCGCGGCCGACGTGCCGTTCGAGGTGCCGGACCGTTCGGAATACCCGCAGCGACTGTCTGCGGTGCTGAGCGTCATCTATCTGATCTACAACGAAGGCTATTCGGCCTCGTTCGGACAGCGCTGGATTCGCGACGAGCTGTGCAGCGAGGCCTTGCGGCTCGGCCGTATCCTGGCTGCGCTCGTGCCGGACGAACCCGAGGTGCACGGCCTGTTGGCGCTGATGGAATTTCAGTCGTCGCGGTTCGCGGCGCGCACCGACGCCGATGGCAGGCCGATCCTGCTCGAAGAGCAGAACCGCACGATGTGGGACCGCGCCCAGATCCAGCGCGGGGTCGCATCGCTGGAGCGCGCGGCTAATGCGTTGCAGCGCAAAGGCGTCGGCTGGGGACCGTATGCGTTGCAGGCCGCGCTGGCCGAATGCCATGCGGTGGCGCCGACCGCGGCTGACACAGACTGGCGGCGCATCGTGTCGCTGTATGACGGGCTGCTTCAGGTAGCACCGTCGCCGGTTGTCGAACTGAACCGAGCGGTCGCGGTCGCGATGGCATCCGGGCCAGCGGACGGGTTGGAATTGGTCGACGGCATCGACGGCATCAACGGCTCGTACCTGCTGCCGAGCGTGCGGGGTGAGCTGCTGTCCCGGATGGGCCGGCATGCCGAAGCGGCCGATGAGTTCGAGCGCGCCGCGTCGATGGCCGACAACGAACGGGAGCGAGAGGTCTTGGCCGACAAGGCTGCTCGCGCACGTGGTTAACATGGGCCCGGTGGACGCCGTGTTGTTCGACTATTCGGGCACGCTGTTCCGCCTCGAAGAGGACGCGAGCTGGTTCGACGGCATCGAGGTCGACAGCCGCGAGGTCGACGGCCATGTGCAGGCCGAGCTGATGCGTCGGCTCACCGCGCCCACGGGCCGGTCCGTGAAGATGACGCCCGAAGCGCATCAGGCCTGGGTCAACCGCGACCTCAAGCCGCACCTGCATCGCGAGGCGTATCTGCACGTATTGCGGGAGTCCGGGTTGGCCGACCACCACGCCCAAACGCTATACGAGCGGGTGATCGACCCGTCGTCCTGGACGCCCTATCCGGACACCGCCGACGTGCTGAAAGGTCTGCATCGACAGGGCATCAAAACCGCTGTGGTGTCCAACATCGCCTTCGACGTGCGGCCGGCCTTCGCTGCGATCGGAGTCGCGGATTGCGTCGACGAGTTCGTGCTGTCGTTCGAGGTCGGCGTCATCAAGCCTGATGCCGCAATCTTCGACACGGCGCTGACCCGGCTGGGCGTCGAGGCGGAGCGCGCCGTGATGGTCGGTGACAGCGACGAGGCCGACGGCGGCGCCAGGGCCGTCGGCTGTGGCTTCGTACTCGTCGACCCGCTGCCGACGGGCGAGCGGCCCGAGGGTTTGCGCAGCGCGCTCACCGACTACGGCCTGGCCATATGACCCGAGCGCCGCGCTGGTTGAAGTTGATCAACCGGCTCTACATGGTGCTGCTGCGTCGTGGCGTGTACTTCAGTGCCGAGTACACCGAACACGTTCAGCTGGTGGAACTCCCGCCCCAGGACGCCCGCCCCGTGCTGCGGCTGGTCCCCGTCCAGGTGCCCGCGGGCATTGGATTCTTGAAGAACTCCGGCTTGGTCAGCGACGGCACGCCCGAGGAGCTGGAGGAGCTGGCCGGCGTGCTGCCCGTGTTCCGCGTCGACGCGGCTTGAGTAGCGTTACGGGCATGTCCAACAGTGAGCGCATCCGGCCGCCGTGGTGGCTGAAGTACGTCAACAAAGTGATGATCGGGGTGCAGCACCTCGGCATCAATTTCGGCCCGGTCGTGCTCACCGTGCCCGGCCGCAAGTCGGGCAAGCCGCGGTCGACGCCCGTCACGCCGATGACAGTGGACGGCAAGGAGTACATCGTCGGCGGCCTCCCGGGCTCGGACTGGTCGGCCAACGCGCGCGCCGCGGGCGAGGGCGCCCTGCAGCGCGGTCGTCACACGCAGCGCGTTCGCCTGGTGGAGATGTCCGTCGAGGAGGCCCGGCCTCTGCTGCGCGAGTTTCCGGTCAAGGTGCCGACCGGCGTCGGCTTCGTCAAGAACGCCGGGCTGGTCACCGGGCCCAACCCCGACGAGTTCGAAGCTCTCGCCGGCCGTTGCCCCGTCTTCCGTCTCGATCCGGTAACCGCATGAGCGACAATCCGTTTGACCCGTCGGTGTGGCGGCCGGTTGAGGGTTTCGAGCTGTCCGACATCACGTATCACCGCCATATCGTCGATGGGAAGCCGCAGCCGACGGTGCGGGTCGCGTTCGATCGGCCGGAGGTGCGCAATGCGTTTCGGCCACACACCGTCGACGAGCTGTATCGCGTGCTGGACCATGCGCGGATGTCACCGGATGTCGGTGTCGTGCTGCTGACCGGTAACGGGCCGTCGCCGAAGGACGGCGGCTGGGCGTTCTGCTCGGGCGGTGATCAGCGCATCCGCGGACGCAGCGGATATCAGTACGCGGCCGGTGAGACCGCGGACACCGTGGATGTGGCGCGTGCGGGGCGGTTGCACATTTTGGAGGTGCAGCGGCTGATCCGGTTCATGCCCAAGGTGGTGATCTGTTTGGTGAACGGGTGGGCGGCCGGCGGCGGTCACAGCCTGCACGTCACCTGTGACTTGACGTTGGCCAGCCGCGAGCACGCGCGGTTCAAGCAGACCGACGCCGACGTCGGCAGCTTCGACGGCGGTTATGGCAGTGCGTATTTGGCCAAACAGGTCGGGCAGAAGTTCGCCCGGGAGATTTTCTTCCTGGGCCGGCCCTATACGGCCGAGCAGATGCATGCGATGGGTGCGGTCAACGAGGTCGTCGACCACGCGAATCTGGAGTCTGTCGGTTTGGAGTGGGCCGCGGCGATCAACGGCAAGTCGCCGCAAGCGGTTCGGATGCTCAAGTATGCGTTCAATTTGACCGACGACGGGCTGGTCGGGCAGCAGCTGTTCGCCGGTGAGGCAACGCGGTTGGCGTATATGACCGACGAGGCGGTCGAGGGCCGCGACGCGTTCCTGGAGAAGCGCGACCCGGACTGGACGCCGTTCCCCCGCTACTTCTAGCGATTGGCACGCCATGACATATATGGGTAAGCCCTATTACCCGGCGTGGCTGGACAACCTGGCCGACGACGTCACGATAGAAGCCGCGGCGATGGACGGCACCGCGCACGGCCCGGAGGACGTCCGGTCAATCGTGGTCACGGCCAAGGAGCTGTATGAGAATCAGCAGTTCAGCTACGCAGGCCCGTTCGGCGACAGCGACGGCTTCCTCGAGATCTACACCACTGACGTTCGCGGTGTGCACATAGGCGTCAACGTCGTGGTTACCTTCAACGCCGCCGGCCAGACCCAACACATCGTGGTTAATCACCGGCCGCGCAGCGCGCTACTGTTCTTCGCGCGAGTGTTGCTCGAGAAATTCGCCGGCACACCCCTAGCCAAACACTGGGAAAGCACGCCGTAAGTCATTCTGCGCCAGACCCTTTCGAAATGAAGGTGTCACGGTGTTGCGCGATGAAATCGCTCAGGGTGACCGCGGGGCGTCGGGTCAGCCGCTCGATGTCGTCGGTAACCAGGTGGGTGTTGTGTGCCCGCAAGGCGACGCTTTGGGCCGACTGATGCGCGGCGACCGTCGTATCGGACCGGCCTGCGGCCGTGGCGTTCGCGATCAGCTCATCGCGCCAGTCCTCTGGTGTGAGCGCTTGGTAGCGCACCGGGCTACCGGTGGCCTTGCTGATGATCTCGGCGATGGTGGCATGGCTGGCTCGTTCGCCGCCGCCGCGATCCCGTCGACCTCAACGGTAAGCGCATCCTGCTGACCGGCGCGTCGTCAGGCATCGGCGAGGCCGCCGCGGAGAAGTTCGCCCGCCGCGGCGCCAAGGTTGTGGTGATCGCGCGCCGTCAGGAGCTACTCGACGCCGTGGTCGACCGGATCACCCGAAACGGCGGCGATGCCACGGCACATGCAGCCGACCTGTCCGACCTGGATGCGGTCGACGAAGTGGTCGCCAAGGTCGAACACGACCTCGGCGGCGTCGACATTCTCATCAACAACGCCGCGAAGTCGATCCGCCGCCCGCTGGCCGAGTCGCTTGATCGCTGGCACGACGTCGAGCGCACCATGACGCTGAACTACTACTCTCCCCTGCGTCTGATCCGCGGCATCGCGCCCGGCATGATCGAGCGCGGCGACGGCCACATCATCAACGTCTCCACGTGGGGTGTGCTCAGCGAATCCTCGCCGCTGTTCGCCGTGTACAACGCGTCCAAGGCAGCGCTGTCGACTGTCAGCAGAGTCGTCGAAACCGAATGGGCCGCAAAGGGTGTGCACTCGACGACGCTGTACTACCCGCTCGTCAAGACGCCGATGATCGAACCCACACGGGAGTACGACGGCCTTCCCGGCCTGACCGCCGCCGAGGCCGCCGACTGGATGATCACCGCGGCGCGGACCCGATCGCGCCTCGCATGGCCGTCACCGCCCACGCGCTCAACAGCGTCGCCCCCAACGCCGTCGACGCGATCATGAAGCGGCAACGGGTCCAGCCGAAAGACTGAGCCGAAAGCCCAAAAGCCCATGCCGCACGCCCGACATCGCCACTATCTCGCTCGGACGCGAACGGCAAGTTGCTGAAGCGAACACTGCGCGAGCCGTACTGGAAGGGTGTCGGGCGTCGGATCGGCTGACTTGACGTGATAGACACAGTTTCATGGAGATCCTGGCCAGCCGGATGCTCATTCGGCCGGTCGACTACGAAAATTCACTGCGGTTCTACCGCGACCAGCTCGGGCTGGCGATCGCCCGCGACTATGGCGGAGGCACCGTCTTCTACGCGGGGCAGTCACTGATCGAACTCGCCGGCCACGGCACGCCCAGCGCGGGCGGCACGATGTGGCTGCAGGTACGTGACGTCTACGCCGCCCAGAAAGAGCTCGAGGGCCGCGGCGTCGAGATCACCAGGGAGGCAAAGCAAGAGCCGTGGGGGCTGCACGAGATGCACGTGACGGATCCCGATGGCGTGCTCTTGATCTTCGTACAAGTCCCCGAAGACCACCCGCTGCGCCGCGACACCAGACGCTGAACGGCCCCCGGCGCATAGCCGAGGGCCGCCCTTGTGACTAGTTCAGCGAGCCGCCGCCAGCGGCCACCCCACCGAGGCAAGCCGGGCCGCGACCTGATGGATCTCTTCTGGATTCGGTTCCTTTTCGATCACGTTGTGGACGGCCTTGCGGATCTCGTCCTCCGTCACGCTGTCCGAATCGGTCGATTTGAGGATCGACTGGGCCGCCTGGACGACCTCATCCTCCGACAGCGACCGCTTCAGCAACGCGAGCAGCGGAAAGTAATCCTTCGGCGGAACGCCTTCCGGGTAGCCGTCGTGCAGCCACCCCAGCACGTTGTCCAGCACACTCTGATTCTGCGTCATATGTTTTCAGCTCACTTCTTGGGCATGAAGGGGAACAGGTCGACTCCGAAGTGGTGGATGATCGTCGTCCTGGTGATCCAGAAGATCGCCGTCACGATCACCCAGCCGACGAACACGAACAGCAGGATGCCCAAGTACTTGAGCACAGGGTTGGGGGCTTGGACGGTGCCGTCTGTCGTTTCGCCGCCGGCGCCGCTCGAGTAGGACACCAAACCGGCGGCGAAGACCGCGGGCAGGCCCGCCCCGAGGATCAGCCCCACCACGAGCACCTTGAGAATGCTTTCTGCGTAAGTCATCAACGTTTCCTTTACTTGTCGCGGCTGGTCTGGTCAGACCGTCGCCGTGTCCTTGGGCTTGGCGCCTTCGCGGACCTCGGCGGGAACGACGGAGTTGGTCGACTCGTCCCAATCGGCGTTGACGTTCTTGTGGTCGACCTTCTGCTGCTGAGCACGCCACCACATGTATCCGGACAGAGCGACCAGGACGAGGAAGATCAGGCCGTCACCCGCCAGTGCCGAATTAGTAAGCGACTTGACCGCGTCGGAGAGCCAATATGACAGGGCACCAACGACTCCCGCAGCGGGCAGGGTCAACAGCCACGCCACCGCCATGCGCCCGGCCACCGCCCAGCGCACCTCCGCGCCAGGCTTGCCGACACCGCTGCCGAGGATCGAGCCGGTCGCGACATGCGTGGTGGACAGCGCCATGCCCGCGGCACTGGAGCTCAGGATGATCGCGGCCGACGACGCTTCTGCGGCGAAGCCCTGCGGCGACTCGATCTCGACAAGGCCCTTGCCCAGCGTCCGGATGACACGCCAGCCGCCGATGTAGGTGCCGAGGCCGATCGCCAACGCGCAGCTGAAGATGATCCAGAACGGCAGGCCGTCCTTCTTCACGTCGCCGGTCAGGTGGCCGGTGGTGATCAGAGCCAGCGCGATGACGCCCATCGTCTTCTGGGCGTCATTGGTGCCGTGTGAGAGCGCAACCAGTGATGCGGTCGCGATCTGGCCCCACCGGAAACCGTCTTCGCGACGCTTCTCCATCACCTTGCGGGTGATCCGGTACACCAGCCAGGTTCCGCATCCGGCGACGAGGCCCGCGATGACCGGGGCGGCGACGGCGGGAATCAGCACCTTCTGCGTGACGCCGCTCCAGTTGACGCCCGCGGCGCCCAGCGCAGCCAGGCCGGCGCCGATCAGGCCACCGAACAGTGCGTGCGACGAGCTGGACGGGATGCCGAACAACCAGGTCAACAGGTTCCAGAGGATTCCGCCGATCAAACCGGCGAAGATGATCGTGAGTCCGGTTGAGGCGTCGATCGACGGAAGCAGATGACCGGTCTTGCTGTCCTGCACCTTGAGGACCGACGTGGTCACGGTGACGGCAACCTCGACAGAGAGGAATGCGCCGACCAAGTTCAGGACGCCGGCCAGCAGCACGGCGGTCTTCGGTTTGAGTGCACCGGTGGCGATCGAGGTCGCCATCGCGTTTCCGGTGTCGTGGAATCCGTTGGTGAAGTCGAATGCCAGTGCTGTTGCTATCAACAGCACAAGGATGATCATCTCTGCGCTCATGGGTGCTAATTCTGGGGGCACGACGGCAAATTTGACCAGCGGCTAGCTACCCTAAATGGACGCTCCCACCAGGTACTTTGCCTCTACCGGCGAGGTGTTCATTCACTGTTCACCTTGCGGTCCAAGGGTGTTTGTCTGCCCCGTCGACTTGGCGGGGCACTACCATCGACCCGTCCAGCGAAACCGAGGCCGCCGGGCTTCCGTGGGGAGTTGACACTGTGACGAAATTTCTCGCCAAGATCGTGGCATGGATAACCGCGGGGTATCCCGAAGGTGTACCTGGCCCTGACCGTGTGCCCCTGCTGGCGCTGCTGAAGCGACGGCTCAGCGATGACGAGGTGACTGCCGTCGTGCGGGAACTGTTGGCGCGCGGCGAATTCGACCACGTGGACATCGGGGTGCTGATCACCGAGATCACCGACGAGCTTCCGCAGCCTGAGGACATCGAGCGGGTGCGCACCCGGTTGGCCGCCCAAGGCTGGCCACTCGACGACCCTCGCGACATCGAGGAGGCCGAATAGCCGTCCTTCGCGCCGTCGCCGTCCCGTCCGGCACTTCGGCACTGTCGGTTCTGACCGCGGTGGAGGACGCGCTGGCGGGGCGGGTTTCGATGCTTCCGGTCCCTGCCGATGATGCGCGCGAAACATCCTTGCTGACAACGTCTCTGCGTGCCGGTTCGGAGATCGACGATGACGTCGCGGTGGTGGTCTCGACGTCAGGCACCACCGGTGCGCCCAAAGGAGCGATGCTGACGCCCGCGGCGCTGACAGCCAGTGCTTCGGCCACGCACGCCCGCCTTGGCGGCCCAGGTCGCTGGCTGCTCGCGTTGCCCGCCTATCACGTCGCCGGCCTTCAAGTGCTGGTGCGCAGCGTCGTCGCAGGGACTGATCCAGTGGCGTGTTTCGACGTGGCCGAATTCCCTTCGGCCACTGCGCAGTTGGGCTTTGGGCGCCGGTACGCGTCCTTGGTGGCGGCTCAGCTGGACAAGGCATTGGCCGATCCTGCCGCCACGGCGGCCTTGGCGTCGCTGGACGCGGTGCTGATCGGTGGCGGGCCTATGCCTGCCGGAGTAGCCGAAAGAGCCTCAACGGCAGGCATACCCGTCGTGCGGACCTATGGTATGAGCGAAACCGCCGGCGGCTGCGTGTATGACGGCGTTCCGCTCGACGGGGTGCGCGTGCGGATCGACGACGGCCGCATTGTGCTCGGCGGCGCGACGTTGGCGAAGGGCTATCGCTATCCCGTCGACCCCGATCCGTTCGCCGAACCGGGCTGGTTTCGCACCGATGACATTGGCACAGTTGATGATTCAGGACTATTGACGGTACTGGGGCGCATCGACGATGCGATCAGTACGGGCGGGTTGACGGTTTTGCCGCAGTTGGTAGAGGCGGCGCTGGCGACGCATGACGCAATTGCCGACTGTGCGGTGTTCGGCGTGGCCGACGAACGGCTGGGGCAGCGAGTGGTCGCGGCAATAGTTGTGGCGACGGGGTGTTCGGCACCGACGCTCGCCGAGCTGCGTTCGCACGTCGCGTCCTCATTGTCGTCGACGGCAGCGCCGCGCGAGATCCATGTCATCGACGAACTCCCCCGTCGCGGCATCGGCAAGGTGGACCGGCGCGGGCTCGCGGCGCGCTTCGGTTAGGGCGATCGCCCGCAATCTCCATGTGATCTCCACACAATCTCCAAGCTTCATGCCCCTCTGACCGGCGAATATTCAGCCATGAAAAACATCGTCATCACCACTGTGACAGCCGGCGCGCTTTCCGCGGCGGCACTCGGCCTGGCCGGAATGGCCGCGGCGTTTCCGAACGCAGGGACGGCGGCCGACGTCGTCAGCGGCCTCAAGGATGAGGGCTACAACGTGCAGGTCAACGGGATCGTCTCCGTTCCCTTGTCGACGTGCGCTGTGACCGGTATCCACCCCACGCTGCCCAACCGTGCAACGCTCGAGGAGAAACAGCACACCCAGGTCTTCGTCGACGTGTCATGCCCGTCGCATGACTGAGCCTTGGCCCGCGAACGGCGGATGCTAACGGTTGCTAGCATCCGTTCGTGATCCGCGCATTGCTGATAACCGCCGCTGCCGCCGCTTTGCTCGGCGGATCGCCGGTCGCCTCAGCAGAACCCGCCGAGCAAGGCACGACCACCTTCGCGATCGGTAAGTGCTACAACCCTGGTCAGGCGATGCAGCAACGGCCCAGCTCCTTCGCGTACAACTGCGACACCACCGGCGTCATGGAAGACATGACCTGGACGTCGTGGGGAGCCGACGGCGCAAGCGGAACTGGTACGGACAGCTCCGTTGAGTGCCAACCGAACTGCGCGGAAGGCCCTCGATTGTTCAATCCGGTCGTGGTGCACGCATGGAACCCCGTGGCATCAACGAGTCCCCTGTGCCCCACGGATGTCGAGTTTTACTCCGACTTGACGATTGCCTATCCCAAAGGCGTTCCGCCCTGGATCAAACCCGGCACGACCTGGTCTCCGGGCACCGATTTCGTCACCGTCGACGGCATGCCCGCGGTGCACTTCTCCGGGCTGATACCGAGCTGCACTCCGCTCTAGACCTTGACCCGCGAACGTTCCGTACCGCTCGAAGTTTCGCCAGAATCTCGAGCGGTACGGAACGTTCGGCAGCGGCTAGACCTTGACGGTTACCGGCAAGACATTCCAGATGTCGTCGCAGTATTCGGCGATGGCGCGATCCGACGAAAACTTCCCGCTACGAGCGGTATTGAGGATCGACATACGTGTCCAGGCCGGGATGTCTCGCCACGCCGCGCTCACCCGCTCTTGGGCTTCGACGTATGAGGCGTAGTCGGCGAGCACGAGGAACGGATCGTCGTAGCGCAGATTGTCGACCAGCGGGCGGAACACCTCAGTGTCACCGCGGGAGAACGCCCCTCCTGCAATCAGATCGAGCACGGCGGCCAGCTCATCGCCGATGTAGGCCGACGGACGGTAGCCGTCGCGCTTGATCCGTTCGACTTCCTCGACGTTCAGACCGAACAAGAAGAAGTTCTCGGCCCCGACCTCTTCGCGCATTTCGACATTGGCGCCGTCGAGCGTGCCGATGGTCAATGCGCCATTGAGCATGAACTTCATGTTGCCCGTGCCCGACGCCTCCTTACCCGCCGTCGAGATTTGTTCCGAGAGGTCGGCGGCCGGATAGATCAGATGCGCGTTCTGCACGTTGAAGTTCGGGACGAATGCGACCTTGAGGAAGCGGTTGACGTCGGGATCGTTGTTGACCGTCTCACCAACGGCATTGATCAGCTTGATGATTCGCTTGGCCATGAAATAGCCCGGCGCCGCCTTGCCGCCGAAGATGAATGCCCGCGGGGGAATGTCCAGATTCGGATTCTGCTTGAGCCGGTGGTAGAGCGTGACGATGTGCAACACGTTGAGGTGCTGGCGCTTGTACTCGTGAATACGCTTGACTTGGATGTCGAAGAGCCAGTCGGGGTTTAGGTCCAATCCCGCGGTCGCCTTCACATAATCGGCGAGGCGCGCCTTGTTCGCCCGCTTGACCTCGCGCCATTGGCCGCGAAACGCTGCATCGTCGGCGAACGGCTCGAGCGCGCGCAGCTTGTCCAGGTCCGCCAGCCAGCCCTCGCCGATGGTGTCGTCGAGCAGATCCCGAAGTCCCGGGTTCGCGAGAGCGAGGAAACGCCGCGGCGTGACCCCGTTGGTCTTGTTCGAGAAGCGCTGCGGCCACAGCTCGTAAAAGTCTTTGAGCACACTGTCTTTGAGAAGTTCGGAATGGAGTGCGGCGACGCCGTTGATTGCGTGGCTGCCGACCGTCGCAAGGTGTGCCATCCGCACGTTCTTGCCGTTGCCCTCGCCGATCAACGACATCCGCCGCAGCCGGTCCTCGTCACCCGGGAACTTCTCGCTGACCTCGTCGAGGAACCTGCGGTTTATCTCGTAGATGATCTCGAGGTGGCGAGGCAGCGACTCGGCGAACATCGCCAGTGGCCAAGTCTCCAGCGCTTCTGGCAGCAAGGTGTGGTTGGTGTATCCGAACGACGCGACGGTGATGGCCCATGCCTCATCCCAGTCGATCTGACGTTCGTCGACAAGGATGCGCATGAGTTCGGCGACACCGATCGATGGATGGGTGTCGTTGAGCTGCAACGCGAATCGGTCAGGGAGATCCTTAACGGACAGATCGGCCAAATCATCGACGATGTGCAGGACATGCTGCAGCGAGCACGACACGAAGAAGTACTGTTGCAGCAGGCGAAGCCGCTTACCGGCCTCGGGCTCGTCGTTGGGGTAGAGGACCTTCGTCACGGTCTCCGAATTGACCTCGTCCTCGACGGCCTTGTAGTAGTCGCCGGTGTTGAAGGCATCCAACGCGAACGACTCGACGGCTCGCGCGCTCCATAGCGTCAGCACGTTGCACGTGTTCACGCCGTAGCCCTGGATCGGCATGTCGTAGGCGACGCCCTTCAGGACTCGTCCCGGCACCCATCGGACGCGGTCGTGGCCGGCGTCGTCGGCGTAGTGTTCGGCGTAGCCGCCCCAGTTGACCCGATAGTTCACATCGGGCTTGGCGATCTCCCAAGGGTTTCCGTTGTCCAGCCAGTTGTCCGTCTTCTCGACCTGCCAACCGTCGTGGATCTCCTGATCGAAGATGCCGAACTCATAGCGAATGCCGTAGCCGATGGCCGGCCGCTCGAGCGTGGCGAGGGAGTCCAGATAGCACGCTGCCAGCCGGCCAAGGCCGCCGTTTCCCAGACCCGGTTCCTCCTCGCATGCCAGCACCTCGTCGAGGTCCTGGCCGAGTTCTGTCAACGCCTGACGGGCGGCATCTTCGATGCCGAGGTTCAGCAGGTTGGAGCCTAGCTGCGGCCCCATCAGAAATTCGGCCGACAGGTAGCAGGTCACCTTCCGGCCGAGATCGAGCGATGTCTGTGTGGACGCCACCCTGTTGTCCTGCATCCGGTCACGAACCGCCAACGCAATCGCCCGGTAGTAATGCTCCGGTCTCAATGCGGCAGCGGGGCGCCCGATCGAGTAGCGCAGGTGGTCGACGATGCCCCGTCGCAACGCATCTGCGGACAGACCGGTGCGGCTGCGTTCGTGGGTGTCGGCAGGGACGGTGTCAGAGTTCTGGACGACGTCGGTCATCGGCGCAGTGTCACAGGCGTGGACGACCGCAAAGTGAACGCTAGGAGGATGATGTAGCAATGCGCCGCGAAGTCACCACCGTCGAAGAGCTCAGGGCGATCGTCGGTCATCCAGACAAGTACGTCGCGAACAAGGTGAACGATCGCCTGTCGGATATCCACAGGGACTGGCTGGCCCATTCCCCGCTGGGTTTCGTCGCGACGACGGATGCGCGTGGCCGCGTCGACGTCTCACCGAAGGGTGATCCGCCCGGCTTCGTGCACGTCATCGATGACCGCACCATCGCGATTCCCGAGCGGCCGGGCAACAAGCGAGTCGACGGTTACGTGAATGTGCTGCAGCGACCGCACGTCGGCACATTGTTCCTCATTCCCGGCCGCGGTGACACCCTGCGGATCAACGGCACCGCGCGCATCCTCGCCGACGCGGAGTACTTCGACGCGATGTGCGTAAAGGGCAAGCGGCCCCTGTTGGCGCTCGAGATCGACATCGAAGAGGTGTTCTTCCACTGCGCCAAGGCGTTTCTCCGGTCAGACGCGTGGGATCCGTCGACCTGGAATCCGACGGCCGTGCCCAGCGTGGCGCAGATCGCCAAGTCGATCCGGTACGACTGGACGCAGGAAGAACTCGACGAGCGCTACAGCGAAGACAACGTTCGCAAGGTCCTCTATTGAGGTCCTAGTGTTTCGCCTCGCGCCACGACCGCTCGAAGGGCAACCGCCAAGCATTGGGCGCGATCAGCTGGTGGATGGCGTTCGGGCCCCAGGTGCCGGTGTGATAGATCTTGGCAGGAGATGGATCGGCCAACAGGTCTTGCGAACGCTCCCATAGGGATTCGATGCCCTCAGCGGTCGTGAACAAGGTGTGGTCGCCGCGCATGGCGTCGAGGATCAGCCGCTCGTAGGCTTCCAGTACGTCGGCGGCGGTGTCGATCTCCTGAGTGGAGAACTGCATGGAAAGCTTGTCCAGTTTCATGCCGGGCCCCGGCCGCTTGCCGTAAAACGACAACGAGACCCTCGACGCGTCTGCGAGATCGAACGTCAGATGATCCGGGCCTTGGGAGCCAACGCCGGAGCCGGCCGCGAACATCGTGCGCGGAGCCTCCTTGAACGCGATGGAGATGATCCGCATGCCCTCGGCCATGCGCTTGCCGGTGCGCAGATAGATCGGCACACCCGCCCAGCGCCAGTTGTCGATGCCGACCTTCAGCGCGATGAACGTCTCGGTGTCGGAATCCTTTGCGACACCGTCTTCTTGGCGATAGCCGGCGTACTGGCCCCGCACGACATTCGCCGGGTCGATCGGCAGCATCGACCTGAACACCTTGTTCTTCTCTTCGCTGATGGCGCGGGGTTCCAATGCCGTCGGCGGTTCCATCACAACAAACGCCATCACCTGGAAGAGATGGGTGACGACCATGTCCTTGTAGGCGCCGGTACTTTCGTAGAAGTTGGCCCGCTGATCGAGTCCGAGCATTTCCGGGATGTCGATCTGGATGTGGTCGATGAAGTTGCGGTTCCAGATCGGCTCGAACAGACCGTTGGCGAAGCGGAAGGCCAAGATGTTGAGGGCGGCCTCTTTCCCGAGAAAGTGATCGATCCGGAAGATCTGCGACTCGTCGAACGTCTCGTGCACAAAGTCGTTGAGCTCGACCGCGCTGGCGAGATCGGTGCCGAATGGCTTTTCCATCACGACACGCGAGCGCTCGACCAGCTTCGCGTCACCCAACATCGTGATGACTGCTCGGGCGGCCTTCGGTGGCACGGACAAGTAGTGCAGCCGACGGACATCAGGACCGAGTTTGGTCTCGGCCTCGGCGACGGCGGCGGCCAGCGCTCCAGGGCCGGCGCTCTGGGGCACATACGTGAGCGTGCTCGCGAAGTTGGCCCACTGCTCGTCGGTGAGCGTGTGGTTTCCGAACGAATCGAGGGCCGACTTAGCCAGTTCCCGGAACTCGTCGTCGGTGAGATCCTCCAGCGAGGTGGCGACGATCTGGATGTGGGGAGCGAGTTCGGACTGATCCAGGTACGCCAGGCCCGGGATCAGCTTGCGTTTCGCGAGGTCGCCGGTCGCGCCGAACAGGACAATGACGTGCGGATCGACCGGGCTGTCGTCGAAGCGGTGCGGGCGGGCGCCAGGCGCGGGATAGGCGATAGTCTGCGGTTTGTTTGCGGCCACGCTCCGCATACTTCCACCGCGGCGTGGCCCGCGCACGGGACTACCGGCGCCGGCCACCATTAATTCACTCGCGCGGCTAGATCTGGTTGATCCCGCCGTCGACGGGAATGTCGGCTCCGGTGGTGAAGCTGCTCAGATCCGAGGCGAGGAACAGCACGGTGTTGGCGACCTCTTCGGGAGTGCCGAAACGGGCCAGTGGCACGATGCTGCGCTGATAGTCCTCGAACTGCTCGACCGCTTTCGGGCCGGGGTTCAGGAGGTTGGCAAGACTGTTGATTCCGGGTGTGTCGGTGGCGCCGGGGCTGACCACATTCACGCGAATCTTGCGGTCCCGCAACTCACTTGCCCACGTTCTGGCGAACGAGCGTAAGGCCGCCTTGATCGCCGCGTACACGCCGATCCCCTCACTGCCCTTGGCATTCGTGTTCGACGAGTTCAGGATCACCGATCCCCCGTCGTTGAGCAGCGGCAGTGCCTTCTGCACGGTGTAGACGACACCCTTGAAATCCACGTCGAGCTGGTAGTCGAGGTGTTCATTGGTGATCTCGCCGATCCGCGCGACGTCGATGACAGCGGCGTTGGCGAACACGACATCGATGCGCCGACCGCTATCGGCCACCGCGGCGTAGAGCCGGTCGAGGTCTTCGGCGTTGCTGACGTCGCCCTGTACGCCGGTGGCGTTGTCGCCAAGTTCTTTGACCGCTGCGTCGAGTTCGGCCTGCCTGCGCCCTGTGATGAAGACATGCGCGCCTTCGTCGACGAATCGCTTGGCTGTGGCGAGCCCGATGCCCGTCGTGCCGCCAGTGATGACGGCCGTCTTGCCGCTGAGGAGTGCCATTGCCCTGCCTTTCGAGCGTTCTGGACCATTCGGTCAAGAACTAAGACACATGGCGTTGCGGTTCTATTCCAAGCCGCGCGGAATCAAGGCGATCATCTCCTCCGCGGCAGCCCTGATCTGCGCGGGTTTCACGCCGCCCTTGTGCAGCGCCTCCAGCCCGCGCATGAAGGTCAGCAGCGTAGTGGCCAGCGGCTGTGCGTTCTGCTCGGCGTCGATGGTTCCATCGCGCTGCGCTTCCTCGATGCACGCGACGAGGTCGGCGTGCCATTCGCTGTAGGCGCGCGTGACCGCCCGCTCGACGTCGTCATCGGTAGCGGCGAGCTCCGCGGCGCTCTTGGCCATCATGCAGCCACGCAGTTTCCTGTCGCCGGCCACAGCTTTGGCCTGCGCACGGATGTGGCGGGTCAGCCGGTCGTAGGCGTCGCGTTGTGGATCGCGCAGTTGTGCGCGGACGGACTCGAGCGCTGTGCCGATGTAGTCGTCGAGTGCGCGGAGGAAAAGCCCGTGCTTATCGCCGAACGCCCCGTAGAGGCTGCCCTTCCCGAGTCCCGTTACCGCGGTTAGATCGTCGACCGACGTGGCCGCGTATCCGCGCGACCAGAATTCGTCGCGTGCCGCGGCGACTACTTCGGTTTCGTCGAATGTGCGAGGACGCGGCATGTCTCCCAGGCTACGCGGTTATGGAACGAGCGGTCCGGATCGAGCCGTCACGAAATTGTCAGGCGGGCGGCCTTGATCCGGCAATAGGCTGACGGGCGTGCGGGTCGGTCCAAGGGAGACGGTGGCGGTCGCCGTCGGCGTGCTGCTCGTCGTCGCGGCGTTCGTCGTACCGCACCTGCATCTCGGCCTCGTCACGCCGCTGATCCACGCCTCGCGTGCGCGGATCCACGCGTTCGCCGATACGGCGCCGATCTTCGGGTGGTGGAACGCCCATGTCGGCTGGGGCACCGTTCCCGCCATCGTCATCGGCATCGCCGCGGTGCTCTGGGGACAGGCGATCGCCCTTCGTCTGCCGTGGCGAGCCGTGCCCTGGGCGACGTGGGCGACGGCATGCGCATGGGCGTTTTCTCTGGCGATGATCGATGGCTGGCAGCGGGGTTTCGCGCATCGGCTGACCGCGCAGCACGAATATCTGCGCCAGGTGCCGACTGTCACCGACATCGGCGAAGCGGTGCGCACGTTCGCCAGCAGAATCCCTGATTTCCAATCGAATTCGTGGATCACGCACGTGTCGGGCCATCCGCCGGGTGCGCTACTGACGTTCGTGTGGCTCGACCGCATCGGGCTTGGCGGCGGCGCATGGGCTGGACTGCTGTGCCTGCTGGTCGGATCCAGTGCGGCCGCGGCGATCGTCGTCGCGATTCGCGCCCTCAACGATGAACACACGGCTCGGCTGGCCGCGCCGTTCGTGGCGGTGGCGCCGACGGCCATCTGGATCGCGGTATCGGCCGATGGTTACTTCGCCGGCGTGGCCGCGTGGGGCATCGCATTGTTGGCGTTGGCCACTCGTCGGGTGCGTGTGCCGGTGCTCGCGGCCGCCGGCTCCGGACTGTTGTTGGGCTGGGGCATCTTCCTGAATTACGGGCTGGCGCTGATGGCCGTGCCTGCCGTCGCGGTACTGATCGCGGCGAGCGGCTGGCGCTCGGCCGTTCGCGCATTGGTTCCGGCGGTGTTGGCCGCCTTGGGCGTCGTCGCGGTGTTCGCCGTCGCGGGGTTCTCGTGGTTCGACGGCTACACGCTGGTGCAGCAACGCTATTGGCAGGGCATCGCCAACGATCGTCCCTTCCAGTACTGGTCGTGGGCCAACTTCGCGTCGGTGGTGTGCGCGATCGGGCTCGGCAGCGTGGCAGGCATCGGCCGGGTCTTCGACATCGCCGCGATCAGGCGGCGCTCCGGCCTGCACCTCATAGTGCTCGCCGCGCTGCTGGCGATCGTGTTCGCCGACCTGTCCATGCTGAGCAAGGCCGAAACCGAACGCATCTGGCTGCCGTTCACCGTCTGGCTGACCGCAGCCGGTGCGCTGTTGCCCCAGCGGTCACACCGCTGGTGGTTGGCGATCAACGTCGTCGGCGCCCTGCTGCTCAACCACTTCATTCTGACGAACTGGTAACAGCCGCAGCGCGAGGTAATACAGCGGTATGCAGGCCCAGACGATCGCCAGCGAAATCCATAGTCCCATCGGGTAATTGCGGTCCAGCACCGTCATGTTGTCCGGCCGCATGCCGGGCTTGCCGTACACTGGGATCGCCAGGAACACCAGCACGACGCTGCAAAGCGCAGCCACCGCGATCGGCGGCCACCACCTTCCTGGGATCAGCCGTCGGCCGGCGAACCCAAGCACGACGCACACCGGCGCGAACACCGCATCGTGCAGGATGACTCCGACCAACGCCCACACCAGGATCCGCGTGATGATCACTGGCGGGTTCTCCCACACCAGTACGGCTCCGTACACGCCGACCACCAAGCCGAGCGAGATCACGATGACGCGGGCGATCACGGCACTACCTCGATCCGGGACAGCCATTTCGTCTGCAGCACACCCGGTCTCGTCGGCGCGATCAGCCGGCACGGATACCCGTGGTCGAGATCCAGCTTCTGCCCGTTGAGTTTCATAGCAATCAGCGTCTTGGAGTCGCGGGCATGGCGTGCCGGCAGCGTGGTCCGCGAGTACGGTCCTGGCGGCTCGAGCGAGATCATCCGCACGTCGGAGTCACCTGAACCCCCGACGGCGGCGACGAGGTCGGCCAGCGCGACACCGGACCATTCGGCGTCGGCGCTCCAGCCTTCGACACAAGCGATCGGGAGCCGGTGCGTCACCTGCGGCATTGCCGCCAATTCGGCGACGGTGAACGCGCGCGCCGTCGGCCCGTTCGTCACCGTCAACCGATAGTCCGGCGACTGAGCGCTGCGCAGCACACCGGCCGCGATCGCCGATCGGTTCACCGGAACACCTTGCGGCCCTTGACCGGATCGCGGCGCCAGCACCGAGACCTTCCGCAACAGCGGCACGGTCTGGCCCGCGGTCACCACCGTCGCAAGGGCCACCGCCAGCCAGGTCCCGCGCAGGACCGTTCGCCGCGTCGGGCCGGAGAGCGCAGGCATGTCGTCGACCGGCTCGCCCAGTGCGCGCCGGATGATCGGCAGCTTCACCCCGATGTGCACCAGCACCGCGCCCGCCGCGACATACGCCATCGCATAGTGACTGGTGGTGAAGAAGAACTTGAACGCATACCACTGGGCGATGTTCAGCAGGCCGGTGGACAACTGAAAGAGCATCGAGCCGACCAGCACCAGAATCGACAGACGTTCGATCTGACGAACCAAACCGCCGATGATGGGACGTTCGAACAGCTTCGGCCATACCGACCATAGCTTGACGACGATCAGCGGAATCGCGGCGATACCCGAGACGACGTGCAGGCCCTGCGTCACCCGGTAGAGCCAGACTGGACGCGTCGGCCAGAAGAACCACGGCTGAGGGTGCTGAATGAAATGACTGATCAGACCGGTGACAAAACACACCGCCACAGCGATGCCCAGCGCCATGCCGACGCGGGCGGTGACGGCGGTGGCGCGCAGCGTATCGGTTTTCATGTCGCCGCCAAACTGGCGACCACACGGCGGCCGATCGGATGGACTCCAGCAACTCGAAGACCGGCCTCGTCGGCCAACCGGGCCACGCAATCGACTCCCACCGATGCCCAGCGGAACCAGGGGCCGATCGTGCGCGACGACTCCAGGCGCACCCACCCGGCGTGGATTCCTTCTGTGGCCGAGTCGAATTCGGCAACGCAGTGCCCATCGCGGCGCAGCAGCTCGCCCGCTCGCCGCAGGATACGCCACGGGTCGCCACCCAGGCCGACGTTGCCGTCGGCGAGCAGCACCGTGTGCCAGCGGCCAGTGCCCGGCAGCGGTTGGAACACGTCACGGCGCAGGGCAGGCGCACCGCTACGGCGGGCCAGTTCGACCGCGGTCGCGGACTGATCGACGCCTAGTGCCGGTACACCGCGCTGGACGAGGTGCGCTACCAAACGACCAGGGCCACAACCTAAGTCGATGGTCGGCCCGTGACACATCCCCACCACGGCATGGTCGAACGACGCGTCGGCGTGATGGCCGCCGAGCCAGCTGCGCACGGGCAGGGCATCCAGCCGCCCGTCGTCGTGGCGAAGCCAACAGCGCTCGCCGTCGAGCGCGCGGTCGTAGAGATTACCGAGCATGTGACACGCCCTCGGTAACCCGCGCGAACCGGCTGTCGGGCGCGCACGCGCGGCGCACGACCTCGATATCGTCGACGGTGTCCACATCGGCCAGCGTTTCAACCAGGCTCACGCGTATACCCGTGTCGCTAAGCGCCGTCAGCGTTACAGCGCCGGTGTCGGATCGCGACATCGGTATCGTCCGCAGGCAGTCGGCCATCTCGGCCTCGGATACGCCGAGCACCCACCAACCGCCGTCACGCGCCAGCCCGAGCACCGCATCGGCGGCCAGAAGTTCCCGCGCGCACTCCCCGATCAGTTCGTCGGTCACCTGCGGCGTGTCCATCCCGATCTGCAGCACCGGCAGCCCGGTGGCCGCAGCGGCATCGACGTGGGCATTGGCCAGCCGCTCGGCGAAGTCCGCGCCACGTTGCGGCACAACGGTGAAATCCTCAATCCGCGCCCGGATTTCGTCGCCGTCAGTCGCCGAGTCCAGATCTCCTGTCAACGCCAGCACCCGTGCCTGAACCGGCGCGGCGGCCACAGCGTCCAACGTGTCCAGGAGCGCCGCGGCGGCAATCTCCGCGGCCACGCGATCACCCACGCTGGCCGCCAGCCTCGTCTTCGCGAGACGCGGCACGGGTGCCTTGGCCACCACAAGAACCGCCACGGGGATCACGAGATCGCCCGCCAAAAGTCCACCGCTGCAACGAGACTCCCCCGCACGGACCCACTTACTTTGGACCGGCCACCGGTACGAGGGCCGTAGGAGACATCACGCTCGACCACCCGCCAACGCGCCTGCGCCGCGCGGACCAACAGCTCCAACGGGTATCCCGATCGCCGGTCCGTCACCCCGAGCGCCAGCAGCGCCTCGCGCCGGGCGACACGCATCGGCGCGATGTCGTGCACCGGCAGTCCGTAGCGAGTCCGCAGCCGCCAACACACCGCCGCGGTACCGAGGCGTGCATGCCACGGCCAGCGCAGTCCCCGCACCGGCCGTCGCCGCCCGATCACCATGTCGGCGTCGTCAAGCTCGGAGACCAATGCCGGAAGCTCACGAGGGTCGAGTGAGCCGTCGGCGTCGAGCACCGCCACGATCGGCGTCGTCGCCGCCTCCACTCCGGCGTGCACTGCCGAGCCGTAACCCGGTCGCGGTTCGGCGACCACGTCGGCGCCGTGCCGCCGCGCCACTTCGGCAGTCTCGTCGGTGCTGTTGTTGTCGACAACCAGCGGCCGGTAGCCGTCGGGCATGGCGGAGAGCACGCCGGGCAGCGACGCCGCCTCGTTGAGGCAGGGCAACACCACCGTGACGTCGGCCATATCACTGGACGTTATGCCGTCCGCGACGCGATCAGCAACGAATCAACAATGACGAGTCCATGACATCGGCGCTGGTAACTGCGCTGCGAGGCTAGGGTTTGAAGCTATGACGCGGGTGTTGATAGCCGACGACGACACCGTCGTGCGCGACGTGGTGCGGCGCTATCTCGAGCGCGATGGCCTCGACGTGTCAATCGCCCGCGACGGCAGCGAGGCGCTGCGGCTGCTGGGCTCCGAACGCATCGATGTGGCGGTGCTCGACGTGATGATGCCAGGTCCTGACGGGCTGACGCTGTGCCGGAGCTTGCGTCAGCGCGGTGACTACACCGTCCCGGTGATCCTGCTGACGGCGCTCGGCGAGGAGGACGATCGGATCGCGGGGTTGGAGGCGGGGGCTGACGACTATCTGACCAAGCCGTTCAGCCCGCGCGAGCTCGCACTGCGAGTGAGGTCGGTGTTGCGGCGTGCGCCGTCGCCGGTGGGTGTGCTGCCGCTGGACATCACCGTCGGCGATCTCGCGGTGTCGACGGCTGCGCGGTCGGTGACCGTCGAGGGTCAGCCGGTGAGCCTGACCAACCGCGAATTCGATCTGCTGATGTTCTTGCTCACCCACACAGACACCGTGTTCTCCCGCGAGGAGCTGTTAAAGCAGGTGTGGCGCTGGGACTTTGGCGATCTGTCCACCGTCACCGTGCACGTCAAACGACTGCGCTCCAAATTGGGCGACCACCATCGGGTGCAGACGGTGTGGGGCCGCGGTTATCTGTGGAGCAGTAGTGCCGGGGAATGACTTCTGGGAGATCGTCGGGTGGGCGCTGGCGTGTTCGGTGCCCGTCGTGCTGGCAGGGGCGCTGATCATTCGCCTCGCCCGATCCTGGTCGCTGGCGGTCAGCATGGTGGCGCTGGTGTTGATCCCTGTCCTGGCGACCTTCACCGGTGTCCTCGGTGCCAGCGGCTTCATGATCACCGAGACGTTCGAGCGCACGGCCGTCGTTCTGGTGATCGTGTCCATCGTGACGCTCCCGGCCGCGGTGATGCTGGCCCGCTACCAGGCGCGGCGCACGGTGTGGGAGGCCGAAATCCGTGACTCGGAGCGGGCGGCCGAGCAGTCGCGGCGCCGACTCGTCGCGTTCGTCAGCCATGATCTGCGCACGCCGCTGGCGGGGATTCGTGCGGTGTCGGAGGCGATCGCCGACGGAGTCGTTCCCGACGACGAAGTGCGGGTGCACGCGAAAACCATTGAGCAAGAATCGATTCGGCTTTCCGAGATGGTCGACGACCTGTTCGAGATGTCCAAGATCAACGCCGGTGCCGTGCAGCCGGCGTTCGACAAGGTAGCGCTGGACGAGGTCGTCGACGACGTGTTGGCAGCACACCGGATCGCCGCCGAGCGTGCCGGTGTGCTGTTGAAGGCCGAACTGCCGGAACGGCCGGTGCGGGTGCTCGGCAGCGATCGCGCGTTGGTGCGGGTGTTGTCGAATCTGGTCGCCAACGCGATCGCGCACACGCCAGAAGGCGGTCGCGTCTCACTGGCGTTGGGGGCCGACGAGAACGGCGCGTGGGCTCGCGTCGACGACACCGGCGTCGGCATCGACGAAGCCGATCTGCCGCGGGTGTTCGACGTCGCATACCGGGGCTCCAACGATCGGGTTCCGCGGGCCGACTCGTCACTGCCCAGCGGGTCAGGCCTCGGCCTGGCCATCGCCGCGGGCCTGGTGCAGGCGCATCGGGGCACGCTGTCGGCGCACAACCTGGCCACCGGCGCACGGTTCGAGGTGCGGCTTCCGCTCGCCGAGGACGGTTAGCTCAGAGGCTCAGGGCCGCACGCACCTGGCGAGGCCACGATGCCGGATCGAGTCCATGCGTCCGCAGCAATGCCAATGCGATGCGCTCCATCCCGAAGGCGACACAGGCGCTGTGCGCGACCGCGCCATCGGGTGTCGACAGCGCGAACGCGTGCCCGAAGTGGTCTAGGTGATAGTTCGCCGAGAAGATCGCGGTGCCGGTGTCGAGGTCTCCGTACAGCTGGACGATCAGTTCAGTCTTCAGTTCGCCCTCACGCTGGTTGGCCGCGAGCATGACGGCCGCACGCCCGAAGAAGGGATCGTTGGCCGCGGCGGGTTCGGCTGCCAGCCCGACTTGGGCGAACATCTCTACAGCCCGAGGAATCCAGCCATCACGATGGGCGCGAGCCTGTTCGGGACTGCCGATCATCACGAATTCATGCATACGGAACGCCTGCATACGCGCCGGGTCGATGGCGGGCTCATGGCGAAAGCAGTAGCCGTAGACGTCGATTAGTTCCCCGGTATACGGGATGTCCTGTGAGACCGCGGAATAGCAGGGATGACACGCCGCCGAGACCAACATCGAGGTAGCCGGATTGAGGTGACCATCCCACGGCCGACCGGCATTGTGGTCGGCCAGCAGCTCCTGATGGGCGGTGTTGTCGCCGGTGAACGTCGAAATGGCGCCGGTGAGGTGAGGAAACGATGCGATATAACCCGTCCGTTCGAATGCCTCTCGTGAAAACACGGGCGGGAACCGCAATACCGTGGCCCGATCACCCTGCAGCGGCCCGGCGTTGTGCCGAATCGCGCGGTCGATTCCGTCTACGATCGCTTCGAAATCCGCACCGCGGCCGTACAATCCGTCGACCGTCATCGGAATCAGGAGTCCAGCCTCGATCAAGGCATCCCTGAACTCCTCGCGGACAGATTCCAGCGAGGCGCCGTGGTCCTCACCGCCGTGGGTCGTGGTGCGCTTATCCACGGTGGGCCAACACAAGTCGTGCGTTGTTGTCACGGATGCGGTCATTGGACACCATCACGGCAGGGGCGAACGCATCGCGCAACAACCGGCCCACCGAAAGCGGGTGATCCTCGCGATACCCGTTCAAACCGATCAGCTGCAGCGCCCCACTGACGACATCGATTACCGCCGTCGATGCCGTCAACTTCAGGTTGTTCATGGCGATCATGAAGCCCATCGTCGGTTCGTTGGAGCCTGATCGGATGAACGCCTCAAATCGCTCGACAGCACCGACAACGCTCGCTTCGAATTCTTGGTGAATGGCAGTGAGGTCGGCCAGCCTGCGGGCTTTCGGCGTGACCTGCCCCCCTGCTCGGGCAGCGGCCTCCCGCGCCGCCCGTCGGGCCTTACCCAGCGCCGCATCGGCCACGCCCAGCCACACGGCGGCCCACAGGGTGTGCGAAGCGGGCACCATCGTGGCCGCCGCCATTGTCGCGTAGTCGCCTGGCAGAAGGTGCTCTGGCGACGTGCGGGTCGAGAGCAGGTAACCCAGGCTGCATGTGCCTCGGAAGCCCATCGCGTCCCAGGTGCCGACCCTGGTGAGCGTGGTGGTCTCCGCGGGGCAGAGCAGGAGCACTTGATCGTTCGGCGGACTGTCAGGTGTTCGCCGGGCGGTGGCGCAGATGTAGTCCGCGTGCTCGGCGTAGGAGATCACCGCCGCTTCTTTTCGGAGAACTACTTCACCGTTTTCGGTGATCAAGGCGCATGTCGATGAACCGATGTCTCCTCCGGTTGTCACCTCTGTCGTCGCTGAAGCAAGCAATAGTTCATTTGCTGAAATTCGCCGCAATATGCGGTCGGCACACGCGCCGGACCCGTGCCGGGCCAGTGTGAGCGCCTGCGCGTGATGCATGGCGAAGACCATGCCTGTCGCACTGCACGCAGCCCCAAGGGCCCGGGCGATCTGGGCGAGTGCCGACACCTGATAGGAGCCCCCTCCACAGCTTCGTGGTAGCGAACAGGACAACAAGTTTGCGGCTCTAGCTGCATCGATCGCTTCTGCCGGAAATCGCGCGCCGCGATCGACGTCGGCGGCGGCATCTGCCGCGATCCGCACCACTTCGCCCAATGCAGGCACCGAAGGCGGGCTCACCACAACAGCGCCCAGCGCACCATGCATACGGGTCCCCGATCATTACCGCCAATTTTTGACGGTTGCGTAACAAAAGTTGCTGAGAACACTACAGCATACTTTCGGCGGGGTACGATCTTGATTGTGTATGAGCGCATTCGTAGGACATTGGCAACCCATGGTCGATTGGCCGTCGACCCGATGGGCGTGGACCGCAACGCCGACCTGTACGAGCACGGCCTGACCTCGCACGCCTCGGTGAACCTCATGATCGGGTTAGAGGATGAGTTCGGAATCGAATTCCCGGACGACGCGCTGAAGAAGTCCACTTTCGCGTCGATAACGCGCATCGCCGAGGTCATCTCGACGCTGTCAACCTCAGCCGCGTGAATCTCGACCACGCGATTTCGGGACAGCCGACCTGGTTTGGACCCAGTTCTGCGTCGCTGTTCGGTGTCATGCACGTACCCCGTGACGGCTACGCCCGGGGAGGGATCGTCATCTGCCCGCCCATCGGCAAGGAGCAGCTCGACACGTATCGGGGGCTGAAGCTGCTCGCGCAGGAGTTGTGCGCAATTGGATTCGCTGTCCTGCGGTTCGATTACGCGGGTACGGGCGACTCAGCCGGAGAACAGGAGGCCGACACCGCCGTTGCGGATTTTCATGCGAGCATCGCAACCGCCGTGAGCTATCTGCAGGACTGCGGCTTGCAGCGGATCGGTCTCGTCGGACTGCGGATGGGAGCACTGCTAGCGGCGTCGACAGCACATTCACTGCCCGGGCTGTCCAGCCTTGTTCTCTGGGATCCGGTCACCGCCGGGCGCAAGTTCCTGCGGGAGCAACGAATCCTCTACAAGATGACCGTCGGCCACGACACCGTCGACATCGATCACGAATCCATTCTCGGGCTCACCTTTTCGGCGACCGCCGCCAATGACCTCAAGCGGTTGAGTCTTGCAACCGAATTCGAATCCAGCACACCCATCTTGGCTCTGATCCGGCCAGACCGCGCAGACGACCCACTCCTCGAAGCGGTAACCTCTCGGCATAACTCCACAGTGGTGGAGGCGTGCGAACAACCGAACTTCGTCGAGTCTGCCAGCCAAGTCGTATCCATTCCGGTCGGAGCCGTCGATGCGATCACAGCTTGGCTTGATCGCGTCGAGCCCGGGGACACCGCCAGACCAGTGACACCCACTTTCCGGCGCACCGCGGGGGTCGCCACACTGCCGGACGGTCGGGTGATCGAAGAGACCATCGACGAGCTCGGAACCAATCGGCTCTTCGCGATCCGAACCGGAGCCACCGACGCGGCTCCCGGTTCGCCGACACTCTTGATCCACCAGACGGCCTGCGAACCCCGCGTGGGCTCTGGTCGCATATGGACTGAAGCCGCACGGGAACTCGCCGCGCTCGGCATGGTTGTTGTTCGCTATGACCGGCGGGGAACCGGTGAAACTGGCTTCGCGACAACCGAGTTCGCCCGCATCTGTTCTGCGGCCTCTCACGAGGACGTGGCCGCAGCCATCGCTGCGACCGGCGCGACTTTCGATCGGCTGATGATGACGGGCATCTGCTCGGGTGCGTGGAATTCCGGCTACGGCGCCATCCGGCACGGCGCTCGATCGATAGTGATGATCAACTCGATTCTGTATTCGCTGCGCCGGGTTGAACACGGCACCGAACTCCTCGGAGGAGCCCCGTCACCTGTGCTCGGCGTAGCACCGGGTACACCGACGCGGGCTCTGGTCCCCCGGATCAACGACTGGTTGCGCCAGCGCATGCCCTATCAACTGTGGCAGCTATTGGGCACACTCGGATTCGCCCAAGTCCCCGAGGTGCTGTTGAAAGCCGTGGGACGCAGGGGCGTCTCGGTGCATTTGGTGTTGACGCCAAACGATATGGCCTATTTCGAGAAGCGTAGGGGGATGCGCGGCGTCCAGCGGCTGAGGCGACGTGGATGCGCGCCGACGATCGTCGCCGCGCCCACCGGTGACCACGCGCTGCTGCAGAGGGATGTTCAGCTGTTCACGCGTGATTATCTCGCCCGGTTGGCTGCCGAGGACTTCGCGCTGACGCTTCCGCGTGCTGACGTGGGCGCAGCCTTGTAATTGAGTGATTGTTCTACTAACGTCGTTAATATGGCTACGGCGGGCTCGCGCAAGGCGCTACGCAAGTTCAAGTTCGAGCGACGGGTGGGCCGCATGGTCGCAAACCCGCTGGTTGCGGCGCTGGACCGGCTAGGCATCCGCTCGTCGTTGGTCGTCGAGCTGGAGACCACCGGTGCCAAGTCCGGCCAGCCGCGGCGAGTACCGCTGACCGGACGCGCCGACGACAACGGCGTGTGGGTGATCTCGCAGCATGGCCGTCGCGCCGGCTGGGCCCACAACATCGCTGCCAACCCGAAGGTACGCGTCAAGGTCAACAATCAATGGCGCAGCGGCACAGCCACTTTCGAATCCGATGACGACGTGCGCGCACGCGCCCGCAGCATCGGCGGCGACGGCAAGCTCAGCCAATCCGCGGCCGCGCTGACCATGCGTGCGATGGAGAGCGACCCGATTTCGGTGCGGATCACATACGGCTAGCGAGGGACGTGGCGAACGTTCGTTACCGCTCGAAGATTTGGCATTTCCTCGAGAGGTAAGGAACGTTCGGCGCCCAGGGTGAGGGGCCTGGAGGCTCAATCCGGCAGCGAGTTGCTCAGCCGTTCCGTCGCGGCGAGGTAATCCTCGATGAACTCACGTACCACTTCGCGGGCCGGCTTGACCTTGTTCATCAGGCCGACACCCTGGCCGACGAAGTATGTGGCCAACGCCTGCGCGCCGGGATGGCCCTGCGACGCCAGCGCGTCGACGCGGCGAATCACCGGCTCGCACAGCATCGACTGCAGCGGCAACGGCAACGGCCGCTGACCACCCTCGTGCGGCAGCCACGCCTCGGTCCAGTCCGACACCAATTGGCGCGCGGGCTTCCCTGTGCGTCCCGCGGAGCGGACGGTATCGCGTGACGACGCGGCCAACATCTTCTGCACGGTGTGCGGCGCCGTCTCCGCCTCCTCCGTCGTCAGCCACACCGAGCCTGTCCACGCACCGTCTGCGCCCATCGCGACGGCCGCGGCCATCTGCCTGCCTGTGACGATCCCGCCCGCCGCGAGCACGGGGATTTTGCTGCCAATCGCCGCCACAGCTTCTAACACCTCGGGGATCAACACCATCGTCGTGACCTCGCCACAGTGGCCGCCGGCCTCGGTGCCCTGCGCGACGATCAGGTCGACCCCGGCCTCCACCTGCTTGACCGCATGTTCCTTGGCGCCGACGAGCGCGGCGACCGGGACGCCGCGCTGCTTGCCTGCGTCGATCATGTAGTCCGGCGGAACGCCCAGCGCGTTGGCAATCAGCTTGATCGGGTGACTGAACGCCACATCGAGCAGGTCGTGGCCGGTATCGCCGGACAAGAACGACGGCCCGATCCGTGGCGACTCTTCGGGTTCGATGCCGTGTTCGGCGAGCAACTCGGCGACGAAGCCCCGGTACGTGTCAGGGATTCTCTCGGCCAGCTGACCGCGCGACAGGTTCTCACCCTTGCCCTCGAACTTGGCCGGCACGATGAGGTTGACGCCGTAGGACTTGCCGCCGACATGGTCGTCGATCCACGACAGCTCCTGGTCGAGCTGCTCGGGCGTGAACGCCGTCGCACCCAGCACGCCGAAACCTCCCGCGTTGGTCACGGCCACCACGACGTCGCGGCAGTGGCTGAACGCGAAGAGCGGGAAATCGATACCGAACTGCTCACAGATGGCTGGCCTCACGCCACCAGTATTACTAAGTGAAACCTGTCGATGACAGGAACCTCGCAATCTCGTCAAACACCGACGCAGGCTCGGGGGCGTTGTGCCCGGCGCCAGGCACTAGCAGCCATCGCTTCGGCTCGGCCGCCGCGTCGTACAGCCGCCGGCTCAACCGGGCCGGGACGATGTCGTCGCGATCGCCCGCGATCACCATTACCGGCGCCTTCACCGATGCGATGCGCTCGATCGACGGATACCGGTCCAGCAGGAGCCGCCGCGCCGGTAGCCACGGGTAGTGCACAGCGGCCACGTCGGCCAGCGATGTGAACGGCGACCGCAGCACCAACGCCGCCGGCGGCTGCTGCGCCGCGAGGCCGATTGCCACTGCGGCGCCAAGGGATTCACCGAAATACACGACTCGGTCGACATCGGCCTGTGCGGCCAGCCATGCCCGCGCGGCACGCGCGTCTGCCGCCAAACCCTGCTCGGACGGGTTGCCCGGATTCCCGCCGTATCCGCGGTAGTCGAACAACAACACGGACAGACCCATCCGGTTCAGCGCCGCGGCCAGCGCCGCCCGCGTCGACCGGTCCCCCGCATTGCCGCTACACACCAACACGGCTGTCCGACCAACCGGGAAATACCAAGCGCCCAAGCGGATTCCGTCTTCGGTATCGAGCACGATATCGCGCCCGCCAGGCAGCACCGCAGCGGCCGGCGGCACCGGGCCGGGCGACGGGAAGTAGATCAGCCGCCGCTGCTGTGACCAGAGCCGGCTCAGCATCTAGCCCCGTAGTGGCGCGAAAGCGAACTCTCGCAGCCCGTCTCGCGGATCCACGGCCGCACGAAAGCCCAACACTTCGGTGGCGAGAGCGGGATCGGCGACGATGTGGCGTACATCGCCACTGCGGTACTGGCCGGTGACCAGCGGCGGCACGTCACCACGGGTGTCGCACAGTTCTGTCGCCACCTCCAGGATCGAAATCGGCCGCCCCGAGCAGACGTTGAACGCCTCGAAACCGCCCAGCTGAGCTTCGACGGCGGCCACGTTCGCGGCGGCGACGTCGTCGACGTGAACGAAGTCACGCATCTGACCGCCGTCTTCGAAAACCCTTGGCACATCGCCTGCTTCGAGCTCGGAGCGGAAGATTGCCGCAACCCCCGAGTATGGGGTGTCGCGCGGCATGTGCGGGCCGTAGACGTTGTGATACCTCAGCGCGACAACCGATCCGCGTGTCGATTCCGCCCAGGCCAACGCATAGTGCTCCTGCGCGACCTTGCTGGCGGCGTAGAGGCTGCGCGGCCGCAGCGGCGCATCCTCGCCGACGAGCAGCCACCGCACCTGCTCGCCGCATAGCGGGCAACGATGTTCGAAGACACCGGCATCCAGGTCGGCGTGGCTGCGCGGCAGCGGTTCGACGGCGCCATGATCGGGGCATTCATAACGTCCCTGCCCGTACACCACCATCGACGAGGCCAGCACCAATCGCTGACAGCCCGCCGCGAACATCTCGGCCAATAGCACGCTTGTGGCGTAGTCGTTGTGGCTTCCGTAGGCGGGCGCGTCACCAGCGTCGACGCCCGCGCCGACAACCGCGGCCTGATGACACACCACATCGACTCCCTTGAGCAGCGGCGCCAACGCGCTCGCGTCGCGGACGTCGACGCCGTGTACCCCGGCCGGCAATTCGGCGTCGAGACCGTGGGCAGCCGGGAGCATCGCATCAACTGCAACGACCTCGTGGTCGGCATCGGCGATTGCGGTGGCGACTCGTGCCCCGATGAACCCGGCAGCGCCGGTCAGCAGAACTCTCATGGCAGATCGAACGGCAACTCGACGCCGTCGTGTGCCAGACAGTGGGCGCAGGTGCGCTCCGAGTCCACCTGAGCCACGTTTTCTATGGCCTCGTGCACAAGCTTCTTGAACGGCACCAAGTTGCGTTCGAACTCCGCGAACACATCAACAGCTCGGACCGCGCTTCCGCTATCGATGCCCGCGTCCAAGTCCGTCACCAAAGCGACGGCGGCGTAACACATTTCGAGTTCACGGGCCAGTACCGCCTCCGGGTAACCCGTCATGTTGACCAAAGTGAAGCCCTGGTTCGCGAACCAGCGACTCTCCGCGCGGGTGGAAAACCGCGGACCTTGGATCACCACCATGGTGCCACCGTCGACCACGCCGGGCAGGTCGGTGACCGCGGCTCGCAGGGTCGGGCAGTAGGGATCGGCGAACCCGACATGGATGCCGCCTGAGTCGAAGTACGTGTCGTCGCGGCCGGTGGTGCGGTCGACGAGTTGGTCGGGTACCACCATTGCGCCGGGCCCCAACTCGGGCGTGAGGCTGCCGACCGCACACGGCCCGAAGATCCGGCGCACGCCCAGCGCGCGCAGCGCCCACAGGTTCGCGCGGTACGGCACGGTGTGCGGCGAGAACTCGTGGTTGACGCCGTGGCGCGGCAGGAACGCGACCTCATGCTGGCCGACGGCGCCGACGGTGATCGGCGCGCTTGGCGGACCGTACGGGGTGTCCAGGCCGACGCTGCGGGCGTCGGAACCGAAGAACGTATAGAAGCCGCTGCCGCCGATGACTCCCAGCATTTGACCATTGTCGGTCATGGGATGACACCGCGGCCGTGGCACGGCGTGGCGAATGTCTGACGTCCGCCTGCGGTGCTTAACTCGCGCTGTGAGCACTCCGGTCTCTCACGACAGGCGGGGGCATGTCATTGCTCGCATCCTCATCGCCGGGCTGGCGGGATTGATCGCGGGGATTGTCGTCGGTGCAAACACGAAATGGCGGTACGGCCCAGCGGCGGGATGGATCCTCGCCGCGGTGATCTATGTCACCTGGACCTGGCTGAAGATCATGCGGATGGGCCCGCGCGAGACCGAAGAACACGCGACGGAGGCCGGCGGCGACTCGACGCGACAGATAACTGAGATCTTCGTGCTTCTCGCGAGCGTCGCGAGCTTGGGGGGCGTGGCTTTACTACTGACGGCGAGCAACTCGAAGGGACTCGACGCCGACATCGCGGCACTCGTCGGTGTGTTGAGCGTGGCCACGTCATGGGCCGTCGTGCACACCGTGTACGCCCTGCGGTATGCGAAGCAGTATTTCCAAGATCCCGTCGGCGGCATCGATTTCGGCGCCACACCAACCTATCGGGACTTCGCGTACCTCGCGTTCACCGTCGGGATGACCTACCAAGTCTCGGATACCGACTTGAAGAGTTCGCCGATGCGTCGCGTCGCACTGCAGCACGCCATGCTGTCGTACGTGTTCGGCACGGTCATTCTTGCCATCACCATCAACCTGGTTGTGAGCCTGGGCAACTCCGGGCCCTGAACCCCGTCATGCGACGATGGCGCTCGTGGCCAGTTTCACCCAATGGGTCGAAGGTGCGCGTCCCCGGACGCTGCCCAATGCGATCGCCCCGGTGATCGCCGGGACCGGTGCCGCGGCCTGGCTGCACGGCGCGTGCTGGTGGAAGGCGTTGCTGGCGTTGCTCGTCGCGGTGGCGATGATCGTCGGGGTCAACTATGCCAACGACTACTCCGACGGCATCCGTGGCACCGACGATGTGCGGGCCGGGCCGCTGCGGCTGGTGGGCTCGCGGCTGGCCGCGCCGCGCGCGGTGCTGACGGCCGCAGTCGTGAGCCTTGGCGTTGCAGCCGTCGCCGGTGTGGTGCTGGCGTTGTTCAGCGCGCCGTGGCTGATCGCGGTCGGCGCCGTGTGCATCGCCGGCGCGTGGCTGTACACCGGCGGCTCCAAGCCGTATGGCTATCTGGGCCTGGGCGAGGTCGCGGTGTTCGTGTTCTTCGGCCTTGTCGCGGTGCTCGGCACGCAGTACACGCAGGCCCTGCGAGTCGACTGGGTCGGGCTGGCGATGGCGGTGGTGATGGGCTCGCTGTCGTCGGCGGTGCTGGTTGCGAACAACCTGCGCGATATCCCGACCGACAAGGAGTCGGGGAAGATCACGCTGGCCGTGCGGCTCGGCGACGCCCGCACCCGGCTGCTCTACCGGGCGCTGGTTGTCGTGGCGTTCGTTCTGACTTTGGTGCTGATGCTCGCGACGCCGTGGTGTGCGGTCGGATTCGTAGCCTTGCCGCTGGCGGTGCGGGCCGCCGCGCCCGTGCGAAAAGGCCTGGGCGGCAAGGACCTTATCCCCGTGCTGCGCGACACGGGTCTGACGATGCTGGTGTGGGCCGTCGCCTCCGCAGCCGCGTTGGCGCTCGGCTGAGCGCCTCGACGACCTACGTTCTTGGGACGGCGGTCATGGATTGCCACTTTCGCGGGCTCGGCAGCCGGATGTCGTCAGTGTTGCCGGGCATGAGCCCCTTACCACTGGCCCCACGGGCACTACCCGCTAGCAGCAAACCTTGCTGACTCAACTGTGAGTTCGTTGCAAGATTGTTGGGACTGCGCCGATTGTCCCGGCGCGGAGAGGACCGATATGTGCGCCGTCCAGGTTGTCGTCGCTGACGACGACGTCCTGCTCCGCGAGGGATTGGCCAGTCTGCTCGACCGCTCCGGATTCGAGGTGGTGGGACAGGCCGCCGATGCCGCTGAGTTGCTCGCCTTGGTGCGCGAGAAGAGGCCCGAACTGGCGATAGTCGACATCCGCATGCCCCCGACGCATACCACCGAGGGGCTGGACGCGGCGCGGGTGATTCGGACGGAATCGCCCGACACAGGGATTCTGGTGTTGTCGGCGCACGTGGACGTCGAGCACGCCACCGAACTGCTGGCCAGCGGCCGCGCCATCGGCTACCTGCTCAAGACCCGGGTCACCGACGTCGCCGACTTCGTCGACACCCTCGAACGCATCGCCAAGGGCGCATCGGTCGTCGACCCGGCGCTGGTGCAGGAATTGGTCTCGGCCCGTCGGCGCAACGACCCGTTGGCCGACCTGAGCACGCGTGAACACGAGGTGTTGATGCTGATGGCCGAGGGTCGGTCAAACGCCGGGATCGCCCGTCGGATCTGGGTCACCGAGGGCACGGTCGAAAAGCATGTCCGCAGCATTCTCACCAAGCTCAATCTGCCTGAGACCGGCGACGATCACCGGCGCGTCCTGGCAGTGGTCACTTATCTCGAGGCCCGGTGACCGACCAGATCGCGGATCGCGTCCGGCGACAGGCTGATCTTCTGCACGAAGCCAACGGCCGGGCTGGTGTCGATCATCTCGGCGAAATCGGCTGCTCCGTAGGTGGAGACCAAGATGACCGCTAACGAGTTGGGTGTGCTCGCTCGATGAAGTCGTTCGGTGAGCTCGAATCCGTCTTCCCCGCCAAGGTTCACGTCGACCAGGGCCACGTCGGGGTGCAAATCCTCGTAACACCTCAGCGCCTCAGCGCTATTGGATGCCATGCCGACGACGTCAATCCCCGCGCTCCGGAGCATCGAACTCGCGGCGTCGCGAAAATTGGCGCTGTCATCGACTATCAAGCACCGCATGTCGCACTCCGCGGCAATACATCAGTACAGCTTCGCAGATCCCTCGTTGCATGCGCATTCCCGCTACCTGGAATTCTGCTGTCAATTGGCCGCCGAGCACGCGCAACAAATATCGGGCCGTCGTGTGTTGCAGGTGGAAAATGAGCGTTCACCCGAATACCCCGCAATCGCCGGATATCAACCGCCCTCGACCGTCGATTCGTGAGCGAATGCTGGCGATCGTGCTGCGGCCGGTGGCACCGCCGACATGGCTGGGGATCGTGGTGGCCGCGGCCTTCATCACCGTCGAAACGGTGCTGGTGTACCAACTCCAGCGCGTCACACCCGACAACGCATTCGGCGCACTGTTCCTGCTCGGTGTGCTGGTCGTTTCCGCCGGGTGGGGCTTCTGGCTCGCGGTGGGGACGTCGCTCGCGAGCGCGGCGGTCTACGTGTACTTCCACATGGATACCAGCGGCGGGTTCATGCCGTTGGAGCTCCAGGACGCCGTATCGATCCTGATCTTCCTTCCGGTGGCGCTACTGGCCAACATCCTTGCCGGCCAAGCCCGCTTGCGAGCGGCGGAGTCCGAACTGCGTCGGCGCGAGGCCAGCGCCCTCGCAGAACAACAAGCGGCGCTGCGTCGTGTCGCCACGCTTGTTGCCCGCGGTGCGCCGCCGTCCGACGTGTATCCAGTCGCAGTCGCCGAGCTGTCCCGCGGTCTCGGTATCGACAATGTGGCGCTGATGCGCTACGAAGCCGATGAAGCTTTGGTGTTGCTGGCCTCGCGTGACCAGCATGACATGGCGAAAATGTCCGTCGGAGAACATATTCCGCTTGACGGTGACAACGTCGCCGCGAAGATCAAACAGGCCGGCGCGCCAGCCCGGATCGACAGCTTCGATGGGGCAGCCGGTGCGGCGGCCGAGCGGGTACGCGAGCTCGGGCTGCGCTCGGCCGTCGGCGCACCCATCGTCGTCGACGGGCGCGTCTGGGGAGCGCTCGTCGTCGGTTCGTCGCAAACCGAGCCGATGCGAGAGGAAACCGAGGCCCGGGTCGGGGATTTCGCGGACCTCGTCGCCACCGCGATCGCCAATGCCGAAACCCGCGCCGAGCTCACCGCGTCGCGTGCCCGCATCGTCACTGCCGCCGATCAGGCCCGTAGAGGCTTCGAGCGCGATCTTCATGACGGCGCGCAACAGCGGCTCGTCTCGCTCGGGCTGAAGCTGCGTGCACTCGAGGCATCGATACCGCCCGAACAGCAAGACCTGCGGGGTCAGGTATCTCGTCTCGTTGACGGCCTGACTGGTGCGTCAGCAGACCTGCAAGAGATCTCGCGCGGAATTCATCCCGCGATCCTGTCGCGAGGCGGCCTGGGTCCGGCGATCAAGAACGTCGCCCGCCGCTCGTCGCTACCGGTCGAGCTGGTCCTCGACGTTGACCGGCGGTTGCCCGAATCGGTCGAAGTGGCCGCGTATTACGTCGTCGCCGAGGCGTTGACCAACGCCGCCAAGCACGCCCGTGCTTCCGTCGTCACGGTGCATGCTTCCGTCGACGAGACGCGGCTGCACCTGACGATCAAGGACGACGGTGTAGGAGGCGCAGCGGCAGGCGGCGGTTCGGGGCTCATCGGTCTCAAGGATCGCGTCGAAGCCCTCGCGGGTCGTTTGGATATCGCCAGCCAGGCGGGCAGCGGGACGACCTTGACGGTCGTCATCCCGCTGCGGCCCGAATAGCTCTACGGCACTGAGCGGTTCAGTTGTGTGGGCCACCGTGGTGGAACACCAGTCCGTACTCTCCGAAGAACGGGTACATCGGCTGGTAATCGATGGGCGGCGGCGTCGCGGTGACTTGCGCGTTACCCGCTGATTGGCACACGCTTGCCGTTCCGCTCGAGGTGCACGTCGGGGCCGCCTCGGCAAGCGGTGCGAACGCGATGGCCACCGCGCTTGCTCCTGCCGCCAGCAGCGGTGCGACGAAGGTCCGGATTCTCATGATGGGCTACTCCTTTGTTGCCATGCGTGTATTGGCAATTCCCAGAGTCGTCCGTGCGCCAGGCGATGTCGTCGATGCTGGCACCCAACTTCCGCTACCCGTTAACCCCCAGGGCGTCGAGCAGCCGATCGACGTCATTCTCCGTGTTGTAGAGGTGGAAGCCGACGCGCAACGCACCGGCGCGCACCGAGGCACGGATGCCGGCTCGGTGAAGTCGCTCGGCCGCGTCGGCGATCGGTATCGACACGATGGCCGAATCCTGCTGCGGCAGCCCCAATTCGCTGCGTACGCGATTGGCCAAACGTAGAGTGCCCGCCTCGACGGCAGCGCGGTCCAACGACGCCATCCACGGCAGGGTCAGCCCGGCGCCCAGCACGGAAAACCAGGCGGGTGAGGTGTCGAAGCGGCGCGCATTGTTCGCCAGCCGCATCGGCAGGCCGTAGATCGTCTGCCACGGCTCCTCGCCGGCATACCAGTTCGCGGCGTGCGGCGTCATCATCCGACTTACCCTGTCGCTCACCGACATCCATGCGGTTCCTCGCGGCGCCAACAACCATTTGTAGACGGCGGCCGCGGTGACGTCGACCCAGCCGATATCGATCTGCTTCCAGCCGAGCGCCTGAGTGACGTCGATCACCGTCAACGTGTCGGTGCCCACCACGGTCTCGCGCAATGCGTCCACGTCGAGCACCGCGCCGTTGGCGGATTGCACGAGGCTCGCCGTCACCACGTCGAAATCCGGTGCTGCCGATACCAATTCGTCGGCCGTCATGTCGGTAACGGTGACACCGCGGCGGGCCTGAGCGGCGAATGGGAACGTGGTGCTGGTGAATTCGCCTGCCAGCGTGGCGACCCGGCTGCCGTCGGGAATAGCCGCCGCGACCAGGCCCAGCACCGCCGACACGGTGCCGCCCATGGCGACCGAGTCGACCGGCACGCCCGTCAAGGCGGCATAACCGGCACGACCGGCGGCCACGTGTTCGTCGAACGACGGGACGTCCATCGTGCCTGCCTGCCACCGGCCGATGCAGTCCTGTAGGGCGTCGATGACGAATCGCGGTGGCAATCCATACGTCGGGGTATTGAGAAACCCGTCGGCACCGACGAATTCGGCCCCGAACGCCTCCCGCGTCAAAACTGCTGTCATTCCGCCGGCGGCGTTTCGCTGCCGGACGTCTGTTCCCCACGCAGCCGGGCCTGCAGCTGCTCGCGGTCCGTGCGCCGGCGCTCGTCCAACGCGGCGACGCTGGCGGTGGCGCGCCGCCGCAGCGGGGCGAACATCCAGATGCCCAGCGGCAGCGCGATCACCAACGCGAACAGCAGCGCCACCACCAACGGAAAATCGCGCACCCCGAGTAAATGTCCGGCGCCGAAGATCACCGCCGTCAGGACGACGACGAGCAGCAGCCGTGCCAACACGTACGCGAACAGATCAAGCGCAAGGCGTGATCGGGGCCGATCCTCAGTCACGAAACCGAGCGTACCGATGGCGCGTATATTCGTTGCAAGGAGGTTTTTGTGGCGTATTTGCTCCTGATTCTCGTTCTGGCCATCTTGATCTACGTCGGCTGGAGGCTCACGCGGGCCGCGAGCCGGCCGAAGTCGCGCGTGATCGGCCCGGACGACGACCCCGACTTCTTGCGACGGCTCGGCCACGGGGACAACAACCCGCGGTCATAGACCTACTCTGATCGGTCGCTGGATCGCTTTGCGCCGGGAAAACCGTCAGCCACCATGGCCGCCAGTTCGATCAACGCCTCCCTGGTCTCCGGGCGCAAACGCTCAAGGCTGATCTCGGCGCCTTCCTCGAGATGCGGGTCGAACGGCACCTGCAGCACCGCCCGGCACCGCCGCGAAAAGTGGTCCACCACCTTCGTCATATCGACCTTGCCGGACCGCGGCCGCACCGCGTTGATGACCGCGATCGAGTTGCGCACCATTTCCTGGTGGCCGTGCGCGTCGAGCCAATCCAAGGTCGCTGAAGCGCTGCGCGCACCGTCGACCGAACCCGAGCTGATCACGATCAGCACGTCGGCGTTGGCCAGCACCGCCGACATCGCCGAGTGCATCAGACCCGTACCGCAGTCGGTCAGCACCAGACTGTAGAACCGCTCGAGGACCTCCAGCGTGCGGGTGTAGTCGTCGGAGCTGAACGCTTCCGACACGGCCGGGTCTTGTTCGGACGCCAGCACCTCCAGCCGGCTCGGGCCCTGCGAGGTGTAGGCGCGGACGTCGCTGTAGGCCGCGATGCCCTCGGCGTCGCGCAGCAAATGCCGGACCGTGGCCGGCGTCTCCAACGGGACCTTCTGGCTCAGCGTGCCGCGGTCGGGGTTGGCGTCGACAGCCACGACCCGATCGCCGCGTGTCGAAGCGAACGTCGCGCCGAGCGTCGCGGTGATCGTCGTCTTGCCGACGCCGCCCTTCAGTGAGAGCAACGCGATCCGGTAGCAGCCGCGCAGCGGGCGCTGCACCTGCGCGACGAGGCTGTTGCGGTGATTGACCTTCGGGCTCTCGCCGACGTTGATCAGCTTGAACGACCCCAGATACAGCCATCTTCGCCAGCCCTCCGACGGCGCCTGCTTGGGCTTGCCCAAGAGTGCGACGGTCGACAGATCGAGGTAAGGCGGCGGGTCGCTTGGCGGTTGCGCGGCGGGGATGGAATGAAGGTTCAGCGGTAATCCGTTCGGCGGTGTCGAGGCCGTCCATTCCGGCGGCACCTCGATCGCCGGATCGCTGAACCGCTGCTGCGCCCGAAAGCCACCCGGCTGGTCAGACAACGGCTAACTCCCCTCTTATCAGCGATTGGCGGGCGTGGTCAGCCGACCCCGGCGTACGAGTGCAACCCGACGGTGACCAGGTTGATGAAGAACAGGTTGAACACCATCGCGACGAAGCCGACGACGTTGATCCAGGCGGCCTTCTTGTCGCGCCAGCCTGCCGTCGAGCGCGCATGCAGGTAGGCGGCGTAGACCACCCACGCGATGAACGACACGGTCTCCTTGGGGTCCCAGCCCCAGTAGCGACCCCACGCCTCCTCGGCCCAGATGGCACCGAAGATGACACCGAACCCGAACACGGGGAAGGCGAAAATTGTTGTGCGATAAGCGATGCGGTCCAGGGTCTGGGCGTCAGGCAACCGTTGGATAATGCGCGCCAGCGCGCCCTCACGGTCGGGTGCGCCCAGCGGCGACATCTTGAGCAGGAACAGGATGCTGGCCACGCCTGCGACCAGAAAGACGCCCGAACCGAGGCTGACGACCGAAACGTGGATCGGCAGCCAGTAGGACTGCAGCGCCGGCATCACCGGTGCGGCGTTGGTGTAGAGCCAGCGGCCCGAAACGGTCAACAAGATCAGCACAGGAACGAGTACGAAGACCCACAGCGCGCGGTACTGCCGCCGGCGCAGCACGACCGCGGCGGCGACCAGACCCGACAAGCACGTCAGGTTGATGAACTCGTACATGTTGCCCCACGGCACGCGCATGGTGGCCGCACCGCGCAGCACGATGCACACCAGCAGCAGCCCGATGCCGACGTAAGTCAGGGCCAGGCCGGCCCTGCCGACGCGCTCGTCGAGCGGACGCTTCGGCTCGTACGCCACGACGCCCGGCGTCG
>NZ_DATENY010000077.1:0-20709 GCF_035274705.1 Mycobacterium sp. | reverse complement strand
TGGCTCCACGTCAGGTGCGTCCGATTCGTGGCTCTCCGAGATTCACGGGCTCTAGGAAGCGCTCGCCCTCGAAGCGCTTTGTAAGAATTGCCCCAGCGGCGCTAAGGCAACGTCGGCCAAGGAAACAGCCGAAATATGTGTTAGGACAGAGGAAATACGCTTATCTGCCGCTGATCCACCTTGACGGACTGGACCGTAAGTCTTGAAATCGAGTATCTGCGAAACCAACTTGTCCGGTCCGGGCCCATGGGCGGCCCCCGCCGGCAGCGCGTGACGGACTGGCAGATCGCCGCGTCTCGATCCACAGGACCGACCTGCGGATGCTGCCGTACCGAAGGCTTTGCGTTGAAGTGCTTTTCGTTGCCATGCACGAGAGCCGACTGCCAAGCGGTGCGCACAGACGCAGTGGGCACGCTGGCCAACCTGTCAAAGTCCGCGAACGGCCCGCTCGCAACGAGAAATCTCATCAGACCTCAACCCTTCTCGGGTGCGGCGAATGCGGTCTCAATAATGGTGTGGGACTGCTCGATCACATCGTCGACGTCCAACTGTGATACGGCACCAAGTACGACGACTGGCCGCCCTTCTGTGAAGTTCGGCCAGTCCGAACTCAGCACTGCGGCTTCGCGCGGGCGTTCGAAGAGGTCGATAAAACACTCAGCATCGGCGCGCGTCGCAAATGTCACGGTACTGATCACTGCATAGGGTGCACTCGCCTCTGTCCGATCCACGCCGAAGGTATCGGTATGCACTTCCAGGGTGATGGGTTTTACCTGGAAGTGCTTCCATAGCAGCCCAATTCCTAGTGGAGCGTGAACGCGAAGGTAGTAACCGAGATCAAACCACCCGCTTGATGTTCTGGGATACATGACACTAACGAAGTACATAAGGTTCTCGCTTTCCCGAGATGGTGCCGCAAAGTGGCTGAGTCAGATCACGTTCCACGCCAAATGCAGCGTTTCCACACCCGAGTGCAGAACTCCTGGCGTCCACTTCAATGGTTTGTCGTCGGCGCGTCGCAAGCCAGGCATTCTGTCGAACACCGCGTTGAGCACGACACGTGATTCCAATAGGGCAAACGGGGCGCCGATACAGAAATGGGCGCCGCGGCTGAATGCGAGGTGCCGATCGGCATGCTTGCGGAATATGTTGAAGGTTTCGGGTGCCTCGAACTTGTCGTCGTGGTTCGCTGAGGCCCACATCAGCACCACCGGTGCACCTTCGGGAATGCGCACGCCGCCCAGCTCCACATCGGCGGTCGCGGTGCGGTACAGGCCGCGCACGGAGCTCATATAGCGCAGCGTCTCTTGAATGGTCGGCTCTATGAGCCTTCTGTCCGCGCTGACTGCGGCCATCTGATCAGGATGATCGAGCAGGCACAGAATGAGGGTGCCGAGGAATCGCCGTGTTGTCTCGTTGCCTCCGATGAGGAAATGACAGAATGTGCTGATCAATTCCCTGTCGCTGAGGGCAGGCTCGTCATCGACCCGCGCACTGATCAAGCCGGACATAACATCGTCGCCGGGGTTCGCGCGGCGATCGCCGATGAACTCCTCGCAGAACTTGTACCAATTGGCTTGATTCTCAGCGATGCGCATGAGTTCGTCATGAGCAATATTTGGATCGAGCAGGGCTACAACCTCGTCCGCCCACTGGACCACCTGTTCGGTCATGGATCGCGGGACGCCCAATACCTCGCACAGGGCGTAGCCGGGCAGGAGGTTTGCGAATTGACCCATGAACTCGACTTGGCCGGCTCGCTCGAAACGGCTGAACAGCTCGTCGGTTATGCGGACGACGTTGGGTTCCTCTGCGGCGATCACACTGCTTTTGAAGGCTTCGTTGGCGCGGCGGCGGATTCTGGTATGGCAGGGTGGATCGTTGTTCTCCAGGCTTGGGTACGCCCATGGATAGCCGTTGGGGAGGAGATGGCGGGCCTCGTCGGGAACGATCGCCGGGCCCAGTGAGCCGCTATTCGAGAACGTCTTGGTGTCTTTGACGACGGCTTGAATGTCGTCGTAGCGGGTGACCACCCAGCCACCGAAGAACTGACTGTAGAAGATCGGTGCCTCGTGGCGCGCCTGTGCGTAGGTCGGATAGGGGTTTGCCAGCTCGGCCGGCTCAAGCGGATTCCAATGCGTCAGCGTGGGGTGGAATCCACTAATCGATGTTGGATCGTTGCTCGAGGATTCGATGTCTGTGGTGGAGGACACGGACTGCTCCTTCTCTCTAACGGATGAAAACTGTTGTAACGCGGCCGATTCGGTCCGGCCGTTACGGATTGCGAGCGTGCGAGGAGTGGCCCACCCATGACAGCGCCACTGTGAATCCCGCCTTGTCAAGCTCTGGTCGGCTTCCTTCGGATGTGTGGTCGCACACTTTATGACATCATAGTGATGATGTAAACACCTAGTTTTTGTGCTTTCCGGTCCTTACGATGTGGTCCCATGAGTCAGACTGTGCGCGGCGTGATCTCGCGCAAGAAGAACCTGCCTGTCGAAGTCGTGGAAGTCGTGATTCCCGACCCAGGACCCGATGAAGTCGTCGTTGACGTGCTCGCCTGCGGGGTGTGTCATACGGACTTGACCTACCGCGACGGCGGCATCAACGACGAGTACCCGTTCCTGCTCGGGCACGAAGCGGCCGGCATCGTTGAATCGATCGGCGAGGGTGTTACCCGCGTCGAAGCCGGCGACTTCGTCATCCTCAACTGGCGTGCCGTGTGTGGCCAGTGCCGCGCCTGCAAACGCGGCCGCCCGCACATGTGTTTCGACACCCACAACGCCGACAACAAGATGACGCTGACCGATGGCACCGAGTTGAGCCCGGCGCTGGGTATTGGCGCCTTCGCCGACAAAACGCTTGTCCACCAAGGCCAGTGCACCAAGGTCGACCCGGCCGCCGACCCTGCGGTGGCCGGGCTGCTGGGTTGCGGAGTGATGGCCGGGATCGGCGCGGTGATCAACACCGCAGCCGTCACCCGCGACGACACCGTCGCCGTGATCGGTTGCGGCGGTGTCGGTGACGCCGCGATCGCGGGCGCGTCGTTGGTCGGGGCGAAGAAAATCATCGCCGTTGATATGGATGAACAGAAACTGGCCTGGGCGCGTGAGTTCGGTGCCACCCACACCATCAACGCCGTTGAGGCCGACGTAGTGATGTCGATCCGGGACCTCACCGAGGGATTCGGCGCCGATGTCGTGATCGACGCCGTCGGGCGCCCCGCGACATACGAGCAAGCGTTCTACGCCCGTGATCTAGCCGGAACCGTTGTGCTTGTTGGCGTCCCCACTCCCGAGATGACAGTGGATATGCCGCTGGTGGACTTCTTCTCCCGCGGCGGTGCGCTGAAGTCGTCCTGGTACGGCGACTGCCTGCCCGAACGCGACTTCCCGACCCTGATCAACCTGTACCTGCAGGGCCGGCTGTCCCTGGAGAAGTTCGTCACCGAACGCATCGGACTAGAGGACATCGAAGAGGCCTTCCACAAGATGCATGGTGGCGAAGTGTTGCGCTCGGTGGTGGTGCTCAAGTGACCGCAAAACACATCACATGTGTAGTTACCCGCGGCACCTTCGAACTCGACGGCGGCAGTTGGGAAGTCGACAATAACATCTGGATCGTCGGCGACGACTCCGACGTCGTGGTGTTCGACGCCGCCCACACCGCGGCGCCCATCGTCGACGCCGTCGCAGGCCGAAACGTGATCGCGGTGGTCTGCACCCACGCCCACAACGACCACATCACAGTTGCCCCAGAACTCGGCAGAACGCTGGATGCGCCGGTGCTGCTGCACCCGGCCGATGACGTGTTGTGGCGAATGACACACCCCGACAAGGACTTTCGTTCCGTCGAAGACGGCCATAAGCTGCGGGCCGGCAACTTCGAATTGCGGGCCTTACACACTCCGGGTCACTCCCCGGGCTCCGCGTGCTGGTACTCCCCCGAACTGGGCGCGGTGTTTTCTGGTGACACCCTGTTCAAGGGCGGGCCGGGTGCAACCGGGCGGTCCTACTCGCACTTTCCCACGATCCTCAACTCGATCAGTGTCGAGCTCGGCAAGCTACCCGCCGACACTGTCGTCTGTACCGGGCACGGCGACAGCACCACCATCGGCGACGAGATCGTCAATTGGGACGAATGGGTTGGCTCCCGTTGATGACTTCAGATCCGGCGCTAGCACATGCGTGCCCGCTAGTGCCAGGTCGCCAATGACGTTAGAAGAAGTTCGACCATCGCGCGTTGCTTCTTGGGCCGCATGCCGTTGATGACGGTGTGAACGCCGATCCCGTAAAGGGCGCCCACGACGAGATCGGCGCATTCGGCTGGTTTGAGGTCGTCTCGTACCTCGCCGAGGTCGACGGCCTGGCGGAAGAATTTCGATAGGACACTGTGCCACTCCTCGTAGCGCATTCGGTGTTCCTTGACCAGGGTGTCATTGCCGATGCTGCGGCCCCAGAAGGAAAGCCACACGGCCCACTCGATCGCCAATTGCGGATCATCTGGCAGAACCTGGGCCACCGCAGCGCGTACGGCGGCAAGCCCGTGCTTTGAATCCGTGGCGTGCTCAATGCGCTGGAACGCGTCGTCGACTGATCGTTTCAAACTGGCCTCGAGGACGTGATCCTTGTTCCGGAAGTAATGCCCGATGACCCCCGTGGTGAAGCCGGCTTCTTCTGCTATCGAGCGCAGCGTGGCACCGTCAAAGCCGGCGCGGGCGATCACCCGGTACGCGGCATGGATGATCGCTGTCCGCCGCTCTTCGGGATCGACAATCTTTGGCATCGGTTTCCTTCAAACGTGGACCATCACACCCGCGCAGATATTGCTGCGCTGCAGCTCTCCGATTGAGGTGGGGATCTCTGCCGTGAGCGGCGTTTTTGTTATCACGATGATACTGCAACGGGGGTCAAGCGGACGGCGGCCTGCGTCGGAGGGCGTGGCCACGGACTCTTGAGTGTGCGGTCAACCCGCGTTGTCGTCGCTCCGAAGTCGAAGCGACGATCGGTATTCGAACTGGTCGTGCGCGTGCGCGCTGTGGGTGTAGAGGAACGGTGAACGCGTGGCGTCGCGGTAAAGACGTTCGATCAGCAGGGCGGGCTGTCCCGGGTCGCCGCGCAGAACGTGTGCGACTTCGAGGTCCATGCAGCCTGCAGTAATCACCTGGTCGACCGAATCGGTGAAGCGGCCGATGAGGGGTGAGACCAGATCGCTGAGCAACCCGTGTTCGGTGACGATCGCCGCCGCAAGCTCGTCGGTCAATGTTGTGTCAATGAAAGCGCGGGTCCAGGCAATGGGACGCCGCTGGGGCGGCGCTGTTTCTCGGACCAGCGTTGCCGCGACGATCGGCCGGCCGGTGGTCCACCCCGTGCGCCGCGAGATGTTGGCGGGACAGGCGACCTCGCGAATGTCTTTCACCAGTCGCCGGGTGTGGTGTGCGTATTGGACCAGATCGTGTACCGACTCAATGGTGTTGCGGTACCTCGGTGCTGGAGCGGCCGCCTCGACGATGGTGCCACGCTTCCTGGTTCGGGACACCAATCCCTGCTGTTCCAGAACCAGCATGGCCGAGCGCACGGTGGCGCGGCTGACGTGATGCACACGTGCGAGCTCGGTTTCTCGCGGCAGTTGGGTCCCGATCGGCAGTGCTCCCTCGGCGATGCTCTTTGCGAGGGTCTCAGCCAAAGTGGCGTAGCGGGGTGTTGACACCAAACCTCCACACCTACCGGTCTGTCGCTGCTGGTGAGTATAGGAGTCCCTGTGACCGGGCCCTAGGCCGCGATGTACATTGCTCTCATAAGGTCCGTACCTTTTAGGGGAGCGATGCGAATAACGGAAGTACGCGAGCTGACCGTCTCGTTGGTTGGCGGGCCCGCCAACGCGGTCATCAGCTTCGCAACTCACGACGTCTCCTTGGTCGCGGTGATCAGTGACGTCACTCGCAACGGCAAACCGGTTGCGGGGGTTGCGTTTAACTCGATTGGCCGGTTCGCCCAGCGCGGGATCATGAAGCATCGGTTGATACCGCGACTGCTGGCGGCTGCGTCCGACGAGATCGTCGATGATCGTGGCGAAATCGATCCCGGCCGAGTGCTGTCGCAGCTGATGCGTGATGAGAAGCCCGGGGGACATGGTGATCGAGCCGCTGCAGCCGCCGCGATCGAACTGGCCTGCTGGGATCTCAAGGCCAAGTTGGCCGATGAACCGGCTCACGCCACCGTTTCTCGCTCATTTGCGTGCGCAACTCCCGTCCACGACGTCGAGGTGTACGCCGCCGGCGGCTACTACGGACCAGCGAGCGGAGCCGATGCGCTCACCGGTGAGCTCGAGGGGTACATGCGTGCAGGGTATTCGTTCGTCAAGATCAAGGTGGGCGCCATGGGCGTCGACGACGACCTCCGACGAATTGATCGGGCAGTCGCAGCTGTGGGCGATCCCGCCTTGGTCGCCGTCGACGCCAATGGTCGGTTCGGTCGCGATGCGGCGCTGCGCTTCGGGAAGGCGATCACCGGTATTGGCTTGCGTTGGTACGAAGAGCCGTGCGATCCGCTTGACTATGACACCACCGCGACGCTGCATGACGTTTACCAGGGGCCGATCGCAACAGGGGAGAACCTGTTCTCTTGGCGCGACGTCGAAAACCTCGTACGCTACGGCGGCCTGCGGCCAGAACAGGACGTGTTTCAGATGGACGCCGGTCTCAGTTACGGGCTGAGCGAGTACGCGAAGATGATCGACACATTAGAGGCCTATGGATTCGATCGGCGCTGGGCCTACCCGCACGGCGGGCATTTGATCAACCTCCACATCGTCACCGGTCTGGGGCTGGGAGGATGTGAGGCCTACCCCGGCGTGTTCGCACCGTTCGGCGGATACAGCCCAGATATCAGCGTCGACAACGGACGCATTCGGGCAGGGGACCGCCCGGGATTTGGTCTGGAAGCGAAGACCGACCTGATGCCACACATCGAACAAATACTTGCCTAGGAGCTTGGCGTGAAGGTTGCGGTTGTCGGTTGCGGCGCAATGGGATCCATCTACGCCACCCATCTGGCGCGCGTCGCCGACGAGGTGGTGGTGGTGGAGCGCAATCCCGCGCACCTGGCGGCCATTCAGTCCGGCGGGCTGCATGTGCAAGGGCCAGCCGGCGTACAGGTGGCGCATCCGCGCGCGATGCCCACACCGCCTGATGAGCAGATGGATCTAGTGGTCTTGGCGGTGAAAGCCGCGTTTGCCCCAGACGCCGCTCACCAGTCGAGGTCGATGATCGGCCCACGCACCAGCGTGCTGACGATCCAAAACGGGCTCGGTACCGCAGAACGCGTAGCAGAGGCAGTTCCGCCCGAGCGGTTGGCGATCGGAGTCGCCAGCGGATTCGGTGCGCAGATTGTGGCCCCTGGTCACGTCCGCCACAACGCCATGAGGGCCATGACATTCGGGCCGTATGGCGCACTTCCCATCAGTGACGTGCAGTCGTTCGCGCGCCTGTGGCGACAGGCTGGCTTCGAGGTGTCCGCAGTCGCCGACATCAGGCCGCTGCAGTGGCAGAAACTGATCTGCAACGTCGCCTACAGCGGTCCAGCCGCCGTCACGGGAATGACCGTCGGCCAGATCGCCGCCGATCCGGGGATGGCGTCGGTGAGCCGCAGCGCGGCACTCGAGGCGTGGGCTGTGGCCCAAGCGCTGGGTATCGCCCTAGCCTTCGAGGATCCGGTCCGGTTGATTGAGGAATTCGGAGCCGCGATGCCGAACGCGAAACCGTCGGCTCTGCAGGATGTTGAAGCCGGACGGATCAGCGAGATCGACGTGATCAACGGCGCAGTCCCGCTGTACGGGGCGCCGCTGTCGATACCGACGCCAGTCAATTCGACGCTGGTGGCCCTCGTCAAGGCACGTGAGCAGCAGGCTCGACGCCAAACCACGACCTGATGCCCCCGCAGCGGACCCTTGTCCACAAGATTGGGACGACCGCGCCAGGTCATCGTGCGCGTCATCGCACCGGTGCGTCCGCCAAATACCTTGCCCTTCACCTCATCTCGCTTGCCGGCGCGCCCGCGGTCAGGGTGTCATCGTCGAGTACCATGGCGGGGCGAATGGCGTTGTGCAACTTATCGATCGAGCGCGACGGGATCACTGGCGCCGACGCTCTGCGAGGCGTAGGGCGACGAGTGGGGCGTAGGTCCCTCCGGTGCATATGCGGCAAGCACTGAATCCAGTGCGTTGGTGAATTGTCGATGTTGCTGCTCCGGGGTCATCCCGTTGATCATTGTCTGCACGGCGATCCCGTAGAGCACACTGATGATGCAGTCGGCCGCCTCTTCGGGGTTGAGTTGGTCGCCCACCTCCCCAAGCTCGACCGCCTGGAGCAGGAACCCCGTCAGAAGCGTGTGCCATTCCTGATACAGCATCCGATGGTGTCGAACCAGCGGGTCGGCTCCCACGCTGCGGCCCCAATAGCACAGCCATACAGCCCATTCACGCGCGACGTGCGGATTGTCGGGTAGGACCTCCGCCACCGCGGCGCGCACCGCGCGCAGCCCCTCCGTTGATCCCACGGCTCGGCTGATCCGCTTGTAGGTGTCTTCGGTCGACGCTCGCAGCGCAGCGGCCAAGAGGTCTTCCTTGTTGCTGAAATAGTGTCCGATGACGCCGGTGGTGAAACCGGCCTGTTCGGCGATCGCGCGTAGCGTTGCGCCCTCGAGCCCCGCTTGCGAAATCACTTGGAACGCGGCGTCGATCACCTCGCGTCGCCGCCGCGGCTGATCGACGATCTTCGGCATCGGGCCTCCCTGTAGACAACCTCGGCCGACGGGCCGCAGTACGGGACGACAGTACTAGGCGAGCCGCTCAATTCACATCTTTACATCATCATCATGATGTAATAGTGTGGTCGAAACCGCACAGCACAGGCTGTTGTGATGTGACCGCAGGGATCGGCGCGAACTCTGCGAACACGATGAGGTGGGAGATCACGGATGACCAGCATGGTGAATGTCTCCGTCACAAGTGACGAGTACGACGAAGTTGTCCGATGGATCTATGCCGAGGCCGAGCTGCTCGACGCCTGGAAGGAGCGCGAATGGCTCGAAGGCATGGTCAGTAGAGACGTCGTCTACCAGGTCCCCATCCGACAAACCATCGAGCGTGCCCGCGGCGACGGATTCGCACAGGGCGCCTTCCACTTCGACGAGCGCTTCGGTTCGCTCGAAACCCGAGTCGCTAGAAACGAAACCGAGTACGCCTGGGCCGAGGACCCGCCGTCGCGGATCCGGCATCACATCTCGAATATTCGGGTCGCTGTAGGCGACGAAGGTTTCCAGGTTTCGAGCAACTTGTTGATCTTTCGAACACATCGTGACGCCTTCAAACCGGAACTCCTGTCGGCGCGCCGGGAGGACATTCTGCGGCGAGACGATCATGGCGGGCTGCGCCTCGTCCGCCGGCAGGTGTTTCTCGACGCCACTGTTGTCAACACGCACAACATGGCGTTGTTCTTCTGATTCGTAAAGGACATTTGCATGACGAATCCACGATGCGGAACTGGCGCGCAGTCGCTGCTTGATCAGCTGGATGAGGCGCTGGCCCGAGGGACCATCCCTGCCTCGATCTTCGGCAACGCCGAACTATTCCAATATGAACTGCGCAAGATCTTTTCGCGTGCTTGGGTTTTCCTCGCACACGAATCAGAGATCGCCGCGAAGGGCGATTACGTCGTACGCAAGATCGGTCAAGACAACTTCATCGTTTGCCGCGGCGAGGACAGCACTGTCAATGTGTTACTGGACGCGTGCCGACACCGAGGCGTGGCGGTGTGCCGCGCGGAGTCAGGAAACGCCTCGCATTTTCGGTGTCCCTATCACGGCTGGACCTACAACTCTGCCGGCGAAATGACGGGTGCCCCGTTGTGGCGCAGCGCTTTGGCCGGTGTCGACAAGTCGGCGAACGGTCTGTTGCGCGCGGCCCAGGTCGACACATATCAGGGCCTGATCTTCGCGACACTAGATGCCTCCGCACCGCCGCTGGAGGACTACCTCGGTGGCATGGCGTGGTACCTGGACACGATCTTCGGACTGAACGAGCACGGCGTCGAGCTTCTCGGGCCCCCACAACGATTCGTGTTCGACGCGAACTGGAAGTCGGCTGCAGAGAACTTCGCAGGCGATGACTACCACGTCGGAACGTTGCACCGGACGGTATTCGCCCTGGGGGCGTTTCCGGTGCCGTTCGCGCAGAACATGATGGGCTACCACATTCAAGCGGGACCGGGACATTCCCTGTCACTGTCGATGGCTGACAGTGAGGATGATCCCGGGCCGAAATTCCTTGGCTATCCGGACAACCTGGCCAATTCCTTCGATACGACACGCATTTCGGAGGATCAACTTCGAATCGCCAAGCGTACCCGCGTATTCGTCGGCAATGTGTTCCCAAACTTCTCGATCCTCGGCGCGCCGTTGACCGAGGACGGTCAGCGATACGCCCCAACGGGCGTCCTGACCATCCGTTGCTGGCAACCCATCGGGCCTAACTCGGTTGAGCTGTGGAACTGGTTCTGCTCCTACAAGAACGCCACACCCGAGCAGAAGGAGCGCGCTTATAAGGCGGGTTTAGGAACCTTCTCCATGGGCGGCATTTTCGAGATGGACGACAGCGAGCCGTGGATATCGACCGCCCGCACGGGTTCATCGGTGGCCGCCGAAGTCCTTGGCCTGGACTTGAACTATCAGATGGGACTCGACGGAATCGGCGAATCCAAACGGGTTGCGGACTTCGCCGGACCCGGGGTCGTGTACTCGCCGCGCCACGAAGAAGGCGTGCAGCGCAACTTCTATCGCTTCTACACCGACCTGATGAAAGCCCCCGACGGCAAGTGGCCGGAACCCGTCGCCGGTTGTTGAAGCCGAGCGTGATCACGGGCGCCCATGACGTCACAAGAAGAGCAGAAACCGAGGGATCCGCAGTCATGCACGTGCTGGAAAATCAGGTGGCCCTGATCGTAGGGGCAGCAGGCGGTGTTGGTAGCGGTGTGGTCCGCCGCTACCTCGAAGAGGGCGCGAAAGTCGTTGCTGCTGACCGAAACCCGGATCGGCTTGCCGTACTTGAAAACGAGGTCGGAGACAGTGACAACTTGATCACCTGCACGGCAGACGCCGCCACCTGGTCGGGCAGCGAACAAATGGTCCGGCTCGCGATCGAGACATTCGGCGGACTTGACGTACTGGTGAGCTGCGTCGGCCTCTACGACTTCGGCGCAAAGCTGATCGACATCGAGCCCTCACGTCTAGAGGCGGCCGCACAGGAGTGTTTCCACGTCAACGTCTACTCGTTGCTGCTCAACATTCGCGCCGCGCTCCCCGAGCTCGCGCGCCGGCGCGGACGGATCGTCGTCACCGCCTCCTACTCGGCGTTCCGGCCGTCGGGCGGGGGAGTGCTCTATGTTGCGGCTAAACACGCAGTCGTGGGACTGGTCACCCAGCTGGGATACGAACTGGCACCGACGATTCGAATCAACGGTGTCGCCCCGGGCGTCGCCAAGACGGTCATGTCTGGCCTTTCGGCGCTTGGTCAGGAGCCGCGCGACGCCCTCCAGCCCGGCGTCGAAGACGTTTTGCCGCTGGGAATCCTGCCGTCCAACGACGATTACGGGGGAATCTATGCGCTGCTGGGGTCGGCGTCGGACTCGGCGGCGATGACCGGCACGGTTGTGGTGGCCGATTCGGGCCTGCTGGTGCGCGGGCTCACTTCGCCCAACGGCGGAGGGGTAGCCGAATGAACCGGCAAGACGAGACGGGTGCTTTGAAGCAGCAATGGTTCGGCCAGCGGCTGCAGCCCGGCCGCCGCCCCGCCGTCGTGGTAATCGATCTGATGCTCGGGTTCACCGATCCGGCGTGCCCCCTTGGGGCCGACCTTGACTCGGTGGTCCAGGCGACCAGCTCGTTGCTCGATTCTGCGCGGGCACACGAAGTGCCGGTCATCTTCACCACAGTCGAGTTTTCTTCCGACGGTGTCGAAGGGTCCGTATGGCATCGCAAGCTGCCTGCGCTGCAGTTCCTGGCGGAAGGCCAACCGTGGGTCGAACTCGACCCACGAATGCTGCGCAAGCCCGACGAACCGATAATCGTCAAGCGCGCCGCATCCGCGTTCACCGGAACCGGTCTGGCCACCGTCTTGACCACGTTGAGGGTGGACTCGCTCATCGTGTGCGGCGCATCTACCTCCGGATGCGTGCGCGCCACCGCCGTCGACGCATGTATGGCCGGTTGGCCCACCTTCGTGCCGCGAGAGTGCGTCGGTGACCGATCAGCGGCTCAGCACCAAGCGAATCTCATCGATATCGACCTCAAGTACGCAGACGTCATCTCGGTACACGACGCGATCGGGATAGTGAACGATGCCCCAAGTCACTAACGACAGGCTGCGGGCCGACGCGGCCGGCAGCACAGATGATTTCGAGCGCTGCCCAGCACTTGCCCGACTCGACTGCTCCCGCGAGCACACCGTTGGACATCACGCGGCCATCGAGCCGCGGATCGCCGTGGGCGCCGCATGCCAACGGTCGCTGACACTTGCAGACGAACTCTCATTGGGTACCTACGGTGTGCCTCGTGTGCCCTCGATCATCGACGAGTTGCGCCTTGCAGGTTTGAAAGGCAAGGGCGGAGCGTGTTTTCCAGCCGACATCAAGTGGTTGAGTGTCGCGCAAGGCGATGGGGCCAAGGTGGTAGTCGCCAACGGCGAAGAGGGAGAACCATTTTCGCGAAAAGACCGCTGGCTGCTCACACACCGACCCCACCTGGTCATCGACGGCTTGCTGCTGGCTTGCGACGCTGTCGGGGCACATCGCGGCGTCATCTACCTCTCCCACGATGAGACCGTCGTGGCTGTGCAGCGCGCTTTGGCCGAACTCGCGCACGCGGAAGTGGTTTCCAGGCGCGTTGCCCTGGAGGTCCACACCGTCGAGCCGACTTACGTCGCCGGTGAGGAGTCGGCCGCGTGCCGTGCGATCAACGGAGGCCCGGCGTTGCCGACCGCCAAACCCCCACGACCTTTCGAACAAGGCGTCGACGGTCGACCGACGTTGGTGTCCAACGTCGAAACTCTTGCCCACGCCGCATGGATCGGCCGCCACGGGTCCGCCGAGTTCCGCCGGTACGGCACCTCCGATTCGCCCGGAACAACATTGATGACCCTAAACGGGGCGTGCCGGCGTCCCGGTGTCTACGAGGTGCCCTTTGGCCTGACGATTCGAGAGATGTTCTCGCTCGCTGGAGGGTTCGACACCCCGGCTACAGCGCTCATGATGGGAGGCTGGTTCTCCGGATTGGCACCGGTTTCTCTGCTCGACATACCCTGCACCCCGGAACTATTGAAGTCACAAGGCACCGGCTTCGGGTGCGGTTCGATCACCGTGCTCGGCGCTGAGGACGACCCGCTCGATGTCGCCGCGGAGATCGCCACGTGGTACGCCGAGCAATCCGCACGTCAGTGCGGGGTATGCGTCAACGGCACCGCCGCAATACGAGACAGTATCGCGGCGCTCCGTGACGACCGATCGCTGCAGGCCGAGGTCGACAAGCTTGCCCGGTGGGGCTCCAGTCTGGTGGGTCGGGGAGCGTGCTCGTTCCTCGATGGCGCCGCGGCGTGGGCCCGCACCGCACCCGCCGTTCTCGGCGTGCAGCCTACGCAGCAATGACGTTGCGCCCATCCGCATTAGGAGGAACTGATGAAAGCCCTGGTGGACTCTACCAAGTGCAACGCTTACGGCAGTTGTGCCCAGCTATGCCCCTCAGTGTTCGGTCTTGACGATTGGGGCTATGCCTCAGTCGTGGGGGACGGCACATTCGCCGAAGCCGATCTCGAGGCTGTCCGTCAAGCGGTGGGAGCTTGCCCGGAAAACGCCATCTCGATTGAGGAATAAAGGATTTCAACCTACGAAGGCCAGGAGACCACGTGGACCTCGGTTTGGACGGAAAAGTCGCGCTTGTCACCGCGGCGAGTAAGGGCATTGGCCGAGCCGTTGCTCATCAGCTCGCGGCCGAGGGCGTCGATGTCCTTGCTAGTTCACGCCCGGGGCCGGCACTGACGTCTGCGGTTGCGCAGGTGGCCGGGCTCAGCGGCCGGATAGAAGCGTTGCCGGCCGACCTCACCGACGAGGAGGCAACGGGTGAACTCGTCAACTCGGTGTTGGCCAAGCGCGGGCGGCTCGACATCCTGGTTGTCAATACCCCTGGCCCGCGGTTGATTCCGTTCCTGGAGGCCACACCCGCAGATCTGCTTGATGCGTTCCAGCTGCTGGTGCGACCCGCCATTCAGCTGGCATGCGCGGCCGGTCAAGCCATGGCCGCACAACGATCCGGCTCGATTGTCTTCCTGACCTCGACGTGGGTCAGGCAGCCACCAGCCGGGGCGCTGCTGTCGGCGACCATGCGATCTGTGATCGCGGCGCTGGCCAAACAGATGGCGTTGGAACTGGCGCCGCTGGGTGTCAGGGTCAACCAAGTGATGCCCGGCGCGACTGCCACGGACCGCATGCGCTCGGTCATCGCACACAAGGTGCAGCTGCACGGCAGCGACGAGGCCAGCGAGTTGCGTGACGCGGTGGCGACCATACCGATGGGGCGATGGGCCGAACCCGAAGAGATCGCGCGACAGGTCGCATTCGTGGCCTCCGAGGCCGCGTCGTTCACCACCGGCACCGCCATGGCGGTCGACGGTGGATACATCCGATCGATCTGACACAGAAAGGGAATCATCTATGTCCAAGACGCTGCAGGAACTGTTCGTCGATCAGTTCCGCCTTTGCGCGCTCACTGCAGAGGAGACGGTCTGCGTCATCTCCGAATTAGGCTGCAAGACAGAATATGTAGAGGCTGCCGTGGCTGCCGCTCGCCAGCTCGGAGCCGCCGTCCTCATGGTGGCGTCCCCCAACCTGTCTCACCCCGTGCTGCCGCCCTACCACGAAGATGGTCGTGAGATTCCTGCGTTGTTGGCATCGGCGGGTGAGAGCGACCTCATCGTCGATGTCACCGTGGGAGGCTTGGTGCACTCCGATGTGCGCACACGAATCACCGGTCAAGGCAAGCGCATGTTCTGGGTCGACGAACCGGCTGATGTGCTGGAACGGCTTACCGGCTCTGCCGAGCTGCGCACAGTCGTCGAGGAGGGCGGCCGGCGGTTGAAGGCCGGCAAGACGCTGCACGTGAGCAGCGCTGCCGGCACCGACTTGACGGTGGATCTGTCGCTGGAAAACCTCCCCGTTACTCAGCAATGGGGATATGTGGACGAGCCCGGGCGCTGGGACCACTGGCCGAGCGGGTTCGTCGCCTGCTTCCCCCGCGACCGTTCGGGGCAAGGAACGATCGTCCTGCAGCCCGGTGACGCGCTGCTGCCGTGGCAACGATACGTTCGCGACGAGGTTGCGCTGTCGATCAAGGATGGCTTCATCGTCGACATCAAGGGTTCGGGCACTGACGCTTTCGTGATCGCCGAATACTTCGAAGCCTGGAACGATCCCGCGGTGTACGCACTCTCGCACGTCGGCTGGGGCGTCATGCCGCAGGCGCGGTGGTCGGCTTTCGAAGTCTACGACCCCCGAACGCTCATCGGACAGGAGCTTCGCTCGACCGCAGGCAATTTCATGTGGTCCACCGGTGTCAACCGGTTCGTCGGCCGGGAAACGCATGCCCATCTCGACATCCCGATGCGCGGCTGCACCGTCGAGATCGACGGAGTGGCGGTCGTCCGTAACGGTCAACTGGTAACGGAAGGCGCATGATGGACCGCAAAACCCTCGAAGCTGCGATCCTCGCCTTGGCGTCGGACCAGAAACTGTTGGAGCGCTTCAAAAGTGACCCTGCTGCGGTCTCTGCAAAATTGGGACTGACCGCCGAGTGGGGTGACATCATCAGTCGCGGTGACCGCGACCGCATCCGCGCCGCCGGAGTCAACGACGGCATCAGCATCCTGGTCAGCCGATGGTTCGCAGGCGACCTCGCCGATTCGGCCAGTAGTGGCGCGTTCCACGTCGATACCGCCAGCCCGCTGCCCGACATCAACCTCCCCGAGAACCTGGTGTTCGCTGGCGGCTGCTCCCACGTACCCGACCTACTGGTCAGACCGGAAATTGATCCCGCAGAAGGCATCTCCAGATTGATCGACGGCTACACACGGCTTGGCAAGGACCTCGCCGCCGCGGACCCCGACATCTTGTTGGTCACCGCGGACGCGCATTTTCAAAGCTTCCGGACCGGGGCGACCGTCGTGGGCACTGGCAGCGAACACGGCGGGTCGCTGGCCTTCTTCAAACGGCCCGACATCGACCTGCGCCTGGTCGGGGCACCCGATTACGCCCGCGACCTGATCAGGGCCGTGCAAGCCGAAGGTCTCGAATGCGAGGACTCCAATGACATCGCGCTCGATCACGGACTGATCGTCCCGCTGACGCAGATTCTGCCTAGGCCCGACCTGCCGGTGGTGCCGATCATCACCCAACCAGCACGCGGCTACTCTCCCTACACCGCGCGGGTCTTCGGTGAAGTCTTACGAGGTGTCATCGACTCCCGGCGCGAAAAGGTCGCCATCCTCGCCACCGGAGGGCTGTCACATTGGCTTGATCCCGGCAAATGGGGAGCTGTCGATACCGAGTTCGACACCTACCTGCTCAACATGCTGGAGGCTGGGCGCGGCTACGACCTGGGCAACCTTGAGCCGTACCCGCTGCTGGAACACGGTCAATACGAGTTCATGAACTGGCTCATCATGCTTGGAATCGTGGGACCAGGAGTGCGCAGCCGGACCTACGCATATGAACCCATGCAGAACTCGGGCGGCGGCTGGTGCGTGGTGAACATGCCGCTGGCGCAATGAGCCGAGAGCCCATGCCCCCGGCCACAGCCGCACCGGCTGCAATTCTGCGGGTAGCCGTTACGCAATGGAACCCAGGCACTGACCTCATCGCCAATCTCGACATCGCGTTGACCCTGATCCGTGATGCGGGCGATCGGGGGGCAGATCTCGTCCTGCTCCCCGAGAACGGGCTCATGCTTGGGGGAGCGATCGAGATGCGTCAGGCAGCCGTGCGCGAGGACGGAGCCGAAGTCGACGCGCTCCGCGCAGCCGCTAGACAGGCCCAGTGCGCCGTCGTTGTCGGAGGAGTGAAGCTCGTCGATGATTCCGGCGTGATCCACAACTCAGCGCTGGTGGTCGATGCCGGCGGCCAGTTCTGCGGACGCTACGACAAGATCCACTTGTTCGACGCCCGTATCGGGCAGACCTCGTTCGAGGCTTCTCGGCTGGAAGCACCTGGGCACAGGCCGGTGATCCTCCGGCTCCGCGGGTGGTCGATCGGCATCACCATCTGCTATGACGTCCGGTTTCCCGAGTTGTACCGAGCGTTGGCGCGCGCCGGTGCGGATCTGTTTCTTGTGCCGGCGGCCTTCGCTGCCAGCACGGGAAAAGCCCACTGGGAGAGTCTGTTGCGTGCACGCGCGATCGAGAACGGCGCGTTCGTCGTGGCATCAGCCACCGTGTCAGACGACCACACACCGGTGGCGTTTCCCAGCCACGGCCACGCCATGATCGTCAATCCGTGGGGCGAGGTCCTGGTAGACCTCCACGAAGAAGCGCCAGCACTGTCCGTCGTGGACATTGCCCACGAGAAGGTCACGGCAGCCCGGTACGCCCTCCCCGTTCTGGAGCAGATTCGCCCGAATACCTACACAGCCGAGATCGACGTGCTCAATCCGAGTCGCGGAAAGGATTCATCATGGCCGAAACACGCAACAGCCTAGAGGAGTTGGGAATCGTTGATGCGGACCCATATCTGGGAATCGGCAACGAGTTCAGCGGCGCACAGATCAGGAAGGTGCGCACCCGACAAGGTGAACGACTAGAAGTGTTCATTCCCAAGAACGACACCAGAATTCTGCTCGACGCCATGCAGCTGGAAATCCTCGCCGAACAAGATGCCGAGCTGTTCACGACGCTCATCGCAGCGAAGCTCGACCAACAAGGCGATGATCACCAGCCTGGGGAGAAGACGCACACAACCTGAACTTGGCGGAAATCACAACACCATGGACTCCGCGAATGCCGCCAATCTGGCGTGGGATCTAGCTGAGGTGGTCAAGACTTTCACCCGCCGGCAGAAGCGACTGACGACAAGTGCACTCATCGGCGCCGGAGCCTACAGCGACGCAATCCAGCAACTACTCAAGTTGTTCATCGATGCCAGGGTCGCGCTGCCCATCGACCTCAGCATGCAGGCCCACCACTGGGTCGACGGCTACACGGGATGCGACAACGAGCCCGCCCTTCGCGCACTCGTCAACATCGCCGCCTCACCAGATCCCCCGGAGACGCCTGCGCAGAGGTCGTCGTCAGGCCGTCCACGTGCAGAACCGCGACATGCTCTCGCGCCCCGGCCCTTCCGAGACCAGATCAGTCCACCTATCGTGATGTCGACGCGCGGCTGGCGCACACCGGTCTAAAGGCATTGGCCGCCAGCGTCTTCGATGGCTGTTGTCAAGAGGTCGCAGTCATCGGTGCTGTCTTTATCTCAACGTCAATGTGAGGCCATCGACGGGGCCGGACAGGGCCGCCTTGGCGTCGACGGTCATTTGGTCAGTGAGGACCTCTTCGGCGTCGGCTTCGAGGCCGTCGACGATGAGGCGGGCGACTTCGGCGGGCCTGAGCTTGTCGAGCGGGATGCCCGAGGCCATGTCGGTGTCGATAAAGGCGGCATGGACCCCCAGCACATGTGTGCCTTGCGTTTGGAGTTCGATGCGCAGCGAGTTGGTCAGTGACCACGCGGCGGCCTTGGACGCACCATAGGCACCACCGCCGGCCAGCCAGGACATCACCGACAACATGTTGACGATTGCTCCGCCACCATTGTTGGCCAGGACCGGGGCGAAGGCGCGAACGATACGCAGGGGGCCGAAGACGTTGACGTCAAACGTTTCCTGCACGTGGTCGAGGTCTCCGCCCAGCAGTGGTTGTGGCAGGAAGATCCCGGCATTGTTGAACACGATCTGCGCGTCGGCTGCCGCGTCGGCCAATGCGGCAATGGTGTGCAGTGCCCGCACGTCGAGTCGAAGAGCGACGACGGAGCGGCGGTCATCGGTGTAAGCGGTCCGTGCGGTGGAGTAAACCTTCCGGGCTCCTCGGCTCAGAGCTTCGTCGACCAGAGCGGCGCCCAACCCTCTGCGTCCGCCGGTCACGACGACGACCTTGTCAGTCATTGCAACCATGTGTACGTCCTTCGTAGTCGAATTGCGTAAAAGGGGAACCGGTTTTCGGGATACACGTCGCGGTTGACGTGAGACAGCATCGCCGGCCAGCCGCGATCCAGCGTGCGGTAGGGGACGACGAACCCCGCCACTCCGTCGCACAACTGTGGATGGTGTGCGGCCAGCGCCCACACCACTGCAGCCCCAGTCGTGTCCCGCCAGCCGCGCACCAGCACGACGGGAGCTCCGGCGGCCGGTCCGGCATCTAGATAGGACACGGTTCCTTCGCCGGTGGTGGCGGTCTTGCGTTCGGCCCCGTCGTTCTGGGCGGTACTCATTGGCGCTCGGTTCAGTGTTGGGGCAGTTCCTTGCGTAGGGAAAACGGGCCGTCGTGGTCGAAGTCGGCTCGATTGGCCTGCACGTACTGGGCGACGGAGAGTGGTTTGGTTCCGCTGATGACCTCGACGAGGTTGTTCTCGCCAGCGAAGACACCGTCGCGGTAGTCCTGGGCCACGTGGCTCAGATGCTGAATGAAGAAGTCCGATCTGCCGTTGGCGGCCATCGCTGCATCGAAGGTTGGGATGTCGAACGATTCATAGCGCACGGGGATGCCCAGCGTGTCGGAGATCTGCTCGGCGATCTCGTGGTGGTTGAGTTCGCGGGGGCCGTACAGCGGGTAGATCTGGCGGTCGTGCGGAGCCGGATTCTGCAGGATGGCGGCGATCACTTTGGCCTGGTCGGAACCGGCAATGGGCGCGTGGCGACCGTCGCCGAACGGCAGCTGTAGTACGCCGTCATTGTCGTTGCGCAGCCATACCGACTTGAGCCATTCGGCGAAGAAGGTGGGACGCAGGTGTGTCGTGATGAAGGCCGATCGATCCAATAGCCGTTCAGCTAGCCAATGTTGCTGAGCGGCATTGCTTTTGGCTTCGCGGCGCGCCGAAATCTGGGACATGTTGACGACCGCCTTGACGCCGGCTTCGCTGGCGGCCTGGGCGAAGATGGTGGTGGCGAGTACCAGAGTGCCTGGGAAGACCGGGTAGCAGAAGTAGGCGGCGCCGACGCCGGCCAATGCCGAGCTCACCGAATGCAGATCGAGCAGGTCGCCTTCGACGATTTCGGCGCCAAGCGCGGCCAGCGCTTCAGATCGTTCGTCCGCGGTGTGGACCAAAGCGCGCACGCGTCGACCGGCCTCGCGCAGGATCTTGACTGTGGGTGCACCGGTGTTGCCGGTCGCTGCAGTGACCAGGATCAGGTCGTCATGTGCCATGAGTGGCTTCCTTTCTGTGAAGTAGGGCATCGCGCCGTGGAAGCGGGAGTGCGCAAGCATCGAGATGGGGATGGGCTCTGTTGCCGGGTTGCAGATGTGGTCGATGGACGTCCTCGTCAGCATGGTCTCGCGCCGAGAGCTGACGGTGTGTGCCGTGACTGCACGAATATGTGCACCAAGAGTGAACTCACCGGCGACGCGGGGCGCGCC
>NZ_DATENY010000076.1:0-25758 GCF_035274705.1 Mycobacterium sp. | reverse complement strand
TCCTCCTTGAGGACGGGTAGGCCCAGCGACCGGCTGCGGCCGCGGAACTCAGCGATCACCGTGTCGTCGCGACGGACGGTCACGTCGTATACGCCCGACCGGCCGCGCAGTGCGACCTCACGCGCCTCGGCCACCAGCATGTCGCCGAGGCGGGCGGACGCGAGGAACTCCACGTGGAAGCCGGACGAGACGGTCACAGAGCCGTGGCTGTTACAGGCGAAGGCGAAGGCGCTGTCGGCCAACGTTGCGATGAGACCGCCGTGGCACATGTCATGGCCGTTGACCATGGCCGGCGTGACCACCATCGACACACATGCCCTCCCGGGCGCCACCTGCTCGATGACCATGCCGAGCGTCTTGCTGGCCGCGTCGGCCGACCACATCCTCTCGGAGCAGCGGCGGGCGCGCCCGTCGGGGTCGTTCACCACGTGTAGAACCCTCTCCCGGTCTTGCGGCCGAGCTCACCGGCCGCCACCTTCTGACGCAGCACCTGCGGCGGCGCGAACCGCGGCCCGAGCTCCCGCTCGAGGTGCTCGGCGATGGCCAGCCGGACGTCGAGGCCAACGATGTCGGTGGTCTTCAAGGGGCCGACCGGGTGCCGGTAACCGAGCGTCATCGCGGTGTCGATGTCCGCGGCGGACGCGACTCCCTCGTCGAGCATCCGCATCGCCTCTAGCGCGATGGCGACGCCGAGCCGGCTGCTAGCGAAACCCGGCGAGTCCTTGACCGTGATCGCGGTTTTGCCCAGCGCCGCTACCCACGCCTGCGATGACTCGACCAGCTCCGGGGCGGTGCGGGCCCCGACGACGACCTCCACGAGGTCGCTGACCGGGACGGGGTTGAAGAAGTGCAGGCCGATGAGTCGTGCGGGGTCGGGTAGCGCATCGGCGAGAGCGTCGATGGACAGCGAGCTGGTGTTGGTGCCGATGGCCGCCCGCGGCGCCACCTCTGCGATGCGTGCGAGTACCTGCTGCTTGACCTCGAACAGCTCGGGCACGGCCTCGACCACCAGGCCGGTGGTCGCGAGGGACTCGGCGTCGGTCAGGACCGTGATGCTGCCCTCGACGCGCGTGCCCTTCTCAGCCGCCTTGGCGATGCCCTCGTCGATGCGTTCGCGGGCCGTGTCGGCCGACTGCTGGCCCCCCTCCACCACCGTCACCGTGGCGCCGGCGACGGCGAAGGCGTGGGCGATCCCGGCACCCATCCGGCCACCGCCGTACACACCGACCGCGCGAGGGATGGCGGTGTGAGTCATGTCGTCTCCTTGCGTCGGTCGAGAAAGGCGGTCATGCGGGCGTGCTTGTCCTCGGTCTCGAAGAGCACGGCTTGGGCGATGTCGTCGATAACCGGGTGCGACTCCCGAGGTGCGTGGAACACCTTCTTTGTGAGGCGTACAGCCAGGGGCGCCGAGGCGGCGATCCGGTCGGCGAGACGGTGGCCTGCGGCCTTGAGCTCCTCTGCAGGGACGACCTCGTTGAGCAGGCGTAGGGCCAGAGCTTCGTCGGCGTCGAGGACCCGACCGGCCAGAAGGATTTCCTTGGCCACCGGCTCCCCGACGAGCTCACGCAGCCGCCATGCGGCACCGGCGGCTGCGAGGATCCCGAGACCGGGCTCGGGGTTGCCGATCTTCGTCGTAGGAGTGCCGATGCGGAAGTCGCAGGCGTAGGCGAGCTCCGCGCCGCCGCCGAGGGCGTAGCCGTCCATCAGTGCGATCACCGGCATCGGCAGTCGATGGATGCGGTCGAAGATGGACGAGTTGATCCCCGCCAGGGCGTCATCGCGGCGACGATCACGCAGCTGGCCGATGTCGGCTCCGGCGGCGAACGTGCCGCCCGAACCGACCAGAAGCGCGACGCGCGGCTTCTCCTCCAGCGCGTGACAGGCGTCGTGCAGCGCATCGACTAGGGCTCGGTCGATCGCGTTGCGAACCTCCGGACGGTTAAGGGTGAGCACGACGCGATCGTCGTGCTCATCGACCAGCAGCGGCTCGGACATGGGACTCCTTGGTCAGGTGAGCGGGTCAGGCGTCGAAGTCGACGGTGACTGTCGGGCTGACCGGGAAGGTCTGGCAGGTCAGGACGAAGTTGCGGGACACCTCGTCGGGCTCGAGGGCGTAGTTGCGGACCATGTCGACCTCGCCGTCGCAGATCTTCGCGCGGCACGTCCCGCACACGCCGCCCTTGCAGGCGAACGGCAGGTCGGTGCGGATCTCCTGGGCCGAGTCGAGAATGGTCTGGCTCCGCGGCATCGCCGTGGTGGTGGTTCTGCCGTCGAGCATCACGGTGACCTCGCTTGTCACGCCGTCGACCACGCGGTCCACGTGCCGAAGCTCAGGCGGCGGCTCGTCGACGTAGAACAGCTCGAAGTGCACCCGCCCCTCGGGCACGCCGAGCTCGTCGAACACCTTGCGCGCGTCGGCGAGCATGCCGAACGGTCCGCACAGCCATACGTGGTCCAGCTCAGCGACCGGCACCAACTCGGTGAGTAGCCGTCGGAGACGATCGGAATCGAGGCGCCCGGAGAAGAGGTCGACGTCACGTGGCTCGCGGGAGAGCACATGCACGAGGTCGAACTGCTCGTGGTGGGCATCCTTCAAGTCGGCGAGCTCCTCGGCGAACATCACCGAGGTCGTGGTGCGGTTGCCGTAGAGCAGCGTCAGCTGCGCAACGGGGTTCTGCAGCACGGACGCCGCAATCGAGAGCATCGGTGTGATGCCCGATCCCGCCGCGATGCACACGTGGCGTCCGCCCTCGGCCGGGTCGGCCCGGAAGCTTCCACTCGGAGGCTGGACGTCGATCCGGTCGCCGGGCTTCACCTCGTGCACGAGCCAGTTGGAGAACAGTCCTCCAGGGATCCGACGTACGCCGATGCGCGGCGGGCGGCCGACAGGTGAGCAGATGGAGTAGGTGCGCCGGTGCTCGACGCCGTCGATCACGCGTCGCAGCGTGAGCGACTGGCCGGCGTCGAAGTCGAACAGAACGCGAAGCTGCGCTGGCACCTCGAACGTCACCGCGACAGCGTCGTCCGTCAGACGCTGCACGTCTGCGACGACGAGGGTGTGAAAGCCGGTGCGGGCCCGGGGATCCCGGGTCAGGGTCTCAGTCATCCTCAGATTTCCTTCACGTGGTCGAAGGGCTCCAGGCACGCCCTGCAGCGGTACATCGCCTTGCAGGCAGTGGACCCGTACTCCGAGGTCAGGGCGACGTTGTTGGCGTCGCAGCGCGGGCAATGTACAGCGCGCCGGGGCGCGGCGAGCTGCAGCGTCACCGGACCCTCACGGCGGGGGGCCGGTCCGGGCGGGGAGATTCCGGCCTCGGCCAGTGCGGCCCTGCCTGTCGGTGTGATCCAGTCGCTGGTCCACGCCGGGTGGAGCGCGACCTTGACGCGAACGTCCTCGAAACCCTCCTCCTGCAGCCGGCGGACGAGGTCGTCGCGCATGGTGGCCATCGCCGGGCAGCCCGAGTAGGTGGGCGTGATCGACACGACAACCGCGCCGTCCTCGGACACCTCAACGTCTCGTAGGACACCGAGGTCGGCCAGGGTGAGCATCGGCAGCTCCGGGTCGACGACCGTCGCGGCTACCTGCCAGGCACGCTCGACACGGCTGGTGACGTGCGTCGTCACCACCGACCCCTGGGGTGTGCGCGGGCGACACACTGCATCTCGGCGAGCATCCTGCTCAGGGCCTCAGTGTGTATTCCGTCGCGGCCCTTGCGTCCGCAGACGCCTGCCAGCGGACGGGAGTCGGGCCGGTCGGCCCCGCTGGCGGCGAGCACCTGCTCGACCACCACGTCGACCTCGTCCGAGATCGTCGACGGATCGACGCCGACCCCGGCTTGGGCGGCCGCACGCTCCACGTCGTGGGCCTCGAACAGCTCGTCCCACAGTGGCCAGAGCCCGCCCAGCGCCTCGACAACCCGGCGGCGGGATTCGTCAGTGCCCTGGGCCAATGTGACGAACCAGCGCCCAGCGAAGTCGCGGTGGTAGGCAACCTCTTTGACCCCCTTGGCTGCGACGGCGGCGAGGACGGCGTCCTTGCTGTGCACAAGCCGCTCGAGGATCGCGAGCCGCCACGACGAGAACAGCAGGATGCGCGTGATCGTCTCTGCGAAGTCGCCGTTGGGTACCTCGACGAGCCGCACGTTGCGGAACTCGCTGTCATCGCGGAAGAACGCCAGTCGGTCCTCGTCGGGCACCGGTGAGTCGTCGGGTAGCGGAGGAACGACCGAGGGGTCGGCCGCCGCCGCACGGGCGAGCAGCAGCCGGGCCTGGCCAAGTAGGTCGAGGGCGATGTTGGCCAGCGCGATGTCCTCCTCGAGGTCGGGCGCACGGCTACACCACTCCGATAGGCGCTGTGAGAGCACCAGGGCGTCGTCGCCCAGCATCAGGCAGTACGCCGCCATCACGGCCGGGTCGACCCCTTCAGGCACCGTGGTGTCGACGCCCGCGAGCGGGTCCTCGAAGTCGGTGCCGAACGCCCAGTGCGCGTCGTTGACGAGGAGTCCGGCGTAAGCCGAGTCGTGGGGGTCGGCATCGTGGATGTGCACGTCAGGCATGTCTCTTCTCCGTCCTCACATGTGCGGGACGTTGTCGGGAATTGCGTAGAACGTCGGGTGCCGGTAGACCTTGTCGCCGCTCGGCGCGAACAGCGGGTCCTTCTCGTCGGGGCTGGACGCGGTGATGTGGGTGGAGCGGACCACCCAGATGCTGACGCCCTCATTGCGCCGCGTGTAGACATCGCGTGCGTGGCGCAAAGCCATCTGGTCGTCGGCTGCGTGGAGCGATCCCACGTGCACGTGGTTCAGCCCGCGTTTGCCGCGGATGAAGACTTCGTAGAGCGGCCATTCGGCCCGGACCTGGTTGCTCATCCGGCTGCCTCCTCGGGCTGGTGGGTCTGCATGTCGGCGAAGGCCAGCGCAGCTTCGCGCACCCAGGCGCCGTCCTCCCAGGCCTTCTTCCGGTGGGCGATCCGCTGTGCGCTGCAGGGACCGTCGCCCTTGACCACGGTCCAGAACTCGTCCCAGTCGATCTCGCCGAAGTCGTGAGCGCCCCGCTCCTCGTTCCAGCGCAGCTCCGCGTCGGGAAGGGTGACGCCGAGCGCTTCGGCCTGCGGGACGGTCATATCGACGAAGCGCTGGCGCAGCTCGTCGTTGGTGTGCGTCTTGATGCCCCAAGCCATCGACTGCTCGGTGTTCGGGGACGCGTCGTCGGGCGGGCCGAACATCATCAGCGCCGGCCACCAGAACCGGTTCACGGACTCCTGAACCATCGCGCGCTGCTCGTCGGTGCCGCGCATCATTGTCATGAGCAGCTCGAAGCCCTGGCGCTGGTGGAAGGACTCCTCCTTGCAAATCCGGATCATCGCCCGCCCGTAGGGGCCGAAGGAGGTCCTGCACAGGGGCACCTGGTTGCAGATCGCGGCACCGTCGACGAGCCAGCCGATCGTTCCGACGTCGGCGTAGGAGAGCGTCGGGTAGTTGAAGATCGAGGAGTACTTCTGCCGGCCGCTGATCAGCATTTCGGTCAACTCGTCGCGGGAGGCACCGAGGGTCTCAGTCGCGGAGTACAGGTATAGCCCGTGGCCCGCTTCGTCCTGCACCTTGGCAAGCAGGATCGCCTTGCGGCGCAGGGACGGTGCGCGCCCGATCCAATTGCCCTCGGGCTGCATGCCGATGATCTCCGAATGCGCGTGCTGGGCGATCTGGCGGACCAGCGTCTTGCGGTACGCCTCTGGCATCCAGTCGCGCGGCTCGATCCGGTCCTTGTGCTCGACGGTGGCCTCGAAATGGGCTTGGAGCTGCGCCTCGCCGACGGCCGATGTCATGGATCCTCCAGAGAGCTTCGCGGCCATTTACTGACCGAACGTTCTGTATTACTCTGGCACAGGCACAGCGGGTCGCGCAATGGCCCGTCTCTTCGATCGGAAGGAAAGCTCGCCGTGAGCGCACTGCTGGAGAGCTATGTCGCGGGGCACTGGTACCGCGCTGAGAACGAGGGCGAGCCGGTCCTCGACGCCGTGAACGGACAAGAGGTGGCCCGGGTCTCGAGCGAGGGTCTGGACTACTCGGCACTGGTGGCCCACGCGCGCCAGGTGGGCGGTCCGAAGATCCGGTCGCTCACGTTCCACGAGCGCGCGAGCCTGCTCAAGACGCTGGCCAAGCACCTCGGCGGCGCCAAAGACGAGTTCTACGCGCTTTCCCTGCGCACCGGGGCAACCCAGCGCGATTCGATCGTCGACATCGATGGTGGCATCGGCACTCTGTTCTCCTACGCCAGCAAGGGGACCCGCGAGCTGCCGAACGACACCGTCGTGCTGGACGGTGCCGTGGAACGCCTTGGCCGAGAGGGCAGCTTCCTCGGTCAGCACGTCTACACCTCGCGCCCCGGCGTCGCGGTGCAGATCAACGCCTTCAACTTCCCCGTGTGGGGCATGCTCGAAAAGCTCGCGCCGGCATTCCTCGCCGGCCTGCCCAGCATCGTCAAACCGGCCAGCCAGACCGCCTACCTCACCGAGGCTGTGGTCCGTCGGATCATCGAGTCCGGCATTCTCCCCGAGGGCGCCCTGCAGCTGGTGTGCGGCAGCGCGGGCAGCCTCCTCGACGAGCTCGGCGAGCAGGATTCGGTTGCCTTCACCGGGTCCGCGCATACGGCCGCCATCCTGCGCAACCACCCGTCGGTGCTGCACGGAGGAGTCCGACTCGGCGTCGAGGCCGACTCGCTCAACTGCTCGATATTGGGTCCCGACGTCACCACCGAGGACCCAGAGTTCGATCTCTTCATCAAGGGCGTAGTCACCGAGATGACCGTCAAGGCCGGCCAGAAGTGCACCGCCATCCGCAGGGCGCTGGTACCCGAGGCCATAGCTGACGCGGTCGTCGAGGCGATCAGCGCGCGGCTGGCGAAGATCACCGTTGGAAACCCGGCCGTCGAGGGTGTCCGGATGGGCGCCCTGGCCAGCCTGGCCCAGAGGCAGGAGGTGCGCAAAGCCATTGAGGCGCTGCGCAACAGCGCCGACATCGTGTACGGCGACCCCGACCATGTCGATCTCGTCGATGCCGACGCCGAGAAGGGCGCCTTCCTGTCCCCCATCCTCCTGCGGGCGCACGCAGACGCCGAAGAGCCGCACGACGTGGAGCCCTTCGGACCGGTCAGCACCGTCCTGACGTACGGGTCGGTGGACGAGGCCGTCGCCCTCGCCGCGCGCGGCAGGGGCAGCCTCGTCGCGTCGCTGGTCACCCACGACCCGCAAGTCGCCCGCGACGTCACCCTCGGGCTGGCGCCGTGGCATGGGCGGCTGCTGATCCTCGACCGCGACGATGCCGGCGAGTCCACTGGCCACGGGAGCCCGCTGCCCGTGCTCGTGCACGGCGGTCCTGGCCGCGCCGGCGGCGGCGAGGAGCTCGGCGGCATCCGTGGCGTGCTCCACCACATGCAGCGGACCGCTGTCCAGGCGTCGCCCGACATGCTCACGGCGGTCACCGGCCGCTGGACCACTGGATCGAAGCGCGCGATCGAGGATGTCCACCCATTCCGAAAGAGCCTGGCAGAGCTACGTATCGGCGATACCATCGAGTCGGCGGCGCGCGAGGTGACCCTCGCCGACATCGAGCACTTCGCCGAGTTCACCGGGGACACGTTCTACGCCCACACCGACCCAGACGCCGCTGCCGCCAACCCGCTCTTCGGCGGCATCGTGGCCCACGGCTACCTCGTGGTGTCTCTGGCCGCGGGCCTGTTCGTCGAGCCGAACCCTGGCCCTGTGCTGGCGAACTTCGGCGTCGACAACCTCCGCTTCTTGACCCCGGTCAAGGCTGGCGACTCGATCCGCGTGACCCTAACCGTCAAGCAAATCACTCCGCGCAACTCCGCGGACTACGGTGAGGTTCGCTGGGACGCCGTCGTCACCAACCAGGACGACTCCACTGTGGCGACGTATGACGTGCTGACACTCGTTGCGAAGACATGGGAGCAGAGCTGATGCACCGGCTGACCATCCAGTACGAGACACCAGTTGATCCCGAGGCCTTCGACCGGCAGTACTTCGAACGGCATGTGCCGCTGTGCAAGCCACTGCCGGGCCTGGTCGCGATGTCGTTTTCCAAGCCGCGCACGCTGGGACCCGGCAAGGCCCCATATCTTGTCGCCGAGCTGGACTTCGCGGACGGCGAGACTCTCAAGGCCGCGCTGCGCTCGCCGGAGATGGCCGCCGTGGCCGACGACGCGCAGACGCTTCAGGCAGACCGCGTCATGTTCACCGGGGAAGTGAGCGGCGGCTAAGCGGGCCTCGTCGCATGGAACGATGACCGCATGAGCGAGCGTGAGCGTGACGGGGTCCGACGGCTGCCGTCGGGTGAGGTTCGTCCTACATACAACCTCGACCGGCTCCTCGATGTCGCTGCCCGGGTTTTCACCGAGCGTGGCTACGACGCCACCAGCTTCCAGCACCTTTCGCATGCGTCCGGACTGTCGAAGTCCTCGATCTATCACCACATCGAGAGCAAGGAGCAACTACTGCGTCTCGGCCTCGAGAAGGCGCTGGAGCCGCTGATGGCCAGTACCGCAGAGCAAGCCGCCATCGCGGGCCGTGCGGTCGACCGGCTGACTCACCTGATACGGCGCAACATCGAGATCATGGCCGAGCGGTTGCCCTACGTCACGCTGTTGCTCAACGTGCGCGGCAACACGGAAACTGAGCGGTGGGCATTGGAGCAGCGTCGCGCCTACGACAAGATCGTCGCCGGCGTGGTCCAAGAGGCGATCGACGAGGAGGACATCCGTGCGGACGTCGATGCCCGAACCACGGCGCGCCTCATCTTCGGCATGACCAACTCGGTGCGGGAGTGGTACCAACCCGAGCGGCATCTGAAGCCAGCAGACCTCGCCGAGCAGGTGTGCTCGCTGCTGCTGGACGGGATCCGAATGCGCTAGCGCTCAGCGCTTGTCGCGGTTGTCGATGATCCGCCGCATCTTGCCGGCCGAGCGCTCGACCGACTCTGGAGCGACGACGTCGACGCCGACGGTCACGCCGATCGAGTTCTTCACCAGACGCGTGAGCTGAGCTCCGGCTTCGAGGGCGGTGTCGCTGCTGACGCCGTTGCGGTGTTCGACGAGGACGGTCAGCTCGTCGAGCTGGCCAGCACGCGACAATAAGCACTGGAAATGCGGAGCGAGCGCGGGCACGCGGAGGATGAGCTCCTCGATCTGCGTCGGGAAGAGGTTCACTCCACGCAGGATGATCATGTCGTCGGTGCGGCCGGTGATCCTCTCGATCCGGCGCATGGTGCGCGCCGTGCCGGGCAGCAGCCGCGTCAGGTCTCGGGTGCGGTAGCGAATGATCGGCATCGCGTGCTTGGTCAGAGACGTGAAGACCAGTTCGCCTGGCTGGCCGTCGGTCACCGGCTCCAGCGTCACCGGGTCGACGATCTCGGGGAAGAAGTGGTCCTCCCAGACGGTCGGCCCGTCCTTGGTCTCCACGCACTCGCTGGCGACGCCGGGGCCGATCACCTCGGACAGCCCGTAGATGTCGACCGCGTGCATGTCCAGCCGCTCCTCCATCTCGCGGCGCATGTCGTTGGTCCACGGCTCGGCACCGAAGATGCCGACCTTGAGTGAAGTCGAGCGCGGGTCGATGCCCTGCCGTTCCATCTCCTCGACGATCGACAGCATGTACGACGGCGTGACGGTAATGATGTCTGGCCGGAAATCGAGGATGAGCTGAACCTGGCGCTCGGTCATGCCGCCGGAGACGGGCACCACTGTGCACCCGAGCTTCTCGGCGCCGGCGTGTGCGCCGAGGCCGCCGGTAAACAGACCGTAGCCATAGGCATTGTGGAAGATGTGCCCAGCCCGGCCTCCGGCCGCGCGGATGCTGCGCGCGACGACCGTCGCCCACGTCTCGAGATCATCGCGGGTGTACCCGACCACGGTTGGGCGCCCCGTCGTACCTGAAGAGGCGTGCACCCGCACCACCTGCTCGCGCGGGACCGCGAACATCCCGAAGGGGTAGTTCTCGCGCAGGTCCGCCTTCGTCGTGAAGGGCAGTTTGGCCAGGTCGTCCAGTGACTTCACGTCGTCCGGATGGACGCCAGCGGCGTCGAAGGCAGACCGGTAGTGGGGCACGTGATCGTAGGCGTGGCGAACCGACCAGCGCAGCCTGTCGAGCTGCAGCTGGCGCAGCTCGTCCACCGACGCGGTTTCGATCGGTTCGAGGTCTCCCGGTCGCGGGTTCAGATCCTCCATGGGCACGTCTCTCAATTCTCGCCTCGCCGTACTGGTCTGTACTCCCAACGGTGACCGATCAGCGGACTGACGAGTTGGATGACGCCGCACGGTACTTGACCGACCGAACATTCGGTGCGTAATGTGACGGTCTTAACAGGAGAGGTGACCGATATGGATACCGCCACGGGCTTGACAACCGGCTTCGAGGACTGGGAGCAGAGGATCTGTCGCACCTTCGTGCCGCTACGAGCGCGCTGCTCGGACGGCGCGAGCCATTTCAGCGGGGATGTCGGCTCCGCCAGCATGGGATCAGTGGTATTGGCCGACGTGTGCGCGTCGCACGCCGTAGTGGAGCGGACGCCTCGGCTGATCCGTCGAGACGACCCCGAGCTCTACAAGTTCGGCCTTCAGGTCAGCGGTGAGAGCGTCGTCGAGCAAGACGATCGCCAAGCCCATCTACGACCTGGCGATCTCGCCATCTACGACACCTCGCGGCCGTACCGCATTTCGTTCGCCGACGACTTCAGAATGACGGTCGCGATGTTCCCGCGCTCGCTCGTGCGCCTGCCCGAGAAGCACATGGCCGCGCTGACCGCCGTACGGCTGGCGGGCGACACCGGACTGGCCTCCTTGATCGCACCCCTGATGCGCGGACTGAGTGCGGAGCTCAACGCTACCCGCCCAGTGATCGCGACCCATCTCGGCGACGCGGTGGTGGACCTGGTGACCGCCGCGTTCGCGCAGCAGATGCAGCTGCCCCTCGAGGCGGACGCCCCAGGCACCCACCGGGTGCTCATCGCCCAGGTCAGCAAGTTCATAGACGATCACCTCCACGACCCCGAACTGAGCACAAAGACCGTCGCGGACGTCCACTTCGTGTCGGTCCGCCTGCTGCAGAAAGTGTTCATGGCGGAGGGCACCTCGGTGTCCACGCTGATCCGCACGCGGCGGCTCGAGAGGTGCAGACGCGACCTCGCCGATCGCCACCAACAGCACCTGTCCATCGCCCACATCGGCCACCGGTGGGGCTTCCCCGACCCTGCGTACTTCTCGCGACTATTCCGCAGCACCTACGGCGTCGCACCACGCGAATTCCGCAAGTCGACGCAGCCTGACGTCGACACGACGCAGAGCATGACGATGTTGTCCCGGGTCTCGTAGAAATTCGGGTTGTCGGCGCGCAACTCCTCCCACGGGTTGAACCCGCCGCGCGAGGCCTCGTCCTACAGTTCGGCATTGGCCATCGCCGCTTCCGCGAATGGGCGGTCCGACCTTCATGTGGTCGCCGATCGCTGGAGCGCATCGGCGATCGTGTGATCTGCCAGCGCCTCCAGTCGGCCGGTCCAGACCGGCGGTCTTTTCTGCGCAAAGGCGGAGGTGCCTTCCCTGGCGTCGTCGCTGGCCATGATGAACTCGAGTGCCTTGGTGTTCATGGTCCACATCGGATGACTCCAGTCGGACCCGAAATTGCGGCGATGAGACATCACCCTCTTACTCATCGCGACGGCCAGAGGTGCGTTTTCGGTGATCGCCCGCGCAATCCTCAAGGCTTCTGTCAACACCTGGTCCGGCTCCACGACAGCGTTGACCAGGCCCCACCGCAGTGCTGTCTCCGGCGTGATCGGCTCGCCGGTCAATACGGCAGCGGCGGCTAGCTTCGGCGGCAACTGATCGGGCAGCCTCAGCAATCCACCGGCGCCGGCGATCAGCCCACGCGTGACTTCCGGTAGCCCCAGACTTGCCTGTGAACTCAGCACGGCCAGATCGCATGCCAGCACGATCTCGGTGCCACCCCCGAGGGCGAATCCGTTCACAGCTGCGATCATCGGCTTGTCGATGTAGTGCTGCACCACTCCGGCGAAACCCCATTCGGGATGCTCCGGTGAAACGAACGACTCCCCTGCGGCAAGCGCCTTCAGATCAGCGCCCGCGCAGAACGCTCGACCAGCTCCGATTATGACCCCTACCCGAAGGTCAGGATCACAAGCCAGTTCATGCACGGCATCGCCGACCGCAGTCGATACCGCCGCGTTGACCGCGTTGAGCGCTGCCGCACGATTAATCGTGATGACCCCGACGGCGCCTTCTCGACGAAGCAAGGCCAGACCCTCAGATGATGGATCTCCCAAGCGAATCCTCCTCCATCTCGGCCGGAACGGAACCCCAAGTCCTTCGAACCGGCTTCTAAGGCGTCTTGTTCGTCACGCTCGCCAATGCGCGCACGACTCGGATCAACACCTCGGTTACACACGTCAGGCCGCGTCGGCCAATGTGTCGTAGGTGAACGCTGCCATCAGATCGAGATCCCCCCATCCACTGGCAACACGACGCCAGTGACGTAACCGGCTTCGGCTGAAGCCAAAAACCCGACCGTGCCGCACATCTCCTCGGGAGCGCCGAAGCGGCCCAACGGGATGGCCGCGGCCAGTTCGGCTTTCTTGCCCTCCGGGATGGAAGCGACCATGCGGGTCTCGGCGTTGGGTGAAATCGCATTCACTGTCACGCCGAACCGGGCCAATTCCTTGGCTGCGGTCTTGGTGAATCCGATGACACCGGCTTTGGCCGTGGCGTAGTTGGCTTGACCGGTGTTGCCACGCAGACCGGTGTATGAAGTGACGTTGATGACCCGGCCGTAACAGCGGGCACGAAAGTGCGGTACGCACGCCCTGGTGAACCGGAACGTGCCACCTGCGTGGGTGGCCAGCACCTTGTCCCAATCATCGTCGGTCAGCTTCCACAAGACCTTGTCGCGCAAGATGCCTGCGTTGTTGACCAAAACGTCGATGCGCCCGGATTCGGCCGTCACCCGCTCGATCGCCGCGTCGACATCGCTGGTCTCGCTTACATCGGCGTGGATGGGCCGAGCACCGATTTCATCGGCTCCCAGCTTTACCTCTTCAGCGTCATAGTCCACCAAATACACCGACGCCCCGGCGTCGGTGAAGAACCGGCCCAGTTCCAGCCCGATACCACGTGCGCCGCCGGTGACGATCACTACCTGGCCGGTGAAGTCGAACGAAAGATTCTGCACGGCGGGTCCTTTCACCAAGTCACGATGGATCAGAGCAGTTCGAGGATGGTGGCGTTGGCCTGCCCGCCGCCTTCACACATCGTCTGCAGGCCATACCGAATGCCGTTGTGCCGCATGTGATACAGCATTGTGGTCATCAACCGGGCACCCGCTCCTCCCAGTGGGTGCCCTAAGGCGATTGCACCACCACGCGGGTTGATCGCGGCCAGGTCCACACCGAACTCCGCGGCCCAGGCCAACGTCACCGACGCGAACGCCTCGTTAACCTCGAACACTCCGATGTCGTCGAGACGAAGTCCTGATCGCGCGAGCGCCTTATGCGTCGCCGGGATCGGCCCGGTCAGCATCGGCATCGGCGCCGATCCCGCCACCACCGCGGTGTGGACCCGAGCCAATGGATCCAATCCGGCGCTGGCCGCAGCCTCACTGGTCATCATCAGCAACGCCGCCGACCCATCAGAGATCTGCGACGAATTCGCCGCCGTCACCCGCCCGCCCTCGCGGAACGCCGGCGCCAACCCCGCCAGCTTCTCCTTGGTACCGCCCCGGCGAATCCCCTCGTCGACCGCGACCGGGTAGCCGTCGACGTCGGTGGTGACGATCTCCTCGGCGAACAATCCCGCATCGGTGGCCGCGGCGGACCGATCGTGCGACTGCAAGGCGAACTCATCGAGCCGCTCCCGTGACAGCTGCCACTTCTCGGCGATCATTTCAGCGCCGATGCCTTGGCTGGGGAACCCCGGCCCGTACCGTGCCGCATAACGCGACCCCAACGGATTACCGCTGGCCTGAGCCGACCCCATCGGCACCCGCGACATGCTCTCCACCCCACCGGCGACCACGACGTCGTACTGCCGCGATCAGCCCGGCCGCCGCGAAATGTACTGCCTGCTGCGAAGACCCGCACTGCCGATCCACGGTCGTCCCGGGAACCGATTCAGGCCACCCTGCCGACAAAACCGCGGTGCGCGCAATGTCGAACGCCTGCTCCCCCACTTGACTCACACACCCCCACACCACATCGTCGACGACCATCGGATCCACACCGGCGCGCGCCGCCAACGCACTAAGTACATGCGCCGACAAGTCCGCCGGATGGACCGACGACAAACCACCACCGCGCTTGCCGACCGCCGTGCGCACGGCACCCACAATGACTGCGTCAGTCACGGAAGGACACTCCTTGTCGTGGCATCAGGGCATACCTCGCGCGAGTGGACCGCGCGTGGATCGCTACTGCCGAAAGACGTTGCTGCTGGTGAACTCTCAACTCTGTGGCGTCACGCACGAGCGCAGCGGCAACCACCGTGGTCACGGCGACCATGCACCGCGCTGCCATCGATCTCGCCGGAACCGTTGACGCGGAGATCCAGTCCCCCACCAAAGATGTCAACCCTGGCAGTCGCACTGTATGCGCCGCAGGGCGTTTCGTCCCTGCCATGCCTGACGGTTCGATCGTCGCCGCGCGGTACTCGCACCGGTCGGTTAATCCCCACTGAGACAACGTTCGCCTCAACAACTCTGACGTGTCGCTGAGACCCGTCAGCTCGCCGACATTCAGCATCCCCGCGCTATCCACTCTTCGAGGTGGGGCGCCTCGGCCGTCACGGTGGTGTGATCGCCATGTCCGGTGTGCACCCGGGTCTGACCGGGCAGTGTGAGGATGCGGTCGCGGATGGAATCGATGATGGTGGGAAAGTCGCTGTGGGAACGGCCAGTAGCCCCCGGTCCCCCGGCGAACAGGGTATCGCCGGAGAACAGCGCATGTGTCTCGGACAGGTAAAGGCACACCGACCCCGGAGAGTGGCCGGGTGTGTGGATGACTTCGAGTTCGGTGCCGGCGAAGCCGATGCGCTGATGATCGTCCAGACGCCAGTAGCGTTCCTCGGGATGTGTGGCCTTCCAGAGCATGTCGTCGCCGGGATGCAGGAGCACCGGCGCGTGCAGGGCCACGGCCAACTCGGGTGCGACGGTGACGTGGTCGTCGTGGCCGTGGGTGACAACGACGGCCACCACGTTGCGGTCGCCGACGGCATCGAGGACGGGGGTGGCGTCGTGGGCGGCGTCAATGATGACGGCCTCGTCGTCATCGCCGACCACCCAGATGTTGTTGACAACGTCCCAGGTGCGGCCGTCGAGGCTGAACGTGCCCGAGGTGACGACGCGGTCAATGCGCATCTGGCCGCTCACTGCACCACCACCGAACGCAGCACCGTTCCCTCATGCATGATGCGGAATGCGTCTTCGACGTCATCGAGCTTGATGCGCTCGGTGACGAAACGCTCGAGTGGGAGCCGGCCTTGCTGGTACAGGTCAACCAGCATCGGGAAGTCCCGCTCGGGCAGGCAGTCGCCGTACCAGGAGGACTTCAATGCTCCGCCGCGGGAGAAGAAATCGACCAGCGGCATCTCCACGCGCAGCTCCGGGGTGGGCACCCCCACCAGAACGACGGTGCCGGCGAGGTCGCGGGCGTAGAACGCTTGTCGCCAGGTTTCCGGGCGCCCGACCGCGTCGATGACGACGTCGGCGCCGTGTCCGCCGGTGAGTTCCCGCACCGCCTCGACGGTGTCGACCTCACTGGCATCGACGACATGGGTTGCTCCAAGTTCGTTGGCCCACTGCAGTTTCCGCTCATCGCGGTCGATCGCGATGATGGTGCCCGCGCCAGCGAGCCGGGCGCCCATGATGGCCGCGTCACCGACACCACCGCATCCGATGATCGCCACCGAATCACCTCGGGAGACGTTGCCGGTGTTGACCGCCGCCCCGAGTCCGGCCATCACACCGCAGCCAAGCAATCCCACCACCGCGGGATCGGCGTCGGGATCGACTTTTGTGCACTGCCCGGCATGGACGAGGGTTTTCTCAGCGAAGGCGCCGATGCCCAGCGCCGGGGTCAGCGCGGTGCCGTCGGCCAATGACATGCGTTGGGTGGCGTTGTGCGTGTCGAAGCAGTACTGCGGGCGTCCGCGCCGGCACGCCCGGCACTGTCCGCACACGGCCCGCCAGTTGAGCACGACGAAGTCGCCCACGGCCACCGACTCGACTCCCGCACCGATCTGTTCGATGACGCCGGCGGCCTCGTGGCCCAGTAGGAACGGGAACTCGTCGGTGATGCCGCCCTCGCGGTAGGTCAGGTCGGTGTGGCACACGCCGCACGCTTGGACCCGCACCACCACTTCGCCGTAGCCGGGATCCGGGATGGTGATGATGGCGACCTCCACCGGATCGCCCGCAGAGCGCGCGATCACGCCTCGGACGTCCTGGGGCATGTGTTCCCTCCTCTCGGGCCTGGTCCAATTGGGCACACAGGCCGCGGTGTCGCACCGCGTCGAGGGCGCCGGATCGGCCTGCGTCCCCACTGTGCTGACTCGTCGGGCAGCTGACTATCCGCTGCGCGCGGCTACATCCGCTTTGCGCAAGCCGATCTGCGTCGAACGATCGGCCCGGGCGGCGCGGTGTGAACGCCTCCGAGGCTCGTCTCCAGAACGAGGAGGTCGATTGTCAGCCGTCGCTGAGCATGCTCGGTGGGAGCCGTCACCGTGCAGAACTCTCCACGCAGACTTTGCGTTGCGCGGATAGAGGAACGCAAGGTGGATAGCGTAGTCGCTCTTTGGTGCGGCAGCGTGTGTCTGCGTACCGCGGGGCAGCGGGGTTTGTTCGGACGGAGGTCTCGACCGCTGCCGAAGCGATGATTCGGCACAACCCTGGGGATTTCGATTCCGGTCCGCCGACGACATGAAGTGGAGGTATCCGATGACTGCGTTTGACGGATGTGTGTATCGCGTGACCGACGGTGGTTATGAGGAGGCGCGCCGGGCCGCTGTGTGGAATGGGATCAAGCCGAACCGTAAACCGGCTGTGATCGTGGTGGCCGGGAGCCGCGACGACGTCGCCCACGCCGTCGCGCTCGCACGTGCGGAGGGGTTGTCGATCGGTACGCGATCGGGCGGACACAGCTGGGTTGGCAACGCGGTGCGGGATGGTGGGCTTCTGCTGGATCTCTCGCGGCTCAAGGCGATCGACGTTGATCCCGACGCGTTGACGGCGACGATCGAGCCCGGGGTGCACGTCCACGAGCTGGCGGCATCGCTGTCAGCGCACGGTCTGTATTTCCCGACGGGTCACTGCCCGAGCGTGGGGATCGCAGGGTTCATCCTGGGCGGTGGCTCGGGCCTGAACTCCTACTCTCGTGCAGTCGGCCCAGCTGCATTCAGTCTTCGCGCGATCGACGTCGTCACCGCCGATGGCGAAACGTTGCACGCCACCGACGACGAGAACGCCGACATCCTCTGGGCGGCGCGCGGCAGCGGGCCTGGCTTCTTCGCGGCCGCGACACGCATGTACCTCGATCTCAGACCGATGCCGGGTGTCATCGCGTGGGCGATGCAGATACATCCGTTGTCGGCCTACGACGAGTTGGTTCCCTGGTACCTCGAGACCAACAAATCTCTCATGCGTGCCGGATGCCCCGCACTGCTCATCGCCGCCGGCAACCCACTGTCGGGTCAAGAAGGCGCAGTCTTGACCATTACGTCATACGTCTTCGCGGACGACCTCGAACACGCGAAAACTCTGATGGCTCCGCTGGAAACCGCTCCCGGTCTCTCCTCAGCGCTGCTGTGGCAGCGGCCACGCGCCTGCTCGATCGAAGAACTGTTTGTGCTGTTCGATCAGCTCTATCCCGAGGGTTATCGCTACCTTTCCGACAACGTATGGATCACCGACCCGACTGACCGCCAGCTGTGGCAGGACACCAAGTCCATCATCGATTCGTTGCCGACCGCGCGGTCGAGCGTCTGGTTGATCCCTGGTCTACAACAGACCCATCCCAACGCCGCATACAGTCTGTTTTCGGAGATCTCACTGCAGGTGTACGCCGGCTATGAGGACATCTCGCAAGACGAAGAAATGCTTGCCTGGCACACAGCCGGTCTTGAAAGCATCGATCGGTATTCCCTCGGCGGCGGATACGTCGGTGATTCCAACCTGTTCCGTCATCCGATGGCCGTACTACACCCGGACAGCGCTTCGCGCCTTGAGACACTGCGGCGCAAATACGACCCCGAGGGCCGGTTCTTCAGCTACCCGTCTGAGCTTCCGCTGGCACGGCTGTAACCAACTGTCTGCCTTGACCGACAGCCGGGTGCGCCGGGCCATCGTGATGCCACGGGATTCAGCGAGGGTCACACACGCTGAGCCCGACGCTGGCTTTGCGGCGAACGAGTGCCGCGATACCGAGGGCTTCTTGCGGTGTATACGAGGCGAATTCGAGTTTGTCGAAGTCGTTGCTGGTTGTGGATAACGTCGCGCTTGGTGGATAGCCGTGTCTGACCGACGGGTTCCACAGTGAGGGCTATGACTGACGAAGGAGCGTTCGTGAGCACCAACTCTGACCGCAACGCGGCCGACATCGTCGGGCCGTTCAAACCGGGCCAGCCCCCGATGGCCACCGGCTGGCCGGGCGTGAATCATCACACCGTCGAGGACGGGTCATTGCTCATCGAACGCGACGTACCGGTGACGATGCGCGACGGTGTCGATATCCGAGTTGATGTGTTCCGGCCGCGCGACCTGTCGACGGATCTGCCGGTGCTCATGGCCTGGGCTCCGTACGGCAAGCATGGCGGCTTGATGTGGGACACTCCGTTCTTCCGTGGATATGACCTGGGTTTCGACACCACACTATTGTCGAAATACACCCCTTTCGAGTATCCGGATCCGGTGTGGTGGTGTGCCCGCGGTTACGCCGTCGTCTTCGCTGACATGCGCGGCACCTGGGGATCGGACGGCGATGCGGCGTATTGGTCCCAGCAAGAGGCACACGACGGATACGACACCGTCGAGTGGGCCGCGGCACAGCCGTGGAGCAACGGCAAGGTAGGGCTCATCGGGTGTTCGAATCTGGCTTGGGCGCAGTGGTATATCGCCGCGACCCAACCTCCGCACCTAGCCGCCATCAATCCATGGGAAGGTGTGAGCGACTTCTACCGTGAATTCGCCTTCCACGGTGGGATTCCCGAGACGAACTTCGTCGCGGCGTGGCACATGCTCGCAAGCTTCTCACGCAACCAGGTCGAGGACATTCCGGCTGCGGCAGCAGCCCATCCGCTGCTCGACGAGTACTGGGCCGCCAAAGGCGCTGACCTATCGAAGATCGAGGTGCCCGCTTTCGTCGCGGCAAGCTGGTCGGACCACGGGCTTCATACGCGCGGAACACTCGAGGGCTATCGTCGCATCTCGTCGAAGCACAAGTGGCTGCTCGTGCATGGCGGCAAGAAGTGGGCCGCGCAATACTCACCGGAGAACCTCGAGCGTCAACTCGCGTTCTTTGATCGCTTCGTCAAGAACGTCGACCGCACACCGGTCGACGAATGGCCGCCGGTCGTTATAGAAGTCCGGAACAGCATCTCGGGCGGCGTCTTCCGCGACGAGAACGAGTGGCCTCTCCAACGGACGCGATACCAGAAGTTGTTCTTGACCGGCGACGCGGCGTTGGATTACACGCAGCCCACCCACACCGGCGTGATTCGATACGACGGCGCGTGCGGGCGCGCGATGTTTGATCTGACCTTCGACCGGGCCACCGAGCTCACCGGGTATATGGCGCTGCGCTTGTGGTTTTCCGCCGAGGTGGCCTCCGACGCCGACATCTTCGTGGCCGTCCAGAAGCTCGACGCGTCGGGCGTCGAGGTGCCGTTCCACTTCTTCGCAGTACAAGAGGACGGACATGTGGCTCTGGGCTGGTTGCGCGCGTCGCATCGAGAACTGGACCTCCATCGGAGCACCCCCGCGCAACCCGTGCACACCCATCGCAGCGTTGAGCCGTTGCCGGCCGGTGGCGAGCCGGTGCCGCTGGACATCGAGATCTGGCCGTCGAGCACCGTGTTCGAGGCCGGGGAGACGTTGCGGCTGGTCATTCAGGGACGCGACATCAACTCCTATGCGCCGATGACGCCGACGTCGGCGCATGACAGCCGCAACAACGGTGCCCACCGCATCCACACCGGCGGCCGATACGACAGTCACCTGCTCGTGCCCGTCATTCCGACGTCATGAGCTGAACACTGGGCCGCCACGGACTCCGCATCGCGCCGCCAGGCGGCGTAGCGATCGCATGGCTTGCGGGAATAATCGGCTCACTCGATGCCCTCTCCGGGCGCTCAAAAGGCCACCGGGTGTGGTCATTTCGGGTCGAATCCCGTCAATTTCCATTGCCCATCGATCTTTTCGAGATTGACTTGCACCACCGACGCCGTGCTGGTGGGTGTTCCGCCACCGACGGTGATCGTCTGGTCGATGAACAGGACCAGTGTGGCGTTTGTCGGCGTCGTCGAGGTGACCGCAGCAGCCGGTACTTTCGCGGTGGCTGAGACGTCCTTCTGGCTGGCACCGGGCACCACGACGTCTTTGACCAGCGACAGGAATGAGTCGCGAAAGGTGCCAGACAATCGGTCTCCGGCCTTGGTGAGCGTCGCCTCCGCGGTGTCGGGAGCATAGGACAGCATTTCGGTGGCGATGTCCTTGGCGGCCGGCACGGATTCGGCTGCCGCGGCTTGTCGGGATGCCAACGTTGATTGGTCATATTTCAGATATGCCGCTACGCCGGTGAGCAAAAAGGCGACCACGGGCAACACAGCGAACGTGAGAACGCGTGTCAGACGCTTCGGTTGCGTGATCGGCGTCGGCGCACTGGCCGCCTGGCCATCCGCACCACCGGGCTCTGTCTCGGCCTCGGTCGTCGCATCGCGGTCCTCACCTTCCAGCGTCAGCGTCGAGTCGGTCTCGCCGGTGGTCAGATGCTCGGTGGTGGGCAACCGATTCCGTCGCCACAGGAAGCGCAGTGTCGGGATCCGCGGCGCCCGCCGTGACGGCGCGTCCGAGGTGGCCGGAAGCGCCTCGGTGGTCTTTGGGTCTTGGCTCACGGCACGAACTCCACGTTGGATACCTTCACGTCATCACCGACTCTGGTCACGGTCACCCTCAGGCGCCACGCGCGCAGCTGCTCTTGCGGTGCAGCGGCGCTGGAGGTCTTCACGCTGACGGCCACCAGCACCCGGGCGTCATCGTGCGACGCGCTTTCCAGCCCTGCTGCGGTCACGGTGCCCGTTGATTTCGACTTGAGTTGCTCTACGGCGTCGACGAACGGTTTCGACCGGTTCGAGAAGTCGTCGTAGAACGCGCCGGTGGCTGAGTCCGTGATGCGCCGAACATCGGCGTCGGCGTGTTGGGAGTCGATGGTGGTCAGGTTCACCGCGGCTTGGCGGGCCACGTCGACGAACGATGCGTCACGTGAAGCCGTGTCGTGCAGTGACTTTGCCTGCCATGCCAGCCACCCGGTGAGGGCACTCAGGACGATCACGATGGCGACGACCGGGGCGGCAGCAGTGCGATGGGCGGGCCGTCGCTTGCGCTGGGCGCGCATTTCGTCGGCGTCGTGCGAGACATCGGGGTCGGTGAGGTCGGTTGCCGCGTCTGTGGTGTGGCCGGGTAGGGCCGATGCATCGAATCGGTTTGCGGTGTCGGTGTCGTCGTCGGGGGTGAGGACGGTGGCCGCGCGGGATTGCATCGGTCAGTTTCCTTTCGGAGCAGTCAGCATGTCCTGCCACGTTCGCGGTGCGCCGGAGCCCTGCGCCAAGTTCGATTGGGTGTAGGTGCGTCCGTCGGGGCCTATGTAGCTGCCAGTGGCGGGGTCGTAGGTTGCAGTGCCGATTGGTGGCGCAGGCGCGGCCGGAGCGGCGCTGGGTAACGCCGCATCAGGCGGCATCTGCGGAATCGGTTGCCCGGACGGCGTGGCGTTGGGATCGCCTTTCCAGTTGTAGCCGTCGTTGAGCGGCACGTAATCCTCGTCGCTTTCACACATCTTCACCGTCGGCGCGCGCTTACCTGGACGCGTTTCGCACGGGAGATTGCGAGCTCCGCGGACGTTGAACATGGCGTCTTGCGGTATGCGGCAGTACAAAGACCCCTCGGGGCGATCCGGGTAATCCGTCGCGCTGGGCGCCCGTTGCTGTTGGGCGGGAAGGAAGCCGGTAGTGCAGGGCGGTGGAAGGTTCAGGTTGAGGTTGAACGACAGATAGACGCCCTTGTAGTCCTGTTTGGTGTTGCGGGAGGCGAGCGTTGCGCCTTGCACGAGTTCAATGGCACCCGGCACGAGGACGAGTACCTGTTCGATGTTGGGCTGGTACACCAGTGCCGTCTGGGTGAGCCCGACCAGATTGCTGAGCAGGATCGGCACGCTCACGTTGAGGCGGTCGAGTAGCGCCTTGGTCTCGCCGAAGGCGGCCGGACCGTTTTGGAGCAGACCGCGGACCGAGGCGTCTTGGTCGCGAAGTTGACCGGTCACATTGGCCACGTTGGCGGCCCACGCTTGGATGGCGTCGGAGGTGTCGGTTTGACTGTCCAGCAAGGGTTTCGACTGATCGATCAGCGTGGTAATCGAGTCGAGATTCTTTTTGGCGTCGATGGTAAGGGTGGTCGAGCCCCGCACGATCCGCGACAATTCAGGGCCCAGACCACCCACGGCGGTGTAGGCGTCGTCGACAGCCGCCTTGAGGTTGTCGCGGGGAATGGCCTGCAAGCCGGTGTTGGTGGCGCTGAGCAACGCGTTGATGTCGGGCGGGACGGTGGTGCGGTCGAGCGTGATCACGTCGCCGTCGGCCAGGGTCGGGCCGTCGCCGCTGCGGGGCTCGAGTTCGACGAAGACTTCACCGACGGCGGTTTGGCTGTGTACTTGCGCACGCAGATTGGCCGGGATCTTGACCGCAGAGTCCAGTGTGAGCACGGCCGTGGCGCCGGTGGGGCCGAGCTTGACTGCCTCGACTCGACCAACCGTCGTGCCGCGGTAGGTGACGTTACTGTTGGTGTAAAGACCTGCGGCTGTGGGTAGTTCGACGCTCACGCGGTAGCGCCCGACGCCGAACCACAGGTTCGGTAGGTCAAGTACGCGGAAGGACATCAGCGCACCTGCGACCAGGGTGATGATGGCGAACAATGCCAATTGCAGTTTGGTGCTTCGGTTCAGGTGCATGTCAGGGTCCCTGATTCCACTTGTATGGCGCCAGAAGCGGATTCCCTGCCGTGTATGGGCTGGGGAGCTGCCCGATGGTGCGGCCCCACTGGTTTTCGAGTTCTGTCAGGTCTCCTTCCCATCGCGTCCCGGTGAACAACGACGCATCCAGTCGGCTCAGCGTCAAGTCCACGACGAGGGTCACGTTGCCGAAGTCACCGCGCATCCACTTGTCCAACGAGTCTTTCGGGAACGGATATGTGGCCAGCAGATTTAGCGATCGTGTCAGCGCAGGGCCGGCGTTGGCCAACGATTCCAGGACCGGACCGAGATCCTTGACTTCCTGCACCAGGGCTTGTCTGGTCTGGTGAACCGAATCCGAGGCCAAAGCGCTGAACTTGCCCATTGATCCAAGGCTGCAATGAGATTCTCGCGCTGTCCGTTCAGCGTCTTCAGCGCCTCGGGCAAGGTGTCGAGCGCGCGGTCGATGGCGGGTCGTTGTGCGGCGAACTGGCTGACCAGCCGGTTGACGCTGTCGGTTGCCGCGATGATGTCGTCGGTCTGCTCGTAGAGCCTGCCGGTGAAAGCGTTGAGCTGCTCGAGGAAGCTGCGAACGTCGTCTTCCCTTCCTGAGAAGGCCTGGCTGAGCGCTGCGGTGATGTCTTGTACCTGCCCGAGTCCGCCTCCGTTGAGCAGCATCGACGCGGCGGCCAACGTCTGCTCGGTGGAGGGATAGCCGCCAGCCGCCGACAGGGGTATGAGCGAGCCCTCGTGCAGTTTGCCTTCTGGCGGCGCGTCGGTCGGTGGTGCGAGTTCAACGTGCAGCGAGCCCAGCAGGCTGGTCTGCCCGAGCGTCGCGGTGGCGTTGGCCGGTAGATTGACGTCGCCGTTGAGCGTCAACGTCACCAACGCGTGCCAGTTCTGACGCTCGATCTTGGTGACCGTGCCGACGTTGACGTCCCCGACGCGCACGCGGGAGTTCTGCTGAATGTTGTTGACGTCGGGCATTTGTGCCTGGATGGTGAAGGCGCCCGACCCGTGCCCTTGCGTGCCAGGCAGTGGGATCGAGTTCAGTCCGCGCCACTGACATCCCGATAGTCCCAGTGCCGCCAGGATCATCAGCATCGCGCCAACGCGGCGGCTGGTGGCGGTCATCGTGGTCCCTGGTGTGGCGGCATCATCATCCCGGGCAATCCAGCGGCGGGGTCGGTTTGTTGCACCGGTGGGAGCGGGGGTGCTTGTTCGGCGGCCAGGGGGGCCGACGGTACGGGTGGCGGCGTGCCGTCGGGTGAGGTCACGGGAGCCGGATTCGGTTGTGGTGGCATGTAATCGGGCCTCATCCAGTCCTCGCTGTAGGTGACTTCGTTGGGCCGTGCCGCGGTCCCGACGAACGGGTTGAGACCCAGTGGTGGGAAGTTGAGCTGACGATTCTTGACGATGGGCGCCAGGTATTGCACGCACAGCTTCGCCGACTGCTCGGCGCCCAGCCGCGACGCTGCCTGAACGGCGCCGCATAGGAAGGTGATCGGGTCGCGGAACATGTTCACCGCGGCGATGCCGGTGATGGTGCCCTGTGCTGGCTGATAGGCGTTGTTGGCGTTGGAGATTGTCGTCGGCGCAATGTGCAGGATCTGCTTGATATCGTCGAGGCTGCCGGTGGCAGCCTGCGAGATTGACGCGAGTTTGTCCGTCGCGGTGCCGAGGGTCTCCCGGTTGTCGGCGACGAAATCCTTGACGTCGGTCACCACGTCGTTGAAGTCCTTGACGGCGTTGGCGACCTCGTTGGGGTTGTTGGCCAGAAGAGCCGTGACAGCCGCGAGGTTGGTGTTCAGTTGTTCCATCAGGTCGGTGCTCTGATGCAGACCCGATACCAGGGTGGCCAGATTGCGCACGCTGGTGAATGTGTCGTCGCTGTGATCGCCGAGGGCTGACAGTGTTTGCGACAGCTCGAGGATGGAGTCGTGAATGTTGGGGGCTTGGCCGTGCAGGTTGGCAGCCACGGTGTTGACGAATTCGCCCAAGGTGCTGACGCCGCCGGGTTGGGTGGGCTGCAGCATCTGCGTCAGCTTTTGCAGTTCGGTGCGGAACTGGTCCCATTCGACGGGTACCGCGGTGCGGTTCTGCGGGATGACCGCGTCGTTGCCCATGACGGGCCCGCTGGTGTAGGGCGGCGTCAGTTGGATTGCGCGAGCGGTGACCAACGTCGGGGACAGGATGGCGGCCTTGGCGTCGCTGGGCACGCGGTAGGTGTCGTCGAACCAGAAGCTGACCTTGACACGGTTGGGTTGCGGTTCGATCTTGGCGATCTTGCCCACTGGCACGCCGCGGATCAGCACATCGTCGCCGACGAAAACGCCTCTGGTGGTGTCGAAGTAGGCCACGACGTTGGTGTGTCTGGTGCTGGTGGGTCCGCTAGTGATCAGCGGGAGTGCGCATACCAGGACCGCTGCCAGGGTGACGGCCAGGATCGCGCGTATTTTTCGGGTCCTGGTCATGG